>JBEKJP010000017.1:0-76746 GCA_050011155.1 Streptosporangiaceae bacterium
CGCAGCCCGGGGTTCCGCGAGCCCCGCAGCCGGCCGAACCGGAACAGCACGCCCCGCTCGTACTGCTTGACGATCTTCAGTGCCATCGCCAGCCCGATCAGTACCAGGACCGCGACGATGACCAAGACGACGATCAGAGCCTTCATGGCAGATTCTCCTCATGGTGCTTCGAGGCCAGGGTCGCGCCGGAGCCGCCGCGCTGTCAGAGGCGAAGGTCCCGGGTAGGGGCCCTGGCGTCTGGTGTCCGGTCCTGCGACACTGTGGACGCGTAGAACTGGCCCGCGGAGCGCAGTTGCCCAGCCCAGCCACCATCACGAGACCAGGACGCGGTGAGGACCATGCAGGCAAGGGCAGGTGACACGCTGCTGGTGAAGGAACGCCGCGCGGGCCAAGGGGACCGCGAGGCGGTCATCATCGAGGTGTGGGGCGAGCACGGCAGGCCGCCTTACGTGGTCCGCTGGCATGACGGCCGCCAGAACGTGTTCTTCCCCGCGACTGCCGACACGCTGATCCCGCGGCCCCCGCCGCTGGCCTTAGCCGCTGGTGAGGTCGTCCAGGATCGCGCGGGCGGCGACGCCGACCGCGGCGGCGACCAGCGCCGTCAGGCCGGGCCCCTGGGACAGGTCGGCGGCCTCGATCGCGTGTACGATCAGCCGGCCCGGCATCCGGTCCAGCGCGATGGCCAGCCTGATCGCGTCGTCGAAGCCGAGGCCGTGGGAGCTGGCCGCCCGTCCCGGCGCGGCGCCCGGCCGGTCCACCACGAAACGGTGGATCTTCCCTGGCTCCGGCGGGTCGGCCCGGACCGCGTCGACGACCACGGCCAGGTCCGCGTCGGCCCAGGCGTCGATAAGCCGGGTGGGCTCGCCGTCGGTGACCACGAGCCGCACGCCGGGCGGCGCCAGGCCGCGTAGCCGGTCGATGACGGCGGGGCCGGCCCCGTCGTCGCGGCGGAAGTCGTTGCCGACGCCGATCACCACGACCAGCGCCGAGCCGGTACGCGGGGAACCGGGAGTTGCTACGGGAACCACCCTCGTTCGGTCGTAGGCATCTTAGCCTTGGCTGGCCTAGATCAGCCGGCGGGCCGCTACCGGCGAGTGCGGCGTCTCGACCTCATCCGGCTGCGGAAGGTGCTCGGTGTCGTCGATCGCGTAGCCGAGCCGGCCTACGACGTCGATCACCCCGTCCACCGCGCGAACCGCCGGGCGTACCGCGGCCAGCATGCTCTTGCGCTCGAGCTCACCGGTCAGCTGGACCACCCCGTCGATTACCTCGACGTCGATCATGACGGGGTTGGTGCCGAGGTAGCGCGGCAGCACGTCGCCGACGATGTCCAGCTTGATCGCTTCGTCTGAGCGGAGGAAGATCCGCAGCAGGTCCCGGGCGTTGACCATGCCGAGCAGTTTCCCGTCGGCGTCGGTCACCAGCAGGCAGCGGGCCTGGTGGCGGGTCATGAGGCGAGCCGCCTCCGCTAGGGGCGCCTCAGGCCGCACGGTGGCCGGGTGCGGATTCATGATTTCCCCGGCGGTCTCCGCGGTAGCGATGGCCCGGCGGTCCCGGTAGCGCAGGTGGGCCGAATGCGAACCTTCCGGGTCCTGCTGGAGCTGTTCCTTCCTGAGCAGGTCAGTCTCGGTGACAGTGCCCATCACGCCGTCTCGCGGGGTGACCACCGGCAAGGCGCCGACCTGCAGCCTGACCAGCATGCTGGCCACCTCTTTGATCGGCGTGGACGGGGTAACCGTCATCGGGCCTGCGGTCATGACGTCTCGTACCTGGTAGTGGCGCATCGTGCGCTCTCCTTCGCCCCGGCTTGCTCGGCTTGGTCCAGCACTGTTTCGTGCTCAGGACAGCACGCGGCGAGGAACCGGAGTAGAGGCGCCTTGCCCGGGACCGGGTGACGTTGGTCCCGGCGGTCAGGGTCGTTGGCTCGTGGCCCGCGAGCGTCAGGCCGGCTGCGCTGGACGGTAGACATAAGGGATGTGTGATCAGCTATGCGGGCACTAGTGGTGTACGAATCGATGTACGGGAACACCCACGTGATCGCCAGCAACATCGCGGACGGCCTACGCGCCACCCACGAGGTGACCCTTGTCCCGGTGGGCGATGCTACCCCGGAATTGCTCGCGGGAACCGACCTCCTGGTTGTCGGCGGCCCGACCCACATGCACGGAATATCGAGCGCCATGACGCGGCGGATGGCGGCGCAGGCGGCGGCCAAGGAGGGCAGCGGGCTGACGCTCGAGCCGGGGGCCAGCGGGGCGGGAATCCGCGACTGGCTCAAGAAAATCTCCGGCGATCACACTCATGCCGCCGCCTTCGACACCCGGCTCGCTGACATCCCCGCCTTCACCGGGCGGGCCAGCCGGCCCATCGCCAGGCAGCTGAGGCGACGTGGCTGCCGGCTCGTCGCCGCGCCGAAGAGCTTCCTGGTCAGCCAGCAGAACACGCTGGCCTACGGCGAGGCCGAGCGGGCCCGCCGGTGGGGGATGGCACTCGGCGCGGCGAGCAAGTCCCACTTTCCCGCGCGCCTGGTACGAAGGTGAGTCTGATGGATGACTTCTTCAAGATCGTGTCGGCTGGCCGGCCTAGCGGGTGCGGCGGCGCAGGGTCAGTGCCCCGCCGGCCAGCGCGATCACGATGAACCCAATGATGACGCCGACGTCCCTGGTCACCGTGCCGGACCAGGAAGCTCCGGCGCTGATCTGCTGCATGGCGTCCACGGCATAGGACAGCGGCAGCACGTCGGACAGCCAGCGCAGCACGTCGGACATCTGGTCGCGGGCCACGACGATCCCGCACAGCAGCGTCTGCGGCAGCACGAAGGCGGGCATGGTCTGGACGGCCTGGAACTCGGTCCGGGCGAACGCGCTCGCGAACAGCCCGAGAGACATGCCCAGCAGCGCGTCCAGGACCGCTACCACCAGCAGCGGCACGACCGAGCCGGGCAGCTTGACGCCCAGCCAGGTCAGCGAGATCCCCGTCACCACCCCGACCTGGACGCAGGCGACCAGGCCGAACGCGATGGCGTAGCCGGCCAGCAGGTCGAGCTTGCCCAGCGGCATCGCCATCAGGCGCTCCAGCGTCCCGCGGGCGCGCTCCCGCTGCGTGGTCACCGCGGTGATGATGAACATGATGATGAACGGGAAGACGCCGATGAACTCGGGGGCGAACCGGTTCAGCGCGACCGGGTTGTCCAGCACGTACCGCAGCAGGACCATCAGCAGCGAGGGCACCGCGATCAGCATCACGACGGTCCGCGGATCGTGGCGTAGCTGGCTGAGCACGCGGCGGGCCGTGGCCCAGGTCAGCCGCCACTTGACGGGGACGCCGAGGGAGGTCCGGGCGCGGGCCGGCGCCCCGCCGGTCACCGCGGTCATGGCCGGACCGCCTGACGGCGGCTGGCCAGCGCGAGAAACGCCGATTCCAGGTCGGCCGCACCGGTCTCGGCGAGCAGTTCGCCCGGGCTGCCCGCGGCCAGGAACCGGCCCGCGCGCATGAACAGCAGGTGGTCGCACCGGGCGGCTTCGTCCATCACGTGGCTCGACACCAGCAGCGTCGCCCCGCCGTCGGCCAGCCGGTGGAACACCGCCCACAGGTCGCGGCGCAGCACGGGATCGAGGCCGACGGTCGGCTCGTCCAGGACCAGCAGGTCCGGCCCGGCCAGCAGGGCCACGGCCAGGTCGGCCCGGGCCAGCTGACCGCCGGAGAAGGTGCTGACCAGTCGGTCTTCGAGGCCGCCCAGGTCCAGGGTGGCCACGGTCCGCGCGATGGCGTCCGCCAGCCGTGATCGCGGCAGGCCGAGCACGGTGCCGAAGTAGCGCAGGTTCTCGGTCAGGGTGAGGTCGCTGTAGACGGCGTGGTCCTGGGTGGCGTATCCGATCCGCGGTCGCAGCCGTGGATCCCCGGCGTGGAGGCCGAGCAGTTCTACCCGGCCCGCGTCGATTACCTGCACGCCGACCAGCGTGCGCATCAAGGTGGTCTTACCGCAGCCGCTCGGCCCGAGCAAGCCGGTGACCTGGCCGCGCGGGACGGCGAAGGTCAGGCCGTCGAGGATGACGTGCCCCTGCCGGCGCACGACGAGGTCGTTCGTCATCACCGCCGCGCCCGGCTGTTCCGTTGGCTGCGCTGTCGAGCTGACCACTCGTGTCACCTCCTGCTAGGTACACCGAACACGGCAGCGGGCCGGAAGACCAGGGGCCGAAGTCACTTCGGTGCGGCCGTATGCCTCTGGACCGCCCGCTGTCGCGAGCGATTGAAGACGTTAGGCGGTGGCGATCTATGGCTCGTGATTCGGTGTCCGCCGGCCGCTGACCGCGGTGGGCCGGATCCGGATCCAGAACGGGCGGACCGCGGTGGCGACCCACGGGTGCAGGCCGAGGCCATTCAGCCGGTGGATCTCCGCGTCCTCGTCGACCTCGAAGGCGCGGCCGTTGACCAGGACGCTCCATCCGCGCCGGGTCTTCTCGTCGTAGGCGTCGGCCTCGAAGGCCACGATGGCCTGGCCTTCCGCGGTGGACAGCTTCGACCCGCGGGCGGTCATGAAGACCGGATCCTGGCCGTCCATGACGTAGTTCACCGGCAGCACCACGATCTCGCCGTCGGCGAAGAAGCTGACCCGCCCGACCGGAACCATGGTGAGCAGCTGCAGGCACCTGTCGAACGTCAGTACCTCGAGTCCTGCATGATCAACCGGATACCGTGACATCTCGCGCTCCGATGGGCCGCAGGTAGCCCGGTGACACCGGGCGGCACCCGCCAGGGCGACGGGATGCCGCAACCGACGCTGGCCCGGGACCACGGCACCCGCCACGGGCCGAGGTCCCCCGCTCGGGGGCCTTTCGGCTCGGCGTCTCAACGGTATGGACGATTCCTGGTCGGCGGGCTATGTGCCCCGGAAGATGGGCTGGCGTTTCTGGGCGAAGGCTTCCAGTCCTTCACGGTAGTCGCTGCTGTCATAGGCCCGGCGGCGCAGGCCCTGGACCCGTTCGTACACTTGGGCGGCGATGGGCTGGTAGTCCGACAAGACGCGGAGCTGTTCCTTGATGACCGCGATGGCCAGCGGTGACTTGGTGGCCATCGTGGCGGCCAGCTCCAAGGTGAACGACTCGAGCCGGTCCCACGGGACCAGGTGGTTGATGAGCATCCACTGGCTGGCCTTGCGGGCATCGATGGGCGCCGCGGTGAAGAACATCTCCTTGATGACGTTGATCGGCAGCCGCCCGTGAAAGTGGAGCAGCCCGGTGATGTTGTAGGGCAGTCCCAGGTTGGCGGGCGTGATGGCGAACGACGCGGTCTCGTCGGCGACGGCAAGGTCACAGCTGAGCACCAGGTCCAGCGCCCCGCCCCAGACCGTACCGTGCACCATGGCCACCACGGGCGCGGGGAAGGTGCGGATGGCCCGGATCAGCTCTTCGAGCGGGTCGTCGTACCCCAGCGGGTCGCGCTGGCCGACGGGGAGCTCGCCGATGTCATGGCCGGCCGACCAGACGTCCATGCCGGGCGCGGCGCGCAGGACGATCGCACGGACCTGCCGGGCGCGCAGACCTTCCAGCGCGGCGATGACCCGGCCCGCTATCTCGGCGCCGATGGCGTTGCGCTTGTCGCGATCCCCGAGGGTGATGATGCCGACCCGGCCGACGATGTCGGCCTGGACGATGCCCTCCGGACGGTCTCCGTCCCCGGCGCCTGCGCTGGCTGGTTCATCCGCTGACGATTTGCCGTCGCGGTCACGGGTGGCCAGGGCCACGTAGGTCCGGGCCATCGCGTCCTTGGCCGCCCCGGTGATGGCGGTCAGCAGCCCGAGCGCCTCGATCAGCTGCTCGCCCGCCAGGCCGTCGGCTAGCTGACGCCAGAACACCTCGGCCAGGACGGTGAGGGATCCCTGGATTTCGGCCAGATCGATGCCCGCGGCGTAACAGTGCGCCGCGATCTGCTGACACGGCCTGATGGCCGGTTCGGCGCGGCCCGCGCGCACGCAGCGCAGAACCAGGCGGAACAGCTGCCGCACCTCGCGGCGGCGCCCGTCCGGCAGGGGTGGCTGGCGGCCATGGCCGGCTTGCGCTAGGGTGGCAACCGCCTCGTCGATCACATGGTCCTCCGCACGGGCGAGAACTGCTGATGCGTCCATGAATCACCGCCTCCGTTTCCAGGCCAGGGCGCAGGCCCGCTCTCATTCGAACTTGCACCGCCACCCGGGACATCGGCCAAAGGGGCCCGGACCGGGGGACCTATGGCCCTTGGCGGGTGGCGACGCCGGAACCAGGGTTGGCGTCATCCACCGGACAGCACGGGTACCGGAGGTGAGGCCCGATGACTCGGCAGAAGATCCTGGGGGTCGTCCTGGCGGGCGGAGCCGGGCACCGGCTGGGACCGCTGACCGCGGACCGGGCCAAGTCGGCCGTCCCGTTCGGCGGTATCTACCGGGTCGTGGATTTCGCCCTGTCCAACCTGGTCAACGGGGGAATACAGCACATCTGCGTACTGACCCAGTACAAGAGCCATAGCCTCAACCGGCATATCACCACCACCTGGCGGCTCAGTAGCCTGCTGGACAACTACGTGACGCCGGTCCCGGCGCAGCAGTGGCTCGGCCCGCGCTGGCAGGCCGGCTCGGCCGATGCGATCTACCAGTCGCTGACCCTGATCCAGCGCGACCAGCCCGACCTCGTACTGGTGGCCGGGGCTGACCACGTGTACCGGATGGACCCGAACCAGCTGGTCCAGGCCCACCTGGACTGGGACGCCGGAGTCACCGTGGCGGCGATCCCGGTGCCCAGGACCGCCGCTACGGACTTCGGTGTGATCCGGGCCGGGGCCGATGGCCACCGCATCGAGGCGTTCCAGGAAAAGCCGGCCGATCCGCCCTGCCTGCATGGCTCGCCAGACGAGGCGTTCGTGTCGACGGGCACGTACATCTTCGACACCGACGTGCTGGTCGAGGCGCTGCGCAAGAACGCGGCCGACGAGGACAGCGGGCACAGCATCGGCGGTGACATCATCCCGCGGCTGGTGCGGGACGGCGCCGCCCACGTCTATGACTTCATGCGGAACAAGGTGCCTGGCGCTGACGCGCGCGAGCAGGGCTACTGGCGCGAGGTCGGCACCATCGACTCCTACTTCGAGGCAAACCTGGACCTGTGCGCGCTCCATCCGGTGTTCAACCTCTACAACAACCGGTGGCCGATCCTGACCCACGTGCACCCGGATCCGCCGGCCAAGTTCATGCACGAGGACGGGGACCGGACCGGACGCGCATTCAACAGCCTGATCAGCGACGGGGTGATCGTCTCGGGCGGCCTGGTTCGCGAGTCGGTGCTCTCACCGGGGGTACGGGTGGACAGCTGGGCCAGGGTGGAGCGGTCGGTGATCCTGCACAACTCGCGAGTCGGCCGGCATGCGGTGGTGGAGCACGCCATCCTGGACAAGAACGTCAAGGTGCTGGAGGGCGCCGCGGTCGGGGTGGACAAGGAACACGACCAGGCCCGCGGATTCACGGTATCGGCCGGCGGCGTCACCGTGGTAGGCAAGGGACAAGTAGTGGAACCCTAACCCGGTGGTGAAGCGGGCGGCGATGCACTCCGGTAACGGAGCCTAATGTCACGGCCCCGCGGGACCTTTTCCCCGAGTGCGGTGACTCCGGAGGGCTGACCATGAGCTGAGTCATGAGGAAGCGGGAGCCATGAACGCAGTCCTGGCCTACCTCAGCGCGGCTGTCATCACCGTCTGGGGTACCGCCCACGCCATCCCGACTCGCCAGGTCCTGGCCGGGTTCAGCCCGATCACGCCAGACAACCGGCGCGTCATCAAGCAGGAATGGCTGGCCGAGGCAGTCACCATGTGGGGCCTCGCCGCCGTGATCATCGCCGCGACCGCAGCGGGCGGTACGTCCGCGGACATTCGCGCCTGGGTGTACCGCGCCGTGTCGGCACTGCTGATCGCCCTGGCCACGCTGACCGCGCTCACCGGGGCACGGACGCCGGTGATCTGGTTCAAGATCTGCCCGGTCCTGCTCGGCGTCACCGCCGCCCTGCTCGTGACGGCAAGCCTTTGACGGATCTTCAGAGGTACGCGACGGCTGGAGCGCACCAGGCATCCCCGGCGCCGGTACCCCGGCAGGGGGCAGGTAAACAGGTAGCTGGTCATCAGCCCGGGCATGCCGGGCAGGCTGCCCACGATCGTGGCCAGGTGCAGGCCAGGGTTGCCGACGGTGGCGACCTTGATGTGCTCGTGACGCTTCTTCGTGATGGCGTCCAGGCCAAAGAAGGTGAAGAACAGGTTGGCCTCGATGCCCTCGGCCCGGGCGCCGTTGGCCATGATCAGGGCCGGGTAGATTCCCTCCAGGGAGCCCTTCGACACGATGATCGAGACCTTCTCGACTACCTTCCTGATGAGGCGGCGGCTGGGTGCTTCTTGCCCCGGGCCGGCATGGCCGGGCTGATCCCGGGGATGTCGCGGCCGGGAAGCAGGCCGTGCCAGTACAGCTGCCGGAAGGCCAGCTTGCCGAGGTGGTTCAGCCGGGACGGCCGCAGCAGCGGCAGCCCGACCTGGCTCGGGTAGTGACCGGTCAGCGGCTCGGTGTCGTAGTTGAAGTCGATCAGCAGGGCCTGGCCGCGGCCGGTCTCGATGAAGCAGTTGGTGTGCCCGTCGAACGACGGCGCGAGCGGTTCCCCGGCCAGGAACCGGCGCACGTTGCCGGCCAGCACCTCGCCCTCGAAGTGCGCGACCGAGCCGGCCTTGGAGGCGGGCACGTCGGTGGCGTCGCCGAGGGCGAACACGTTCGGCTTGACCTTCGCCTGGAGGGTGTGCGGGTCGACCGGGACGAAGCCGAGCGCGTCGCCGAGGCCGGGGGAGCGGCCGACGTAGGCGGCGCCGCCATGCAGCGGGATGACCACGGCCAAGTCGAAGGGCACCACCCGTTCGTCATAGGAGACCAGCCGACCCCCCGCGCCCGGCTGGCCGATGGCCTGGACGGACCCAGTGCTGAACTCGGTCACCAGCTCGACGTCCTTGGCGGCCAGCAGGCCGGCCAGTTCCCGGCTGGCCACCGGCTTGGTGAACGCACCGTCCAGCGGCGTAACGTAGGTGAGGTCCACCCGGTCCCTGATGCCGCGCCGGCGGAAGTAGTCGTCGGCGAGGAAGCAGAACTCCAGCGGAGCGACCGGGCACTTGATCGGCATGTCGACGACGTTGACGGCCAGCCGGCCGCCGTCGAACCGGGCTAGCGCCCGGCGCAGGGCCTCGGCACCCTCGCGGGTGTAGAAGGTGAAGACGTTCTTCTGCCAGCCCGGCCCGGTCAGCCCCTCGGTCTCTTCCGGCAGCAGATCGGCGCCGGTCGCCACGATCAGGACGTCGTAATCAAGCGCGTGGCCCGCGCCGCCGAATTGCACCCGGTTGTGCTCGACGTCGACGTGGTCGATGCTGGCCTGGCAGTAGACGATGCCGGAGCGGAGCTGCCGCCAGCGCGGCCGGGTGATCCGCCGCACGTCGGCTCGGCCGAACGGGACGAACAGCAGTCCGGGCTGGTACACATGGTCGCCGTCGCGGTCTACCACGACGATCTCGACGGCACCCGGGCGGTAGAACCGGCGCAGCCGGTTCGCGACCAGCGTCCCGCCGGTGCCGCCACCGAGGATGACGATCCTTTTCATGCCGTCACTTCCTTCTCACTCCGTCACTCTCGGACCGGAGCAACGACCCGGTCAGGGGCAGAGGTCCCGGTCCACGGTGACGATCTGCCCGGATCGCTGGTCAGCCGCGGTCCCGGGCGGCCCGCTGCCACCGCCAGGCCAGCAGCATCTCGGCCGTACCGATGGCGGCGATCACGGGCTGCAGGAAGAAGTACCGCCGCAGCACCAGCACCTCCACCACGATCCAGGCGACCAGGAGCAGGCCGGCCAGGTACCCGGATGTCCCGCCGCGGACGACGGCGGGGATGATCCTGGCCAGCCAGGCGGCCGCGTTCAGGGTCACCGTTCATCCGGGTTCCGGCGGCCACGTCAGCCTGACCGGGAGGCACATGCCCGTCTTTTCCGTCCGTTTAGGTCGTCATAGGGCTTTGTTGCAAACTGGCGGGGCCGCGGCTCGGGCGGCGGCACCGGCCGGAACGCTATGGAACGGCGCTTTCATCGCGCCAGGACGCACTGGGACCGCGGTTTCACTACGTCCTGCCGCGGGGCTCCTGAAACCCCGGTCGCCATGGCCATCACCCGCTCACGTCTCCAGGTCAGCCACCACCGGCCGACACGGCCATGACCTCAGGCTGGCGTCGCGTCTCGCCGGTTACGTAGGGTACAGGGTCCCGGCGACCAGGCCCGATAGACCCAAGTGGTGGCCTTGGCCACGCCGGTCCGTGACGTTCGGCTCTGGGACGCCGCCGGGCGGGTGCCTATCGTGCGGCCAGGAGGTGGCAGAGATGTCTGCTACTGCGTACCCGGTCCGCGTCGACGGCGCGCTCGACCGGCCGCTACCCGCCGTTCCGGCTCGACATGGGCGGCACCGATCCCGGCAGCACGCTGACCGTGGACAGCATGCCCGAATCCTGCGACAGCCGCTGACAGGAGATGAGTGAGATGACCGCACAGCAAGACGCCGCCACGGAGCGGCGGAGCCGCCACCCCGTGCCCGCCGTCGTGACGCCGCTGACCAAGGTGAACCTGGCGCTGCCGTTCTCCAAGATCACGGTCGAGGAACCGGGCAAGGACACCGCCGAGCTCGCGTCCATCGTGGCGGCCCTGGCCGCCGTCATGGAGCGGACCGTGGACGAGCCATTCCTGCCCGGGCTGCGTAAGCGCGCCGAGGCCCTGGCCGCCCGGCTGCGTTAGTCCTGGACGGTCCAGATCGCCGACGTCAGCACCTCGAACCTGTGCAGGTGGCGGCGCAGGTGGGTGTACTCTCCCGCCTCGGCCGCGGCGATGGCGTCGTCGGCCGCGGTCGCGAGCCGGGTCAGCCGCACGCCGAGGAAGATACCGGTGTCCGGGCCGCCCCCCGTCGCGGCCCGGGCCTCGCGGCCCGCGGCTTCGGCCTCGGCCAGGATGGCCACGGTGGCCTCGGCGACCTGCGTACCGATCAGCCAAGGGAACGGCGCCTCGGCGTCGTCACGGGCGAGCATCCGCAACGTGAGCAGGTGCGGCAGGCAACGCGCCTGATGATCTCCGATCCGGTCCGCGATGGGCATGGCAGGCAGGCCCCCTTCCGCGATGCGAGGCCCCATCGCACGTCAGCTGCCGGCGTTCCGGCCAGGGACCAAGGTCCCAAGTTGGCGCCGGTTTGCCAGGTATACGGACCATGGGCCGGGCCGGGACTTTAGGCCCTTGTCACCCGTGATTTAAGTCTCTGCCGTCCGGCGGCTTCCGGAGAGAGGCTGAGGTATGGACGATAAAGCTTGCTGCTGCCCCTCCCACCCGATGGTGCGGGTGCTCATGCCGGCCACCTCGGTGCGGCCCTACCGGGTGGAGCTGCTGCTGTGCGGCCACCACTTCCGCCGATCCCAGTGGACCCTGGCGGCCGCCGGAGCGGTGGCTCAGATCCTGCCGGGCAGGCGTACCACCGCTAACGCGCTGGCCCTGCTCTAGGCGGGCCTTTCGGCCCTAGCGGGGCGGGTCATGACCTTCCAGGCTGATGGCCGGAAGAGGGAGGTCATCATGCGAGCACAAGTCGGAGACGAGCTGACGGTCAGGGGTACTCACCAGGGCGACGAGGACCGTCACGGCGAGATCATCAGGATCGACGGGACCGACGGCGCGCCGCCGTACCTGGTCCGCTGGCGCGACGGGCGCGAGAGCGTGTTCTTCCCGGCGTCCGGGACCGAGGTCACGCACCACGCCGCCGGACGCGCCGGATAGGAGCGCATCATGATCACCCGCGCGGAGGTCGAGAAGCTCGGCGCGCTGCACGCCGTCGAGCCGACCATGCTGTCGCTCTACCTGGCCGTGCCGCCGTCCGCGGATCTGTCAGCCCTGACCGCCTGGGCCTGCGAGCTCATCGCAGGTGCCGAGGCGGCCAGCGGCCGGACGGTGGAGCCACAGGTCAGGGAGCGGGTGCGGGGCGAGCTGGCCACGTACGCCCGTGACTGGCCCGGGCGCACCGTGGCCGTTTTCGCCTGCGCGGGATCCGGCCTGCTCGAAGCCATCCCGCAGCCGTGTCCGCTGCCGGAACTTGCGGTGCTGGGGATCAGGCCGCACATCCGGCCGTTGCTGCTCGCCCGGCAGCACTGCCCGGCCTATCGGGTCGCCGTGCTGGACCTGCAGCGGCTGTGGCTGTTCTCCGTGGACGGCGACGACGTGGCAGGCACCTGGGTGCCCGCTGCCCGCCACCTCCATGACATGGCCGCGCAGCTGGCCTGGATCATGCGCGGGGGCGAGCCGGGGCCACTGGTCATAGGCGGTCGCGAGGACGGCGTCGAGCGGCTGCTCGGCAGCGCGCCTTCCGCCGTGCGGGAGGCCGTCGCGGGCAGCTTCACCGCCGACCCCCGCACGCTGACCGCGGCCGAGGTGCGGGACCTGGCCGCGCCGGTCGTCGCCCGGTGGGCCGACCTGCGAGCCCGGCGGCAGGCGGGCGAGATCCTGGCCCTGCCGCCGGGCGGCCATTACGCTGTGGGCCTGCCCGCCTGCCTGGCCGCGGTCAGCGCCGGCGCCGTGCCGACCCTGGTCGTCCCGGTCTCCGGGCTGGTGCCCGGGTACGAATGCGGCCGGTGCGGCACGCTGAGCCTGGAAGCCGACGCGTGCTGCCCGGACTGGGGTACCGCGGCGCTGGCGGTGCCGGACGTGATCGAGGAAATGGTCAGCCGGATCCTGGAAGACGGCGGCGAGGTCGTGGTGACCGGCGACGACTCGTTCCCGGTGGCGGCCCGGCTAGCGCTGCCGTAAAGCCCGTCATGCGTGTGGCCGCGGCCATATTCATTTTTTACCTCCGTGAAGACGGGCGCTGACCGCGCTCGTTGACGGAGGCCAGCGCCCGTGGGGTGGACAGGACGGAATCTCTACTTGGCCGCCTTGACTTCGATCTTCTTGACCTCTTCCTTCTTCTCGGCCTTGAGCCCGACGGAGACGGTAAGGATGCCGTGGTCGTAGCTCGCCTTGACGTCGTCCGCGTTGGCCTGCGCCGGCAGCGACATGCTGCGGGAGAACGAGCCATACCGGAACTCGGTCCGGTGCTTGCCCTCCGTCTTGTCGTGCCGCTCGGCGTGGATGGTCAGGTAGCCCGCCCCAACAGTGACCTCCACGTCCTTCTCCGGGTCGATCCCGGCCAGCTCGGCCCGGATCATGTAGCGGTCACCCTCGACGAAGTCCTCGATCCTGATCGGCTGGCCCAGGTAGGGGCGAAGGGTCAGGAAAGGCTCCTCGAACCACTCGACCAGCTCCGGGAACATCGTCCTCGGGTCCCTGCGCATCAAAGTGCTCATCTCGTCTGCCTTCCTCTCATGACGGCTGTGCCTTCATATCGATCGCATAACGGGGGGGCGAGGTAAAGCAGAGGCAGAGGGCATATCGCGACATGACTTTCGCCCCTGGCCGCCGGATCAGCGCCGCCGCATCATCGGCGACACGGCGTGAAGGAGGAACCGGAATGGGCCCGGAGGCCGGGACGGCAGGCCGCACCTTCGCGGCGGTAGCTTTCACACCGAGGGCGGCCGCGCCGTTCCGGCCGCGGCTCGTCGCGGCGCTGTGCCGTCGTATCGCGGCGCTGCGCGCGTCGGGCGTGGACGTCATCCTGCTCGGCGCGCGCGAGGCTTTCCCAGCCGAGCTGCGGCAGGATGGCCGGCTGGCGCGAGCCGGGCCGGAGGGGATGCGCGGCCTGCTGGCGGCGTTGGCCCGGCGCGGCGTGGGTCCCGGACTGCTGCTAGTGGTGGGCAGCGAATTCGGCGCGGGCGGCGGGGACGCGCCGCTGCTCGTGCCGGAGGCGGCCCGGGCCACCATGATCTCGGTGGGCGCCGAGCCGGCCGGGGTCCCTCCGGGAGTGTCACGCGCCGGCGGCGCCCCCCGGCAGCTGGCCGCCCTGCTGGACGAACAGCTCCGGCGGCACTCCCGGCAGCGGGTGCCGTCGATCGACGAAGACCCGGCGTGGACCGTGTGCGAGGCCGGGCCCGATCCCCTGCGCCGCCGGGTGGCCGAGTCGCTGTTCACCCTGGGCGCGGGCGGCGTGGCCACCCGGGGCTCGGTGGAGGAGGCGGTCCCGGGCGCGCAGCCGCTGGTGCTGGCGGCGGGGGTGTACGAAGGGACCGGATCGGCCCAGCATCTGCTGGCCGGTCCGGTATGGACCGGCCTGACGGTAGATCCGCCGCCGGCCGGCGACCGCCGGGTCCTCGACCTGCGCACCGGAGTCCTGGAGCGCACCGAATCGCCCGCCGGCGGCCCGCCGCTGCGGACCCTGCGGCTGGCCAGCATCACCCGTCCCGGCGTGGTCGCCATGCGCGCCGAGGCGGCGGCCAGCCGGCTGCCCGCCCAGGAACGCCCGCTGCGGCGCCCGGCCGGGACCGAGATGGCGGCCGGGCGCCGGGACGGCGTGCACTGGGCGCGGACCGGCGCGGAGAACGGGGCGGGCATCGTCTCGGTGGCGCTCCAGCGGACCCGTCACGACGACACGGTGCGTACCGTGCAGCGGATGGCTGCGTACGCCGGCGGCGGCCGGCACCGGCCCGGTCTGCGCGCGACCGCGGATGCGCTGCGCGCGGCGGACCGCCTCGGCTTCGGGCGGCTGCTCGCCGATCAGCGGGCGGCCTGGGCGCGCCGCTGGGACACCGTGGACATCCAGGTCCTCGGTGACCCCAAGGCGCAGCTGGCGCTGCGGTTCGCGCTGTACCAGCTGTGGTGCGCGATCAAGTCCCGCGGCGAGCTCGCGGTCGGCGCGCGAGGGCTGTCTGGCACCGGGTACGCGGGGCACGTGTTCTGGGACGCGGACGTGTTCATGCTGCCCGCGGTGGCGGCCATGGACCCGGCAGCCGCGGGCGCGATGGTCCGCTACCGGCTGCGGCGGCTGGCCGCGGCATGCGACCGGGCTCGCGCGTCCGGCCGGCCAGGGGCTCGCTTCCCGTGGGAGTCCGCGGTCGGCGGCGAGGACGTCACGCCACCCCAGGGCCAGGTCGGCGGCTACCGGATACCCATCCTGACCGGGCAGTTCGAGGAGCACATCACCGCCGACGTCGCCTGGGCGGCCGCGCACTACGCGAGCTGGACCGGCTCGCGTCTTCCGGCGGTGGCGCCGCTGCTGACCGAGACGGCCAGGTACTGGGCCTCCCGGTGCCGCCTCGATGCCGCGGGCGTCGCCCACATCGACGACGTGATCGGCCCCGACGAATACCACGAGCGGGTCGACGACAACGCGTTCACCAACGTGATGGCCCGCTGGAACCTGCGCGCGGCCGCCGATGCCGCGAACGGTGCCGGGATCACCCCGGAGGAAGCGGACCGGTGGCGGGAGCTAGCCGCCAGACTGGCCGACGGCTACGATCCGGCGACCGGGCGCTATGAGCAGTTCGCCGGCTATTTCGCCCTGGAGCCGCTGCTGGCCCGTGATGTCGCCGTACCGCCGGTGGCCGCCGACATGCTGCTGGGCCGGGACCGGGTAGCCAGGTCGCAGCTGATCAAGCAGCCGGACGTGCTCATGCTGCACCACCTGGTCCCGGACCAGGTCGAGCCGGGTTCGCTGGGGCCGAATCTCGACTACTACGGCCCGCGGACCACGCACGGGTCGTCGCTGTCTCCCGCGCTGACCGCGGCGCTGCTGGCCCAGGCGGGCAGGCCGGATGAGGCGCTGGCCATGCTGCGGATGGCGCTCGCGCTGGATCCGGACGACCTGACCGGGATGACCAGCGCCGGCCTGCACATGGCGAACCTGGGCGGGATCTGGCAGGCGGTGGTGACGGGCATGGCGGGGGTGCGGGTCCGGGCGGGGACGCTGATCGTCGATCCCCGGCTGCCCGCGGCCTGGGACGGCCTGCGGCTGCGGTTCCGCTGCCTGGGCAGGCGGGTCCGGCTGGACGTCGCGCATGACCGGACCGAGATACGGGCCGATGGCCCGCTGCTGGCCGCCATGGCGGGTGAGGCGCCGCGGACGGTGACAGGCCGGGCCACGCTACGGCGGACGAGCTGAGGAGGCGGAAATGGCCGAGGCAGAGATCGCCGGAGTGGCGGACGTGCTGGCCGTCACAGGCCCGCCGGACACCGCGGTACCTGTAGCCGCGACGGCGGCGGCGTTCGCCCGGCTGACCGGCGGCGACGTCAGGGAGCTGCGCCTGGCCGCCGGCCTCAGCCCGGAGCAGGCGGCTCGCCTGGTGCTCCGTGCTCTGGACCGGCCTGGAACGGTATGCGGGGTGCTGGCCGGCGGCGGACCGTCACGGGCGGTGTGGCTGCCGGTGGCGCGGCAGGCGGCCAAGCCGGTCGTGCTCGTGCCCGCCGGACTCAGCGGCCAGCCGCCCCGGCTCCGGCGCGTCCTGCTGCCGCTGGACGGGACGGCCGGGTCCGCCGCGGCCGCCGCCGCCGCCGCGGAGCGGTTCGCGCTCGGCGGCGCGGAACTGGTGGTCCTGCACGTCTTCGGCCCGGAAATGGTTCCCATGTTCTGGGATCAGCACGCCCACGCCGACCGGGAATGGACACGGGAATTCCTGGCCCGCTACTGCGTGGTGCCGGGTGCCCGGCTGGAACTGCGGGTCGGGATCGCGGCGGAGCACGTGATCCAGGTGGCCGGAGCGGAGCGCGCGGACGTGATCGCGCTGGCCTGGTCGCAACGGCTCGAACCGGGCCGCGCGCCCGTGGTGCGGCGTGCCGTCCTGGACGCACAGGTCCCGGTGATGCTGATACCGGTGGCACCGGACTGACGGGACCATGGGCCCTATCCTCCGGGCTGACGCGCTGCTGGGCTGCGGACATGCGAATCGGCTTGATCGCACCGCCCTGGATCCAGGTCCCGCCGCCCGCCTACGGCGGCACCGAGGCGGTCATCGACAACCTGGCCCGCGGCCTGGCGGCGCTCGGCCACGACGTGCGGCTGTTCACTGTCGGCGACTCCACCTGCCCGGTACCGAAGCAGTGGCTATTCCGGTCGCCGGCCGAGCCGATGGGTGACGCCGACGTGGAGACGGCGCATGTCCTAGCCGCCTACGAGGCGCTCAGCGATGCCGACATCATCCACGACCACACCGAGCTGGGACCCTTGCTGGCCGGGCGGCGCGGGCTGGCCCGGGCGCCGGTGGTGACCACGTTGCACGGGCCGTTCACCCCGCCCACCCGGGACCGGCTGGCCGAGGTGGCCAGGCACGCGTCGGTCGTGGCGATCTCGCACGCGCACGCCCGCTGCTTCGGCCGGGTCCCGGTGGCGGCGGTCATCCATCACGGCATCGACCTGGACGTCCACCGGCCCGGCCCCGGTACCGGGGGTTACCTCCTGTTCGTCGGCCGGATGAGCCCGGAGAAGGGGGTCCATCACGCGGTGCGGGCCGCCCAGGCCGCGGGCTGGCCGCTGATCATCGCGGCGAAGAGCCGCAATGACGCCGAGCACGCCTACTTCGAGGAACGGGTCCGTCCGCTGCTCGGTCCCGGGGTGAGGCTGCCCGCCGAGGAGCCCCTGGCGGCCCGGCTGGAACTGATGCGCCACGCGGCCGCCCTGCTCAACCCGATCACCTGGCCGGAGCCCTTCGGCCTGGTGATGGCGGAGGCGCTGGCCGCGGGCACCCCGGTCCTGGCGTTCCCCAACGGGGCGGCACCTGAGATCATCGACCATGGCCGCACGGGATACCTGTGCCGCGGCGAGGCGGACATGACCGCCGCCATCGCCCGCGTGCCCGAGATCGACCGCTGGCAGTGCCGGACGGCCGCGGAACACCGGTTCTCCCTGGCCCGGATGGCTGCCGACTACGGGCGGCTGTACCAGAGCATCCTCGAACACCCCGGCCCGCGGGCGCCGAGCCCCGCCGGGACCGGCTCCCGGTGACCGCACCCTGGTCAGCCGGGGAGGCACCGGTAGCCATCGGCCAGCCCGGAGCCACGGTCATTCTCGTCGAAGGCTCGACCTTCTGCATCAGCGAGTCCAGCGGCGACATCTCACCCGGCCCGCCGCAGGGGCTGTTCGTCCAGGATGTGCGCGTCCTGTCACGGTGGGCCCTGACCTTCGGCGGCCGGACGGCCGAACCGCTGACCGTGCAGCACGCCGACCCGTACGCGGCGGCGTTCATCGGGCGGCTGCCCCCGCCTTCCGGTGCGCTCGCCGACGCCGCCATGCTGGTCGACCGGCACCGCTACATCGGCGACGGCATGCGGGAGGACATCACGATCCGCAACACGGCCCGGCGGCCCGCGCACCTGACGGTGACGCTCACGGCCGACGCCGACTTCGCCGACCTGTTCGAGGTCAAGGCGGGGCGGGCCCGGTCCGCCGCCGCCCGCGTGTCCGCCGTCGGCTCGACCCTGACCTTCCACTCCCGCCGGGGCGACCGTCATTACGGGCTTGTGATCCAGGTGGACGGGGACGTGACGGCGTCCGGTCACGACATGTCCTGGCGGGCCGTGGTCCCGGCCCGCGGGGAATGGCGGGTCACGGCGGAAGTGATCCTGGTCCACGACGGGATCCCGCTGCCCCTGCACCACCCGCGCGGGCAGCCGGTAGAGCACGCCTTCCCGGCCCGCAGGCTCCGCGAGTGGCGGCGTGGCGCCCCGCGGGTGCGGACGCACGACCCCGACCTGGCCACGGTGCTGCGCCGTAGCGTCGAGGACATCGGGGCCCTGCGCATCTTCGACCCCGCGCATCCGGACCGGCCCATGGTAGCCGCGGGAGCGCCATGGTTCATGGCCTTGTTCGGCCGCGACTCGCTGCTCACCTCCTGGATGTTGCTCCCCTGGGACGACAGCCTCGCGGCCGGGACGCTGCGGACGCTAGCCGGCCACCAGGGCCAGGTCATCGACCCGGCATCGGAGGAGGAGCCGGGCAAGATCCTGCACGAGGTCCGGTTCGGCCCGGCTGCCTCCCTGTCCCTGGGCGGCCGCAGCGCCTACTACGGCACCGCCGACGCCACGCCGCTGTTCGTCATGCTGCTCGGCGAACTGAGTCGCTGGGGCCACCACCCCGAGCTGACGCAGGCGCTGCTCCCGCACGCCGACAGCGCGCTGGAGTGGATGCGGCGCTACGGCGACGCCGACGGCGACGGGTTTATCGAGTACTCCCGCAAGTCGCCCGGCGGCCTGGTCAACCAGGGCTGGAAGGACTCCTGGGACGGCGTCAGCTTCGCCGACGGGACGATCGCCGAGCCGCCCATCGCCCTGGCCGAAGTGCAGGGCTACGCCTACGCCGCCTACCGCGCCCGGGCCGCGTTCGCCACCGAAGCGGGCGACCGGGCAGGCGCCCGGCACTGGGCCGAGACGGCTGTGCGGCTCAAGCGCGCCTTCAACCAGGCCTTCTGGCTACCGGAGCGGGGGTGGTACGCCGTCGCGCTCGACCGCGACAAACGGCCCGTCGACGCGCTGACCTCCAACATCGGGCACTGCCTGTGGACCGGTATCGCCGAGCCGGACAAGGCCGCCGCCGTCGCCGGTCACCTGCTCTCCGCCGACATGTTCACCGGCTGGGGCATCAGGACCCTGGCCGCGTCGATGGCGGCTTACAACCCGATGAGCTACCACAACGGGTCGGTCTGGCCGCACGACAACGCCCTGTGCGCGGCCGGCCTGATGCGCTACGGCCACACCACCCACGCCCAGCGGGTGGCCGAGGCCATCTTCGACGCCGCCGCCCATTTCGGGTACCGCCTGCCCGAGCTCTTCTGCGGCTTCTCCCGCGACGAGGACATCGGTCCCGTCCCGTACCCGACGTCGTGTTCCCCCCAGGCCTGGGCGGCGGCCGCTCCGCTCCAGCTGCTCACCACGCTGCTGCGCGTCACGCCCCAGCCCCGGGCCGGCCGGCTGTGGTGCTCTCCCGCCGTGCCCGGGCGATACCTGCCGCTCCACCTGGCCGGACTGCGGCTGGGAACCGCGCGGCTGGCGATCGACATCGGCGACGACGGCTGGCAGCTGACCGGGCTCGACGGCACCGGAACCGCGCTGGTGCGCCAGCCCCGGCATGCCCTGGACCGGCCAGGCGAACCGCCAGCCCGTTCGGTACCTTCTTCCGCTCTTTGAGGACTTAGGCCCCCTTCCGCGCGCGGGAAAACGCGATCTCATGGTCTGGGTACGAGAGCAGGTGCCGGCCGCGGTGATGGTCACGTCGGCGGCAGCGAAGCCCGGAGCAGCCAGCGCTCCGCGTCGGCGCAGCTCTGGTCCCATTCCGCGGCTGTCCGCGCCGCAGTGTCCCGGAGCCGGGCCGTCTCGGCCAGCAGGATCCGGTGCTTGCGGTCGAGCAGGTCGGCGCCGCGCCGGGCCACGGCCAGGCGCCGGACCAGCCAGAAGTCGCGCAGATCGGCCATGGCTGCTACTGAGGCGAGCCGGACGCCAGGAGATGCAGGGCCGAATGCCAGCCGCCGGCCGTGGCCAAGGTCCCGGCCTGCGGCTGGGCGTCTTCCTCGCCTTCCAGGTGGCTGGGGGCGACCACGACGACGGGGCAAGGCGCACGGCGCAAGCAGATACGCGTCACCGGGCCCAGGGCCAGGGGCGGCTGCCCCGGCTGCTCGTGGGGCCGGCTCGCGCCCAGGACCAGCAGCTCGGCGCCGGCCGAACGCTCGAGCAAGGCCCGGGCGGGAGGCTCGTCGACCAGCTCGGCAACGAGACGCCCCAGGGGAAGATCACCGCGAACGAGGTCCGCAGCGCGAGCGAGCGAGGCCCGGGCGGCGGTACGGCGTTCGTCCTCGCACCTCCCGGCCCACGAGGCGTATGGTGCGCGCAGCCTGGTATCGGCGTGATACGCGCAGACAAGGTGGACGGCCGCCTGGCGCAGCCGGGCCTCCCGCACCGCCCACCGCACCGCGGTCGCCGAGGATCCCGAGCCGTCGACGCCTACCACGATGTGCCTGACCGGCAGCGTCTGTGTCATGACCGCCTCCCTGCTCAGCCGGTGCTCTGGTACCTGCGGTCGGCAGCATTCTCGCCGCGCCGTCCCGGTGCTGCTTAGAGGCGTTGGTCCTCTTGCTTCGCCAGCAGCAGCAGCTCGCGGGCTCGCCGGGCCGCTTCCTCGGGCTTCCTGTCTTCAGGCGCGGCCATCGGACCGCCCTCGAGGCCGCGGGCGAGGACCTCGACCGCATCGATGAGTGCGTCCAGCCGGGCCTCGAGCCGGCGTACTTCCGTGAGCGCGGTGCTTGTGGCCGGATCTGAGTCAGCTTGCTCTCTCATATTCCTCATGGCGTCAGATTGTGTCGGCCAGGCGGGCGGGACCAGGGTCTTTTGTCATCCTTACGGGATCCTGAAGTCCGCTGCCCGCAGGAAGTCCCGTGGCCGGTAACGGGTCTTCCGTCCCTAGCCCACTTCGCACAGGTGAGCAACATCGCCGCCGCGGCCTGAGGGCCTTCGGCTAGCTTCAAACGGGACCATTGGCCCTGCCCTTACGACCCGCGGGGAAGCAGGCTCGGAGCGTAACGAGCTACCGGGCAGGGTGATGAAAATGAAAGCGGTCGTCAGGGACGTCATGTCCTCGCTTCCTATTTCGGTGCGGGAGACCGCGTCGTTCAAGGAGATAGCCGCCACGCTTCGCGAGTGCCGGGTCAGCGCGTTCCCCGTCCTCGACGCGGACGGGAAGGTAACCGGCGTCGTCTCCGAGGCGGATCTGCTGGTCAAGGAGGCCGTGCTGGGCGAGCCCGGCGGCATCGGGAGGTTTCTGGCCGACCTCGTGCACCACGCCACCCAGGCCAAGGCGCGCGGGATCACGGCCGCTGACCTGATGACGAGCCCGGCGGTGACGATCAGCCCGGACGACACGGTAGAGCACGCCGCGTGGCTGATGTTCACGCGCAAGGTCAAGCGCCTCCCCGTGGTGAATCCGGATGGCCGCCTGGCCGGGATCATCAGCCGGACCGACATCCTGGTCGTCTTCGACCGTGGTGACGCGGAGATCCGCGCGGACATCATGAGCCAGGTGATCGCCGGCCGCTCGGAGCCGAGCTGGTACTCGGTGATCGTGGAGGACGGCGTGGTAACGCTGGAGGGGACGCCCGACACCGCGCACATCGGTCACGACCTGGTCCGGCGGATCTGGCACGTCCAGGGTGTCGTGGCGGTGCTTGACCGCCTCGACTACCCGGTCGCTCCCGTTCCCAGCGCGCCCGGTCCTTATTTCTGAGTTATGGCCCTGGGCCTGTTCCAGGGACCGCGAAAGGGAGCGATAGCCATGAGCCAGCCCTCGTCGGCGCCGGCCGTCACGGTCGGCGTGCTGAAGGAGACCGCGCCGGGCGAGCAGCGGGTGGCGGTGGTGCCCGAGTCGGTCCCGCTGCTGGCCCGCGCGGGCGTCCGGGTCCTGGTGGAGACGGGAGCGGGCACGGCCGCCTGGTTTCCCGACGGCGCCTACGAACGAGTCGGCGCGACGATCGCCAGCCGGGAGGACGTGGTCGGCGGGGCCGACGTGCTGGCAGGCGTCGGCGCGCCGCCGCCGGAACTTATCGCGCAGCTGCGTGACGGCCAGGTCGTCATCGGCGTGATGCATCCGCTGGTCCAGCCCGAGCTGGCCCGGCAGCTGGCCCGGGCCGGGGTGACCGCGATCAGCCTGGACGGCCTGCCCCGCACCGTGAGCCGGGCCCAGACGATGGACGCGCTCACGTCCCAGGCCACCGTGGCCGGCTACAAGGCGGTGCTGGTCGCGGCCGATACCTTCGGCCGGTTCTTCCCCATGCTGATCACCGCGGCCGGGACGAGCCGGCCGGCCAGCGTCCTCGTGCTCGGCGCGGGCGTGGCCGGCCTGGAGGCCATGGGCACGGCCCACCGGCTGGGCGCCGTGGTGACCGGCTACGACATCCGGCCGGAGACCCAGGAGCAGATCGCCTCGGTCGGGGCCAGGTTCCTGCGGCTCACCTCGGTCGCGCCGGCCGAGGGCGAAGGCGGGTACGCCCGGGCGCTTACCGCCGAGGAGCAGGCCGCTCAGCAGGCTGAGCTCGCCGCGAAGATCGCCCGCTTCGACGTCGTCATCACCACCGCGCAAGTGCCGGGCAGGCGCCCCCCGCTGCTGGTCACCGCCGAGGCGGTCAAGGGCATGCAGACGGGCAGCGTGCTCGTCGACCTGGCAGCCAGCAGCCTCGGCGGCAACGTCGAGGGCTCGGTGGCGGACCAGATGGTGCTGACCGGCGACGGGGTCCGGATCATCGGGGCGGGCAACCTGCCCGCTCAGGTGCCGTCCGCCGCCTCCGCCGCGTACTCGCACAACATCGTCGCGCTGCTGGCCGATCTGGTCCGCGACGGCTCGCTGACGATCGACCTCGCCGACGAGATCCAGGCCGGCGTGGTCATCACCCACCAGGGCACGGTGGTCCACCCCGCGGTGGCCGCGCTGCTCGGATCGCCCGCCGAGGGAGGCAGTCGATGACAACCAGCCTGATGTCCGATATCTACATGTTCGTGCTGGCCATCCTGATTGGTTACGAAGTAATCAGCAAGGTGCCGTCCATGCTGCACACGCCGCTGATGTCGGCGTCCAACGCCATCCACGGCATCGTGGTCGTCGGTGCGATCATCGCCGCGTCGCAGGCCCGGACGACGGCCGGCTACGTGCTCGCCTTCGTGGCCGCGTTCTTCGCGGCGATGAACGTGATGGGCGGTTACGCCCTGACCGACCGGATGTTGCAGATGTTCCGCAAGCGGCCCGGACAGCCCACCGGCAACGGCGGTCCCGGCCGCCCCGAGGAGAACTCATGAACGCCGTCAGTACTACCGTGGCGCTGGCGTACCTGCTGGCCGCGGCCGGGTTCGTCGTAGCCCTGCACCTGATGAACTCCCCCGCCACCGCCCGCCGCGGCAGCCGGCTGTCCTGGCTGGGCATGATCGTCGCGGTGGCGGCCGCCCTGACCAGCGTCATCCACGAATCCACGATCACGACGACCGGCTGGATCGTGCTCGGCACCGGTATCGCCGGGGGTGCCGTGGCGGGCCTGGTCATGGCCCGGCGGGTCAAGATGACCGACGTCCCGCAGGTCGTCAGCATCTTCAACGCGGTCGGCGGGGGCGCCGCCGCCCTGGTGGCGGCCGGCGGCTTCGTCCGGCTGGCCGACGGGTCCGGCATCCCCAGCCGGGTGATGATCGCCACCGTCCTGGACGTCATCGTCGGTCCCGTCACCTTCTCCGGATCGCTGATCGCCGCGGGCAAGCTCCAGGGCTGGGTCAGCTCGCGGCCCGTGGTCTTCCCCGGTGCCCGCATCGCCACCGCCGCGCTCGCCGTTATCGGGATCGGGGCCAGCTGCTACCTGCTGGCCGGTAACGACTCCATCCCGTTGCTGATCCTGATCGCCTGCGCCGCCCTGGGCTTCGGCGTCACGATGACGATGCCGATCGGCGGCGCCGACATGCCGGTGGTGGTCGCGCTGCTGAACTCCTTCACCGGCATCGCCGTGGCCATCGCCGGCTTCGTGATCGATAACGGCGCCCTGATCATCGGCGGCGCGCTGGTCGGGGCGTCCGGCGGCATCCTCACCGTGCTCATGGCCCAGGCCATGAACCGCTCGGTTATCAGCGTGATGATGGGCGGCTTCGGTACCGGTGACGGCGGATCGGCGGCCGGGCCAGCGGTCGGCCCGGGTGCCAGCATCCGGCGCATCTCGGCCGAGGACGCCGGCATCCAGCTGGCCTACGCCAGCAAGGTCGTCATCGTCCCCGGCTACGGCCTGGCCGCCGCGCAAGCGCAGCACGAGGCGGCCGAGCTGGCCGCGGTGCTGGCCGAGCACGCCACCGTGTTCTTCGCCATCCATCCGGTGGCGGGGCGGATGCCCGGTCACATGAACGTGCTGCTGGCCGAGGCGAACGTGCCGTACGAGGACCTGAAGGAGATGGACGCGGCCAACCCCGAGTTCCCGACGACCGATGTCGTGCTGGTCGTGGGGGCCAACGACGTCACCAACCCGGCGGCCCGCCGTCCCGGCAACCCCGTGTCGGGTATGCCGATCCTGAACGTGGACCAGGCCAGGAGCGTCATCGTGATCAAGCGGTCCATGGGCCACGGCTACGCCGGGATCGACAACGAGCTGTATACCGACCCGAAGACCGGCATGCTCTTCTCCGACGCCAAGGCCGGCCTAGCCAGCATCACCGCCGCGGTCAAGGCTCTGGTGGCCAGCTGAGCACGGCCGGGACTCAGCCCTCGGTGAGGTAGTTGTACCGGTCGCGGAAGGCCTCGGGCGAGAGCCCGGCGGCCGCCGCGATCGGGCGGAGCCTGCCCGGGTCCTGGAGGTCCTCCCGGTCCAGCCGGATCATGTACTCGCGGGCCACCTGGTAGGAACTCGACTCGACGTTCACCGGCCGGATCCGCACCCGTCCCGTCCCGGGATCGCTGAACGATCCGAAGGGCAGCGGCACCATGTGCCCCTCCTGGATCGTGACCATGCCGCCGGGCTCGCCACCCGCCAGCACCCGCTTCAGGTAGTCGACGGCGCCGTAGCCGAGGTCGCGGGTGTACTCGATGTCGAACGGGATGGGCGGCGCGCACCGCAGCTCGTAGCCGATGTTCTTGCCCTCGACCGTGACGGCCTGCCCGCGCGCCCTGAAGCGCTCCTTGACCTGCTTGGCCAGCAGCCGGTCCAGTTCGAGCTCGGCCAGCCGGATATGGCCGTGCTCGTCTCGCTCGACATCCGGCATGGCCTGGACGAGCTCGTCCGGAGGCAGGCGCAGGCCGATACCCTCGGCGAGCACCGCCACGCCGAAGGGCCGGCCGCTGGCGATCCGCTTCAGCATCGCGGTCTCCAGGACATCCACCAGGTGCGACAGCCGGACGGGTTCGCTGCCAGGGAACTCCTCGCCGATCAGCGTGAGGGTGGCCCCGGCCGCCTTCCCGATGCCCAGGGCCAGGTGCCCGGCCGAGCGGCCCATGGCCACGACCAGGTACCACCGCTGGGTGGTGATGGCGTCGGTCATCAGGTTGTTGACCAGCTCGACCCCGACGCTCCGGGCGGTCTCGAAGCCGAAGGTCGGCACGCCGCCCGGCAGCGGCAGGTCGTTGTCGATGGTCTTCGGCACGTGCGCTACGCGCAGGCGGCCCCCGGCCGCCTGCGCCAGCCGGGACGCCGAGAACGCGGTGTCGTCCCCGCCGATCGTCACCAGCGCGTCGATCTCCAGCTTCCGCAGCGACTCCAGGCAGGCATGCAGCCGCCAGTCCGGGTCCGCGGCGTCCTCGTCCCGGACCGTCGGGTTGGCTCGCGAGGTCCGGATGACCGAGCCGCCCTGGACGTGGATCCTCGACACGTCCGTGATGGACAGCGGCCGCGCCTCCTCGACCCGGCCCTCGATGAGATGCTGGAAGCCATCCATGATCCCCAGGACGTCCCAGCCCGAGTTGCGTGCCTCGATCGTGGCCGCGGAGATAACCGAGTTCATTCCCGGAGCCGGGCCGCCACCGCACAAGATCCCCAGTTTCACGCTCCCACCATCCCAGTAGCGAGGCAATCCCGGCAAGCGGCTCCTCACATCATCAGCAAGCCTCCGGCCACCGGGATGAGCGCGCCGGTTCCGCCGGTGACCAGGGCCACCCGCTCGTTCGGGTCTTTCACGGTTCCTCTCCTGTCACTTCCTGTCACTGATGTACATAACTGCCCGGGGCCGCCTCGAGCGCCGGGAAGCGTGGGCTGCCGAGGGATTCCGCCGCCGCGATCCGCTCACCGGAGCGTTCGCCCAGCCAGCCGGCCCAGTGCTCCCACCAGGAGCCCTCGTGCCGCTGCGCGCCTGCCAGCCACTGCCGGGCGTCGGGTGGCGTCTCCGGGTTGAGGTAGTAACCGAGCCCGCGGTGCTCCGGGTCGGCCACCACGGTCTGGATGTGGCCGCTGGAGCACATCACGAACTCCGACCGGCCGGAGACCATCTGCGTGGTCCGGTAGCAGGCCTGCCACGGGGTGATGTGGTCGGTGCGCCCGGCCACCACGTACGTGTCGCAGTCGATGCGCGAGATGTCGATGGGCGTGCCCAGCACCGTGATGCCGCCCGGGCGGACCAGCTTGTTGCCCGCCACCATGTCGAGCATCTGGCGATGGAAAGCCGAGCTCAGCCTGGTCTGGTCCGCGTTCCAGGCCAGGATGTCGAAGGCCGGCGGGTCCTGGCCGAGCAGGTAGTTGTTCACCCAGTAGTTCCACACCAGGTCGTTCGGGCGCAGCCAGGAGAACATCTGCCCCAGCTGCCAGCCCTCGATTACCCCGCGCGGCTTCGAGACCGCCTGGGCGAGCGCGAGCGTCGCCGGCGAGGCGAACAGGAGCAACCGCCCGTCGGAGTCGCAGTCGAGCATGGTGACGGTCATCGTCACCGAGTTGATCCGGCGCTCCCCTAGAGCGGCCAGGTGGGCCTGCACGATGGCGGCCGTCATGCCGCCCAGGCAGCCGCCCATGATGTTCACGTCGGGCGAGCCGGATACCTGGCTGATGACGTCGATCGCCTCGATCACCGCCTGTGCGTAGGTGTCGTAGTTCCAGTCGCGCTGCGCCCCGGTCGGGTTGCGCCAGCTGATGGTGAACACCTGGATGCCCTGCTTGAGCAGGTACTCGTACATGCTGCGGCCGGGGGACAGGTCCAGCGCGTAGTACCTGTTCACCTGCGGCGGCACTACGAGCATGGGCCGCTGGTAGACGCGGCTGCTTTGCGCCGTGTACTGGATCAGCTCGAAGACCTCGGTCCGGTGGATGACCGCGCCGGGCGAGATCGCGAGGTTATCGCCCAGCTTGAACGGCCTGCGGTCGACCACCGACGGCATGCCGTGGTTCCGCACCAGGTCGCGGGCCAGGCTGGTGGCCCCTTTCCAGGCGCTGCGGCCGCCGGTGTCGTAACACCGCTTGACCGCGGCCGGGTTGGTCCAGAAGTAGTTGGTCGGCGCCAGCGCCTCCCGGCCCAGTTCCAGCGCGAAGCGCAGCCGCTCGGCGGCCACGCCCTCCAGGCCGAGGCTGGCGACCACGTCGTCCACCCCGGAACCGAGGTACAGGTACGCCTGCATCGCCGCCCGGAGCGCAGGGTTCTGCTCCCAGGCCTGATCGGCGAACCGCTTGTCCCTCTTCTCCGGCCCGACCTGCGACCGGCCGATGGCGATCCGCAGCAGTTCGAGGCCGACGCCGGGCGCGGACTGCAGCATGACCTGCGGCGGCCCGGCGGCCAGGCGGCTGGCGAACCGCAGCGCCGCGGCGGCCCGGCCGAGGAGGTCACTGCGCTGCGGCGTGACCTCCGGCGCGGGCTGGACCTTCGGTTCCGCTCCAGGCTTGTCCTGCGGCTTGCGAGGTTGTGGCGCGCGCGGGGCCGGGTGGTGCCCGTTATGCTTCGGAGTTTCGGTCGGCGGGGTCCGGTCGCGGCTCGCGGTCATGACAGCCGCTCCACGATCATGGCCATGCCCTGGCCGCCGCCGATGCACATGGTCTCGAGCCCGATCGCCTGGTCCCGGGTGCGCAGGTCGTTCAGCAGCGTGGCCAGGATCCGCACCCCGGTCATGCCGAACGGGTGGCCGAGGGCGATCGCGCCGCCGTGCGGGTTGAGCTTGTCGCTGAACGGGTCGACGCCGAGGCCGCGGGCGGACGGGATGACCTGCGCCGCGAACGCCTCGTTGATCTCTACCACGTCTACGTCGTCGATGGTCATCCCGGCCCGGCGCAGCGCCTGCCGGCTCGACTCGATCGGGCCCAGGCCCATCAGTTCCGGTTCCAGCGCGGTGACGCCGGTGGAGATGATGCGGGCGATCGGGGTGATGCCGAGCTCGTCGGCGCGGGCCCGCGACATCACCACGGCCGCGGCTGCCCCGTCGTTGAGCGGGCAGGAGTTCCCGGCGGTCACCCGGCCGCCCTCGCGGAACACCGTCCGCAGCGTGGCCAGCTTCTCCAGGGTGGTGTTCGGCCTGGGCCCGTCGTCCTCGGTCACGGTGATCCCGGACGCCAGCGGCACCGGGATGATCTCCCGGGCGAATATCCCGTCCTTGGTGGCCAGGACCGCGCGCAGGTGGCTCTGGAGGGCGTACTGGTCCATCTCCTCGCGGGTGATGTCGTAGGCGTCGGCCACGTTCTCGGCCGTCACGCCCATGGCCATGTAGGCGTCGGGGAATCCCTCCCGGTTGCCGGTGAACAGCCGCGGGTTCTTGGTTTCGGGCTGGTCCGCGAACACGCCGAGCGGCGCGCGGGTGCTCGACTCGACGCCGACGCACAGGAACGCGGAGCCCTCGTCCGCCTTGATGGCGTGGAAGGCCATCCGGACGGCCTGCAACGACGACGCGCAGTAGCGGTTGACCGTCGTGCCCGGGGCGCCGACCCCGGCCAGGATGCTGATGATCCGGGCCAGGTTGTGCCCCTGCTCGCCGCCGGGCAGGGCGCAGCCGCAGATCACGTCGTCGATCTGGCGGCGATCCAGCTCAGGGATCTGCTTGAGCACCTCGTCGGCGACGAAGGCGCCGAGGTCGTCGGGCCGCTGGTCGATGAGCGAGCCCTTGTTGGCGCGGCCGATCGGCGTCCGGCCGATGGCGGTGATAACGACTTCAGACATAACGCACTCTCCCGATGGTTCGGATTACGCCGCGGGGGTTCCCGCGGATGGCTGATCCTGGCCGCTGGCCATGACGTCGAGACGGCCTTCCTCGCGGTGCTCGCGCAGCAGCTTCTTGTCGTGCTTGCCCACGCTGGTGCGGGGCACTTCGTCCACGAACACCCACTGCTCGGGGACCCACCACTTGACCACCCGGCCGGTCAGGTGGGCGCGCAGGTCCTCCGGGCTCACCGTCTGGCCGGAGACGAGGGTGACGCACGCCAGCGGCCGCTCGCCCCAGCGCTTGTCGGGCACGGCGATGACCGCGACCTCGCGGACCGCCGGGTGGGTGAGGATGGCGGCTTCCAGCTCGAGAGTGGAAATCCATTCGCCGCCGGACTTGACCACGTCCTTGGCCCGGTCGCTGATGGTGATGAAGCCCCAGGCGTCTATCCGGCCCACGTCGCCGGTGCGGAGCCAGCCGTCCCGGAACTTCTCCGGCGCCGGGTCCTTGTAGTAGGCGCCCGTCACCCACGGCCCGCGCACCTCGATCTCGCCGGTGGCGCGCCCGTCGCGCGGCAGGACCTTGCCCTCGTCGTCCACGACCCGGGCTTCCACACCGCCGAGCGGACGGCCCGCGGTGGCCCGGTAGTCGATGGCGCGTTCCGCCGGGACGTGCTTGGGCGGATGGGCCAGTGCCGCGACCGGACTGGTCTCGGTCAGGCCCCAGCCCTGCAGGACGCGCACGCCCAGGCGCCGCTCGTAGGCCTCGATCAGGCTGCGCGGGACGGCGGCACCTCCGGCCATGATCATGCGCAGCGAGGAGAGGTCGATGCTCTCCGGGTCCAGGCCGAGAATGTCGTACCACACGGTCGGAACGGCTGTGGCTAGGGTGGCCCGCTCCGCCGCGATGAAGGCGGCCAGCGGCTCTGCCTGCGTGAACCGGTTCGGCAGGAGCAGGTCAGCCCCGACGAGCCAGGCCGCGTACGGCATCCCCCAGGCGTTGCCGTGGAACATGGGCACGACCGGCAGCAGGCGGTCGTACTGGCTGAGCCCGAGGGCCTCGCCGGAGCACAGGCCCAGCGTGTGCAGGAATGCCGAACGGTGGCTGTAGACGACGCCCTTCGGCATGCCCGTGGTCCCGCTGGTGTAGCACATCGCGGCCGCGGCGTGCTCGTCGATCTCCGGCCACTGGTACCCGGGCTGTTCGGCGGCCAGCAGTTCCTCGTAGTCGAGGTGCGCGGGCAGCGCGGAACGGTCACTCTCGCCGTACACGATCAGATGGCGGAGCGTCTTGAGCTCGTCCCCGCCGGCCGCCAGGACCGGTGCGAGGATCGGTGCCAGGCTGGCGTCGGCGATGAGCACGGAGTCCTCGGCGTGGCCGATGACGTAGCGGATCTGCTCCGCCGACAGCCGGATGTTGATGGTGTGCATCACCGCGCCCATGCCGGGAATGGCGAAGTACGCTTCCTGATGCTCCTGGGTGTTCCAGGCGAAGGTGGCCACCCGGTCGCCCGGCTCGACGCCCAGGCGGCGCAGGCCGGCCGCCAGCTGTTCAGCGCGGTCCGCCAGGGCCCTGAACGTGATCCGGCGTACCCCGTCAGCCTCGTTGGTGACGACTTCGCTGTCGGCGTAGGTGGTCCGGCCGTGCGCGAAGATATGCCCGACCGTGAGCGGAAAGTCCATCATCGTGCTTTGCATCGTCAGCCTCCTGAGACTTGCGTTTGCCGACCTGCCCAGTGCGGTTCGCGCAGGTCTCGCTTGAGGATCTTGCCGGCCGCCGACTTGGGCAGCGGCTCGGCGCGCAACTCGATGCGCCTGGGCACCTTGAATCCGGCGATCCGCTCGCGGCAGTGCGCGACCAGCACGTCCGCCGTTACCTGCTGCCCGGCGGTCACCACCGCGTAGACCGCCTCGCCCCAGCGCGGGTCGGGCACGCCGAACACGGCGACCTCCCGGACCGCGGGATGGCTGCCGAGCGCATCCTCCACCTCGGTGGAGTAGATGTTCTCGCCGCCGCTGACGATCATGTCCTTGGCCCGGTCGACCAGGTAGACGTAGAACTTCTCATCCCGGTATCCGAGGTCCCCGGTCAGGTACCAGTCGCCGTGCATGACCTCGGCCGTCGCCTCCGGCTGGCGCCAGTAGCCGGCCATGACGCTGGGGCTGCGCACGGCCATCTGGCCGACCACACCCGGCGGCAGGTCCTCCATGGCGTCGTTGACGACCCGCATCTCCACGCCCGTGGCCGGCTGGCCGCACGAGCGGACCAGCGGGGTGTCCAGGATGCGCTCCTCGTGCGGCAGCAGGGTGGTGATCGGGGTGGTCTCCGTGGTCCCGTAGACGTGCAGCAGCTCGGCGGCGGGGAAGGCCTGCCGGGTCCGCCGGAGCGTCTCGGCGGAGATCGGCGAGGCGCCGTGGCTCAGGTACCGCAGCGAACTGACGTCTCGCGGCCGGGCCAGCTGGGCGCCGGCCGCCGCGGCCAGCATGGTGGGCACGAGCAGGGTATGCGTCACCGCCTCGCGCTCGATGAGGTCGACGGCCAGGTCGGGGTCGAACCGGGGCATGATGACGTGGGTGCCGCCCGCCCAGACCGTGGCCAGCGTGGCGAGTATCCCGCCGGTGTGGAACATCGGGGAGGCGACCAGCCACCGTGTCTGGCGGTCGAAGGGCCAGGTGGCCATGAAGTGGAGCCCGCTGGAGACCAGGCTGCGGTGGGTGTGCATGGCTCCCTTGGCCGCGCCCGTGGTGCCCGAGGTGTAGAACAGGACGGCCAGGTCGTTCTCGGTCACTCCCTCGCCGAGCGTCACCTCGTCCGCCGCGGCGATCAGGTCCTCGTAGTCACCGGGCATGGTCAGCACCCGGCCGGCGCCGGCGGTCCCCGGATAGTCGGAGTCGGCGAACACCACGCTGACCCCGGCGTCGTCCAGGATGGCCCGCATCTCGGCGGGCGCGAGCCGCGAGTTGACCGGGACCAGCACGTAACCCGCGGCCGGCAGCCCGAGGTAGAGCTCGAGGTAGCGGTCGGAGTTGAGGGCGACCACGCCGACCCGGTCCTGCGGCGCCAGCCCCAGCTCGCGCATCGCGCCGGCCAGCCGGCGGCAGCGCGCGCCGAGCTCGGCGTAGGTACGGCGTCTGTCCTGGCAGACGACGGCACAGGAGTCGGCGGCGGTGCCGAGTGCCTGGGTGAGCGGCTGGGTAAATGTGTACACCGGGGCGCCCTCCCAGGATTCAGGTGAGAAGCTCGGCCCTGGCCGGCTGCGGCGGTCCGGTGCTGGGCGAAAAGCTCTGATGGCCAGGGACGCTACTGACCGTTCAGTCGCCGGATAGGGGGCGAAGGTCCCGCCTATCGCGGGCTGAGGTCCGTGGGCTCGTCCATCCCGCACCAGCACTATGTATTCATCTCAATTACCGGCCGGTAATCTGATGGTGTCGGCTGAGCCCGCCGGGTGTACGCCGATCGCGGCAGCTAGGAGGGTCAGATGACCACTACTACGTCGGCCACACCAGCCAGGGACGTGCAGCTACGCATCAGGGGACTGCGGATCCACGTCCAGGTCCACGGGGAGGGCGAGCCGCTGCTGCTCTATTCAGGTATCTGGGGCGAGGTGCGCCTCTGGGACCGCCTGCTTCCGCATCTGGCCGGGTTCCAGACGATCGCGTTCGACCCGCCGGGCATCGGCCGGTCGCAGCGACCCCCGTATCCGCTGAGCATGTGGTCACTGGCCCAGATGGGCACAGCGGTGCTCGACGCATTGGGCATAGAGTCCGCGCACGTGCTCGGTGCCTCGTTCGGCGGCGCGGTCGCCCAGCAGATGGCATTCTCGCACCCCAGGCGGGTGCGCCGGCTCGTGCTGGTGTCGACCTCCTTCGGCGGCGGGGCGATGCCGGGCAACCTGCGAGCGCTCTGGCACTTCGCCCATCCCGGCAGCTACCATCCGGAGCGGCTGGAACGGGTGGCGGGACATATGTTCGGCGGCCGACTGCGCACCGAGCCGGAAATCGTCCGCTCGATGCACATCAAGCGCCCGACGGACACCCGGGCCGCCCTGTACCGGATGGCCGGGCTCTTCGGCTGGACCAGCCTGCCCTGGTTGTGGGCCATCGACCAGCCCACCCTGGTCCTCGTGGGCGACGACGACCCGGTCACGCCGCTGCTGAACCACCGGGTCATGGCGGCGCTGATCCCGCGGGCCAGGTTGCATGTCGTCGCGGGTGGCGGGCACCTAGTCCTGATCGACAGCGCCGAACAGGTCGGACCGGTGATCACCAGCTTCCTCCGGCAAGACAGCGCGGCGGGCTCGCGGCGGTGACCGGTTGACCGGGCCCGCGGCGTCCGGAGGGGCCGGGCGCTCTTACGCGCTGCTGGCCGACGGCACCACCATGACCATACGGCCGCCTGGCGCGGAGGACTACGAGGCGGTCCAGCGGCTGCATGAGGCGATGTCGATGGAGAACCTGTACTTCCGTTTCTTCAGCGCGAGCCGGGTGTCGGCCGAACATGAGGCGCGGCGGATATGCCGTGACGACCGCCCCGGCATGGTGGCGCTGCTCGGCCTGCTGGGCGACGAACTAGCGGGAGTGGCCAGTTACGAGCTGGACCCGGACGGCGTGACCGCGGAGGTCGCGCTGGCCGCCGCCGACGGCATGCACCGGCGCGGTGTCGCCACGTTGCTGCTCGAGCACCTGGTATCCCTGGCCCGGGCCCGCGGCGTGCAGACCTTCACCGCTGAGGTGCTGGCGGACAACTATGCCGTATTGCGCCTGCTCAGCGATTCGGGGCTGGCGCTGCGGCGCAAGGTCAGCGACGGCGTGGTGGATCTGTCCATGCCGATCCCGCACCTGGCGGCCCTCGGGGAGGCCAGCCCCTATCTGGACGCGGTGGCCGGCCGGGACCTGCATGCTGATGTGGCCAGCCTGGAGTCGCTGCTGGCGCCCCGGTCGGTCGCGGTGATCGGCGCGGGCCGCCGTCCCGGCTCAGCCGGCCGGGCGATCCTGCTGAACATCCGCGACGCCGGTTTCGCTGGCCGGGTGTACGCGGTCAGCCCGCACGCTGGCGACATCGAGGGCATCCCCTGCGTCCCGTCGGTGGCCGCGTTGCCCGAAGCGCCTGACCTGGCGATCGTGGCAGTGCCGGCGTCCCAGGTGGCCAAGGTGGCCGGGGAGTGCGGGCACCGCGGCGTCAGGTCGCTGGCGGTCATCACCGCGGGACTGACCCCGGCGCAGGAAGCCCGGCTGCTGGCGGTCACTCGCCGGGCGGGCATGCGGCTGGCGGGCCCGGCCTCGGCCGGAGTCGCGGTGCCGGGGATCGGGCTGGCGGCCACCCAGGCCGCTCAGCATCCCGCCCCGGGCCGCACCGGCGTGATCGCCCAGTCCGGCGGGGTGGGCGGGGCGCTGCTCGAGCAGTTTTCCCGGCTGGGCATGGGGATCTCCTGCTTCGCCTCGCTCGGCGACAAGCTGGACGTCTCAGGTACCGACATGCTGCAGTGGCTGGAGTCCGACAGCACCACGGAACTGGCCGTGCTGCACCTGGAATCGTTCGGCAACCCACGCAGGTTCGCCCACGTCGCCCGCCGGGTCGGCGGCCGGATCCCCATCTTGACGGTTCACGCCGGGCGTTCGGCTCCGGATCAGCGGGCCGCCGTCTCACACACCGCGGCGGCCACCGCGTCGCTGATCACCCGGCAGGCCCTGTTCGAGCAGGCGGGCATCATCGCAACGACCAGCTTCGGCGAACTGCTCGACGCGGCCGTGCTGATGTCCTCCCAGCCGGTTCCGGCGGGCTCCACTGTCGCCATCGTGTCTAACGGTGGCGGTGCGGGCGTGCTCGCCGCCGACGCCTGCGCTGACGCCGGCCTAGCCGTGGCGCTGACCAGCGGGCCGGCCCGGGGCCGCCTGCGCCAGGTGCTGCCCGCCGCGGCAGCGGTGGACGGCCCGGTGGATACCACCGCCGCGGTCAGCCCGCGGGCCTTCGCCGAGGCGCTGCGCATCACCGCCACCGAGGAGGGCGTCACCGCGCTGATCGTCGTGCTCGTGCAGAGCGCTTCGCCCGGCCTGATCCCGGTGCTGTCCGCTGCCCGGCTGCCGGTCCCGGTGACGGCGGTGGTGCTGGACCAGCCCGAGGCCGTCCGGCTGCTGCCGGGCGATGGGACCGCCCCGTCCGTACCCGCCTACGCCTATCCCGAGGCGGCCACCCGGGCGCTGGCCCGGGCCGCCCGCTACGGCACCTGGCGGTCCCGGGCCGCCGGCACCGTGCCGGAGTTCACCGACGTCCGGGCTGGCCTGGCCCGCTCGATCGTCAGTTCGTTCCTGGCCCGGATGCCGGGCGGCGGCTGGCTGTCCGCGGAGGAGGCCGACGGCGTGCTGCGCTGCTACGGCCTGCCCATGGTGGAGTTCCGCCGGGTCGCCGACGCCGACGCCGACGCGGCCGTGGCGGCAGCGGCCGGACTGGGCGGTCACGTGGCGCTCAAGGCGGACGTGCCCGGCGTGCTGCACAAGACCGTGGCAGGCGCGGTCGAGCTGGACCTGCACGGCGGCGATGAGGTACGTGCCGCGATGGGCCGCCTGCAAGCCCGTTTCGCCGGGCGGATGTCCGGGGTGCTGGTCGAGCCCATGATCACCGGCGGCATCGAGACACTGGCCGGCGTCGTGCAGGAACCGGTATTCGGCCCGGTGGTGGTGTTCGGACTCGGCGGCATCGCCACCGGCGTGCTCGACGGCCATGCGGCGCGCCTCGCGCCGCTCACCGACGCCGACGCCGAGGACCTGATCCACGCCATCCGCGCGGCACCGGCCCTGCTGGAGCAGGCGCCCGACACCGAGGCGCTGCGCGACACCCTCCTTCGCGTCTCCCGGCTCGCCGACGACCTGCCCCAGGTCGCCGAGCTTGACCTCAACCCGGTCATCGTCCGCGCGGACGGCGTCATCGCCGTGGACGCGCGCATCCGGGTGACCAGCGAGCACCTCGCCGACCCGTTCCTGCGCCGGCTGCCCCAGTGACCGCCTTGAGCACACCGCGTTGGCTAGGCTCCCGCGCGGGTCATCCCTGGGCCCCCGGCCGCTGCCCGCTCCGGGTCCTCGCTCCAGTGCCGACGTGACCGCGAAGGCGGTCTGAGGACGCTCCCAGCCGGAATCGCCAGCGAGCCGTACATCGCGACCCGGGCGGCTCGGGACCAAGGTCCCGGCCGTACGGGCGGTCGGCCCCTGGCCGGCCCGGCCGCTGGCACCGAACGTGGATATCGCCGACCACCTCGACTAGGGAAGGTGAGATCGATGAAGACCGGAGCCAAGGCCGCGAGCCGCCGGGTGGACCGGACGGAGAACGCGGTGTACGGCGTGCTGATGGCCGCGTGGATGGGGGCGTCCCCGTTCGTCGCGTACGCCGCGGGCCGGTGGGCCGATGGCACCTTCTCCCGCGCCGCGCAGGCGCAGCGGGCGGCCCTGCGCCAGGTCCCCGCGACCCTGCTCGAGGCCTCCCACAGGCGCGGGCACGGGACCGGAGGGGTTCCGGACACGCTCGCGGAGTGGCGGGGCCCGGACGGGCTGCTCCGTACCGGCCTGGTCTTCGCGCCCGCCGGGGCGAAGGCCGGCAGCCGGGTGACGGTGTGGATCAACCAGGCAGGCGACGCGGTCGCCCCGCCGATGCAGCAAGCCCAGATCGCCAAACGGGTCGAGCTGGCCCAAGGGCTGGCAGCGGCCAGCTTCGCCGTCGGGCTCGGCATGACCGGATGGCTGACCCGCCAGCGCCTCGAACGGTGCCAGCGGTCGGTATGAGACATAGACAGTGAGAGATGGGGAACAGAGGATGACAGTCTTCGACGTGACGGACCTTTCGGCACTGGAGATCCTGGATTCGCGCGGCCGGCCCACGCTGGCGGTCACGGTGCGGCTCGCCGACGGCACGACCGCCCGGGCCGGCGTCCCGTCCGGGGCCTCGACCGGCTCCCGGGAGGCCGTGGAACGCCGCGACGGCGACCCGGACAGGTACGAGGGCAAGGGAGTTCTCGGCGCGGTGGCGTCCGTCAACACCGAGATCCGTGACCTCCTGCGCGGCCGGTCCTGGACCTCGCTCGCCGAGGCGGATCGGGCCATGATCGACCTCGACGGCACCGAGAACAAGAGCCGGCTGGGCGCCAACGCCACCGTGGGCACCTCGATGGCACTGGCCCGGGCGCTGGCCGCCTCGGCCGGGATCCCGCTGTGGCAGTGGATCACGCCCGACGGCGTCCCGCCCTCGCTGCCGGTGCCGCACTTCAACGTGCTCAACGGCGGCGTGCACGCGCCTAACGCGCTCGACTTCCAGGAATTCATGATCGCGCCAGTCGGGGCGCCGTCGATGCCCGAGGCGGTCCGTGCGGGCGCCGAGGTCTACAGCGCGCTGCGCCGTGAGCTCTCGGGACGCAAGCTGTCCACCGGGCTGGGGGACGAGGGCGGTTTCGCCCCGGAGATCGACAACCCGGAAGAGGTCCTGCACCTTATCGTCGAGGCCATCACCGCGGCCGGCTACAAGGCCGGAGCCGACGGCGTGTCCATCGCCCTCGACCTGGCCGCCTCGGAGTTCCGCCAGCCCGACGGCCGCTACCGGGTGGCCGGCGACCTGCTGTCCAGCGCTGACATGATCGACCGGCTGGCCGCCATCACCAGGCAGTTCCCCGTGCACCTGATCGAGGACGGGCTGGGCGAAGATGACGAGCAGGGGTGGATCGCGCTCACCGCCCGTCTGGGCGGCACCACGGAACTAGTCGGCGACGACATCTTCTGCACCAACCCGGCCATCATCACCGGCGCGATCGCCCGCGGCATCGGCAACTCCGCGCTGATCAAGCTCAACCAGATCGGCACCGTGACCGAGACGCTACAGGCCATGGCCATCTGCCGTCAGGCGGGTTACCGGCAGTTCGTCTCACACCGGTCCGGGGAAACCGAGGATCACTTCATCGCCGACCTGGCCGTCGGCACCGGCTGCGCCCACCTCAAGACCGGCGCGCCGGCCCGCGGCGAACGCGTGGCCAAGTACAACCGCCTCCTGGAGATCGCCGCGGCCGTACCCGCCCTCCGCTACGGCATGCCTGTAGGCTGATAGAAATACCAGATGGCCCGCAGCTTGCTCGTCGCGCCGGTCGCCGATCATTCCGCCCTGGCCCGGACGTGCCTGGGGCTGCTGCGGGCGCTGGACCGGCAGGGCGTCAAGGTCGCCTTCGTCAAACCAGTGGCACAACCCAGCGCCGACGGCGGCCCGGACCGGTCCGCCGAGCTGGTGGCCGCGGTCGCCGCGCTCCGGCCCCCGGAACCGCTCAGCACCGCCCTCCTGGAGCAGCAGCTCAGCCAGGGCGAGCTGGAGGTCGTGCTGGAAAAGATCGTCGCGGCTTGGGAGCCGGTCTACGACGGGTCCGACGTGGTCGTGATCCAGGGCCTCAGCCCGGCGCCCTCAAGGCTGTACGCCAGCTCGCTCAACGAGGCGCTGGCCCGTGCGCTCGACGCCGATGTCGTGCTGGCCGGCTACTGGCCCGCGAATGGCGACGTGGAGGGACTGGCCGAGCAGTTTGCCATCGCAGCCAGCGGCTACGTGGCCGGCGAGCAGGCGCGGGTGGTCGGCTGCGTGATCCACGGCCTGCCCGCCGCCGGTGCCGTCGTGGCGGCCGGACTGCGGGCCGCCCTGGCCAGGCGGCAGCTCTCCGTCGTGGCGGCGGTGCCGCACCGTCCCGGGCTGACGTGGCCCAGGATGCGCGATCTGGTACGCCACCTGCAGCCGCGGATCCTGCATGAGGGCGATATGTCCCGCCGCATCAGGGAGGTGGCGGTATTCGCCCAGGGGATTCCGGGCGGCATTCGCGCCCTGGACACCGGAAGGCTGGTGGTGGTCCCCGGCGACCGGCACGAGGTGATCATGGCCGCATACCTGACCGAGCTGAGCGGGACCCACCTGGCCGGCTTGCTGCTGAGCACGGGGACCGCCCCCGATCCCAGGATCAGCAAGCTCACCCGGGCTACCGCGGCCGTCGGCCTGCCGGTCCTGCTTGTGGACGACGACAGCTACCAGACCGCCATGCGGGTGCGAGATCTCGACCCGGGGCTGCCAGTCGATGACCTGGAACGAATCGAGCGGGTGACCGACAACGTGGCTGATGCGCTCGATCCGTCCTGGCTGGAGTCGCTGACGGGCGTGTCCCGGTCGCGGCGGCTGAGCCCGGCGGCGTTCCGCTATCAGCTGGCCGAGCAGGCCCGGGCCGCTGACGCGCTGGTCGTCCTGCCGGAGGGGACCGAGCCCCGGACCGTCCGGGCCGCGGTCGCGTGTGCCGAACGCGGCATCGCTCGGTGCCTGCTGCTCGGCGCCCCCGACAAGGTGGCTGCCCAGGCCGCGCAGCTCGGCCTGAACCTGCCCGAGGGCGTCACGGTGGTCGATCCGCGTGCCGTCGCCGAGCGCTACGTCGCCCCGCTGGTCGAGCTGCGCCGGCACAAAGGCTGGAGCGAGGATGTAGCCCGCGAGCACCTGGCCGACCCGGTCACGGTCGGCACGATGATGCTCCAGCGGGGCGAGGTCGACGGCCTGGTCTCCGGGGCGGTGCATACCACCGCGAGCACGGTCCGCCCCGCGCTGCAGATCATCGGGCCCAAGCCGGGCGCCCGCCTGGTCTCCTCGATCATCTTCATGTGCCTGCCCGATGAGGTCGTCGTCTACGGCGACTGCGCCGTCAACCCGCAGCCGGACGCCGAGGACCTGGCCGACATCGCCATCCAGAGTGCGGCGTCGGCCCGGGTGGTCGGCATCGAGCCGCGGGTGGCGATGATCAGCTTCAGCACCGGGACCTCAGGGACGGGGGCGGACGTGGACAAGGTGGCCGAGGCCACCCGGATCGTGCGCGAGCGCCAGCCGGATCTGCCCGTCGATGGCCCGCTGCAGTACGACGCCGCTGCCATCGCCTCGGTCGGGCAGGCCAAACGACCCGGTAGCCCGGTGGCGGGCCGGGCGAGCATTTTCGTCTTCCCCGACCTGGACACCGGCAACACGACCTACAAGGCCGTGCAGCGCAGCGCGCGGGTTGTCAGCATCGGCCCGATGCTGCAGGGCCTGGCCAAGCCGGTGAACGACCTCAGCCGCGGCGCCCTGGTCGAGGACATCATCTACACGATCGCGCTGACCGCCATCCAGGCCCGCGCCACGTAACTGGCCCGGAGTCCGGCGGCGTCTCAGCCGCGGTGGCCGCTCCAGTGCGGGCCGCTCGCCCGCCATTCGGATTCCCAGGCGCCCAGCCGCCGGCGGTCGAGCGCCTGGCGGACGAACCCGGAGGCGGCCATTAGCACCAGCCACGACAGCAGGCACGTGGCCATGACGGCGAGGCAGACGTAGCCGACGATGACGCGGTGGTCCGACGGCGGGTCGGTGACCTCGCCGGACGGGTCGGTCCAGGTCCGCACCGTGCTGCCCTTGAGCGCTCCGGCCACGGCCAGGATCTCGCCGGTCCGGGGCGGGTGCCCCGGCGGCTGCCAGCGGGCCAGCACCCAGGTGATCTGCACCGACGTGTACGGATCCGGCGGCCCGGACGCCGGGGCGTTCTGCAGCAGGACCGCGGTGACGAGATGATCTCCCACCTGCTCGGCTTGAGCCAGACGCAGCGCCCGGTGGTCGGCCCATCGCCCGACGGCAACCGCACCGGCGGGTACCGCCACCACGAGCGCGATGACCAGGACCAGCCGCAAGGCGGCCTCGATCCGGTCCGTACCGCGGCGCAGCGGGTTGTGGTCGAAACCGAACCATCGGACCATCCGGACCAGGCGCCTGTCCGGTCTGCCGTTCGCGCGGTCGCGCATGGCATTCACCTCCCGGCGGTGAGTTGGGCTCCAAGCCTGTCGCGCCCGTCCCGGCCCGGGCAGGGTCTACCGGGAACCGGGTATCGGGACCTTGTGCCCTATTGGCTCGCCGGGAGGGTGAGAAGGCTGGCGGTAGCCGGGGCCGCAGTACGCGCCGGGCCCGGTCGCGGTCGTCCGCCCCGGATGATCAAGGACTTAAGCCCCTGCCAGCCCAGTTCTCCCCGTGGGAATGCTGAGGAGAAATGAGTTGAATAGTCCACTCGGGGTGCCTCATGAGGGCGCCCGGGAGGAGGCTTCGATGTCTATCCTCATCCATCCGCGGTATCGCGGGCACGATCAGGAACCCGCGCCTAGCCGGGCTCAGAGCAAGGCCCACGCCTTGGGCCTGACGTCGGCGACCGGCCTGGTCGTCGGGAGCATCGTCGGGACCGGGGTCTTCGCCATGCCGGCCGTGCTGGCCGGAGCGGGGACCAGCTCCATCGCCGTCCTCGGCGTCATCGCCGTCGGCGCCATGCTGCTGGCCGTGCTTTTCGGCCAGCTGACCCGGCGGATCCCGAAGTCCGACGGCGGGCTCTACGCCTACGCCCGGCACGAGTTCGGCGACTTCGCCGGCTACCTGACCGGCTGGTGCTACTGGATCCAGGCCTGGGCGGGCAACGCGGCCATCGTCTCGGCCTGGGTGTTCTACGTCGACGCCCTGTTCGGCATCAAGCCGTCGGGCCTCGGCAACTGGGGCATCGCCTTGACCGGCTTGTGGATCCCGGCCGTGATCAACCTGGCCGGGGTCAGGCAGATGGCCTGGTTCCAGAACCTGACGGTGATCCTCAAGTTCCTGCCGCTGCTGTTCGTCGGCGTGGTGGGCTGGTTCTTCGTCAGCAAGGCGAACTTCGGCCCGTTCAACGCCTCGGGCGGCAGCCTGTACGGCGCGATCGGCATCGCGGCCGGCGTGGCCCTGTTCTCCTTCATCGGGGTCGAGGTCGCGGCGATCACCGCCAAGCGGGTGAAGAACCCGCGGGTCAACGTGGGCCGCGCCTCGCTGCTCGGTACGGGTGCCAGCGCCATCCTCTACCTGGTGGTGTCGGCCGCGGTCATGGGCCTGGTCCGGCACCACGCGCTGGTCGGCAACACGGCGCCGTTCGTGACCGCGTTCGCGACGATCTTCACCCACGGCGCCTGGGCCGGCAAGCTGGTGGCCGCGCTCGCCGTGACCTCCGGCATCGGCGCGCTTAACGGCTGGACGCTGGTCACCACCGAGGTGGCACGGGCCGCGGCCGAGGACGGCCTGTTCCCGCGCGCGTTCGCCTGGACCGATCGCAAGGGCACGGCGTGGTTCGGCGTGCTGACGGCGGCGTTCCTGCCTTCCCTGCTGATGCTGTGGAGCTACACCACCGCGACCGGGCTGACCGTGTTCACCGACCTGGTGGACCTGACCGTGGTCACCGTCGCCATCCCGTACCTATTCTCGGCCGCCGCGCAGCTGGCCTACCTGGTGTCGAAGCGGCGCCGGGTGCAGGGCTGGGCGCTGGCCAGGGACCTGGTCATCGCGGGCGCCGGCGTGCTGTTCTCGATGTGGGTCACGTTCGCGGCCGGCTACCAGTCGGTGTACCAGGCCCTGATCCTGGTGCTCGCGGGCGTGGTCCTGTACGCCTTCCTCAAGGCGCACCGGGAGGACACCGGCCAGGTCGCGACCCCGGCTGACAACGGACCGGAGGCCTGAGATGACCTTCAGCGTCCAGTCCGAGGCGGGCCAGCTCCGCCAGGTCATCGTGCACCGGCCCGGCCTGGAGCTGTCCCGGCTGACCCCGCGGAACGCGGCCGAGCTGCTCTTCGACGACGTGCTCTGGGCCTCCAAGGCCAAGGAGGAGCACGACGCGTTCGCCGAGGCGCTCCGCGAGAAGGGCGTGCGGGTCCACTACTTCGGGCAGCTCCTGGGCGAGACCCTCGAGCTGCCCGAAGGCCGGGCCTTCGTCCTGGACCGGCTGTGTACGGCGGAGATGCTCGGGCCCAACCTCATCGCGCCGCTGCGCCGGCTGTTCGACGATCTCGACGGGCCGGCGCTGGCCGAGTTCCTGGTCGGCGGCGTGCTCAAGGCCGACCTGCACCCGGCCGGGGCGCACAGCCTGAAGTGGGACATGCTCCGGGCCGACGACTTCGTGCTGCCGCCGCTGCCCAACCACCTGTTCCCGCGGGACAACTCCTGCTGGATCTATCAGGGCGTGTCGGTCAACCCGATGGCCAAGCCTGCCCGGCAGCGGGAGTCCCTGCACAGTCGCGCGATCTACCGGTTCCACCCGATGTTCGCCACCGCGGAGTTCACCCGGTACTACGGCGACGACGACGCGAACCACCAGCCCGCCACGGTCGAGGGCGGCGACGTGCACGTGCTCGGGCACGGCGCGGTGATGATCGGGATGGGCGAGCGGTCCACCCCGATGGCGGCCGAGCTGCTGGCGGTCGCGCTGTTCCGGGCCGGGCAGGCGAACCGGGTCATCGCGGTCGAGCTGCCCGCCTCGCGGGCCATGATGCACCTGGACACCGTCATGACCATGATCGACCGCGACACCTTCGTCCAGTATCCCTACCTGGAGCGGCAGCCCCGTTCCTGGACGCTGACCCCGAACGGGGGCGAGTACACCGTCTCGGTCACCCGCAACCACGACCTGTGGGAGACGGTCGCCGAGGTGCTCGGGGTGGACAAGGTCACGGTGCTGAGCACCGACGAGGACATCCGGGCGGCCGAACGGGAGCAGTGGGACGACGGCACCAACTATCTCGCCGTGGCCCCCGGCGTCATCGTCGGCTACGAGCGCAACGTCGCGACCAACACGATGCTGCGCAAGCACGGCATCGAGGTGATCACCATCGCCGGCAGCGAGCTCGGCCGCGGCCGGGGCGGGCCGCGCTGCATGACCTGCCCGATCGAACGGGATCCGGCCTGAAGGGAGCACGAGATGAACGTGCGAGGACACACCATGAATCTGCAAGGACGCAACCTGCTCAAGGAGACCGACCTCACCGCCGGCGAATTCCTCGGGCTGGTCGAGCTGGGCCGCCGCCTGCGGCTGCAGAAGCGGATGGGCATGAAGAACAACCGGCTGGCCGGCCGCAACATCGCGCTCATCTTCGAGAAGACGTCCACCCGGACCCGTTCGGCGTTCGAGGTGGCCGCGCACGACGAGGGTGCCCACGTGACCTACCTGGGACCGGAGGACTCGCATATCGGCCGCAAGGAGTCGGCGAAGGACACCGCCCGGGTGCTGGGCCGGATGTTCGACGGGATCGAGTTCCGCGGCTCCGCGCAGGAGACGGTGGAGACGCTCGGCGCCTGGGCCGGGGTCCCGGTCTGGAACGGGCTCACCGACGAGTGGCATCCGACCCAGATGCTGGCCGACATCCTCACCATGCGAGACAACGTCCGCAAGCCGCTGACCGAGGTCAGCTACTGCTACCTCGGCGACGGGCGCAACAACGTGGCGAACTCGCTGCTGGTGACCGGGGCGATGCTGGGCATGGACGTGCGGGTCTGCGCGCCTGTCTCGCTGCAGCCGCCGGCCCGGGTGCAGGAGATGGCCGGCAAGCTGGCCGCCGGCTCGGGCGCCCGGCTGCTAGTGTCCGCGGACGTGCCGGCCGCCGTGGCGGATGCGGACTTCCTGTACACCGACGTCTGGCTGTCCATGGGTGAGCCGGCCGAGCACTGGGACGAGCGGATCGACCTGCTGCTGCCGTACCAGGTGAACCACGACGTGATCGCGGCCACGCGGAACCCGGCGGTGAAGTTCATGCACTGCCTGCCGGCCCTGCACAACCGGGAGACCGGGATCGGGCGGCTGCTGTACGAACGGCGTGGGCTCGAAGCCCTCGAGGTGACCGAGGAGGTCTTCGAATCGTCCGCCTCGGTCGTGTTCGACCAGGCCGACAACCGGCTGCACACGATCAAGGCCCTGATGGTGGCCACCGCGGGCAACCTCCGATGAGGATCGTCGCCGCGCTCAGCAGGCCGGGACCGCCATCACGATGACGGGACGATGACGACGGGACCGTGCGCGTGGCTCAGCACCGCATGGCGGACAGAGCCGGGACCGGGGAGGTCGGCATGCCGCGCATGCCGCGCGCGCCGGCCGATCACCATCAGGTCGGCGCGGGCGGACAGGCCCACCAGGACCCGGGCGGCGTGGCCGGGCAGGACCTCCTGTCCGGCCGGGACGCCGGGATACTTCTCCTGCCACGTCCGCAGCACTTCCGCCAGTCCGACGCAAGCATCGGCCGGCATCGGCCCGGGCGCCTGCCAGGCATGAACCGCCAGCAGGCTGGCGTCACGCAGATCGGCCTCCTCGAAGCCGAAGGCGAGCGCGCCGGCGCAGTCGTCTGGATCACCCACGCCCACGATGACCTGCCCGTGCGGGGCGGCGGCCTGGCCGCGGACGACCACGACCGGGCAGCCCGCGTGGGCCGCCACATACCGGCTCACCGAGCCCAGCGTCATCGCCGTGAACGCCCCGATTCCGCGGGAGCCGACGACCAGCATCGAAGCGCTGGACCCGATCCTGGCGATCGTCTGGGCAGGCGGGCCCCCCAGCGGATCGGCCGCGATCACCAGGCCAGGAGCCCGCCCGGCCGCCCTGGCCGCCGCCGTCTTCAGGGCCTGCTCGCGTTCGGAGCGGATGAGGTCGGCGATGCGGTCGCGGTCCGGCCGCAGCTGGAGCGGAATGGTCCAGGGCAGCAACGACATGGCGGACACGATCCGCAGTGGCACGGTGCGCAGCAGGGCCTCCGCGGCAGCCCACTCGACCGCGCGCAGGGACTCCTCAGAACCGTCCGTAGCGGCCACGATGGCCTTGATTGTCATGACTGGCCCTCCTTGCTCGAGTCCGCACCATCATCGTGATCTCATGCCGATGCGGGCGGCAGGGCGTTCGGCCCGTAGCTGGGCGGACCAAGGTCCTGTCCGGCCGGGAGCCCCGGCGGGACAGGACGGAGTTGCTGGTTCAGGCGGAGGGCACGATGGCGACGGGGCCGTGCGCGTGGTTCAGTACGGCGTGCCGGACCGAGCCCGGGCCCTGCAGATCGGGATGCCGGTCATGCCGGCCGATGACCACGAGGTCGGCCCGGGCGGACAGGCCGACCAGCGCCCGGCCCGGGTGACCGTGCACGACATCCTGGCTGACCTGGACGTCGGGGTACTTGGCCCGCCATTCGTCGAGCAGGGCGGTCAGGTGCCTGCCCGCGTCCGCCGCGGCGGCCTGCTGCTCCGGCGCCGTGAACATCTGTCCGGCCCGGGAGATCTCGGTCTGCGGTGTGTGCCAGGAATGCAGCGCCAGCACACTAGCCTGGCGCAGGCTCGCCTCCTCGAAGGCGAAGGTGAGCGAGTCGCCGCAGTTATCCAGATCGCCGACGCCCACGCCGACGAGGCCATGCGGGCTCGGGGCCTCGTCCCGGACGACCACGACCGGACAGGAGGCGTGGCTGGCGGCGTAGCGGCTGGCCGAGCCGAGCAGCAGGGCGGTGAAGGCGCCGATGCCACGGGAGCCGACCACCAGCATCAGCGCGCCGGAGCCGCTCGCGACGATCGCCTCGGCAGGCGGCCCGCTCAGCTGGTCGGTGTCGATCAGCACGCCGTGAGCCGCCTGGGCGGCCCGCTCGGCCGCGGCGGCCAGCGCGCTGTCGCGCGCCTTGACCAAGACGTCGGTTACCGTGTCGTACTGGCTCGCGCCCGCGCGGGACAGCATCCGGGGCAGCAACACCGCCGCGGCTACGATCCGCAGCGGGGCGCCGCGGAGCGCGGCTTCCCTGGCGGCCCAGCCGACCGCCCGCAGGGATTCCTCAGAACCATCCGTACCGGCCACGATGGGCTTGGCTGCCATTGTGCTCGTCCTCCTCGACGGGCCCCGATGGGCCTGTAGTTCTACTCACGGTCATCATGACCGCGGCCTGGTCCGCAGCTAGGGTCGTTCCGGCCCGAAGACCCGGGGACTAAAGTCCCGGATCCGAAGGGACTTGAGAAGCTGAACGTGCCACAGGAGCAGGGTAGGTGAAGCGGTCGCGGACGGCGACCACACCCTCCACGTGCCGCGCCTGGTCGGCGATGTTACGGCCGAGGATGACGCTGCCGGGTGTCCCGGCCAGCGTGACGATGCCGTCCTTCACGGTCACCGTGAGGCGGTCCGGGTCGGTGAAGAACCCGTCCGCGATCACGTCCTGGGTGATCTCGCGGCGTATCTCCTCGTCCGGCCGGGTGAAGGCGCTCAGCAGGTCGGCGCGGGTCACGATGCCGATCAGCCGTCCCCGGTGATCGACCACCGGGAGCCGCCTGAGCTTGCGTGCGTACATCAGGCGGGCCGCGTGCCTGGCCGTCTCGTCCGGGGCGATGGTCGTCGGCGGCCAGCTCATCAGGTCGGCCGCGGTCAGCTGGGCCGGATCGGCGTGCTTGCGGTGCGGTCGGGCGGAAGTCAGGCGGGCCAGCAGATCCGACTCGGAGACCACGCCCACCACGACTCCCTCGCCGTCGACGACCGGAAACCCGCCGATGCGGTGCTCATGGAGCAGTGCGGCCAGGTCCGCATAGGACGCGTCGGGCCGGGCCGCTATCACCTCGGTGGTCATGACGTCCCTGACGTAGGCGTGCATCGTGATCACCGCCCGGCCGGCGCGGCCGACGGGGACTTGGATCTCGCGTTCATGGCCTTAGCTTCGCCCAGCGCGGCTCGGGGCCGGCAGAGACGTACATCACCTCATCGAGTGCCGAAGGTCCCACACCAAAGACTCTGGCTGCGGGCCGCCTGCGGCGGTTGGCTTCAGGCATACCCAGCTTCAGGCATACCCAGCTTCAGGCATACCCAGCTTCAGGCATACCCAGCTTCAGGCATACCCATAAGAGGAGGACTAGATGGCGGCCATCGGCATCCGGCTGGCGGAGCAGGGCCGGCCGGCTGGGCTGAAAAACGGCACCCGAGCCGTTCCCGCCCTGGCTCAGGCGGCCGACGTGCCCGACGGGTTCTGGTACGCGGTCAAGCGCCGGGTCCTCGGCCCGCCGCTGGTCACCGAGCAGCTGTCGAACCAGCGGCTGTCCCGGCCGCTGGCGCTGGGCGTGCTGTCCTGCGACGGCCTGTCCTCCGCGGCCTACGGCACCGAGGAGATCCTCTACGCGCTGCTGCCGTTCTTCGGGCTGGCTGCCTTCACGCTGATACTGCCGATGACGCTGCTGGTCCTGGCCGGTGTCGTGCTCGTCGTGCTGTCTTACCGTGAGGTGGTGTCCGTCTACACCCGGGCGGGCGGCTCCTACGTCGTGGCCAGGGAGAACTTCGGCCCGCGGGTCGCCCAGGTGGCGGCCGTCGCGCTGCTGATCGACTACGTGGTCACGGTGGCGGTGCAGACGGCCGCGGGCAGCGCGGCCATCGTGTCCGCGTTCCCGGCGCTGTCCAGGCTCCCGGTCATCGGCCCCAAGATCCTGCTGGTCATCTCCGTGACCGCGATCGCCGCCATGTGCCTGGGAAACCTGCGCGGCATCCGGGAGGCCGGGCGTATCTTCGCCGCGCCCACCTACCTGTTCGCCGGCTCGGTGGTCCTCATGGTCATCGTCGGCGTGACCCGCGAGCTGACCAGCGGCCTGCCGCACGCTCATACCGGACCGGGTACCGTCGCCATCGGCACGCACTCGGGGCTGATCGCCTTCGGCGCCTTCTACATCATGGCGCGGGCCTTCGCCAACGGCGGCTCGTCGCTGACCGGGATCGAGGCCGTCTCCAACGCGGTCAGCGCGCTGAAGCCGCCCGAGGACCGGCACGCGCGGCAGATCCTGGCCTGGCAGGGGTCGATCGTCGTGTTCCTGATCGCGGGCATCTCCTGGCTCGCGCACGTCACGCACGCCACCCCGTACACGGCCGGGTTCCCGACCGTGCTGGCCCAGGAGGCCCGGCTGGTCTTCGGGTCTACCCTGGCCGGGCAGGTCATGTTCTTCGGCTTGCAGGTCGCGACCGCCGCCATCTTGTTCACCGGGGGGAACACCAGCTTTACCGGCTTCCCGTTCCTGGCCAGCTTCGTGGCCGAGGACTCCTTCCTGCCCCGCTGGCTGACCCGGCGCGGCCACCGGCTGGGCTTCTCCAACGGCATCATCTTGCTGACCGTGCTTTCGCTATCGCTGATGCTGGTGGCCGGGGCCACCGTCGACGCCCTCATCCCGTTCTACGCCATCGGCGTGTTCACCGGTTTTGCCATGGCCGGCTTCGGCATGGCCAGGTACCACCGGCGGACCCGGGAGCCGGGCTGGCGCCGCCGCCTGGCCGTCAACGTCACGGGCGGGGTCTACACGGCACTGGTCGTGGTGCTGTTCGCCGTGGTCAAGTTCACCGAGGGCGCCTGGCTCATCGTCATCATCTTCCCGGTCCTGGTGTACGCGCTGATCCGGCTCAACCGGCAGTACCGCAAGGAGGCGGCCATCCTCGAGGATCTCGGCGACGAGCTGCAGCCGCATACTCCGAACTACTCACGGCGCGTTGTCCTGCTCCTGGTCGACAACTACGACCTGGCCACCATCGCCGCCATCAGGTACGCCAAGAGCCTGCACCCGTCCGTGCTGCGCGCGATCCACTTCAGCCTGGACAGCGCGCGGGCGGACAAGCTCCGCCAGCAATGGCTGGACGCCGGGATCAAGATCCCGCTGGACCTGGCCGACTGCCCCGACCGGCGGCTGGCGCACGCCGCCGCGCAGCTGGCGGCGGCCGAGGCCGCCCCGGCCGGGACCCACGTCACGGTCATCTTGCCGCGCCGCAGCTACTCCGCGCTGGCCGGGCGGCTGCTGCACGACCACACCGCCGACCGGATCGCCCGCCGGGTCAGCCGGGTCCACGGCGCGTCGGCCATGATCATCCCCTTTGACGTCCAGCACAAGGTCGATACCTTGCACGCCCGGCGGTCCGGCCAGGCCGCCGGCTTGCGGGACTACGCGCGGCCCGTCCCGCCTGACGGCACCGACTCGATCGGGTCACTACAGCCATCCGGCCGGGCCACGATCCAGGGGCGCCTGCACGCGGCCGAAGTCCGGCCGTCCAAGCACCACACCATGCTGGCCTGCGAGGTCGTCGACTCCACGGGCGACCTGACCGCCCTGTTCTACGGGCGCGCGCACATCGCCGGAATGGAACCGGGACGCCGGATCCGGCTGCACGGCATGGTCGGCACCGGCGATGACGGGCGGCCGAACATGATCAACCCGAGCTATGAGCTACTGAAGTGAGCAGCCAGGGTGCCTAGCGCGCGGCCTCGCCGCCCGGTAGCCTGACGACGTATCTCCCTCGGAGAGGACTCGTTGGTGGAACCGGGTGCGGAGCATCACCCCGACCTGCTGCCGCACCTGCAGCTTGACGAGCTCCTGTCCGAGTTGCAGGTTAGGCTGCAGGTCGTCCTGGGGACCAGGGACCGGATGCGCGGCCTGCTCGAGGCGGTCGTTGCCATCGGCGCCGGCCTGGACCTGGAATCCACGCTGCGGCGGCTCGTCGAGACCGCGGTCGGGCTGGTGGACGCGACCTACGGCGCGCTCGGCGTCATCGGCGAGGGCAAGCGACTGGCCGAGTTCATCCCGGTCGGCCTGAACCAGGACGAGATCGTCCGGATCCACCACTGGCCCGAGGGCCGTGGCCTGCTCGGCCTGCTGATCGACGACCCTCGTCCGCTGCGCCTGGCGGACATCAGCCAGCACCCGGATTCCTCCGGTTTCCCCGACGGGCATCCGCCGATGCGCAGCTTCCTCGGCGTGCCGGTGCGGGTCCGCGACGAGGTGTTCGGCAACCTGTACCTCACCGACAAGCGCGGCGGCGGCGAGTTCACCGAGGACGACGAGGCCGTGCTGATCGCCCTGGGCTCGGCGGCCGGCGTGGCGGTGGACAACGCCCGGCTGTACGAGGCGGCCCGCCGCCAGCAGCGCTGGATCCAGGCCAGCGCCGAGGTCACCACCCAGCTGCTGTCCGGTGCCGAGCCCGGTGAGGTGCTCGCGGGCATCACCAAGCAGGCCAGGCTCCTATCCGGCGCCGATCTCGCGCTGCTCGCCCTGCCCACAGAAGACGGGCGGGTGCTCACGGTCAGCTACGCCGACGGCGAGGGCGCCGAGGCCGCCCGCGGCCTGCCGCTGCCGTCCGGCCAGTCCCTGTCCGGCCGGGTCCAGGCCACCGGAGAGCCGCTGGTATCGGATGACTTCGCTCGCGACGAGCGCGCGGCGAAGGCCGCGCGCGTGGCGATGGGCCAGATCGGTCCCGCGATCGTGTTCCCGCTCGGCGCCCCGGGCAACGTCCGCGGCGTGCTCACCATCGGCCGCCGCCACGGCGCGCTGCCGTTCCCCCAGTCCCAGGCGGACGTGGTGGCCTCGTTCGCCGCCCAGGCCGGCGTCGCACTCGAACTCGCGGCCAGCCGCTCCGAGGCCGAACGGCTGTCGCTGTACGAGGACCGTGACCGGATCGCGCATGACTTGCACGACCTGGTCATCCAGCGGCTGTACGCCACCGGCATGTCGCTGGAGGGCACCATGCCGATGATCACCAAGCCGGAGGTGGCCAGCCGGATCACCCACGCGGTCGATGCCATGGACGAGACCATCAAGGACATCCGCGCCACCATCTTCGCGCTGCAGGCCCGGGATATGCCGGCCGGGCGGGACCTGCGCGGGGACGTCGTCGGCCTGGTCGACGAGATGACGGACATGCTCGGTTTCGCGCCGTCGCTGCGGCTGGGCGCCGGCCTCGGCGCTGGCATCAGCCCTCAGGTGGCCGAGCAGGCGCTCGCCGCGCTGCGCGAGGCGCTGTCCAACGCGGCCCGGCACGCGCAGGCCAGCCGGGTGGATGTCATCGTGGACGTGAGTCCCGACGAGATGCTGAGCGTGCAGGTCACCGACGACGGTATCGGCATCCCGGCCGACGGCAGGCGCAGCGGGCTGCGCAACCTGGCCAGCCGGGCCGACAAGCTCGGCGGCGAGCTGAGGTTCGAGCCCGCCGATCCGGGTGCCTCCCCGCCTGGCACCAGGCTGGAGTGGCGGGTACCGCGCGGGTGAGGACCGCTAGGGAGCGGCCGGGAACAGGACGTCGCCGGGATCACGGCGCACGCTGACCGCCACCTGGGCGACCAGCCCGATCCGGAGCACGAGGTGCGGGTAGGCATCGTCGCTCAGCTGGGTCCTGATGAACTCGCGCAGCACGGGCAGTTCCGCCGGCTGGCTGTGCAGCGCTACCGCCGCCCCGCAGACCCCGGCGGTGAGCAGGATCCGCTGCAGGGCCTGGCCAGCGTGTACCCAGTCCGCCGGGCGGTCGGCGGCCGTCGTGAGCAGGCCGACCACGCCGGCGGCCCGGTGTGACATGGCCAGGCTGAGCGGTGGCAGGCCCCAGCCGTGCCCGCGGGCGAAATCTCGTCCGGGGAAATCCGGCTCGGTGTGCTCGGCCCGCGCCGGGTAGGAGGTGGCGGGCACCCCGTCGCCGCTGGCGCTGCCCGGTGCGGGCGTCCACCTGGTGAGCTCGTGGAGCCGGTCGCCGTCGCGGCGGAGCTGGTGCTCGGCGGCTTGGACGACGGCGGCGAGGGCGGCCCGGTGCCCGTCGTCCGCCACGATGCGCAGCGCCGCCCCTTCCCGCGCCGCGCCCGCGCGCAGCGCCGCGAGCGTGTCGGGGGGCAGCGGCTCCGGGTCGAACGCGCCGCGGTGGGTCCGCCGGGTGAGCAGCTGGCCGGACAGCCGCCGCTCGAACTCGTCGGCGGCGGCGCGCTCCCGCCACGACACCTGGGCCACCAGCGCCGGCTGACCCGGATCGGGCAGCACGCTGGTTTCCGGGACGTAACCGAGGGATCTGAGCGCCAGCCGGACGCTGAACAGCGCGGCGCCGCAGCTGATCATCATCTCGCGGCCGTCCGGGTCGGCCGCGGCCAGCCGTCGGCCGGTGTCGGCGTACAGGCCGAGCTGGGGTCCGTCCTCGGCGGTGAAGCGCCATGGCTGGGTGTTGTGCACCGAGGGTGCCCATATCGCCCTGGCCACCACGTAGCGGGTGATCTCTGCCGTGGTCATCGGTTCGCTCATGGTTCCAGCTCACTCCGGTGCGCCATACCGGGGCAGTTACGAAGGTCCCGTCGCGGCCGGACCTTCGGCCGCCGGTACTAGGCCAGGAAGCCGAGCGCGCGCCAGGCCATCAGGCCGCCCCGCCGACCTCGAAGGCCTGGTGGCCGACACCAAGCCAGCGGCCGTTCAGCAGCTGCGGTGTGATCCGGATGAAATGCTCCCGGTCGCCGGGGACCCAGGAATCGAGGCCGATCCGCTGCAGCTGGGCAATGTCCGCGGCGTCGGTCACCGCCCGGGAGGGGCCGATGGCGGTGACGCTCCAGCCGGAACGGTGCTCCATGTCCACGACGTCGGCCTCGAACGCGACGATCGTCCCGCGGGTCGCGGCGGCGAGCTTGCCGCCGCGGTCGGTCCTGATGATGATGTCGCCGCCGTCGAACGCGAAGTTGACCAGCTCCACGGCGGGCAGCGCCTGGCGGGTGTAGATGATCCGCCCGATGGGCACCGTGGCCAGCAGCCTGAGGCTGTCATCACTGGTCAGTTGGCGCAGAGCCGAGCCGTCGGAGTACATGGCGCTCAGCATGCCCGGTCGGTAGCGGGACGTGTAGGGAAGAAGGTCCCTACTCGCCGGGACCGTAGTGAGGTTCGTGGCCGGCGTCGTGGTGGTCGCCGAAGGCGCGGACCGCGTAGGCGGCGGCCTGGGTCCGGCGCTCCATGCCGAGCTTGGCGAACAGCGCGGACACGTAGTTCTTCACGGTCTTCTCGGCCAGGAACATCTGCTCGCCGATCTGCCGGTTGGTCAGTCCTTCCCCGATCAGCTCCAGGATCTTGCGCTCCTGGTTGCTCAGCCCGGCCAGCGGGTCGCGCTTGGCCGACTGGTCGCGCAGCCGGGCCATCAGCTGGCTGGCCGCCCGCGGGTCCAGCATCGACTGGCCCGACGCCACCGTGCGCACCGCGCCGACCAGGTCGGTGCCGCGGATCTGCTTGAGCACGTAACCGGCCGCGCCGGCCATGATCGCGTCGAACAGCGCCTCGTCGTCGCCGAACGAGGTCAGCATCAGGCAGGCCACCTCGGGCATCCGCGACCTGATCTCCCGGCACACCGAGACCCCGTCGCCGTCCGGCAGTCGCACGTCGAGGACGGCCACGTCCGGCTTCAGCGCCGGGATGCGGGCCAGTGCCGAGGACGCGGTGCCGGCCTCGCCGACCACAGTGATGTCCGGCTCGGCTTCCAGCAGGTCGCGGACGCCCCGGCGGACGATCTCGTGGTCGTCCATGAGGAACACCGTGATCGGCGACCTGGTCTCGTCCGTCCCTGCGCCGCTCACCGGACTAGTCACGGTAACTCCTGATATTCGTGAAGGGCTCTGTAGGCCCTTGTGTCATCTCAACTCTAGGCATTATGTCCACCCCAGGCTAAGGACCTAGGTCCCTGGCGCCCAGCCCGGACGGCCCTTATCGGGCCGGTCCCGCGTGCCTAGCGTCGGTAGCGGAGGGGCCGAGAGAGTCCCTGAAGCAGAGGAGAAGGAAATGTCGGGAATCATCGTGGGCGTGGACGGTTCCGGCCATTCCCAGCGCGCCCTGGAGCTTGCCATGCGCGAAGCGGCCATCCGTCAGGTGTCGCTCACCGTGCTCACGGTGAGCGAGGCCATCAGGGGTTACTACAGCGGTATGGCCATTTACCCGGATGACGCGGTCCGGACCGAAGAAGCCCGTCAGCTGGCTCAGACCGAGACCGACAAGGTGCTGGCCGGGCTGGACGAGCCCCGCCCCGCCTCCGTTACGGTCAAGGCGGTCCACGGCTTCGTCGTCGAAGAGATCATCAGCGCCGGCTGGGACGCCGACATGATCGTCGTGGGTTCGCGTGGCGCGGGCGGTTTCACCCGGCTGATGATGGGCTCGGTGGCCAGCCAGGTCGCCCAGCACGCCCACTGCCCGGTCCTCATCGTCCCCCCGGAGAACCGGAGTGAGCAGCACAGCTAACTCCAGTCACAGTCATCACGCGGGGCGGCCCTCCCCGAGAGCCGCCCCCTTATCGCGCCTGCCCCTAGGCCGGCAGCGCCGCCGCACCCGCCGCACGCCGCGGGCACAGCGGCTCAGGGCATCAGGCCGTGCAGCGGGAAGACGGCTTTCCTGGTAGCCATGACCGCCTGGTCGACCGGATCGGCCGGGTCGTGCCCGTCGTCGAAGGAAGCGAACGTCACGCGGCCGCCTTCTGTCATCGTCTCCGGGGCGGCCTGGCTGGTCACCATGGACACGTACTCCCGCCACAGCGCCGGGGTGGCCGAGGTCGGCTCGAGCGGATGGCCCGCCGCCTCGAACAGCAGGTGGGTCCAGCTCCTCGGCACCACGTGCACGTGCTCGTAGCCGCCGCCCCCGGTGAGCAGCCAGCGGCCGCCGGCGTACTCGTGCGCCAGCCGGTGGATCGCGGCGTGCGCGGCGCGCTGCGCGTCGATGCTCAGCTCCAGGTTGGTCAGCGGGTCATCCCGGTGCGAGTCGCAGCCGTGCTGGCTGACCAGGATCTGCGGGCGGAACTGCCGCAGCAGCGGCGGCACCACGGCGTGGAAGGCGCGCAGCCACCCGGCATCCCCGGTCAGGGCGGGCAGCGCCACGTTGACCGCCGAGCCCTCCGCGTCACGGCCCCCGGTATCGGCCGGGTACCCGGTCCCGGGGAACAGGGTGTCCGGGTGCTCGTGCAGCCCGATGGTCAGGACCCGGGGGTCGTTCCAGAATGCCCGCTCCACGCCGTCCCCGTGGTGGGCGTCCACGTCGACGTAGGCGATCCGCTCCGCACCTTGGCTCAGGAGCCAGGCGATCGCGATGGCCGGGTCGTTGTAGACGCAGAACCCGCTGGCGCTCCCGGCCATGGCGTGATGCAGGCCGCCGGCGATGTTCGCCCCGTGCTCCGCGGCGCCCGTCCAGACGGCCCGGGCCGCGGCCAGCGTGGCCCCGGCCACCATGGCGGCCGCCTCGTGCATGCCGGGGAACACCGGGTCGTCCTCGGTGCCGAGCCCGTGCATGAGCAGTACGCGTTCGGTCATGCTCTCCTGCCCCGGGGCCGGCCTTCGGCCGCTGCCGGCCAGCCGCACGATGTCGATGTAGCCGGGGTCGTGGAACAGCTCGAGCTCGGCGCGGGTGGCCGGGGCCGCGACTTCGGCCGAGACGCCGTCGAGCTGGAACAGGCCGAAGGCCCGCGCCAGCTCCATCGTCAGCTTGAGCCGGAGCGGCGCCATCGGGTGACCGGGGCCGAAGTCGTAGCCGGCCAGCCGCTCGTCCCACGCTACGTGCAGGGTGCAGGTCACGCTGGCCTCCAGGATTGCGTACTCGGGTACTGCCCAGCTGACCAGCAGGCCAGCCGGGAGCCCAAGGGCCAGCTGGCCCGGCGCTCCGGGACCTACGTCCCGGCCCGGCACAGCCGCTGGTAGATCCCGCCGGCCCGGATCAGCTCGGCGTGAGTGCCGCGTTCGGCTACCTCACCGTGGTCGAGCACGACGATCTCGTCCACCTGGTCCAGCCCCTCCAGGTCGTGGGTGATCAGCAGGGTGCTCCGCCCGGCCGTGGCCGCCAGCAGGTCGGCGGTCAGCGCGCGGCGGTTCTCCGGGTCCAGGTGCGCGGTGGGCTCGTCCAGGACGAGCACGGCCGGGTCGGCCAGCAGGGCCCGGGCCAGGGCGAGCCGCTGGCGCTGGCCACCGGACAGCGCGGTCCCGTGGGTGCCGACCGGGGTGTCCCAGCCTCGTGACAGCGATTCGATCCAGCCGAGCAGCCGGGCCCGGTCCGCGGCCGCGGCCAGCTCGCCGTCGCTGGCGGCCGGCCGGGCCAGCCGCAGGTTGTCCCGGATGGTCGCGTCGAAGATGTGCGGGTCAGCGGCGCAGCCGGTGACCAGCGCGCGGACGTCGTCGGGGTCGTAGCCGGCCAGGTCCCGGCCGTTCAGCCGGGCCGTGCCCGCGCTGAGGTCGGCGAACCGGAACAGCACCGCGGCCACGGTGGACTTCCCGGCACCGGTCGCGCCGACCAGGGCGACCCGCCGGCCAGGCCGAAGATCAAGATCAATATCCCGAACGGTGTCGGTTACCTGCCCCGGATAGCGGACCGCAGCCCCGCTGAGCGAGATCGTCACCGGCCGCTCAGGCGGCGGGAACGGCTGGACCGGGCGGCCGACCGGGTCCGGGGCGTCGGCCACCGCCGCGATGCGGTCCGCCGCGCTCTTGGCCTGGCCGAGCTGGAGCGCGGCGGCAGGGAGCGCCGTAACCGCCTCGAACGCGGCCAGCGCGGTGAGGGTGATAACGGCCAGCGGCACCCGGCCCAGGGAGCCGGATCCGGTGGCGGCCACCCCGAGCAGCAGCACGCCCCACAGGGTCAGGCCGGAGACCGCCGCGGTGAGGCCGACGCCCAGGCCGGACGCCGCGGCCGAACGGCGAGCCAGCCCGGTGAGCTCGGCATCCGCGGCCCGCACCCGGCCCAGGCCGGACTCGACCGCGCCGAACGCGTGCAGTTCGGCCGCGCCGCTGAGAAGATCGGTGACGGCTGCCCCCAGCTCACCGCGGGCGGGCGCGGTCCGCCGGGACGCGCGGCGGGCCGACGCGGCGGCGGCCAGCGGCACCAGCACCCCGGCGGCCAGCAGGCCCGCCGCGAGTACCCCGGCCGCGGGCGCCAGGATCAGCAGCACCGTCGTGGTGGCACCGGCACCCACCAGGGCCGCGGCCAGCGGCGGCACGATGCCGCGGATGAACAGGTCCTGGGTGGCGTCCACGTCACTGACCAGCCGGGCCAGCATGTCGCCGGAACGGAACGCGGCCAGGCCAGCCGGGGCCAGCCGCTCGAGCTGGCGGTAGATGGCCACCCGGACGTCGGCCAGGACCCGGAAGGCTACGTCGTGGGAGAACAGGCGCTCGGCGTAGCGCAGCACCCCCCGGCCCACCGACAGCGCCCGGACCAGGACCACGGCGACCGAGATGGCCACGATGTTCGGGTGCTGCGAGGCGCGGGCCAGCAGGAAACCCGACGTCGCCAGCAACGCCACCCCGGCCCCGCAGGCGCCCGCCCCGGCCAGCACGGCGAGGACCAGCTCGCGGCGCATCGGCCGGGCCCCGGAGAGCCCGGAGCGCCCGGAGGAGCCGAAGGCGAACCGGAGCAGGCGGAGCAGGGAGTGCGCGGGCCGCCGGGAACCGGGCCCGGGGCGGACCGGGGCGGTCGCGGTCATGACGGCACCGCCTGCGCATCCGCGGGCTCCAGCGGGCGCGTTCCCCGGCCGTCCGGCCCGACCAGGAGCCGCGCTACGTACTTCGGCCGGCCGTGGTCGAGGATGAATTCCCGCCCCGTGACCAGCCGCCGGTCGTGGGCGACCCGGATCACGGTGCGGCCGGCCGTCAGGATGGCCAGCGCGGCGTCGAGCCTGGCGGCGGTGTTCGCGTCCAGGTGGGCGGCCGGCTCGTCCAGCAGTAGCAACGGCGCGTCGCGGAGGAAGGCGCGGGCCAGCGCGAGCTGCTGACGCTGGCCGGAGGACAGCGCCTGGCCGCCCTCGCCGACCAGGGTGTCGTAGCCCTGAGGCAGCTGATCGATGAACTCGTCGGCTCCGGCGGCCTGCGCGGCGGCCACGATGGCCGCCCGGCGGGCGGCCGGGGCGCCGAGCGCGATGTTCTCCGCTACCGACGCGGCGAACAGGTGCGGGTCCTGCGGGACCCACGCGATCTGGCGGCGCCACTCCGCCAGCGGGATACGAACCAGGTCCGTATCGCCGACCTCGATCCGGCCGCCGGTGGGCTCGGCGAAGCGGAGCAGCAGCGCGAGCAGCGAGGTCTTGCCCGCCCCGCTCGGCCCGGTCAGGGTGATCTGGTCGCCCGGCCGGATCGTCATGCTCACCCCGGACAGGGCGTCCCGGCCCCGTCCTGGGTAGCACAGCCCGACCTCACTCAGCCTGATCGTGTCCTTTCGCAGGTCCGCCGGCCGTGGTACGGGGCTGGTCACCCGCCCGGGTACCGGGGTATCGAGGATGGCGAAGACGTCGGCGGCCGCGGCGGCGCCCTCGGTGCTGGCGTGGAACTGGGCGCCGACCGCGCGCAGCGGCAGGTAAGCCTCGGGGGTGAGCAGCAGCACCAGCAGCGCGGTGGAGTAGCTCATGTGCCCGGCCAGCAGCCGCAGCCCGACCTCGACCGCGACCAGGGCGGTGGCCAGCGCGGCCGCCAGCTCCAGCACGAAGGCGGACAGGAACGCCACCCGCAGGGTGGCCATGGTGGCCTGGCGGTACTCGCCGGTGACCCGGCCGATCTCTTCCGCCTGCGGCTTGGCCCGGCCGAACAGCTTGAGCGTGGGCAGCCCCTCCACCACGTCGAGGAAGTGGCCGCCGAGCCGGGCCAGCAGCCGCCACTGCCGCTGGGTGACCGCCTTGGTGTGCAGCCCGACCAGGATGGCGAACAGCGGGATCAGCGGCAGCGTGACCGCGATGACGACGCCGGAGATCCAGTCGGCCAGCGCCACCCGGATCAGCACGGCGACCGGCACCACGCTGGCCAGCACCAGCTGGGGCAGGTAGCGGGCGAAGTAGGGGTCGAGCGCGTCCAGGCCCCGGGTGGCCAGCGTGGTCACCTCGCCGGACCGATGGTCCGTGAGCCAGGACGGGCCCAGCTTCAGCACGTGATCGGCCAGGCGGCGGCGCAGCTGGGACTTGACCGCGGCCGCGGCGCGCAGCGCGGTGACCTCGCCGCCGTAGCCGGTCGCGGCCCGGGCCAGCAGCACCACCGCCAGCACGCCCAGCGATCCGGCCAGGACGGTCGTCCCGGTCCCGGTCACCGCGCTGGCCAGGAGGTGCGCCAGCAGGCTGGCCTGCAGCAGGATCAGGGCGGTGGCGGCCAGGCCGAGCACGACCGTGACGATGAGGTAGCCGCGGGCCGCCGCCGAGTAGCGCAGCAGCCGCGGGTCGAGTGGTTTCACGACCGGCCGCCGACCGGCTCCATCTCCGGCCCGGTCACCGGGGGCTGGGCGATGTCGGAGCGGGTCAGCCGCTTGCGGAAGACCCAGTAGGTCCAGCCCTGGTAGGCGAGCACGATGGGGGTGAAGATCAGCGCGACCCAGCTCATCACCACCAGCGTGTAGTGCGCCGACGAGGCGTTGGCGACGGTGAGGCTGAAAGCGGCCGAGGTGCTCGAGGGGAACACGTTCGGCCATAGATCGCCGAACAGCGTGGCGACGGCCAGCAGCAGGGTGAGAGCGGTACCGGTGAAGGCCCACCCCTCCCGGCCGCGGACGGCGGCGGCCGCGCCGCCGATCAGGGCGACGGCGGCGACGGCCGCGGTGACGTCGGTGGCAGGCTTGCCGTGGCTGTACTGGGTCACCGCGAGGAACACCGCGGCCAGCGGGACGGCCGCCAGGGCGATACGGACGGCGGCCCGCTGGGCCCGCTGCCTGAGCTCGCCGGCGGTCCGCAGACCGAGGAAGATCGCACCGTGCAGGGTGAACAGGCTCAGCGTGACCAGCCCGCCGAGCAGCCCGTACCAGTTGAGCAAGGTGAGCAGGTTGCCGGTGTAGACGTGCGCGGCGTTCAGCGGGACCCCGCGGACGATGTTGGCGAAGGCCACCCCCCACAGCAGCGCGGGCAGGGCCGACCCGGCGAAGATGGCCCGGTCCCAGTTCGCCCGCCAGCGCGGGCTCTCCACCTTGCTGCGGAACTCGAAGCAGACGCCGCGCACGATGAGGGCGACCAGGATGATCAGCAACGCGAGGTAGAAGCCGCTGAACATGGAGGCGTACCAGAGCGGGAAGGCGGCGAAGGTCGCGCCCCCGGCGGTCAGCAGCCAGACCTCGTTGCCGTCCCAGACCGGGCCGATGGTGTTGACCATGACCCGGCGGTCGGTGTCGTCACGGCCCAGGAAGGGCAGCAGGATGCCGACGCCGAAGTCGAATCCCTCAAGTACGAAGTAGCCGGACCACAAGATCGCGATGAGAATGAACCAGAAGGTCGCGAGGTTCATGACGGAGTTCTCCTGATCAGTACTGGAAGACGGGCTGGGGCTCGGCGCTGCCCGCGTCGGTATCCGCCGTCTCGTCCGGTGCGCCTGCCTTGACGTGCCGGATCGTCAGCCATCCGGCGATGACCGCGAGGCTGGCGTAGAGCAGCGTGAACACGGTCAGCGAGATGATCACCGAGGAGGCGGTCACCCCGGGCGAGTTGCTCTGCGCGGTGGTCAGCAGGCCGAATACCGTCCACGGCTGGCGCCCCATCTCGGTGAAGATCCAGCCCATGGCGGCGGCCAGGTAGGGCAGCGCCAGGCCCCAGAGCGCGATCCGGTAGAACCAGCGGCTGCGCGGGATGCGGCGCTGGCGCGTCAGCCACAGCCCGATCGCGGCCAGCAGCGCGGCCAGCGAGCCGAGGCCGACCATGAGGCGGAACGACCAGTAGGTCACCGGGATAATGGGCTTGTACTGCCCGGGCCCGTACTTGGCGGTGTAGGCGCGCTCCACGTTGTTGATGCCCTGCACGGTGCCGTGCGGGTTCAGCGTCGCGATCAGCGAGAGCAGGTCAGGCACCCGGATGCTCCATACCTCCTTGCTGCCGTTCAGCGAGCCGATGGTGAACAGCGAGAAGGACGCACTGTCCGAGGTGTTGTACAGCGCCTCGGCGGCGGCCATCTTCATCGGCTGCTGCGAGTCCATGAGCCGGGCCTGCACGTCCCCGGTGACCGCGGTGGCGATCCCGGCGGTCAGCATGAGCACCAGGCCGAGCCGCAGGGTCCGGCGGAACACCTCGAGCTGGGACTTGCGGCCCACGTGCCAGGCGCTGACCGCGATCAGCATGGCCGCCGTCACCATCAGGGACGCGACGAACACGTGGATCCAGGCGGCGATCGCGGTGGAATTGGTCAGCAGCGCGACGATGCTGGTCAGCTCGACCCGGTGGGTGCCGGGGACCACCCGGTAGCCGACGGGGTGCTGCATCCACGAGTTCGCGGCCAGGATGAAGTAGGCGGACATGCTGGTACCGAAAGCGGCCAGCCAGATTGTGGCCAGGTGCGCCCGCGGCGACAGCTTGTTCCAACCGAAGATCCACAGGCCGATGAACGTCGACTCCATGAAGAAGGCCAGCAGGGCCTCCATGGCCAGCGGCGCCCCGAAGACGTTGCCCACGAACTGCGAGTAGGCGGACCAGTTCATGCCGAACTGGAATTCCTGCACAATCCCGGTGACCACGCCGACCGCGAAGTTGATCAGGAAGATCTTCCCGAAGAACTTCGTCATCCGCAGGTAGGCCGGGTCCTTCCGGATCACCCAGGCGGTCTGCATGCAGGCGACCACCAGGCACAGTCCTATGGTCAGCGGGACGAAGATGAAGTGGTAGACGGTGGTGATTCCGAATTGCCACCGGGATAGTTCGAGCACGGTCATCGGGCGTTCCCCTGAGTCGGCGTCACTGAGTCCCGCCTAGCTCACCAGCGGAAACGGGAGGCCCTCCAGGGACGGTCTGCCTCAATACCCGGGACCTTAGTCACATGCCGTGAGGCGACTGTCTAGATATGGTGACCGACGGTGGTCATCGGCGCCGTGAATCAGGGTCGGAGGTCCTTTCAACCAAGGCAGAACGCCCATGTCCGTCGCCCGGCCGCGGACGGACGGTAAAGGAAACAGGAGGGGCCATGAGCTTCAACCTTGCTGTCATCCTCAGCGAAGCCGCCCACGCGGCGCCGGACTGGCCGGTCGTGGTGTTCGACGGCGGCCAGCTGACCTACGCCCAACTCGACGCGGCGTCGGACCGGGTCGCGGCGAACCTGGGCGAGGCCGGCATCGGGCCCGGTGACGCCGTCGCACTGCAGCTGCCCAACATCCCGCAGTTCCTGATCTCCTATTTCGGGATCCTCAAGGCCGGGGCGGTGGTGGTGCCGCTCAACGTCCTGCTCCGCGCGCCCGAGATCGCCTACCACCTGGCCGACAGCGGAGCGCTGATCCTGATCACCTGGGCAGGCGTGCTGGGCGAGGCGGTCAAGGGGGCCGAGGTCGCCGAGACCGGCGCGATCTTCGTCGTCGGGCCCGCGGCCGGGACGCCGGGGGTGCTCCCGTTCGAGCGGCTGCTCGACGACGCGGCGCCGTCGCGGGAGATGGTCCTGCGGCAGCCCACGGATACCGCCGTCATCGTCTACACCTCGGGGACGACGGGCCAGCCCAAGGGGGCCGAGCTCACCCATATCCAGCTCTACATGAACGCCGACATCCCGGGCCGCCTGTTCGGCGTCGAGCCGGCCGACGTGGTGATCACCGTGCTGCCGTTGTTCCACGTCTTCGGGCTGTCCAGCATCATGGGCTGCTGTATCCGGTTCGGCGCCACCATGTCGCTGGTGCCCCGGTTCACCCCCGCCGCCGTACTGGCCGCGATCCAGCGGGACCGGGCCACCATCTTCGAGGGCGTGCCCACCATGTTCACCGACCTGCTGTCCTGCCCGGACCTCGACCGCTACGACCTGTCCTCGCTGCGGGTCGCCATCTCCGGCGGGGCGTCGATCCCCGCGCCCGTCCTGGACGCCTTCGAGGAGCGCCTCGGCCTGGTCATCCTGGAGGGCTACGGGATGACCGAGACCGCGGCCACGATGACGTTCAACCCCAGCGCGGCCGAGCGCCGGGCCTACAGCGTGGGCAAGCCCATCTGGGGGACGCAGACCCAGGTCTGGGACTCCGATGACCGCGTGCTGCCGCCCGGCCCGGAGCACGTGGGCGAGATCGTCACCCGCGGGCTGCACGTGATGAAGGGGTACCTGAACCGGCCGGAGGCCACCGCCGAGACCCTCGCCGGCGGCTGGCTGCACACCGGCGACCTCGGCTACTTCGACCAGGACGGGTTCTTGTTCATCGTCAGCCGCAAGAAGGAGCTCATCATCCGCGGCGGGTACAACGTGTATCCCAGCGAGATCGAGAACGTCCTGCACGCTCACCCCGGCGTGGCCGAGGCGGCCGTGGTAGGGGTACCCGACGAGCGGCTGGGCGAGGAAGTCATGGCCGTGGTCATCGCCCGCGCGTCGGTGGAGTTGAGCGAGCACGAGCTGGTCTCCTGGTGCCGGGAACGGCTGGCCGCTTACAAGTGCCCGCGGATCTTCCAGTTCCCTTCCGAGCTGCCGAAGAACGCCCTGGGCAAGGTCCTGAAGGACGAGCTGGTGCGGGCGGGGACGCGGACGTGACCGCGCGGCTGCCCGCGCCGCAGGCGCCCCCGCCGCGCCGCGAGATCCCGCGGCAGGCCGACGACTACACGGCCGCCGCGGCGCGGCGCCGGCTGGCGTTCCTCGCCGAGACCACCGGCGCCGCCCCGGAGCACCTCGGCCGCTACTCCTTCGACCCGGCCGTGCTCGACGGCAACATCGAGAACTTCGTCGGCGTCGCCCAGGTGCCGGTCGGGATCGCGGGACCGCTGCTGGTGGACGGCGAGCACGCCCGCGGGACGTTCTACGTGCCGCTGGCCACGACCGAGGGCACCCTGGTGGCGAGCTACAACCGCGGCATGAAGCTGCTGTACGCGGCGGGCGGGGTGCGGACCACCGTGGTGGCCGAGGCCATGCAGCGCGCCCCCGCCTTCGGCTTCGACAGCGCACGCGAAGCCCGCGCCTTCGGCGAGTGGCTGACCACGCATTTCGCGGCCGTCAAGGCCGAAGCCGAAGCCAGCACCCACGTCGGGCGCCTCAACGACATCGAGCAGTTCCCGGCCAGCCGGTACATGTTCCTGCGGTTCGACTACACCACCGGCGACGCGGCCGGGCAGAACCTGACCGGCAAGGCCACGCTGCGGGCGTGCGACTGGATCCGGGCGCAGTATCCCGGCATCCGGGAGTTCTACCTGGAGGCCAACCTGGCCACGGACAAGAAGAGCTCACAAGTCAACGTGCTGCGCACCCGCGGGAAGCGAGTGGTGGCCGAGGCCACCATTCCCGCGGCGCTGGCCCGTGAGGTCCTGCACACCTCCCCCAGCCAGATGTTCCGCGCTCGCCAGGTCAGCAACCTGGGCGGCATGCTCGCCGGGGTGAACAACAACGGGAACCACTCGGCCAACGCGATCGCGGCGCTGTTCGCGGCGACCGGGCAGGACATCGCCAACGTGGCCGAGTCGTCGGCCGCCCTGGTGCACACCGAGATCCTGGCCGACGGGAGCTACTACTACTCCATCACCATCCCGGCGCTGATCGTCGCCACCTACGGCGGCGGGACCGGCCTCCCCACCCAGCGCGAGTGCCTGGAACTGCTCGGCTGCTACGGGCCCGGCCGGGTGCGCAAGCTGGCCGAGATCGTCGCGGCCACCGTGCTCTGCGGCGAGATCTCGCTCGGCGCGGCCGTGGTCGCCGGCGAATGGGTCAGCGCTCACGAGCGGCTCGGCCGCAACCGCCCCTAGGAGGCAGCCATGTCACCGACGCTGAACCGGATGAGCCCGCTCGACGCCGAGTTCTTCTACGCCGAGCACCGCCACGTGCCCATGCACATCGGGTCGGTCGCGGTGTTCGACGGGCCGGCCCCCAGCCGCGCGGACCTCATGCGGCTCTTCGAGGCGAAGCTGCCGCGGGTGCCTCGTTACCGTCAGGTGGCCTGGGCGGGGCCTTTCCAGCTCCTGCGCCCGGTGTGGACCGACGACCAGGAGTTCGCCATCCGCCACCACGTCCGGCACACCCGCGTCCCGGCGCCGGGCGGCCAGGAAGAGCTACGGGCCGTCGCGGCGAAGCTGTTCGCGCTGCCGCTGGACTGGCACCGGCCGCTCTGGGAGGAGTGGCTGCTTGACGGGCTGGAAGGCGGCCGCTGGGCCATCTTGTCCAAGATCCACCACTGCATGGTGGACGGTGTCGGCGGCAACGACCTGATGACGCTGGTCTTCGACACCGCTCCGGACGAGCAGCTGCCCGAGGTGACGGCCTGGACACCCGGCCCGCGACCCTCGCTGGCCGAGCGGGCGGCCGCTGACCTGCGCGACGCCGTCGCCCAGCCGCTGCGCCAGCTGGCCGGGCTCCCCGGCCTGCTCCGCCGGGCCAATCCGGACGACATGCTCGGCTACGGGCGCGGCCTCGGCCAGGTCACCAGGGACCTGACCGAGCCCTCCGCGGGCTTCCTCAACGGCCCGATCGGCCCGCGCCGCCGGTGGACCTGGACCACCACGAGCCTGGCCGGCCTCAAGCGGATCCGCGCGGCGCGCGGCGGCACCATCAACGATGTCATGCTGGCCGCGATCACCGCGGCGTTCCGCGACCTGCTGGCGCAGCGAGGGCAGCTGTCGGACGGGCTGGTCGTACGGAGCCTGGTCCCGGTGTCGGTCCGCGGTCCCGACGAGGGCGGCGCCGTCACCAACCGGGTCTCGGCGGTGCTGGCCAACCTGCCCGTCGGCGAGGCCGACCCGCTCCGGCGGCTCGAGCTGATCCGGCAGGAGATGGACCAGCTCAAGCACACCCACCAGGCGGTGAGCGCCGAGATCCTCACCGGGATGCTGGGGCTGGCCGCGCCCATGTGGCTCGCCCTCGGCACGCAGGCCGCCTACCGGACCAGGCAGCTGCTGGTGCAGACGGTGACGACCAACGTGCCCGGCCCGCGTCGCCCGCTCTACGTCCTGGGGCGTCCGCTGACCGAGCTCCACCCGTACGTGCCCATCGGCAACGCGGTGCGCATCTCGATCGCGATCGTGTCCTACGTCGACAACGTCTCGTTCGGCGTCACCGCCGACTACGACTCAGCGCCCGACCTGGACGTCTTCACCGCGGGCATCGGCCGCGGCCTGGCCGAGCTCGGCGGCGCCTAGGCGGTTGCCCAGGATCAGAGCTCGCCTTCGAGTTCTTGCAGGTGCTGGCGGGCCGAGTCCGCCATGGCGGTGATAAACCCGGCGATGACCTGCAGCTCGTCCTCGGTGAAACCGTCCAGGATGGCGTGGACGCGATCGCCGAGCGAGCCGAAGAAGGCCAGGCCGGTGGCCCGGCCCTGGTCGGTGTAGCGGAGATGGACGACCCGGTTGTCGGCCGGGTGATCGCGGGCACGGCGGATATGCCCGGCTTGCTCGAGACGGTCGATGACCAGGCTGGCGCCGCCGGAGGACAGGCCGAGCTGCTCGCGCAGCTGGCCCGCGGTTAGCGGGGTGCCGTTGCCCTCCGCACTCATGATCGCGACCAGGGCGCGCAGGTCGGCGGCCTGCAGCCGGTGCAGCTCGGCGAAGGCGTGGCCGATCCGGCCGGAGTCCGTGCCGTACCGGCGCAGCGCGTCCACGATGATCCACCGGATCCGGGCCTGGTCGTCGTCGGCCGGATGAAAGTCAGCCACCTGGTTGCGTCATCTCCCAGTACGCACCATATGCTCATCGAATGAATCGTTCATCGGATGAGATTTCTCGCGAGCCGGATCAGGGCCTGGTACGCGGCGTGGCCCGGCTGGCGCGGTGGTCTCTCGCCCACCGATGGATAGTAGTCGCAGGGTGGGTCGTGCTGGCCCTGGCCGGCGGCATGGCCGCGGCTCAGTCCGGTCACCGCCTCTCGGTCGCCTTCGACCTGCCCGGCCAGCCCGCGTACGAGACGAACACGGCCATCGTCACCGAGTTCGGGTCCGGCGGCGACAACCCGCCGCTGGTCGTGGTGGTCCGCCTGCCGCCGGGCAGCACAGTTGACTCACCCGGCCTGCGGGCGCAGCTCACCGCAGCGTTCGGCCAGGCGGCCGCGGCGCTGCCCGGTGCCCGGGCCGCGTCCTGGGCGAGTACCGGCGACCGGGCTTTCGTCTCCGCCGACGGGCGGACCGCGTTCGCTCTGCTGTACCCGGTCCCGGACTTCAAGAGCAGCGACCCCTACGCCGCCGCGCTGCCCCGGCTGAACCGCGCCGCGGCCGGCCTCCGGGTCGACGGGGCGCCGGTCCTGGTCACCGGGGCCAGCATCCTGTCCTCCGGCGGCTCCGGAGGCGGCAGCAGCGTGCTGGCCGAGACCCTGCTCGCCGGGGCGGGGGCGCTGGTCATTCTGGCCATCGTGTTCGGCTCTCTCGTCGCGGTGACGCCGCTGCTCATCGCGGCGGTCGCGATCCCGTCGGCGTTCGTGCTCATCTACGCGCTCACCTACGCGATCACCGTGTCCACCCTGGTGCAGAACATCGTCGCCCTGGTCGGCCTGGGCGTGGCCATCGACTACGCGCTGCTCATCGTGACCCGGTGGCGCGAGGAACGCGGCCGCGGCCTGGATAACCGCGCGGCGGTGCTGCGGGCCTCGGCCACCGCCGGGACGTCGGTGCTGTTCTCCGGCATCACGGTCGCGGTGAGCCTGGCCGCGCTCGCGCTGACCAGCGTCCCGTTCCTGCGCAGCATCGGCCTGGCCGCCATGCTCATCCCGCTGATCAGCATCGCCGTCTCGGCCACCCTGCTGCCGGTAGTCCTGGACGCGATCGGCCCGGCGCTGGAATGGCCGCGCCGCCGGCCCGCCCGGACCGTCAGCCCGCTGTGGACCGGGATCGCCCGCCGGGTCACCGCACGCCCCGGATGGTCGGCCGCGGGGGCGCTGGCCGTCCTGGCCGTGCTGATCGTCCCGGTCTTCTCGCTCAACCTCGGCGAGCCCCAGGCCACCGCGACCGCCGCCACCGCCCCCGCCAGCGCCCGCGCGGGCCTGGACGCCCTGATCTCCTCCGGCATCGGCCCCGGCGTGCTGCGGCCGGCCGAGATCCTGCTCCCGGCGGGCGCCGCCGTCCCGGCCCCCGGCGACCGGATCACCGTGGTGTCGCCCGCCGCCTGGACCCGGGACGGCCGGCACATCGCCGACGCCTGGTCGCCGGCCGATCCCTCGACCGCCGGCGGCAAAGCCGCGCTGGCCTCGATCCGGGCGGCCGCGGCGGCGGTGCCCGGCGCCCGGGCCGGCGGCTCGCCCGCCCAGGACGCCGACTTCATCACCGCCTTGTACGGCCGGAACCTGGTCATCATCGTCGCCGTCATCGCGATCGTGACGTTCCTCCTGCTGGCCCGGGCCCTGCGGTCGCTGTGGCTGCCGGTCAAGGCGCTGCTGCTGAACCTGATCTCGCTGGCCGCCGCGTTCGGCGTGCTCACCTTCATCTGGCAGGAAGGTCACGGCACCACCGCCGTGTTCTCCAGCCCGGCCACCGGAGCCGTCACGCTCTGGGTGCCGCTGGCTGTCTTCGCACTGCTGTTCGGCCTGTCCATGGACTACGAGGTGTTCATCCTGACTCGCATCAACGAGGAGTACGAGCAGGTTCCCGGCGTCCGCGACGCCGTTGTGCGCGGCATCGGTCACACCGGCCGGCTCGTCACCTCCGGTGCTCTCATCCTCTGCCTGGCCTTCACCGCCTTGGGCGGCGTCCCGGTCACCGACGTCAAGATCCTCTCCACCGGGTTGGCGGCCGGCATCATCATCGACGCCACCGTCATCCGCGGCGTCCTCGCCCCCGCCCTGGTCACCCTGTTCGGCCGGGTCAACTGGTGGCTGCCCGGGCCGGCCGCCCGGTTGCTGCGCGCCACTCCGCTCACCTCCGGTGACGCCGGTAAGTCGGCAGGCTGGGACGGCGCCAGCGGATGAGCCTGGGCGCGCATCGCCGGCCGACGGGCGCCCCAGACGAAGTGGCGGTAGGACCAGAACCGGAACAGGGTGGCGAGCACGATACCGGTATTCAGCGCGATGAAGCCCGCTAGCTTGTCGTGCCCGAGGCCTAGCGCGTAGTAGTTGAACGCCATCGCCGCGTCCTGGATCAGCAGGCCGATCCCGTTCAGCACGGCGAAGACGACGATCTCGCGGACGACGCCGGTGCGCTGCCTGTCCCGGAAGGACCAGTAGCGGTTGCCCAGGTAGCTGACGATCGTCGCCACGATGGTAGCGATCGTGGTGGACGTGACCGGTCCCAGGCCGAGATGGATGTACAGCAGGTCGTAGACGGCGTTGGTGATGAACACGCCGGCGACTCCGATCACCGCGAACTTGGCGAACTCGTGAATGAGCGACCGGGATCGCTCGTATCGCGCTCGGGCCAAAGCCGTCGGCTGTCTCATCGTCCAGGCTCCGGGGGCGGGAGCGCCACGGAGAACTCGGCGATGCCGTGCGAGGCGGCCTGGTCCGCGGGCCCGTTCACCCCGTGGATCAGGGCCGCGACCGGGCGGTTCTCGGCGAAGTACGTCCCGGTGAACGTACGTACGCCCCGTTCGCTGGCGGCCCGGGCGAGCATGCGGATCAGTTCGCTGGCCAGGCCCGCGCCGCGCCAATCCGGGGTGACCGCGATGGCGGCGTCCGCGGCGCCGGCCTGTGCGGCTGGCTCGTAGCGGGCGATCGCGACACCGTGCCCGCTGGCGGGATCGATGGCGACGAGCGCGAGCCGGCTGGTGTAGTCGACGGTCGTGAGGAAATCCAGGAGTTCGGGCGTGACCTGCGGGTGGCCGCCGAGGTACCGGCGGCGGATCGTCTCGTCGTCGGCGGACTGGATCGCCTCGGCCAGCGCGGGCGCGTCACTGGGCAGGATGGGGCGGATGAGGACCCTGCGTCCATCGCGCAGCGTGACCACCCGCCGGTACTCCTGCGGGTAGCCAGCCGGCAGCTCCGCCGCCTGCCGTGCCGGGCGCACAGCGGGAGCGTCCGGCCTCCCGAGGTCCTCCATGACACCACCCTCCCGTCACCGCTGCCGGCATCCGGTCACCGGGTAGGCGGGCCGCTGCTTACTTGCCGTCGGCCTCGACGAGGCGTTCGACGAGCTCATCGACGTTCCCCGTCTTGGGCAGGTTTCGCTGGACCAGAAGGTCGCTCAGTTCGGCCTTGGTCAGGCCCTCATAGCGGGCACGGGCCTTCTCATGTGCCTGCCTGGCCCTCTGGCGCTCGATCCTGTGAGCCTCGACCTCACCGGCCGATTCCGCCCGTTCCCGGGCCGTACCCGACACCGTGCCCACCGCTCGCGCCCACCGGACGGCGATGTCGCGGTTCATGTCCACGGCCCGCTGCACGAAATCGAAGTAATGCTCCACCGCCGGGACCAGGTCCACCCGCGGCACCAGCGCGGGAAAACGGTCAGTGACCTTTCCCACGCGCTGCTCCCAGCGCTCAACGGCCCTTTCCGCCGCGCCGCTCGCCCGGCTGGCCGTCTCGCTGTACTGCCTTGTCATGGCACTCATGTCACACCTCCACGGTGACTGGACAACCCTGTGCTAAGTATATCAAGCAACGGTGCTTGGTCTATGCTCACCCGGGATCCAGCCCGGCCGGCCGCGTGGCGAACCTGCCTGGCCTGCCCGAGCCGGTCCCGCGAACCTGTGCCGGCGGCTATCTCGCCGGCCGCCTGCCGGGGCGCCGCCGCATCCTCAGGGCGCCAAGGAGCAGGGCGCCGAGGAACACGGCAATGCCGATGACCAGCAGGTACAGCAGTCCCTGGGCGACGACACCCACGATGCCAAGCGCGATCGCCACGATCACCAGTAGCAGGAATAGGGCAATCATCTGATCCTCCTGTCAACCGGGCGGCTCAGCGGCGGCCCAGCCGCCGCTCACCGCCGGCGCCTGGCTCGTAGGCCAGGCCGTAATGCTTGAAGATCGCCTCTTCGTCGCCCGCGGGCAGCTCGCCGTCGGTACCGATCGACGGGGCGTCCTTCACCTGCTTCTTGTCGTAGGTCACCTTGACGTACCCGGGACCCACCCGCGCGTGGTCAATGGGCACGAACACGAGCCGGTGCCGGGTCGGCATCCCGACCCTGACCGTGCCGAACGACGGCAGGTCGGTAGCCGTGTCCACGTAGACGGCTTCCAGCTCGCCGATCTTGTGATCGCGGGCGTCGACGACGTCGTGGCCGCGCCATTCCCGGATGTCAGCTGCCTCAAACATGGCGGTCTTCTTCCTGCGGGTCATGCGGCGAGGGGCCGCTGGGTTTCCGGTGGCTCCTGGATATGCCATTCGCGGTGCGTCTGCCGCAGCGGCTGGCTGGGGGCCAGCTGCTTATCGGCGAAGTAGATGGTCACCTTCGGCTTCTTCACGTGGTAGATCAGGCCCAGCATGGCGAGCAGCCGGATGAGCCGCCAGGTGGCGTCGGGATGCCAGCCGCGGTCGGGCCTGACCCCGGCCGCGACGGCCTCCGCGTCCAGCGCGACCCGGCGGCCGTGCCGGGGGCAGGCGGGGTCGGCATGATGCCAGCTGTGGTTGCCCTCGCCGCCGGCCACGACGGCGACGAAGGCATTGTTGCGGCTGTCGTCCGCGCGGTACTCGTGCCCGCGGCTGTCCCTGGCCCGGCGGCCCCATTTGTGGCAGACGGAGTTGACCATGCCGGTGGCGGTCATGAGGGCTGCCGTGCGCAGCGCTCCGGCTATCAGCACCGCGTTCCACCCGTACAGCGGCCAGAACGCCAGCGGTATCCCGAAGTTCGCCACGGCCAGGAACGGGAACGCGCGCCGCTGCCACTGCACCAGCCGGTCCTGGGCCAGGTCGCGGTGCACCGCGTATCCCGGCGGCCGCTCGTAGACGAAGAACAGCCATACGCCCTGTGCCCACAGCAGCCCCTTGTACCCGTGCCAGCCCGGATACTCGTACGGCGAGTGCGGGTCCCGGCCGACCACGTCGGCGAAGCGGTGGTGGGCCCGGTGGTTCAGCACCCATCCCTGGATGTCGCCCTGCATCGACATGCCGCTCGCCACGGCCAGCACCAGCCGCAGCGGGAACCTGGCCTCGAACCCGCGGTGGGTCCAGTACCGGTGATTGCCCAGCGTGACGCCGAACATCGTGAACAGGTACAGGGCCGCCGCGAGCACCCACAGGCCGACACTGGCAGAGGTGGTAAAGACCCGGAACAGTCCCCAGACCGCGAAACCTGGCAACAGGATCCCCAGGGTCACGATGCTGCCCCAGGTCGGCTTGCGCCGCTTGCCGTCACGGTCGATGTTGAAACCCAGCGACAGGATCGTTGGCCAGTCGCGCCTGCCTTTCACTAGTGCCGGCACGGCCATCAGCTCCTTTCCGGGCCCACGGATATACCTGCAGCAGACCCGCCCAGCAGCCACCCGGTCAGAGCCGAAGGTCCTCTGCAACCGCAACCTCCGTCCCTCCGCCCACGCGAGCACCATCGACGGACAAGGAGGAAGAAGGTGAGAAGATCCCGTGCCGCAAGGGAGATCCGCTGCCGGAGAGTTGAAGATCTCTAGGTCGGCCCGCGGTCCGGCCTGATCATCTGTCGCTGGTCAGTTCGTCCGCGGGGCGGCGGCCGGTGGGGTAGCTGGTCCGGGCCACGCCGAGCTCCAGCAGCACCTGCGGCGATCCGGCCGGCGTCAGGCTGCTGCGGATCTGCGCCTGGACCGACGCGGATTGCAGCGGCTGTGTTTGCAGGCTGGCGAAGACCCACTGGCTGGCGGCGCGAAGCAGCATCCGCTGCAGGGCCTGGCCGACCCGTAGCCAGCTCGGCTCGTTCTCGCCCTCGGCCACGAGGATCGCCGTGACCGGGGCGGGCGGGCCGCCGAGCGGCCGGAATCCCCAGCCCCGGCCCAGATCGAAGTCGCGCTGCGGCAGCCGCCCGGTTTCCCGGCCAGCTGTGACTGGGAAGGCGTGGGCGGGCACGCCGTCCCTGCTCTGGCTATCCGCGTCGTGGGTCCACCGCAGTGTCTCGGCTTCTGTCCGTATCGCCGCTGGCGACGTCGGATAGAGGTCCTGGTACTGGCTCCAGGAAGCAAGGATCGCCGTCAGCCGCTGATACGCGGGCCCGTCGCCGACGACCGTCAGCGTCGCGCCTTCGGCCGCGGCGTCGTCTCGCAGCGCGTCGAGCAGCTTGTCGGGCAGCGGGCCGGGCTCGAACGCGTCGCGGTGCGTATGCCGGTGCGGCACGGCATGGAGCATCGCCCGCTCGTCAGCCGTCATGGGTTCCTGCTGGCCTGCCCGTACTCGCGCCAGCAGGCGGCGCTGGCCGGGTTCGGGGAACAGGTCGACCTCGGGCTGGTAGCCCAGCGAACGGACCGCGAGCCGCAGCCCGAACAGCGCCGCGCCACAACTGATGATCATCTCGCGGCCGGCTAGGTCCTCCATAAGCTGGCGGCTGGCGTCGGCGTACAGTTCGATCGTGTCCCCGGTGACGGCGAACCGCCACGGCTGGGTGTTGTGCACCGACGGGGCGCGGCCCGCTACCTCGACGAGATAGCCAGCTTGTTCGGCCAGATCCGGTCCTGCATCGCTTGCCTTGCTCACCCTTCTCACCCTCGGCCGACCGCGCGGCCGGCGGCAGGGCCGAAGGTCCCTTACCGCCGGGCTGAACGCCCCCGCCGACCGGAAAGTGACCACGACCCCTAACCCCCCAAAGCGACGGCGAGACCTCGTACCCGTTCTTCACGCTCTGGAAGTCGAACGAGATGGGTGCCTACGGCATTGGCTCGGAGCGGCTCAAGGCCAGATCGCCCGGTTCTGGTGCCCAGCTCGTCGAAGCGGGCGGCGGTGGCGCTGAGCTGCGTGGGTTGTCTGAAGCAGCTCCGCCAGGTTGCGGCGCTTGCGAAGGACAGCGTCGAAGGCCGGCGAGCGGCCATCAGTGCCGCTGTCGTCGCGAGCTTCGTGGCGCCGGCCGACGGGCTGCGGCCGTTCCCGCTCTTGACCTGGTGAGGGCCGTCGCCGGTCGGGTCTGGGAGGAGTGGCGCTGCCGGGGCGCGGTGGTTGCTGTGGAGGGTCGTGGTGGTCAGGGGGATTCTGCGGCCTGGTCGAGGGCCTGGCGTACGGCCGTGGCGACCGATTCGCCCGCCGCGTGGAGGGGTTCGGGGTCGCGGAGGGCACGGGCGAGTACGAAGGCTCCCTCCAGGGCGGCGATCATCGCGATGCAGAGGCGGCGGGCGGCCGGCTCGCCGAGACCATGCCGTGCGAAGAGAGCCGCTCCACGGGAGATCCAGTCGGTGAAGACGTCGGCGGTGGCCTGTCGCAAGTGGTCATTGGTGCTGGCCACTTCCAGGGCGATGGTGGCGATCGGGCAGGCGTCGGCGTAGTCGCTGTCCGCCAGGTCCTGGGCGGCCAGCGCGAAGGCTTCGGTGATCGCGGTCTCCAGGTCCTGGTAGGGATCGAGGATCGCGTAGACGAGGTCACCGTAGAGCGGCCCGGCGGTGCGGATCACCTCCTCGGCCAGTTGATCCTTTCCCCCGGGAAAGAAGTGGTAGAGCGAGCCGAGCTGAGCCCCGGCCGCAGCGGCAACCTGCTTCACGCCCGTGCCGGTATAGCCGTTGCGCCGGAACATCTGCGCACCTGCGTCCCTGATGCGGTCCCTGGTATGCACTGCGGGCTCCGTGTTAGCGTCTTGTTAGAGCGTTCTATCAAATCCTAGCGGAAGGACCTCCTATGCCGGAGATCGAGCTGTCCGCGGGCGTCATGGAATACCAGGACACCGGTGGTGACGGGCCGGTGCTGGTCTTCTTGCACGGGCTGCTCATGGACGGGACTGTGTGGCGGAAGGTGGTCGCCAGCCTGCGGGCCGACTACCGGTGCGTCCTGCCCACACTGCCGCTCGGCGGGCACCGCCGGCCGATGAAGCCGGACGCCGACCTGTCGCTGCACGGGATGGCGCTGCTGGTCGGCGAGTTCCTGGACAAGACCGGGCTCCAGCAGGTCACGCTGGTCCTCAACGACTGGGGCGGCGCGCAGATCCTGCTCGCCGAGGGTCGCACCGAACGGATCGCCCGGGTCGTGCTCACCGCCTGCGAGGCGTTCGACAACTACCCGCCCGGACTACCCGGACGGGCGATCCAGATGATGACCAGGATCCCCGGCGGGATATACGCCACCATGCAGCTGCTCCGGTTCCGCGCGGCCAGGCGGGCTCCAGGCGGCTGGGGCTGGATGAGCAGGCGCCCGGTGCCCCGCGAGGTCATGGACGGATGGTTCTGTCCCGCACGGACCAGCGCCGGGGTCCGCAGGGACCTGGTGCGCTACGGACACTCCATCCCGGACCGGCGGACGCTGCTGCGCTGGGCTGAGGAGATGCGGTCCTACCACGGCCCGGTCCTGGTCGTCTGGGCCACCGAGGACCGGCTAATGCCCCGCGACCACGGGCGACGGCTGGCCGGGCTCTTCACCGACGCGAAACTGGTCGAGATCGAGGACTCCTACACGCTGATCCCCGAGGACCAGCCCGAGCGGCTGGCACGCGAGCTGCGCGAGTTCGTGAAGGCCTAGTACTCCAGCCGTAGATCGTGATCTTGTTGCTGAGGCGCCGCGGACCGTCGGTCGTGCGGACGAGATCGACCTTCGTCAGCGTGGACGTCCGTTCCTTCTCCGTCTGCCTGAGTCCGCCGGCGGAGGGAATCCTTGATCTCGCTGAGCCTGGCTGCCGCGGCCGGGGTCCACTCCGTCCTTTGTTCGCTGGCACGCAGTGCGTCGTCGATCTCGCTGAGCTTGGCGGCGGACACTGCGCCTGCCCGCTCGATCAGGTCGTCCCGGCTCAGGGTGGTCAGCCAGGTGCACGGGGTAAAGCCCGGCCACGGGAACGCGAACCGCAGCACGCCTTCAAAGGGCAGTCCTTCCGGG
>JBEKJP010000018.1:0-72839 GCA_050011155.1 Streptosporangiaceae bacterium
GCCCGCTGCCATCCAGCAGCACCGCCGAGCGGTTCTTGGGATAGGCGATGTTCTGCCGCTCCCAGTCCTCGAAGAACGAGATCCGCCGCCGGGCCGGCTCGGCGTTGTCCGCACTGACCGCCGCCCACGCGAACCCCGTGCCATAGGTACCGAAATCAACGGCTGCTACCACGCGATACGGCCTGCCCATACTCTCGCTCCTGGGAACTCTCGCCGGTTATGCCCGGTACATGACCCGGCCGGGGATCACCCGGTCGCCGATGCGGGTCCACAGTTTCAGGCAGGCGAGTACGTCTCCGGGCTTGCCGCCGCTGCGGAACGCCACATCATTTCCCGCCGTGAGGTCGCGGACGTCGCGGTAACGCAGGCCGAGCGGCAGGATCTCGACATCCGCGCCGGCCTCGTTCAGTGCAGCCGCGGCCCGGTCGACCATCCGCCGGGATTGCTGGCGCACCTGAGCCCACCAGCTTCCGCCGGCCGCGGGCGGCCGGTGCGTCAGCGAGTTGAGCGCCTCGTCGATCTCGACCAGGGCCTCCAGGGCACCCGGTGAGCCGGGCTCCCGGCGGGCGTATTCCCGTAGCCGGCCGAGGAGATCGGCCCGGTAGAGCTGGCGGTACTTGCCGTCCAGCCGCCTCGAACCCATGTACAGCACGCTCTCCAGGCACAGGACCAGGTTGTCGTCCAGTTCGCTGAGATGAAGCAGCAGAGCGCTGAGCCGGGCCAGTTCGGTCGCGCCCGGCCCTGGTTCCCTGCCGTCGGGCCCCAGGGCGGCCAGCACGTCATCCGGTATCAGGCCGCGGGCGGAGGTGCGGATGCCTTCGGCCCGTGTGGCCCCCAGCGGACCTGGAGCCACCAGAATCGTCTCGAGCTCGCCGGGCAATGTCCGCCAGCCCGCGTGGCCGGCCGTCTCCGGGACCGCGAAGGCGGCCAGTTCGGCCCGCCAGCTATCCGCTGCCGGTCCGGGCAGCCGCAGCAGGCACAGGTGCAGGGTGCGCCATAGCTCGGCGCCGTCGGCCGCCGCCCCAGCCAGGGCCGCTAGCGACTGCTCGTCGAGGTACTCCCTGGCGGCGGGGTCACCGACGAAGGCAGCGGCGAGAGCCCTCAGCCCGTCGTCTGGCCCGTGACCCGGGCGCGGGACGGCGGGCGAGGTCGCGACCGGTTTCGCGTCGGCCGCGGAGGTCGCGACCGGTCGCGCGGCGGCGGGCCAGTCCGCGAGGATCTTGTTGAGCCGGCTGATCAGCTCGATGGCCGGTTCCCGGCCCTCGTCGTGCGGGCAGCGGCCGATCGCGTCCTCGAGCGACGCGACGAGGCCGACCAGCCCGCTGCGCGCGGTGCGGGCGATCTCGGACTGTTCGCCCACTCCGGCTAGCCTGTTGACGGCTTCCATCAGTGCTTGCCGTTGAACGGATCTCGGGACGGGTCGTAGTCCGCGTACGTCGACTCCATCGGAGTACGGAACACGCTGCCGGGCCGTTCCTCCACGTCGGCGAGTGAATACGCGGGCCAGTACGGCACGTCGCCCGCGTGCACCCGCAGGTCCCCATGACCGTCGACCGACGCGAAATACCTGATCTTGAGCTGGCCGATGCGGGGCGGCGGCCTGAGCTCCCCGATCTCGTGCAGCCCGTCCTGCTCGTCAAGGTAGTGGAAGTGCCAGGCACCATCGGCCGACGGCTCGGGCAGCGGGCCGCTGATCGCACCGCGCGACTCGATCTCCGGCTGGCCGGGGACCTGCGTGTGGAGCGTCTCGGGGAAGGCCGAGTCCACGGTGGCCCCGGCGGGCGGGAAGACGCTGGCGCCCTCGTGCGCGCCGTCTGACCGGAAGGCGTTGACCACGATGCGGGCCGGGTCGAAATCCTTCGCCTGGCCGCCGTAGGCGGCGGCCGCCGCCAGCGGCACCGACAGTGACGGCCCGCCGACCTGGTAGTGAGCCTGTTCCCGGTGCAGCAGCAGGAACAGGCCCAGGCTAGAGGTCGCCTCCAGCCTCGCCGTGATGTTGTGCTGCCACACCCCCTCGTCGAGCCGGAGGTTGAGGTCGCTGGCCATCACCTTCCACTGGAAGTCTCCCCATCGCGGCCGGTCGCCTTGGCCGTCACGGAAAATCGCCACGGTCGGGGTCAGCTGGATGGGCTCGCTGCGGATGACGGCGATGTCCTGATCCGGGTAGGCCTGGTACATCTCCCCGCCGATATGCAGGATCTCCAGGGCGTCGTTCTGTCCGCTGAGCTGCTGTGCGATGAGGAACGAGCAAGGCAGGTTGAAAAACAGGTTGTCCACCACGATGCGGAACGCGTTGCGCCCCTTGATCAGCCCCGCGATGGCCCCTTCGGGCAGAGGGACGAGTTCCTGGCTGCTCTTGGCCCAGCAGGCGCCGAGTGAGGTGGCCAGCTTGGCGAAGTCCGGCTGCACCGAGCTGACCGCGCTCGGCTGCCAGGGCACCGTCAGCCCGTCGTGTTCCGGCTCGCTGAACACCGCCATCAGCCGCTTGCGGACCAGCGGTGCCTTGCTCACCTGGCCCGTCAGCACGATCCGGTCGAGCCTGTCGTTGGTACCGGCGAGCCGCTCGCCCGCGAGCCGGTACGCCAGGTCCATCATCTGGTCGATGTCGTCGGTGATGAGCCGCTCGAAATCGGCTCTGGTCAGCGTGATCGCGAGGTCGTCGTCGCTGACCATCTGGATGTCCGGCGGGCTAACCGCCCCGGCGGGCCATTCGGCGGCGCGCAGCAGCCGGCGGATCCCGGCCGCCCCGAGCGTGAGCTCCTCGGGCGCGTCCTCGGCGCAGAACTTCAGCTTGACGTCGTCGGCGATACTCCAGAGCAGCCAGAATGCCTGGGTGGGCCGCTCGTGGGCGGCCGGTGACGCGGTCGGGACGACCGTGTCGAGAACTTCGAGGACGTTGGCCTCGCCGCCGATGGCCGCCGAGTCGCCCCGGGTCAGGTTACGCAACGGGTTCTCGCCTAGGTTGTCCCGCGTGATCTGGCGCAGCGCCGCGGTCGCCTGCTCGTAGGAGCCGGGGAAGAGCCTGAGCAGCTGGTCGCCGAGCAGAGCCTTGATCCAGTAGAAGACCCGCAGGCTGAGCAGCTCGCCGCCGAGCTGGAGCCGGCCCGTCGAACCGAGGATCTCCGGGCGCAGCACGTAATACCGGCCGTGCGCGCCTGGGTCGCCGATGCCCGAGGGCGTCTCGTCCCGCAGGTGCAGGCCGAGCAAGGCGATGTCAGTGGTGCCGCCGCCGATGTCGATGATGAGCAGGTTCTGCTTCCACTGGGCGGGCCCTACTGGCCGCGACCGGGAGCGCAGCAGTTCCAGGCCGGTGTCGTAGTCGCCGCCGAAGTCACATAGCAAGACGAACATCGCCGCCGCGATGGCCTCGTCGAAGGAGTTGTCGACCAGGCCCACGCCGAGGTTCTCGACCATCGTGCGGAGCTTGCTCCGCACGACCGGCGTAGCCATGGTGGGGAACGTGATCACGACGTTGTTGATCTCGCCTTTGCCGAGCTCGCGCGGTCCCTGCGCGATGAAGGTGTTGCACCGGCGGCTGATCAGGTCGCGTAGTGACTCCCTGATGAGGTCGTCGCTGGTAGCCGCGGAACCGAGCTCCGGATGCGGCACGGCCTGAGCCAGCCGCTGCTTGAGGCCGGCGTAGACCAGGGCCTCCTGGCTGTCGTCGTCGAGGGCCAGCTTGCCCACCCGGACGCTCAGCTGTGGATCAAGGGTGGCGGTCACCTTGCTCTCGAGCACATACTCCTCGTTGACGTCGAGCAGGACCTCGAACAGCCTGAGCTGGTCAAGCGGGGGGATGCCCCAGGACCGGTTGTAGGCCTCGTTGAGCGCCGCGGCCAGCGGCGGGCGCAGCTCCTCCGAGCACTGGCCGACGCACTTTTCCAGCTCGAGCAGCAGTGCGTAGAGCAGCTGGGGGTCGCGGTCGCTGTCCTCGGCCAGGGCCCGGCGCAGGCTGTCGCGGAGTGCGGACTCGCCTTCGTTGTCGGTTTCCGGCAGTATGGTCGCCGCGATGTCCTCGACGAACTCGGCGAATTCGTCCTGCGCCTCGTCGTCGGCGGACGGCAGCCGCTCGAGCAGGTCGAGAACGTCGGCCCTGAGCTTGCGGATCTGCTTGGGCGAAAGCGGCCTGGCCGGCGGAAGGTACTGCTGGTCGAAGAGCGCGGCGGTGCAGTTGGAGGTGCCGAAATCCACCGCGACGTGACCGCGGTGCCGCGCCGCCTGCGGGGACGGCTGCCCGGGCCCGGCGGCGCCGGGCTCGAAGCTCAGGGTCACGCTGCCCTCCTTCGTAAAGGGCTCGACATTGTTGAGCAGGCGTTCGTGGAGGCCGATGTCGTACCAGGTCACCAGCCACGTGACCCGAACCTGCGCGGGCTTGCTCACGTGCTCGGCCGGCAGCCAGCACTGTGCGGAGGACAGCTGCTCATCGTGGCCGGACGGCCCGCTGCTTCCCCAGGCGCGGCGCAGCGCGTCCCCCAGGGACTCCTCTCCCGTGAGCACCTCGCAGGTGGTGATGGCGGCGTCTTCCACCCAGGCCGGCGCGTCTGCCGTCAGCATCAGGCGCGGCAGCGGGTACTGCCCTTCGCGGTCGGCCAGGGAGAACTCCGACCTCGGCGTCCCGTCGATATCGGCAAAGTCCAGCTGTAGCTTCATCTCACTACCCCCGGGACCTGGGAGCCTTGTCCGGCCGCTGCAGCGCGGCCAGCGTACCGGCCGGATCGGGTAGCTCGTCGCGGGATCCGGTCTGCTGCCCCATGACCGCGGCGATGAACTGCCGCTGGTCCGTCCCGCCGGGAAGCCTGATGTTCTCGTAGCTCGCCGAGACGTGGTCGAAGATCCGTCCCTGGACGGCGTCGAGGTAACCGAGCGAGTGCTGGGTCACGCTGTCGATGAACGCGCTGCGCATCCGCACCACGCGCAGGAAGTGCCGGGCGCCGTCCCCCGCCGCTGCTCCCGGAGCCCAGCCCAGCAGCTGATCGGCGCGCAGCGGGAACGTCGGCTCATCCGGCTCATCCGGCTCGTCCTGGCCCACCGCGGCGGCGAGTTCCCCGGTCAGCGACTCGGGGTCCAGGATGCGGCCGATGCCAGTCCAGAGCTCGGTGAGCTGGCGCTCCTTCATCCGGGCCTCGACGTCGGCGTCCAGCAGGGCCGTGGCCTTGGCTTGCAGCTGACCCGCTTCGGCCGAGGCCGAGCAGCCTTGCAGCCACCGTTCCGCCCCGATGACAGCCCGCTCGCGCGCGTAATCCTGCATTTCCCCGCAGGTCTGCGCGAAGGGCACCGCGAAGTCACCGAGCCGCTGCGGGAGCGCGGACGCGCCCTGGTCCCGGCCGCCCGGCCGCCCGGCCCGCTGCGGGCGCACGATGCCGTCATGAACGCAGCGGAAGATCTCGTCCCATTGCGGCCACGCCATCACCAGGTCCGCTGCCTTCTGCGTCACGGCCTGGCGGACTGACCAGGCGGACGCGAGCGGGACCGTGGCCGGATCCCGCAGCGTACTCGAGGTCATGGCGAGCAGCGCCGCCTGGCGGTTGCGCAGATCCCGGAGCAGGCCACGGACCTGACCAGACGCGCTGGTCGCCCCGTCGCGCGCGGCGCGCAGGCTGGCCCGCAGGTCCCGCTCGAGCCGTGCCTTCTGCTCGTCGAGCTTGTCCAGCCGGTCCTGAGCCAGCCTGGTCCGCAGCGACAAGCCGTTGTCCCTGACGTGCTGGTCGAGAAGCCGGTGCAGCTCGCCGACGCCGCCGTCCGCCGCGTACGCGTGCAGCAGCCGCGCGAGATCCTGACCGGTGCCGCCGCGGCGCAGCGACTCCGCGATCGCCCTCCAGCGCTCCGCGCCCGCCTCGGCTTCCACCCGACGGAACTCCAGGCCGAGCCCGGCCGGCCAGTTCGTCAGTCCCAGTCGCGAGATGGCGAGCACGGACGAGGCGAACACCCCGCCGAGCAGCGAGAGGCCCGGCTGATGGCCCGACTGCAGCAGCGCGCTCAGCGGCCTGCACGCATTGACCAGCTGATCCACCGTCAGCGTGTCCTGGCCGGACAGATCCGGCGGGGAAAGCTCGTCGAACCGTCCCGCGCAATAGACAATCTTGCCGCTGAGCCGTTCTGCCATATGGTCGGCGTCAACCCCGCCCGCGGCCACGTCGGCCAGCTGACGGTAAAACGTGCCGGGTGCCTCGCCACCCGCGCGCCCGGCGTTCACCAGGACGAGAATGGTGTGCACGTCCTCGAGGCCGCGCTGGGTCAGGAACATATCCCGGGACTTGGTAATGCTTCCGCCGAGGCCGGGAAAGTCGAGCAGGACGAACTCATCGGTTCCCATGGTGCCGTCGACGGGCCATGCCCCCGGCGGCAGCACGATGTCGAGCATGACGCGGTCGACGAGCGGGAACACCGCCGCCAGCCGTCCGTCCGGCGGGTTTTCTGTAAAGGGGACAGAGGCCCGGCCGGACGCGACGGGGAATGCGCCATCGAGCGATGGATAGCGGATTTCCAGTACCCCGCTCAGCTGCTCAGGGGTGATGGAGATCGTCCGCCCGAGCCAGTCGGGCGCCGCGGCGGCCGCGTCCCGGGTCAGGATCAGTTCCCTGATCGGCATGCTGAGTCCGGCATCTTGCCGGCGCCACTGCCGTGCGCACCAGTCCCGCAAGGCGGACTCGCGCACGGCCGCTGCCTCGAATCCGGCCAGATCGGCCCCGGGCAGGTGCGCCTGACCCGCCGCTTCCCTGAGCTCGGCGAGGATGCACTGATCGAGCCGGTCGAGGTCGGTACGGGAGAAGAAACGTACCTGCACGCGCCTGATCCCGGTCGGTTCCTGGTCGCTGCCTGCGCGTATGAAGCGCAGTTCGGTGACGTTTCCTGTGGTGGGCTCCGAACTAACCGGCAGCAGGCCGGGCTGGCCGACCAGCACGCCGAGCAACAGGGACTTGCCCGCCGAGAACTCGCCGACGAACCCTATTCGCAATGGCGCGTCTATTTCGCGGATGATCTCGTCGGCGAAGCCTTTTAGCTCATCACGCTGAGTTAACAATCCGGTCGGGATGTCGATCGCTTCGACGCACCCCGATACATCGGCCGCGTAAGACCGTAGCTGCTGCAGGTTCGCTGGCCTTGCCATCGCCGCTCAGCACCCTCCCCAAATCCGCCCAGCAGCCATCGCTGCCCGGGCGCCCTCCCTAGCGCCGACATTACTACTTGCGTCGGCCGGCGGGAAGGCCGGTAAATAGGCTGTGAAATAAACGAGCCCGGCTGCTGCCGGAATTCGCGGGCTGCCAAGGGTCGGCGCTGGCGGGCGACGCGGCCGCCAGGCGCATGATCCCCTCGTGCGGCACGACCTGAACGATTTAGAGGTTTTAGACCTGTTTCGCCGGGCCGGGCACCGGGCAGGGCGGTAGGCGACCTGTGGCAGCAGTGCGGCTGGCCAGTTAACCCGCCACCCAGGAGCAGCGCCGATGACTCACCCTGACATCCCGCGCCACGTCGAGATCAGGGACGGCGACCGGACGGTCGCCGCCGCCGAGGTGACCACGGCCTGCGGGCCGGAGGGAACCGCCCGGACCTCGCTGTGCGCCATCGCGGGCCACCTCGCCCCCGGCTGGCGCGCGAACCTGGTCGATACGGTCATGGACCTGCCCGAGGTGCGGGCCAGCCGACGCCTGGAGGCCACCGTCCCGCTCGGCGACGGCGAGTTCCTGCAGCGCCTGCGCGAGCGGACCACCGACGCCGTCACCCGTCCGGCCGGCTCGACCGTCCTGCTCGACGCGACCATCCCGTCGCCGCGTCCGCCCGAGCCCTGAACGTACTAGAGTGCCGTGGCCTGCGGCGCGTTTACGGCAAGCTCGTGGCCGTGGACGGGGTCGGCTTCCACATCGCCCCCGGCGAGACCTACGGGCTGCTCGGACCGAACGGGGCGGGCAAGACCACGACGATCTCGATGATCGTCGGCTTGCTGGAGCGCGACGCCGGCGAGGTGACCGTGGCCGGCGAGCCGATGACGACCCGCTCGGTGCGGGCCAAGGGCGCCCTCGGCTACGTGCCCCAGGACCTGGCTATCTACCCGGACCTGTCGGGCCGGGAGAACCTCATGTTCTTCGCCCGGCTCTACGGCATGCCGACCGCGCGGGCGAGAAAACGCGCCGACGAGGTGCTCGAGCTGACCGGCCTGGCCGACCGGGCCGGCGATCAGGTCAAGCAGTACTCCGGCGGGATGAAACGGCGCCTCAACATCGGCGTCGGCCTGCTGCACCAGCCGAAGCTGCTGGTCCTGGACGAGCCCACCGTCGGCGTCGACCCGCAGAGCAGGAATGCGATCCTGGAAGGCGTGGAGCGGCTGTCCGGAGCCGGGATGGCCGTGCTCTACACCACCCATTACATGGAAGAGGCCGAACGGCTGTGCGACCGGATCGGCATCATCGACCACGGCCAGCTGATCGCCGAGGGCAGCCGGGACGAACTGGTCGCCATGGTCGGCGAGGGCGACCAGGTCCGGCTGGCCGCCACCGGTGACCTGGCCGGCGCGGCGGCCGACCTGGCCGCGCGGCCCTGGGTCCGGCAGGCCAAGGCGCTCGACGGGAGCATCGACCTGGTCGTGGACAACGCCAGCAGCGAGCTGCCCGCCATCTTGACCCAGGTGACCGCGGCCGGCGTGACGGTCAGGTCCGTCGACGTGGCCGAACCCGACCTCGAGGCGGTCTTCCTGCACCTGACCGGCCGCGCGCTAAGAGACTGAAATCAATGCGTACTGCCTGGCTCATCTGCGCTAAAGACCTGAAGGCCCGGATGCGGGACCGGTCGGCCTTCATCATCGGCATCGTGGTCCCGCTCGCCCTGGCGTTCATCTTCAACCTGATCTTCAGCGGGGTCTCCGGCGGCTCGGCGGTCATCAACCTCGGCGTGGTCGACGCCGACCACGGCGCCGCCAGCCAGGCCTTCACCCAGCAGGTCCTGCCCGCCGTGAAGAGCAGCGGGCTGATCGCCCTCCACACCGAGGACAGCGCCGGGCGGGCCCGGGCGCTGGCCGCGGCCGGGAAGCTGGACGCGGTGATCGTCATCCCGGCCGGCTTCTCCGCCCGGGTGCAGGACGGCCAGCCCGCCTCGATGCAGGTCATCGGCAACGTCGACGCCTCCGTCGCGACGGAGGTGGCCCGCTCCATCGCCGAGGCCTACGCCGCCGAGCTGAACCGCGTCCGGCTGTCGGTCGCCACCGTCGTGGCCGGCCAGGGCAGTGGTAACGCCCAGACCCTCGCCGCTCAGGCCGCCGCTACGGCTACGCCGGTGGCGGTCAGCGACGTCTCGGCCCAGACCAAGGAGCTGGATACCAAGTCCTTCTTCGCGGCCGGGATGGCCGTGTTCTTCCTGTTCTTCACCGTCCAGTTCGGCGTGACCAGCCTGCTCGAGGAACGCAGCGACGGCACGCTCGCCCGGCTGCTAGCCGCTCCGGTCAGCCGGGCCTCGATCCTCGGCGGCAAGCTGCTGACCAGCTTTGCCCTCGGGGTCATCAGCATGGCCGTCCTGGTCGTGGCCACCAGCCTGCTGTTCGGCGCGGACTGGGGCAACCCGCTCGGCGTCGCGGTGCTCATCGTGGCGGCGATCGCCTCGGCCATGGGCATCATGTCGCTGATCGCCACCCTGGCCAAGAACGCGGAGCAGGCCGCCAACTGGCAGTCGGTGGTGTCGGTCGTGCTCGGCCTGCTCGGCGGCACGTTCTTCCCGGTCTCGCAGGCGCCCGGCGTGCTGTCCACGCTCACCTTTTTCGCCCCCCAGGCCTGGTTCCTGCGCGGCCTGGGCGACCTGCGCGGCGGCAGCCTCTCGGTGATCTGGGTGCCGGTTCTGGCCATGCTCGGCTTCGCCGTGGTGACCGGCGGCGTGTCCCTGTTCCGGCTCCGGCGGCTGGCGGAACTATGAGCGGGGAGGTGTGACGCCGTGAAAGCGCTCTGGATCGCCCTGGTCAACCTGCGTCGTATGTTCCGGACGCGCGCGAACATCTTCTTCGCGTTCGTCTTCCCGATGGTGCTGATCCTGGTGCTCGGGGCGACCTTCGGCGGGTCGTCTACGCCGCGGCTCGGCGTGGTGAGCACGGGTTCCGGGCCGCTCGGCGCCGCCCTGCTGCGCCAGCTCGAGCAGACCCCGCAGCTGAAGGTGGTGGCCGTGGCCGGCCAGGCCGACCTGCTCACCCAGGTCGAGCGCGGGAACCTGGCCGCGGGCGTGATCATCCCGCCCGGGTACGACGCCGCCGTCCAGGCCGGGCGCGGCACGACGCTGCGCTACCTGGCCCGGCCCGAGCAGTCCTCCCAGCAGCTCGGCGAGACGGTGCGCGGCGCGGTGGCCCGGCAGTCGGCCCTGCTCGGCGCGGCCCGGTTCGCCGTTACCAGGCACGCCGCCCCCAGCTTCGATGCCGCCCTGGCGCAGGCCACCCGGATCGCCCCGCAGGTCCCCGCGGTCACGGTGACCCAGGCCACCGCGGGGACGGCGCTGTTCCCCAGCACGCTCGGCCAGTTCGACATCGCCGCCTCGAGCGAGCTCCTGCTGTTCCTGTTCCTCACCGCGCTGACCGGCGCCGTCGCCCTCATCGAGACGCGCAGGATCGGCGTCTCCCGGCGGATGCTCGCCACCCCGACCTCCTCGGCCACGGTGATCGCGGGTGAGACCCTGGGCCGGGCGCTGGTCGCCTGCGTCCAGGCGCTGGTCATCGTCTTCGGCACGGCGCTGCTGTTCGGCGTGCACTGGGGCCAGCCGGCCGGCGTGATCGCCGTCGTGGTCTTGTACATCGCCGCCGCGGCCGGCGCCGGGATCTTCGTCGGCACGCTGTTCCGCAACGAGCAGCAAGCGGTCGGCATCTCCCTGCTGCTCGGCCTGGGCCTGGGTGCCCTGGGCGGCTGCATGGTCCCGCTCCAGATCTTCTCGCCCACGGTCCGCCTGATCGCCCACATCACCCCGCAGGCCTGGGGCAACGATGCCTTCGCCAAGCTCATCGGGCACAACGCGTCGATCACCGGCATCTGGCCGCAGCTCGGCGCGCTCGCCGCCTTCGCCGTGGTCCTGCTCACCCTGGCCACCTGGCGGCTACGCCGGGTCCTGTCGGCCTAGGGTCCGACAGGACTACGCTAGCTCGGGTGGCCGAACCCGACTTCAGCGCCTGCGCCGAGACCGGGATCAACGCCCTGCAGAAGTGGTACCAGCCCGCCACCGGGCTGTGGCAAGGAACCGGCTGGTGGAACAGCGCCAACGCGCTGACCGCGGTGATCAGGTACACCAAGCTGACCGGCGACCAGAGCCACGCGAGCGTCATCGCCACCACGTTCACCGCGGCCGCCAAGACGCACGCCGGCTTCATCAACACCTACTACGACGACAACGCCTGGTGGGCGCTGGCCTGGGTAGCGGCCTACGACCTGACCCGCAACCAGCGCTACCTGAACGCGGCCGAGGCCATCTTCACCCGCAACACGGCCGCCTGGGACAGCACCTGCGGCGGCGGCCTGCGGTGGCACGCCGGCAGCGAATACAAGAACGCGATCACCAACGAGCTGTTCATCACGCTGGGCGCCCTGCTGCACCAGCGGGTGCCGGGAGACCAGAACTACCTGAGCTGGGCCCAGCGGACCTGGGACTGGTTCGCCGCGAGCGGCCTGATCAACCCGGACAACCTCGTCAACGACGGGCTCACCGCCACCTGCCAGAACAACGGCGAGACCACCTGGACCTACAACCAGGGCGTGATCCTCGGCGGCCTCTCCGCGCTGTTCCAGATCACCGGCGACCGCGACTACCTGACCCGGGCCGAGACGATCGCCACCGCCACGCTCGGCCAGCTGACCGCCGCGGGCATCCTGGCCGAGCCCTGCGAGTCGGCCGGGCCCGCCTGCAACGAGGACCAGGCGCAGTTCAAGGGCATCTTCGTACGCTACCTGTACGACTTCTGGCTGCAGGACCGGTCGCTCCTGGCCACGGACCAGCAGCCGGACTACCGCGCGTTCATCCTAGCCAACGCCGCCTCGATCTGGAGTCACCGCAACCCGTCCGGCCAGTTCGGCCTGCGCTGGGCCGCTCCCTGCACCGGTCCCACCCCCGCCCGCCAGGCCTCCGCCCTAGACACCCTCATCGCCGCCGCGGCTCTGTCGGCCTAGCCGCTTAACCGCCTTTATGGAGCTTGTGGCACATTGCCTACGTAAGAACGTGGGCAGTGTGCCACGGGCTCCGTCCGATTCGGTGCAAGGGGGCGGCTGAGAAGGGTGAGGCGGCTGGTACACGTATCGGGTCGCCCCGCCAGCGCCGCATCGCCCGGCCAGCGCCGCATCGCCCGGCCAGCGCCGCATCGCCCCATCAGCCCTACGCCACCCCGCCAGTCCCACGTCCCGAGGTGCCCCAAAGGACCCGGTGGCACATAGGGTCACCTAGAGCAGCACCGGTGGCACACAGGGTCCGAAAGGCCCAGTCATCCCCGCGTCAAGGATGAACCGAAGGACTCGGTGGCACATTGGGTATGCAAGAGCGTCCCCGTGGCACACCGACTCCAATCGGATTGGGGCGCGTGGGGGTGAAGAGACGAGTGGCGCAGGCGTTGCGCGCCCGGAAACAGCTCGTCGCCGCCAGAGCAGTCCATCACCTCACCATCCGCACTATCGATCCCACAGAGCCCATCAGTCCCCGATCTGAACACCCTCACGCGATCGCTTGACAAGGGTAGTGAGTCATCACTACCTTAAGAGCATGACCGAGACCGCACAGCGCCAGACCGCACAGCGCCAGACCGGACAGCGCCAGACCAGACAGCGGATGCCCGCGGCGGAGCGCCGCGGGCTCGTGCTCGAGGCCGCGGTCGCCGAGTTCGCCGTGCACGGCCTGGCCGGCACCTCGACCGAGGATGTCGCCCGCCGGGCCGGGATCAGCCAGCCGTACTTGTTCCGTCTCTTCCCGACCAAGAAGGCCCTGTTCCTGGCGCTGGTGGAACAGTGCTTCGGCCGGGTGCGGGACGCCTTCACCGAGGCCGCGGGTGACCGCACCGGCGACGCGGCCCTGGAGGCCATGGCGCGTGCCTATGAGGTTCTCCTGGAAGACCGGACGCTGCTGCTGCTGCAGATGCAGGCCTACGCCGCCTGCGACGACCCCGAGATCCGGGCCACCACCCGGGAGGGCTACAAGAAGCTGTGGGAGCTGGTCGAGCGGATCACCGGACTGCCTTTCCAGACCGTGGTCGACTTCTTCGCCGTCGGCATGCTGATGAACGTGGCCGCCGCCATGGACCTGCCGTCCGTCGATGAGAGGTGGACCGGCTGGTGCCCGAAAGACTGAGACACCTCCGGGCGAGAGCCCAGAGGCGCCGGCACCCAATTTTTTTGCCGCAATTAGTTAGTGATCAATCACTACTTAGGAGAAAGAGATGACGCCCAGGCATCGCACGGCGTGGACCTTCGCCGTGACCTCGGCCGCGTTGTTCATGGCCTCGCTGGACAACCTGGTGGTGACCACCGCGCTGCCGTCCATCCGGGAGCATCTGCACGCTTCGCTGGAAGGGCTGCAGTGGACGGTCAACGCCTACACCCTCACCTTCGCCGTCCTGCTGCTCACCGGAGCCACGCTGGGCGAGCGTTACGGCCGCCGTCGCCTGTTCACGGTGGGGCTCGCGCTGTTCACCGCCGGTTCCGCGGCCGCCGCGCTCGCGCCCGGCATCGGGATCCTGGTCGCGGCCCGGGCGGTCCAGGGCGTCGGCGCCGCCATCGTGATCCCGCTGACTCTCACCCTGCTGTCCGCGGCGGTTTCTCCGCAGCGGCGCGGCCTGGCCCTTGGCGCCTGGGGCGCGGTCGGCGGCCTGGCCATCGCGATCGGCCCGCTGGTCGGCGGGGCCGTCGTCGAGGGTGCCTCCTGGCAGTGGATCTTCTGGCTGAACGTCCCGATCGGCATTGCCCTGCTGCCGGTGGCCCGGTTCCGTCTCACCGAGAGTCGCGGGTCCTCGACCCGCCTGGACCTGCCCGGCCTGGTGCTGGCCAGCGTGGGCCTGCTCGGCATCGTGCTCGGCGTCGTCCGCGGCAACGACCACGGCTGGACCAGCCTCACCGTGCTGCCGCCGCTGGTGATCGGCGGGCTGCTCGTGGCCGCGTTCGTGGCCTGGGAACTGCGGACCCGCGAGCCCATGCTGCCGCTGCACCTGTTCCGCAGCCGCGGCTTCGCCGTCACCAACGCGGTCTCCCTGCTGATGTTCTTCGGGATGTTCGGCTCGATCTTCCTACTCGCGCAGTTCCTCCAGGTCGTCCAGCACTACAGCCCGCTGCAGGCAGGCCTGCGCACGCTGCCCTGGACCGCCATGCCGGTGTTCGTCGCCCCGGTCGCGGGCATCCTGTCCGACCGCATCGGCGGCCGGCCGCTGCTGGTCGCCGGGCTGGGCCTGCAGGCCATCGGCCTGGGCTGGCTGGCTACCGTGGCCAGCCCGACCGTGCCGTACCTGACCCTGGTCCCGGCGTTCGTCGTCTCCGGCGTCGGCATGTCCCTGTTCTTCGCGCCCGTCGCCAACGTCGTGCTCAGCTCGGTGCGGCGCGATCAGGAGGGGATCGCCTCCGGTGCGAACAACGCGATCAGGGAACTGGGCGGTGTGTTCGGGATCGCCGTGCTCGGCGCGGTGTTCTCCGCCCGCGGCGGCTACGCCAGCGGCACGGCGTTCGTCTCCGGCCTCGCCCCCGCGGTCTGGGTCGGCGCGGCGGCGGTGGCCGTCGCCGCCGCGGTCGCCCTCCTCCTGCCGCGGCTCCGGCGGTCGCCGGCCACCCAGGCCCCCGCCGGCACCCAGGCCCCCGCCGGCACCCAGGCCCCCGCCGGCACCGAGGCCCCCGCCGGCACCCAGGCGGCGGGGTCGGCCCAGGAAGCCAGGCTCGTTCGCTGACCCCGGCCCGGTACGCAAGCCCCGGATCCCCGAGCGGGATCCGGGGCTCCGCCGTTCGGCCCGGACAAGCACCAGGCAAGCACCAGGCAAGCACCAGGCAAGCACCGAATAAGGCCAGCCGGATTATGCGTTTTCGGGCGTTAAGTAATGCTATGGTCCCGCGCTTGTCCGTGCGGCCGACGGCATTTACTAAATGACGGGCGTCGGGGGACTAATCGCTCAGAATGGGTGTTAGCTCGTTATTCTTCACTACGCCGTCGGCGTGGCCAATTCTTGTCTTACGATGGCTCCGTACCCCGTAGCCTGCCTGCAGCGGGAGGGAGCATCTGTGATTCTTGATGAGGCCGAAGCACTGCTCGACCCGGTGTCGGACATCGACGGCTTCATGCTCGCCTGCTTGGTCGACGCCTCGACCGGGATGGTGCTGGCCTCCCGGAAGGATCAGGACGACATCAGCCTGCCCCCGGCCGCGGCCGGGGCGGCCGACATCGCCAACGTGCTCTCACTGCTGGCGGGCCAGTTGCCCGTGGACGGCCTCGAGGACGTGATGGTGACGTTCCGCCGTCAGCTCTACATGATGCGCTTGGTCCGGGAGGATCCGGAGCCGCAGATCCTGCTGCTGGTGATCCTCGACCGCAGCCGCGTCAACCTGGCTATGGCGCGCCGCGAGATCCGGAACTTCTGCGCGAGCTTCGCCGCATGAGCCAGATCCCCCGGCTCACCCGTGCCCGCCAGCTGACCTCGACCGTCCTGCCGGGACGGCGGCCGGACGATTACCCGGACCAGGTGACCGGCAGGCTGCGTAAGCTGGCCGCCGCCCGCAGCACCGGGACGCTGCCGTTTTCCGGCCGCAGCGACGGGGTCGTCTATTTCCGGGACGGGAAGGTCGCCTACGCCGAATCGAACCGGACGCCAAGCTCGCCGCCACACGCCTATCCGGAGCCAGCTCAGGACCTGCCGCCGCTGAGCAGGATCACGGCCATCCTGGCCATTACCGAGCCGACGGTCGACGCCGCGCTCGAATTGCTCTCCGCTCAATCACGCTATGCCAGATTCCGGCCGTCGAGAGTTCCGGATACCGGCTTGGCCTCGGACATCTCCGTGGAAGTACTGCTGGCCGAGGTGACCAGGCGCCAGCGGGTCCTCCAGCAGCTGTCCGCCGTGCTCACCGCTGATAGGGCATTAGCGCGTAACCCGCAGATCCGCCCGGAGGCCATTCGCGTATCGGCCTTGCAGTGGTCATTGCTGATCCGCGTCCGTCATGGCACGACGCCCCGCGATCTCGCCTGGGATCTGGGCCGCGGCGTGTTCGGCACGACCGTCGAGGTGCACCGGCTGCTGGTCCGGCGCCTGCTGTCGGTGGCCGGCGATCCGCCCGGCTCGGTGGGCCGGGCCGGAGCCAGCCACGCGGCCATGTCGTTCGTCCGGGCGGCGTCCGTCGAGAAAGGTGAGATCGTGTCCATCTTCAACGCCGAGGTTGCCCCGGGAGGTGCCGGCTGATGCCGACCTTACGCAAGAGCAGGCGATCGGTCGAGGACCAGGTCCGGGCCGAGCTCAAGCAGATCAGGACCCACGTCGCCGGCGTGCGTGGCAGCCTGGCCGCGACCAGCGACGGGCTGGTAGTCGCGCTCGACATCCCCGATGTCGAGCCCACCCAGATCGCGGCGCTGGCCGCCGCCGCCCTAGCCGTGACCCGCCGGGCCACGATGGCCACGGAGTGCGGGACCTTCCGGGAGGCGGTCGCCCGGGGCAGCGACGGCTATCTGGCCGTCTGAGCCGCCGACAGCCTGAGCCGCCGACGCTCTGGGCCGTCGCGGATCGGCGGCCCGGGCCGGCCAGTCAGGGCGGCATCCACGATGATCGAGTACAAGATGGCCTGCAACGCGCCCCGGCTGAGGTATTTCCGCCGCACCAGCACGCTGCCGATGTCACGGTCCGGCCGGTCCGGGTCGGCGATCAGTTCCGGGGCGACGGCAGGCGACCGGAGCGCGCCGGGCAGGCGACCGGAGCGCGCCGGGCAGGCGCGCGCCGAGGCCCGGGATCCACGAGGCCCGGGCGAACGTGATCTGCCCCTGGTTCAGGTAAATCGTCCCAGCCGGGTTCCCTTCGATCTCCAGGATGCCGGAGACCCGCCGTTGGGCGAGCCTCGCCAAGGCTGCGGTGACCCATGTCTCGGGCAGCACATCGGTTCTGGTCAGCTGAGATCACATCCCCGGCCCGGCCGCGTCTCACGCGAACACCATAAATAATGCTCGCGGCAGGGCTTGTTCCTTTACCTGGTCCTCGACCGGCAGAAGGCCAACCTGGCCCTGGCCCGCCACAACCTCAGGCGGATCGAAGCCGACCTGGCCGTCTGACGCCAGCCGCATCTCCCGGCGTTTACCGGTCGTCTCGCGTCCTGCGCTGGCGCACCAGCGCAGGACGGCCCGGTCACCTTACGGTGCCTGACCAGTCGATGGTGAAGCCGGCCAGGGTATAGCCGAGCGCGTTCACGGTCGGCTGGACGAAGTTGTTCCTGACGATCTGCGTGGCCTGTGTCTCGGCCGCCCTGATCAGCGGCCCGGTGATACTCGGGTTGTTCTTGGCCTGCGCGAACGCCAGGTTCTGGGCTTGGGCGTAGAGCACCGACACGGAGAACTGCGGCCGTATCAGGGCGCCGCAGCCGAGCCCCGGGTAGGTCCAGCTGTGCTGGACGTCGACCGGGTGTGACATCGTATCGTCCACGGTCACGTCGTGGACCGACTGCGGCAGCTGGGGCAGCGGCAAGACGATGGCTACGCTCACGCGGCCCGGTATCCCGGTCGCGGGCCGGGCTAGGACCTGCAGCCGGTAGTGGCCGGTGCCCGAGCCCCACCAGCCCGGTCCCGGGTTGAGGTCCACGGTGGCCGAGGCGTGGCCGGTGGTCGCGAAGGTGCTCGAGTACCAGCACGGCCAGATGCCGATGTTCTTCGAGACCTTATGCGTAAACGTGAAGTTGAAGTTCTCGGTGCCCAGCGCGGGCCGCGAGATGCCCTCGATCTTCTGCAGCACCCAAGGGCCGACGCTGACGTCGGTGGTCGTCCCCGCGGTGACCGACTGCCAGGGCCAGCTCAACGCGACATGCGGCAGCCGCACATTGAGCCCGACCAGGTGCAGGGCCGCGGACAGCGCGGTCAGTACCGCCCAGGCGATGGCCTTGCGGAAGATCAGTGCGACCAGGACCAGAGCCGCGCCCCAGGCGAGCTTCCGCGGGATCCGCCGGCGCCGGGCCGGCCTGACCAGCTGACCGCGGATCACCTGCCGTGGCGCCGCCTGCCGCCGTGCCGCCTGCCGCCGTGCCGCCCGGTACCGGGGCTGGTCCGGCGGGAGGTACCACGTGTCACCGTCCCACGGATCCTCCTCCCCGGCATCGTGTTCCCACGCGTCCCGTTCCCAGGCTTCCTTCTTCCAGGCATCCAGCATCGGTGACCCTCCTTTCTGGTCGCGGGGACTAGGCGACGGCCGGGTAACCGAGGCTCAGCACGACGGGCACGGCGCCGAACGGCTGGCGGAACCGGGTTCCCGGCTTGTCCGGCGCGTTCGGGTCCTTGATGTCGGGCCAGCGCATCTTGACCTGCTGAGCGGTCAGGCCCTCCACCGAGTAGGGGAACTCCATGGCGGAGATGTCGTGCAGCTTGAGCAGGCCGCCCCAGCGGAAGGCGGCGAAGACCCGGGCCAGTTCGCGAACGGACAGCGGGCGCCTGGCGGTGATGTCGATCCAGTAGACCGCCATCGCCAGCTCGACCAGGTCGGCGGCGCACTGGGTCAGGGCCTCGGATTTCGTCCGGTAGACCGTCCCGCCGGCGTTGACCGTACCCAGCTTCTCGCCGTAGACCGGCGAGAAGCGCGGTTTGGCCTGGCACTGCATCCAGTCGCACGCGGCAAGCAGCTCCCAGCGGATGCCCGTGTAGTCGGCCACCTCGTCGTAGAGCGGCTCGGCCAGGCTGAGCGGCGCCCTCGCGGCGGCGTTGAAAGCGGCCGTGACCGCCGGCGGCAGCTGTGGCGCGTACCGGACCGCCCGCGGACGCCGCGGCGCCACCCTGGCCGCCGGCCGCTCGGCCCGCCGCCGCGCGGTCGCGGTTCCGGCCAGACCAGATCCAGCCAGCACGGCTCCGGCGAGCGCCCCCGTCGCGACCGGAGCCTGCCGTCCCGGCGCGGTGCCGTAGGCGTCGAGCACGCCAGGAATCGTCGCCGTGCCATGCGCCCCGCCCGCCGTTCCGGCCCGCTGGCCCTGCCCGGCCCGCTGGCCCTGCCCGGCCCGCTGGCCCTGCCCGGACGACTGGCCGCGACCCGGCGATTGACCGTATCCAGAAGAAGCGGAGACGGCGGCCGGAGATGCGGCGGGAGCCGACGCCGATGGGGCCGCCGCCGAGGCGGTGGCGGCCGGAACCGCGGACGCCGCGGACGCGGACGGAGCGGGCGCCGCCGGGATCGACGCCTGGCTCAATGGGGCTTGGCTAGCCCGGGCCTGGCTGACTGGCGCCGGGCTGGCCGGGATCTGGCTGACTGGCGCCAGGCCGGTCGGCGCAGCCTGCGCCGTGGTCGCCGTGGAGGCGTCGTAGCGGTACAGGTTGTACAGCTTCATGATCGTGATCAGGTTGGCGCCGTAATTCGGATCGGTGGCGTAGACGCCGGTCAGGCTGGTCGCGAAGGCGTCCGGGTGACTGCGGTTCGCCATCGCGTGCTGATAGTCCGAGCCGGTGGCGAGGAGTTCGCTGTGGTCCGCGATGCTCTCCGCGACGTTGTGATAGACGCGGAACTGGGCGGTAACCGTGACCCAGCGGCCGTTCTCGTATTCGCTCGTCGGCAAGGCGTCGCTGCCGGCCGGCCCGGTGCCCTTGATGCCGAACAGGTTGTGGTCCCGGATGGCCAGCGCGCTCTGGCCCCAGCCGGATTCGTCTACCGCCTGGGCGATCGTGACCGCCGCCGGGACTCCGTACCGGCTCTGCGCGGCCATCGCGCCCGGCGCGATCGCGCTGATGAAGGCCTGCTGGCTGGAGGTGTCCGGAACGTGCGTCGCCGACGCGGGCGGGTTGTTCCTGGTGTACGACGGCGCGGCCGGAGACGAGGACGTGCTGGCCGTGCTGGCCGCACCCGCGGCGCCGGCCGGACTGGACAGGCCTTCCGAAGCCGCCTGCAGTCCCGGAATGGCCGCCGTGCCGCCCGGCGGCGTCCGGCCGTCGGCTTGCGTCCGCCCGCGGGCCTGGGTCGTGGCGGTCCGGCCCCGGCTCGGCGCGGCCCTCCCCTTCGCCGCCTTCGCCCGGCTCTGGGGGGCCTGGGATGCGCTGTTCTGGCTGGCGCCCGCGTTGGCGGTCGTCCCGGTGCTGTTCCCGGCCGCTATGTCCGCCATGAGGCCGGGCACCGTCGCCATGCCCGCTGTGCCTGCCCGCCCCGTCCGGCCCGCGGTGCCCGCCATCTTGGCCGTACCTTTCCCGGTCGGCGCGAGGACTGCCGTGCCCGTACCCGGGACCACGGCTCCGCCGGCGTCCGCCGTTCCCTGGGTGCCTTGTTCCACGATTCCGGCTGTCACCGCCTGGGCCGCCACCCCGTCGGCCGACCCGCCGCTCGCGGACGTGCCGCTCGCGGCCGCGCTGGCCAGGTCGCCGTTGTTCACGAATCCGGTGACGCCCTGGCTGGCCAGCGGGCCGCTGTAGGTGTGCGCGTTGACCGACAGGTTCGGCGCCGAGTCGCCGCCGATCGTGAACAGCACTCCGCCGGAGTACTTGGTGACCACCTCCACGTGGCCGTCGAACAGCACCCAGTCACCCGGCTGAGGACGGTAACCGTCGCCCAGCGGGTGCCAGCGGCCGTGCGCCTGGGCGTCCTGCATCACGGAGGTGATCTGCGGTGAGTCCGGGTTGGCATCGACCCGCACGTCAGCCCACTGGTGCAGCGGCCACGGGTAGGTCGTGCCCCCGGTCACCCAGCTCTGCTGACCGGTGGCCTGGGCGCCGAGGGCCAGCGTCAGGCTGGCGAAGGCGGCGCACGTCTGGCCGTGGTCGGCGCCGTCCGCGCTGTCCTGGCCCCAGATCAGCGCTTCCATCTCGGCCGGGCTCTTCGTCTGGGCCATGTTCAGGTAGTACCGGGCCACCTTGACAACGGCGGCTCGCATCGCCTTCTCGCTCGATGACATGGCCCGGGACGGCTGGGTGCTCGCGGCCGCGCTGGCCGGCTTCTTGAGCGCCATCAGCTTCACCGGCATGTGCGTGGGCGACGTCATCTCGCCGACTGTGCCGTGGGCGAAGGCGAATCCGGTCATCGCTCCGCATGTGCTGAGGCTGACAAGCGCGGTCGCCTGCTGCCAGGTCGGCTTCCTGACGGGATGCACGAAATCACCTTCTTCCACGTTCCGGTTCTGGCTCGCTGGCTGGGTGTCGGGTTCGCGGTTCCGGGTCTGCTCCTCTAGCTCGCCTGCGACAGGTTCTTGAGGATCGCCTGGACCTGCGCGTTCCCCGGGTTGTCGGCGTTGGCGAAGAGCACGCCGACGTCGTAGGCCTGGGCGTCGGTGGCGCCGACCACCCACTGCTTGTAGGCGTCCGCCACCAGGGCGGCCTGCCCGGTCGCGGTGTTCACCGGCTGAGCGCACAGGCTCGGGAAGCCCGCGTGCGAGACGACCGCCGACGAGCCGGTGTACTTGGCGCAGTTCGCCGGGCTGCCCTCCAGGCCCTGCTGTACCGTCGGCTTGCCGTTGGTGCCGGTCAGGGTGGCCCCGCCGATGATGTTGTTGAGGGCCCTGGCCGCCACTTCGAGGCTGTCCACCGGGTCCATGGGGTTGTACGGGTGGTGCATATTCAGCGACCACGCGATCTCGCCGCCCTGAGTCGGCGAGATCGGCTCCAGCCCCTGCCGACCCGTCTTGGAGTCGGTGAAGTTCGGATTGTTGCCGCTGGTCATCAGGGCGAACACCCAGAGGATCTGGCTCGTCGTCTTGCCGCAGGCGAAGTTGACCTGGCTGGGCTCGGAGGCCACGTTGGCGTTCTGGCAGGCGGTGGTGATCTGGGTCTGGACCGTCGCCACGCTGGCCGGCCAGGACGGACTGGACCTGAAGACCAGGACGGACACCAGGGTGACCACGGCCACCGCGGCCGCCACGCCGAACATGATCTTGCGCGACCTGGGCCTGCGGACCCGGCTGACGCTACGCCGGCCGCGGTCGATAATGGCCTGGGTCCGGTCCTCGGGGCCCGGTCCATGGCGCCCGGCCTCGGGCCAGCCGCCGACCTGGATAGGCGTCGTGAAATCGTCGTCAAGCTCCTCCTCGTCGAGGTAGTGCCTGGCCTGCGCCGGCCGTGACGCGGCCGGCCGGGACGGAACCTGCCGTGGCGGAACCTGCCGTGGCGGAGTCTGCCGCGACGGGCCCGGCTTCGGCTGGGCGCGCAGCATGCCGGGTCGCCCCCGGCGCGGTGCCCCGTCCTGGCCGTAGCTGGTCTCCGCGAGATCCCGGGCCCGGGCCGCATGCCAGTCGGACAGCTCGTTCTCGAGATCCGTGTCGCTGATTTCTAGCTCACTCAGCCACTCTTCATCTTCATCGTTAAAGTTTTCGAAATCCTCGCGCATCGTTTTCACCTCCAGCATCTGCCATGAACTGGGACACTCCGGACCGACGGCCGGCGTACGGGCTTAAGCGGGCGGCCTGCTTCGCCCGGGGGAGCCCCGTCGGCCGCCCCGCGCTCCTGCCTCGCCGAACCGGCCCATGTAGGTATTAGAACACAGGATCGATCACCGTGGGAAGAGTTTGTTTGTACAGCTTAGCTGCGTTCGAACGGCGTTCCCCGAGTGCTTGCTAACGCAGCTCCGCACGGATCGGGCGCCCCGGCCGGGCGTCCGGCACGATATCGCCGTCGCGGACCACGAATTCGCCGTTAACCAGGACGTGACTGATACCAGCCGACGGGCGGGTGCTGTCGGCGTAACCGGCCCGGTCGGTGACCGTCGCGGGATCGAACACCACGACGTCGGCGTCCCGGCCGGACTGCAGGCGTCCCTTCCCGCGCATGGCCGGCACCCAGCCCTCGAGCAGCCGGGCCGGCTCGAGGCTGCACTTGGCCAGCACCTGCGGCAAGCCGGCCGCGCCGCCCGGAGCATCCCTGGTCAGCAGGCGAAGTGCCCGGCAGAACGTCCCGGCGGTCCTCGGGTGGGTGATGGCCGTCGGCGGCAGCGGCCAGGCCAGCGGATCCACCGGGGGAGAGGTCCAGGTCAGCGGCATGGCGTCGCTGGCTACGACCGAGCCGGGGAAGGTCAGCGAACGCATCAGCAGTGCCCGGTCGGCGGCCGAGGACTCGTCCAGCAGGTCGATGATGACCAGCCCGCCGGGGTCGGCTGCACGCAGTTCCCGCAGCCGCGCCTCGCTCGCCACCCGTTCGCCGGTCGGCGCGTAGGTGAGCGAGGACGGTGTCAGCCCGCGCTCGCCGAGCCGTTCGGGGGCCAGGAACGCCGCGCCGATGCCGGTCATCCCGGACCCGTACGGGTACGCCTCGGTCGTGACCCGCGATCCGGCCGCCTGGGCCCGGGCCACCAGGGCCAGGACACGGTCGATATGCCGGTGCGACGTGCTGTTGATGTGGCAGTAGTGCATGTGAGCGCCGGTTTCCCCGGCCGCGCGGACGATCTCCTCGGCGCCGTCGGCGAGCGTGGCCGGCACCATTTCCACCAGGTCCCGTGCGTGGGTGAAGGTCGCCACGCCGCTGCGCGCGGCTAGTTCCGCGACCCGCAGGTACTCATCCGGCTGGGCCGCGGGCGCGTACCCGAGCAGGACGCCGATGCCGAGCGCCCCGTCGGCCAGGTCGGCCGAGATCCGCTCGAGCAGCGCCGTGAGCTGGGCTGGCCCGGCCGCGCGCTGCCAGGCCGGATCCGAGATGCGGGCCATGAACGCGCCCAGGCTGGCCTGGTCGGGCAGGCCGCCGACAGTCTCCATCCGGGCCAGGGCCCAGGAGGCGGAGAAACCGTAGTTGACCGGGCGTCCCTGCTCGGCCGCGCGCCGGTAGGCGTCGGCCACCGGCGTGTCGCCCGCCTCGAGTTCCAGCGCCGTGGTCACGCCGTCCAGCGCCTGCAGCCGCAGCCCGCCCACGTCGTTGACGTGGCTGTGCAGGTCGACGAACCCGGCCGTCACCACCTGCCCGGACACGTCCTCCTCCACCCGCCCGGGCGCCACGGCCTCCCCGACGGCCGCGATCCGGCCGTCCGCGATCGCCACGTCCCGGATGGCGTCCAGGCCCGACTCGGGGTCGATCACGCGCCCGCCTCGCAGGACCAGGTGCCATTCGTTCAGCGGTGCCTCCACTGCAGCAGTGTGCCCCACGGCTGTTAGCCTGACCAGGGCCAGGACCCGGGAGGGCAGATGACGAGCGGCGGAACGCTACCGCGGGGGGCGGCCCCGTCGATGACCGTGACCGGCGTGGTCGTGATCGCGCACGGCGGCCAGGCGTCGAGCACCGAACCGACGAACGGGCTCCAGCCTGCCGTACTCCGGATGATCCCGGTCGCGGCGGCGATTCGGCACGTGCTGCGGGGGAGCGGCGCGGTAGTGCTGCGGCCGCGGTTCCGGGTCCGCGGCTGGAACGGCGATCAGGCCTCCCCGGTCACCGACCTGGAGGAGATGCTCGACGGTATCGCGGTCGGCTTCGGTGCCGTCCCGGTCGTCCTGATCGGGCATTCCATGGGCGCGCGGGCCGTCATCCGGGCCGCCGGGCACCCGGCGGTGTCCGCCGTCGCCGGCCTCGCGCCATGGCTGCCGCTTGGTGAGCCGGCCGCCCAGCTCGCCGGGCGGCGCGTGCTGCTCGCGCACGGGACCGCCGACACCATCACCAGCCCGGCCGAGACCTGGGCCTTCGTCAAGCGGGCGCGTGAGGTCACCACGGTGACGGCCATCGAGGTACGCGACGGCGATCACCCGATGCTGCGCCGCGCTCGCCTCTGGCACGCGATCGCCGCCGAGTTCGCCCGATCCGCCGTGGGCCCGGCCGCCAGCCCCGCCAGCCCCGCCAGCCCCGCCAGCCCCGCCAGCCCCGAGGATTCCGCCGGGACCACGGACGACGTCGCGGCCGCCGTGACCGTCCGAGCCGGCGAGCACTCCCGCATTGTGCTCTGAACAGACCTGTCATCCGCTTCGGACGCATATGTCCCGCGCCTTTGACCTGCACCAAATTACTGAAAGCGTCTGCCTCATCGCTCAGTGTGTTATACAACAAGGTTGTGGCGACTTGCCCCGTCTGCCGCAGTAAGCGAACAGTAAGGGAAGAGGTGCGGAAGTGGTGAGGTTAGTCCCGGCCAGTTCTTCCCCCCGGCACTGCGGCCGGCCGCACGGAATACCGGGGGCCCCGGTTCGGGTCCGCCATACCGCCCGCCACGCCCGCACGTCGGAGCTACGGCCTCGCCCGAGAGCCTCGCTTTCCATCCGGTCGGCCGAACGCCGCCGGTGGGCAGCCGACCTGAGCGGCCCGGGCAGCGGCGGGCTGGTCGTCCACGGCATGGGCGGCATCGGCAAGTCGACGCTCGCCGCCCAGATCACCGCGCGGGTCGGGCGGCTCCAGGCTAGCCGGGTCATCGGCGTCATGAGCGGCGAGGTGCCGGCTGCCGCCTTCGCGGCCGGCCCGGCCGAGGCCGACTTCATCGTCTTGGAGAACTTCGACGACAACCTGTCCCGCGAGTCGGGCCGGTGGACCGTCCGCGACCCGGACCTGGCCGCCCTGCTCGGCACCTGGACCGGCAAGCTGCTGATCACCTGCCGGCATCCCTTCGTCCTGGGGGATCAGGTGGCCTCGATCCGCCTGGTTTTCCGGCACCTGGGGCCGCTGACCCGGTCCGGCGCGGCCGAGCTGACCACCGCGCTCCCCGCCATCGGCCTGCTCGGCGAGGCCGAACGCGACCAGGTGTACCGTCTCACCGCCGGCCACCCGCTGGCCATGGAGTACCTGGACCGGCTGCTGGCCCGGGGCGAGTGCTACCCCGAGCTGGCCAGCCGGCTGGAGGCCACGATCGGGGTGGCCCTCAAGGCGGGTACCGACGTGCCGCGGACCGAACCGACCGAGCTACCCGAGGCCACGGCCGAGCTGATCGCGTCCGCGGCGGGCGAGCTGATGTTCGGTGAGCTGTACGGCCGGCTCAGCGCGGGGGCCAGGTCGCTGCTGGTGCGGGCGGCCGCTTTCCGCGGTCCGGTGGCCGCCGGGATGGTCGCCGCACGGCCTGGTCCCATCGCTGAATGCGAGGCGGCCGGCCTGCTCACCATCGTCTCCGGCCGTGAGCTGGCGGTGCACCGCTGGACCGCCGAGCAGCTGCGTCGCACGGTGTCCGAGCCCGCGCCGCCCGCGGCCCGCCCCGCCCGGCGCCTCCGGCTAGCCGGGGCCGGCGCGGTCGCGGTCCTGTCGGTCGTGCTGGCCGTCGAGGCCGGGCATGAGCTGTCCGTCCCGCACCTGGCGGCCGCGGCGGCCCCGGCCCGGTCGAGCAGCGCCACGGTGAACAGCGCCACGGTGAACAGTGCCACGGTGAACAGTGCGATCGCGGTCAGGGACCAGGCCGCGAGCTGGGCGGCCCGCGAAGTCAGCGGCGGTGCCATCATCGCCTGCGATCCGGCCATGTGCGCCGCGCTGGCCCAGCGCGGTGTCCCGTCCGGGAACCTGCTCGTGCTCGGCCCGGGCGCGGGCGATCCGCTCGGTTCGGATGTGGTACTCGCGACGGCGGCGGTGCGCGGCCTGTTCGGAAGCCGCCTGGCCAGCGTGTACGCACCCGAGGCGCTGGCCCGCTTCGGCACCGGCGGGGCGCGGATCGACGTCCGCATCGTCGCGCCGGATGGATCCGCCGTGTACCAGCGGGCGCTCGCCGCCGACCTGCGGTCCCGCCAGGCGGCAGGTCAGCAGCTGCTGCATAACCCGCACGTGGCCGCGACGCCCGCGGCGCGCGGCGCGCTCGCGGCCGGGCGGGTCGACGCGCGGCTGCTGATCACCCTGGCCGCGCTGGCCGCCAGCGAGCCGGTCCGGGTCACCGGGTTCGGCGCTCCAGATCCCGGTGCCAGCCCCGGCCTGCCGTTGCGCACCGCCGAGCTGACCGCGCCCAGCGCGACCGCGCGCCGGATGCTGGCCTTCCTCCGCGCTCAGCGCTCGCCGTACCAGCCCGCGTCCGCGAGCCTGGCCGGGTCGGTGCTGACCGTCGAGTTCGCCGCGCCCGCCCCGCTTGGCCTGCTCCAAGACCATTAGGCCGAACGAGCCAGGTACCCGCCTCGCGGTCGGCGCGCATGCGTTCAGCCCACTGTCGTTTAGCCCGGCCCTGGTGGGTAGCAGCCTAACCTGGCGGAAGGGAGAGCGGACCTTGGCTCGGATCGACGTACTGACCGAACGGCCCACCGGCCTGGTCGACCCGGGCATCTTCGGCGGCTTCGCCGGCGCCTGCGCCGACGGTGACCTGCGGGCCGCCGTCCGTGACCTGGGCGCGACCAGCATGCGCTGGGCCAGCCGGCCGGACAAGCCCTGGTGCGGCGAGGCCGAGCCGGTGCTCTGCCTGGATATGGCCGGCGGCACCCTGGAGGACGCGCTGGCCTGGGTGGAGTACTGCAGCGGCACCTACGGGGTCAGGTACTGGGGTCTCGGCCGCGAGATGTACGACGGCCGGCGCACCGCGGCGGAGTACGTGGCGCAGGCCCGCCGGTGGGCCCGGGAGCTCAGGCGGCTCGAACCCAGTGGCCCCGGCCTGCGGCTGATCAGCTGCGGCCGGACCGGCCTGGACGACTGGGACCGTGAGGTCATTGACGGCCTGGCTACGTACGTCGACCTGCACGGGATCCACTTCTACACCGGCTCGGCCGACTACTGGTCCCACGTCCTCGCCCCGCACTACGCCGAACGTGCCCTGTCGGTCGCCGGCGCCCTCATCGACCGGGCCCGGTACGTGCAGCGGATCGAGCAGGAGATCCACGTCGCCTGCGACGAATGGGGCATCCGGTCGGGCGCCGGGCAAGCCCTGGCCGACACCCTGGCCGTCGCGACCTACCTGAACGTGTTCGTGCGGCAGTCCTGGACGGTGCGGATGGCGCACCTGGCCCTCACGGTGCCCGTCGGCGCCTCCTCGGATGGGGAGCTCACCCAGGGTATCTACTACCCGTTCCAGCTGATGGCCTCGGCTTGCCTGCCAGTCGCGGTGGACACCGTCACCTTCTCCGGCACCCACGCTCACCGGGACCACCCCGGCGAGCCCTACCGGATCGCCGATCTCGGCCGCTTCCAGCTGCTCGACGTGGCCGCCACGGCCGACCCGGCCCGCAGCAGGCTCACGGTGTCCGTCGTCAACCGCGATCCCCGCCGGGCTCACCCGACGCGCGTCACCCTGCACGACGCCCGGGCCAGCGGGGTGATGACCGTGCACGAGGTCACCGGGACCGACGTGGCGACCGTGCGCGCGACCAAGCACGAGGCGTCCGGCGAGTGCGTCGACGTCACGCTCGCCCCCCGCTCCTTTACCCTCCTCGAGCTGCCGCTCGCCTAGGCGCTGCTTGCCCAGGCCGGGCCGCTACCCGGGCGGCGCGGAACGCAGCGCGACCGCGTCGGCGGGCCGGTTGGTGATCAGCACGGTGACGCGCGGGTCGGCGAGCCAGCGCCGCAGGCCGGCGTCCTCCTCGACGGTCCAGATCATCGTCTCCAGGCCCGCGCGGTGGCACTGCGCCAGCACACCCGCCCCGGCTAGCCGGTGGTTCAGGGCGACCCAGTCGGCCCGGCAGGCCCGCAGCCGCCGCATCGGCCTGAGCTCGCTGAACCGCGTCGCCGCCCGCCGGGAACGCGGCACCTCGGCCAGGTCGCGGCCCAGCGACAGGGCCGCGGGGACCTCGGGGAACCGCGTCTTGACCGCCGCCACCGACTCGTCCTCCAAGGTGGTGACCACGAAACGGCCGGGGCCGAGCAGATCGAGGGCCAGTTCGACGACGCGTTCCTCGCCGCCGGTGTCCTTGAGGTCCAGATGGCCGATGGCCTTCCCGGCGATCAGCGCCATGACGTCGGCCACCCGCGGTACCTCGTAGCCCGCCCGTTCGCACAGCCGAGCGTAGCTGATCGCGGCCAGCGCTTCGCCCTGGCGCGTCCGGGCGTCGTGAAAGGCGGCAAGTTCTCCGTCCGCCGTCCGCCGGATATCGAACTCGACGTATTCCGCGCCCGTCTTAAGAGCGTGCGCATAAGTCTCGATGGTCCCGGCCCGCGGGCCGTGCGCCGAGATAGCTGGGTGATTACCGATGATCGCCCTCACCTATCCCAGTATCGTCATTCAGGGGAGGCGTCGCGCCGCCCGCCGAGCATTGAGAGAGAGCGAGATTACTGTGACTTTTCCGGATCCGTACGACGGGGGAGCGGGCCAGGGAGCCACTCAACCGCCGCGTGACCAGGGCTACAACCAGCCGCCGCCGGGCCCGGGCTACGGCCAGCCCGGCGAGGCATACGGCCAGGCGCCCCCCAGTCAGGGATTCACCGCCGCGCCCGCTGTCGGACCTGGTTACGGACAGTACCCGATGGCGGCCGCGCCGCAGGGCATGTACGTGGACCAGATGTCCGGCCTGCTGCTGCCGGACGGTACCGAACTAGCCAGCGTGGGCCGCCGCATCGGCGCCTATTTCCTGTCGATCCCGCTCGCGATCGTGACCCTCGGCATCGGCTACATCATCTGGGGCCTCATTGTCTGGGGCAACGGGCAGACCCCGGCCCTGCAGGTGCTCGGCATGCGGGTCTGGCGTCCGGAGACGAACCGGGTGGCCGGCTTCGGGCACATGGCGCTGCGGGAGATCGTCGGCCGCATCGCGGACGGCATCCTGAGCCTCATCACCGAGATCACGTCGTTCGTGCTGTTCGTCTCGAGCCGGGACCGTAAGTCGCTGCACGATCACGTGGCCGGCACCGTGGTCCTGTACGACCCGAACAAGACTCTCGCGAGCTGAGACTCGCACTCGCGGGTTGTTATCCGGGTTGCGGGCCGTCCCGCAACCTGTGTGACCTGTGAGATACGGGTGGCTCCTGCGACCGTCGCCAGGCCGGACTGAACGTGGTGAAACCGGGATTCCAGCGCGTTCAAACGCGGTGGAATCCGGGTTTCATGCACGTGTTCCCATCCGAGACCCCTCCCTTTCCTGCGGTTTTACGGTCCCTGACCATGGCCGCTGTGACAATAGGGGCACATGGGACGTAGCCCTGGCGGCATGCGGCGGTATCCGCTCATCGTGTCGGGTTACCCCCTGTATTGCGGGTGGTAACTCGACACGATCCGGCCGGGCTGGTGCGCATGTGATCAGCGAGACGGGCGGGGGCAGTGCGGGTACGCCGGGATGCGGGGAAGCCGGATCGCCGCCTCGACGACTAGGCGGCCAGGCCGGTCCTGGCTGATCCAGATCGGACCGCACATCCTGAGGCGGCGAGCGCAACGCGGGCCACTCTAGTCACAAAAGGCGACAACAGGTTCTGTCTTACCTGGTAGTAGCTTCGCCGATACCGACTTGTGCCTATTTTCCGCTAACGGGATGCCGTGTTCCGAGTGACCAGAATGCGGTCGCGAACTACCGTATTGCCGCATGGAGGACCCCGAGGTTGTCGCCGCCATTGTGGCTGGTGACCCCGCTGGGCTCGCGGAAGCGTACGACCGGTACGCCGCGCCGCTCTACGCGTACTGCCGGGCCCTGCTGCACGAGCCCGCCGACGCCGCTGACGCGGTGCAGGACACGTTCCTCGTCGCCACGGCCAAGCTGCGGGACCCGCGCGACCCGGCCCGGCTGCGTTCCTGGCTCTACACGGTCGCACGCAACGAGTGCTTCCGCCGGCTGCGGGCCGGTAAGGCCCTGTCCGCCCTGGACGAGGCCGCGGACCTGCCCGCGACGAGCGCGGACATCGGTGCCGCGACCGAACAGGCCGAGCTCAGCCAGCTGATCAGGGCGGCCATGGCGGGGCTCAACCCGGGTGAGCGGGACATCATCGAGCTGAGCCAAGCGGATCGGCCGGCACATCGATGACTGCGACATCTGCGGCGAGCGCAAGCGCCGGGAGCTGTCCCCGGCCATGTTCGCCGGCGCCGTGCCGGTCGCGGCCCTGCCATTGACAGCTGGGCCGGCCTTGCTCTCCTCAGGATTCCGTGAGCAGGTACTGCGCGTCCTGGCCGACCGGTCTCCCACCGGGCTGACGCACCGGCTGAGCGTGGCGAACCGGGCCGCCCCGTTCGGTCCAAACGGTTTTCCCCGGCCGGCCAGCCCGCCCGGAGCCGCTCCGTGGCAGCGCGTCCGGCACCACCCGCAGGCCGCCGTGGCGGCCGCGGCCGCCACGGTCGTGGTGGCCGGCGTCATCGTGGCCGCGATCACCTGGTCGCCGTGGACGGGACGCTCACCGTGAACCCGGGCGGCCAGGCGATCACGGTGGTGCTCAGCGTCAGCCTGTAGCCACCACTCGCCGGTCACCGGCCTGCGCCGTACCCTTAAGCATGGTGCAGTCAAGTCCTGACGCGGTCGTCGTTGGCAGCGGGCCCAACGGGCTCGCCGCCGCGGTTACCCTGGCCGCCGCCGGAGTCACGGTGCAGGTCATCGAAGGCGCGCCGACCATCGGCGGCGGCTGCCGGACCGAGGAACTGACGCTGCCCGGCTTCCGGCACGACGTCTGCTCGGCCGCCCACCCGCTGGCGGTGGCCTCCCCGTTCTTCCAGCGCTTCGGCCTGACCGAGCGCGGGGTCACGCTTGCCTTCCCCGAGGTGGAGTTCGCGCATCCCCTCGACGGCGGCCGGGCGGCGGTGGTGACCCGCTCGGTGGCCGAGACGGCCGGCCGCCTCGGCGTCGACGGCCGCGCCTACCGCCGCCTGTTCGGCCCGCTGACCAGCCATATGGACGACATCTGCCAGGCTATCCTGGCCCCGCTGCGCCTGCCGCCCGCGCATCCGTTCGCCGCCGCGAACTACGGTCGCCGCGCGATCTGGCCGGCCTCGGCGGTCGCCCGCCGATGGGAGACGGACGAGGCACGCGCGATCATGGCGGGCGCCGCGGCCCACGCCATGATGCCGCTCACCGCGGTGCCCACCGCCGGCGTCGGGCTGATGCTGGCCGGGCTGGCGCACGCGGTGGGCTGGCCGGTGGTGGCGGGCGGCAGCGCCCGGATCACCGACGCGCTGGCCGCGGCCCTGTGCGAGATGGGCGGCAGCATCGAGACCGGCCGCTGGGTGCGCTCGCTGGCCGAGCTACCGCCGGCCAAGGCGGTCCTGCTCGACGTCTCGCCGAAAACGCTGCTGCAGGTGGCCGGTGACCGGCTGCCCGGCCGGTACCGCGCCGCGCTGGCCCGGTTCCGCTACGGACCCGGCGTCTGCAAGGTGGACTTCGCGCTGTCCGGCCCGGTGCCGTGGACCAACGAGGACTGCCGCCGGGCCGGGACCCTGCACCTGGGCGGCACCTTCGAGGAGGTCGCCGCGGCCGAGGCCGAAGTGGCCGCGGGCCAGCACCCCGACGCCCCTTACGTGCTGGTCGTCCAGCCCGGCGTGGCCGACCAGTCCCGCGCCCCGGCCGGCCAGGAGACGCTGTGGGCCTACTGCCACGTGCCGTCCGGCTCGGACGTCGACATGACCAGCCGGATCGAGGCGCAGATCGAGCGGTTCGCCCCCGGCTTCCGCGACCTGATCCTGGCCCGCGCCGTGCGCACCGCCGTCGCCGAGGAGGCGGCCAACCCGAACTACGTCGGCGGCGACATCGCGGTCGGCGCGCAGACGCTGCGGCAGACCGTGCTGCGCCCGGTGGCCAGGTGGAACCCGTACCGGACCCCGGCCCGCGGCGTCTACCTGTGCTCGTCGGCCACCCCGCCGGTCCCCGGCGTGCACGGCCGCTGTGGCGAACTGGCCGCGCTGACCGCGCTCCGCGACATCTTCGGCCTCCGCGACCGGCCCGACATCGGTCCGGGCCAAACCAATTCCAAGACCATGAGGCCGAACGAAGCTGGCGCGCGCCCCCGCTGATCCCGGCGAGCTTACTTGGCTGTCCCCTTGATCGTGGCCGTCAGGGTCTCGCCGGCTGGGTGATCGTTGGTCGCGAGGTAGGCGACGCAGTGCACGGCCCGGTCGCCGCCTGGCCAGGTGGACGCGTCAGGGACGATGTCGGTCCAGGTGTACGACGACTTCGAGTAGGCGATCCCGACGTAGGACGCGAAGGCGCTGTCGCACGCCGCGGTGGCTTGAGTCCTGATGCCGTCGGCACCGGGGAAGGCGGTCTTCTTCGACCAGAAGTTGTTGTTGGAGAAGAACACCTCGGCGGTGTGGCCCTGGGTGCACGGCACGCCCTCGCTCAGCTTCGGCCACGGCGTCGCCTTGTCCAGCTGCAGGTTCGCCCCGGTTAGGCAGTCGCCCACCACGAACTGGGAGAGCTGGAGCTCACCGGTGGTCGGGGTAGTGCTGGCGGTGGGAGAGGACGAGGCGCTCGGCGACGTGGACGTGGACGTGGACGGCGACGTCGAGGAACCAGCTGAAGCTCCGTTGTTCTTCTTCGAGCCGGGGCTGAGTGCCACCACCAGCACCACGACGATCAGCACGATGGCGGCAGCCGCCCCGACCGGGGCCACCCACCGCGGCCGCTTGCGCTGGCGCCCCTGCACCATGCCCGGTCCGTACCACTGGTCGGCCGCGGGCATCCCCTGGCCGGGCAGCGGCGCCTGCCCGCCTGGCTGCTGGCCCCCCGGCTGCTGGCCGCCCCACCACGAGGCACCCGGCTGGCCGCCGTAGCCCGGCGCGACCGGATCGCCTTGGACCCCTTGGGCCCCGTGGCCCTGCGGGGCCCCTTGACCCGTCCGGTAACCCTGCGGCTCGGGGTACTGCTGGCCCGTGCCCTGCTGCCCCGTGCCCTGCTGGCCCGGGTAGGCCTGCTGCCCCGGGTAGGACTGCTGCCCCGGGTAGGACTGCTGCCCGGAGTAACCCTGCTGGCCCGGGTAGTTCTGCTGCCCGGGATACCCGCCCTGGCCGGTGCCCTGCTGGCCCGAGCCCTGCTGCCCCGGGTAGGCCTGCTGGCCGGAGTACTGCTGCTGCCCCGGGTAACTCTGCTGGCCCGGATACTGGGGGGCCTGGGGGTCGGCGTAGCCCTGGGCCCCTTGAGACGCTTGCGAATAGCCGGGCGAGCCGGTCGTGGGCGGCGGCGGAGTCGGTGTGGACAGCGTGGTCCTGGTCGGCGGCTCGACCGTGGCGTTGCCGCGGGTCGCGGGGTCGTCCTGGTCGGCGCCCATCGCCATCGCGGCCGGGGCCACCGGGTCGTTCCAGTCCCCGCCCGCCGAGGACGGGTGCAGTCCCGGCTGAGAGGGGCCCGGCTGAGAGGGGCCCGGCTGAGAGAGGCCCGGCTGGTATAGGCTCGGCTGGCCGAAGCCGCCCTGGCTCGCGCCGGCCTGACTGTAGCCGCCCTGACTCGGGCTACCTTGGCCGTAACCGCCCTGGCTGTAGCCCGCCTGTCCGGAGCTGCCCAGGCTGGAGCCGGGCGGCGGCGAGTGCAGGCTCCCCTCGCCCGGCGCGGATCCGGCCGCGGACGGGTCGAGGAGGTGCGGGGGCAGCCAGTTGCTCAGGTCGGCGGCCGACGGGTACGCGGCGGAAAGCTCGGAGAGGAACTCGGTCGCGCCGGGCCGGCGCTTGGGATCCCGGGCCAGGCTCCGCTTGATCAGCGCTCGCAGGTGGTCGGGCACGCCGTCCATGTTGGGCTTGCCGTGCACCACCCGGTAGAGCAGCGCGGCGGTGTCGCCGCTGCCGAACGGACCCTCGCCCCGGGCGGCGTAGATGAGCACGCCCGCCAGGCTGAAGATGTCGCTGGACGGGCCGACGGTCATGCCCTCGGCCTGCTCGGGCGACATGAACCCGGGCGAGCCGATCATGAAACCGGTGCCGGTCAGCGCGGTGGCCCCAGCGGCCGAGGAGATGCCGAAGTCGATGATCCGCGGCCCGTCGGTGGCCAGCAGCACGTTGGACGGCTTGAGGTCGCGGTGGATGACGCCGGCCGCGTGGATCGCGATCAGCCCTTCGGCCAGCCCGGCGGCCAGCGCGAGCACGGAGGCCTCGGGCAGCGGTCCCTGCCGCTCGACCGCGTCGGACAGCGACGTGCCGGGCACGTAAGCGGTGACCAGCCAGGGCACCGGGCCTTCCACGTCGGCGTCGACGACCGCCGCGGTGAACAGGCCGCCTACCTTGCGAGCGGCCGAGACCTCGCGCGCGAAGCGGGCCCGGAAGCCGGCGTCCTCGGCCAGGTTCGAGCGGATGACCTTGACCGCCACCATGCGGCCGCCGGGGGAGCGAGCCAGGTAAACCCGGCCCATCCCGCCGCTGCCCAGCCGCCCGAGCAACACGTAAGGCCCAATGCGCTGGGGATCCCCGGGCTGTAGCGCCGCCAAACTGGTCACCCCCACCTAACTGTCGTGCACGCGCCAGCTTGCACCGGTCCGCAAAAATTACACATACCACAGATCCAGGTCACGGTCAGGCCCCCGCCTGGCCGCTCAGGCTCGTCCTGGAGCTTATTGGCTACCAGGGTAGTGCTGAATCCGGACCAAAGATAGGCAATCCGGTGACGCGACGGGGACGTGCGACCATGATCGCATACCCGCGCCTGGTCATAGTGCCTGCGACGGGAGCCGTGCTCAGCTCGTGACCACGGGGCTCGTGACCACGGGGCTCGTGACCACGGGACCGCGCCCGGTCGAGCCGCGGACGACGAGTTCGGGCTCGAAGAGCAGTTCCTCGGGGTAGACGGCCGTGTTCTCGATCTGGCTCACCAGCAGCGCGACCGCCGCCTTGCCCATCGCCTCGATCGGCTGCCGCACCGTGGTCAGCGGTGGGTCGGTGCAGTTCATGAACGCGGAGTCGTCGTACCCGACCACTGAGACGTCGCCAGGCACGGACAGGCCGGCCCGGCGGACCGCGCGGATGGCGCCCAGGGCCAGCACGTCGCTGCCGCAGATGACGCCGGTGACGCCGTGCCGCAGCAGCCGCGTGGTCGCGGCCTGGCCTCCCTCCAGGGAGAACAGCGCGTGCTCGACCGGCGGTGGCGCTCCGTCGTCCTCCGCCGCCTGCCCGCCTGGCCGCCTGGCCCGCTCGCTGAACCCGGCGAGCTTGCGGCGCGACGGCACGTGGTCCTCGGGCCCCACCAGGAGGCCGATCCGCCGGTGGCCGAGCGAGGCCAGGTGATCGTAGGCCTGGGCGGCGGCGGTCACGTCGTCGGTCGACACGCCCGGGAAGGTCAGGTCGTCGATGGCCGCGTTGAGCAGGACCACCGGGATGCCGCGGCTGTGCAGCTGTCGGTAGTGCTCGTGCGGGGCGTTCGCCTCGGCGCAGTGGCCGCCGAAAAACACCATCCCGGACACGTGCTGGTCGAGCAGCATGCCGACGTAATCCGCCTCGGACAGGCCGCCGGCCGTCCGGGTGCACAGCACCGGGGTGAAGCCGCGCTGAGCCAGCGCGCCGCCGATCACCTCGGCCAGGGCGGGGAAGATCGGGTTCTGCAGCTCGGGCAGCACGAGCCCGATGAGCCTGGCCCGCTCGCCCCGCAGCTGGGTCGGCCGCTCGTAGCCGAGCACGTCCAGGGCGGTCAGCACCGCCTCCCTGGTGCTGCTCGAGACCCCGGCCTTGCCGTTCAGGACCCGGCTCACTGTGGCCTCGCTGACCCCGACCTTCCGGGCGACATCGGCGAGCCGCCTGCTGGGTGTGCGCGTCATGGTGCAAAGATACGACATCGAGACGCAAGTTCTTGCAGCGTTTTTCTGACTTTCTTTCGGAAATTATCTGCCAGGAATGACCGATTGCTTGCCGCAAGTCCTCGTCGGATTGCGCGCTGGCTTTCCGCAGGAAAACGCAAGCCATGCCGCAATTTAAGCAAGAACGATGAAAGCCCAGGTCGGGCCCTCAGGTGATCTTATGGCGTCCGTTCTCGTAATCAAGTTGTGTCTTTGCAATTTTTCGTAGAGATATTGCAAACAAAAGTACCCATACGTATGTTGAGGCATCGATATTTTCCAGCCCTAGAAGGGTGAGTCCAGCTATGAGGGGCCAGCGATGAAGACATTGCCCAGACGGCTTCACCGACGAGACGGGACCGGCCGCCGCCAGCTAGCCGGGTTCGCCGTCTTCGCGGCTCTCGGGCTCACGGCTGCGGCCTGCTCGAGCAGTCCGGCCGCCACCGGCGGCAGCGGCGGCGGCCACGTGACGATTAGCGTCGACTGCGCGCCCCCCGCGAGCTCTCCGGTGCAGCACAGGGAGTGGCTCGAGGACGTCGCCATCTTCGAGAAGCAGAACCCCAGCATCACCGTCAACAGCGTCTTCGAGAACCCCTGTGAGGTCCCCGCCTCGTTCACCGCGATGCTCAGGGCCGGGAACGAGCCGAACCTCTTCTACACCTACTTCACCGACCGGAACCAGGTCCTGGACGCGGGCCAGGCCGCCGACATCACGTCCTACGTGAACAGCAAGACCGTCCCCACGCTGAACGACATCGTGCCGACCGCGATAGCCGCGGTGACCGCGGGCAAGACGCTGTACGGGCTGCCCACCGTCAACTACACCCAGGGCCTGGTCATCAACCGGGTGCTGTTCAAGCAGGCCGGCCTCAACCCCGACCAGCCGCCGACCACCTGGGCCCAGGTCGAGGCCGACGCCAAGGCGATCACCAGGCTCGGCCACGGCATCTACGGCTACGGCGATTACAGCGCCGGCAACAACGGCGGCTGGCACTTCTCCTCCGAGGTCGACGCCGAGGGCGGCCAGATGATCAACGCGGCCGGCACCGCCGCCGCCTTCAACTCCACCCAGGGCCAGGCCGTGCTGCAGGCGCTGCACCAGATGCGCTTCGTCGACAAGAGCATGAGCCCGACCCAGCAGCTCGCCTGGGGCACGCTGCAGAAGCAGATGGCGGCGAACAAGCTCGGCATGTACATCGCCGCCCCGGACGACATCTACAACGTGATCGTCCCGCAGGACGGCGGCAACATCAACGACTACGGCATGGCCCCGCTGCCCAGCACCTCCGGCACCCCGGCGGGCTCGCTGTCCGGCGGCAACGACTACATGTTCGCCAAGCACGACACCCCGGCCCAGATCGAGGCCGGGATCAAGTGGATGAACTTCGAGTACCTGACCCCCGGCACCGGCCAGTTCAACTTCGTCCGGCAGAAGGCGGACGGCTTCCCGGTCGGCTTCCCCGAGCCGCAGCTGTTCACCGGCGCCACCCTGGCCAAGTACACCAAGCTCCAGGACGCAAGCGCGACCATCAACCCGTCGTACTACTCCAGCTTCGCCAACGCCCACGAGCAGCCGATGGGCGAGCCGGCCGACGCCCAGGCGGTCTACAAGACCCTGGACCCGGTCATGCTGGCCGTGCTGACCAACCCGAACGCCAACATCTCTCAGCTGCTGGCGACCGCGACGACCCAGGTCAACCAGATCCTGGCCAACAGTGGCTGAACTGGCCACGCTCGGTCAGTCTGGCGGGGGCCAGGCGGAAGCACTGTCCCCGGCGCGGTCACGCGCCGGGGACCGGCTCGCCGCCAAGGCCCGGCGCAACGCCTCCGCGCACGGGTTCCTGATCGGCGCCGTCCTGTGCTTCGCCTTCTTCTCCTGGTACCCGATGTGCCGGGAGGTCGTGCTGAGCTTCCAGAAGACCAGGCTGGGCGTGACCAGCTGGGCGGGCTGGTCGAACTACGTGCGCATCTTCCACGACCCGACCTTCTGGACGGCCTGGAAGAACACGATCGAGTTCACCGTCCTCGCGCTGATCGTCGGCTACGCGGTGCCGTTCTTCGTGGCCATCTTGCTCAACGAGCTCCGGCACGCCAAGGGCTACCTGCGCTGCCTGGTCTACCTGCCGGTGATGCTGCCGCCCACCTCGGCCCTGCTGCTCTTCGCTTACTTCTACGACCCGACCTACGGACTGTTCAACGACATCCTGCGGCACCTGCACCTGCCGGTGTCCCAGTGGGTCCAGTCGTCCGGCACCGGGCTGCCCAGCATGGCCATGATCTCCGTGGTGATCGCGGCCACCTGGATGAACATGGGCGGCGCGACGCTGATCTACCTGGCCGCGCTGCAGAACATCCCGGGTGAGCTCTACGAGGCCGCCGAGCTTGACGGCGCCGGGCTGTTCCGCAAGATCAGGCACATCGCGATCCCGCAGACCAGGCTGATCCTGTCGATGCTGCTCCTGCTGCAGGTCGTCGCGACCATGCAGATGTTCGTCGAGGCGTTCATCTTGACCAACGGCGGTGCCGGGGTGAACAACAACACGCTGTCCGTGGTCAACCTCATCTACCAGTACGCGTTCGCGCTGAGCGGGGCGAGCAACTACAACAGCGCCTCGGCCCTGGGCGTGGTCCTCATGCTGGTCCTGGCCGTGTTCTCCGCCGCTTACCTGTGGCTGACCCGCGAGCGAGAGGAGACGCGATGACTGAGCTCCGGGCCAGGACACTGGTCTCCAGCGCGCAGCTGAACCGGCACAAGGTCACCTACCGGGTGGTGCTGACCCTGGTGGTGCTGATCTTCACGCTGATCTTCATCGGCCCGTTGTACTTCCTGTTCACCGACGGCCTCAAGTCCACCACCGAGGCGGTCCAGGTACCGCCGACCATCGTGCCGGCCCACGTGCACCCGAGCAGCTATACCGCCGCGTGGAGCCGCGTGGGCCTCGGCCGGCTGCTGGTCAACACCCTGTACTACGCCTTCGGCGCGCTGGCCTTCCAGCTGGTCTTCGACGTGGCCGCCGCCTACTCGCTGTCCCGGCTGCGGCCGGTGCTCGGCAACATCATCTTCGCGCTGATGCTGGCCACCTTGATGATCCCGGCCACGGTCCTGATCGTGCCGCAGTACGTGACCGTCTCCGACCTGCCGCTGCTGCACCTGAACCTGATCGGGTCGCCGGAGGCGATCTGGCTGCCCTCGGTGGCCAACGCGTTCAACATCTTCCTGCTCAAACGGTTCTTCGACTCGATACCGACCGACCTCCTGGCCGCCGCGGCCATCGACGGCGCGTCCCCGCTGCGGACCCTGCGCTCGGTGGTGCTGCCGATCTCCCGGCCGATCATCGGCGTGGTCTCGATCTTCTCCCTGGTCGCGGTCTGGAAGGACTTCCTGTGGCCGCTGCTCGTGGAATACGGATACAACCCGAACCGGGAGACGCTGAACGTCGGCATCTACGAGGCCGCGAGCACGACCCCGCAGAACCTGGTGCTCGCCGCGTCCGCCATGGCCGCGGTGCCCACGCTGGTGTTCTTCCTGATCTTCCAGCGCAATATCCTGTCCGGCCTGACCGCAGGCAGTCTCAAGGGCTAAGAAGCAAGGGATCTATGACTGAGTCAAACTGGCGGCCCCGTGTCTGGCGGCCCCGTGTCTGGCGGCCCCGTGTCTGGTGGCAGAGCGCTGCGATCTACGAGCTCTACGTGCAGAGCTTCGCCGACAGCGACGGCGACGGGATCGGCGACCTGGCCGGCGTCCGCGCCCGGCTGCCCTACCTCGCCGAGCTCGGCGTCGACGCGATCTGGTACAGCCCGTGGTACCCGTCCCCGCGCTCGGACGCGGGCTATGACGTAGCCGACTACCGCTCGATCGACCCCGCCTTCGGCACCCTCGCCGACGCCGACGCGCTGATCGCCGAGGGACACCGGCACGGGATCAGGACCATCATCGACATCGTCCCGAACCACTGCTCGGACCAGCACCGGTGGTTCGCCGCGGCGCTGGCCGCGCCGCCCGGCTCCGCCGAGCGCGCCAGGTTCTGGTTCCGCCCCGGCCGCGGCGAGCACGGCGAGCTGCCGCCCAACGACTGGCAGTCGATCTTCGGCGGTCCCGCCTGGACTCCGACGATCGCCCCCGACGGCACGCCGGGGGAGTGGTACCTGCACTTGTTCGCGCCCGAGCAGCCCGACTTCAACTGGGCCAATCCCGAGGTCCGGGCCGAGTTCGAGGACATCCTGCGATTCTGGTTCGACCGGGGCGTGGACGGCATCAGGATCGACTCCGCCGCCCTGCTGACCAAGGACCCGGCGCTGCCGGACCACGATGCCGGCGACCCGTCGCCCTACACCGACCGCGACGACGTGCACGCCATCTACCGGGCCTGGCGCGCGGTCGCCGACCAGTACCCCGGCCGGGTCCTGATCGGCGAGATCTGGCTGCCCGACGCCACCCGGTTCGCCCGGTACCTGCGCCCCGACGAACTGCACATGGTGTTCAACTTCCCGTACCTGTGCTGCCCCTGGGACGCCGCGAGCCTGCGCCAGGTGATCGACAGCACGGTGGCCTTCCACGCCGCCGCGGGCGCCCCGGCCACCTGGGTCCTGTCCAACCACGACGTGGACCGCCACGTGTCCAGGTACGGCCGCGCCGATACCTCTTTCGCGCTCGACCGCCGCGACCACAGCCAGCCCGTCGACCTGGCCCTGGGTACCCGCCGGGCGCGCGCCGCCGCCCTGCTCACCATGGCCCTGCCCGGCGCGGTCTACCTCTACCAGGGTGAGGAACTCGGTCTGTGGGAGGTCGAGGATCTCCCGGCCGCCAAGCGCCAGGATCCGATCTGGTACCGCACCAACGGCGCCGACCCCGGCCGCGACGGCAGCCGCGTCCCCCTGCCGTGGTCCGGTACCGAGCCTCCGTTCGGCTTCTCCCCGGCTACCGCCCGCAAGGAGCCCTGGCTCCCGCAGCCTCCGGCCTGGCACACCCTGACCGTCGAGGCCGAGGGCGCCGATCCCGGATCCATGCTCACCCTCTACCGCCAGGCCCTCCGCCTCCGCCGCGCCGAATTTCCCGCCGACCCCCCGATGACCTGGCTCCCCGGCCCCTCCGGCGTCCTGGCCTTCACCCGCGGCCAGCTCGCCTGCGTCGCCAACCTCTCCCCAGCCCCCGTCCCCCTCCCCCCCGGCGAAATCCTCCTAACCAGCACCCCCCTCACCACCCCGCCCGATCCCTCCACCCCCAGCAACCACCTCCCTCCCGACGCCACCGCCTGGATCCGCCTCGCCTCACCGGCATTTCGCTAGTTACCGCTGTGGCCTGTGAGGTTGACGACGATCGCTGTGGCTTCATGGCTTTGCCTCCACCGGCGCGCGCGAGCGGTGCCGGGTCGTCGTGTGGATGCACTACCGGCCCCCCGGGTACATCCACACGGCCCGTGTGGGGCATGGTGCTGGAGGGGCCAGCGGGCGATGTCACGAGCCTTGGCCAAAAGGGTGTATCAACTGGCCTGTTCGTCCTCTCTACACGGGTGAATTCACCGTGCGAGGGGGATGGAGCATGACGGAGACGCTTCCGGCGCAAAGTGAGGCCCACGGGGCAGGCGAAAGCGCCGGGACCGACGAAACCACAGATGCGATAGCGGACACCGAGGGCGTGGCGGTCGCTGAGACGCAAGCCGACCTGCGGCGGACCGGGATCAACCCGGACTTCTGGTACCCGGTCGCGGTGGCGGCCAAGGTACGGAAGGGCAAGACGTTCGCGGCTAAGTTCGCGGGGGAGCGGATCGCCCTGTACCGCGGCGAGAGCGGCGCGGTCTACGCCCTGGAGGACCGGTGCGCCCACCGCCAGGTGCCGCTGAGCATGGGCGTGGTGGAGGGCGACGTGCTGCGCTGCTGCTACCACGCCTGGGCCTACCGCGGCAACGGCCGCATCTCGCAGATCCCGTATCTGCCCAAGGGGGCCGGCCGGCCGCCGCGCGGCGTGCGCGCCTACCCGGTCAAAGAGGCCTACGGGTTCGTGTTCGTCTTCCCGGGCGACCCGGCCAAGGCGGACACCACGCCCCTGCCCGACCTGCCGCAGTACAGCTCGCCCCGGCACAAGACGATGAGGTTCTCGCGCACCGTCGACTGCCACTACTCGTTCATGCACGAGAACCTTCTCGACATGAACCACCAGTTCCTGCACCGCGGCATCGTCGGCCGGATCCAGCCCAAGCTCCTCGGCTACACCAGCGACCCGACGTCGGTGGAGGCCAGGTACCTGTTCACCCACGGCGGCGGGAAGCGGAACCGCGGCGCGAACCTGCTCGCCGCCGACGGCATCACGGGCGGGAACAAGCCCGACGTGGTCACCATCTGCACCGGCTACCCGTACCAGACCCTCCAGCTCGTGCCCGAGGACGCCGAGCTCCCGGTGTTCTCGCTCTGGGTGGCCTACGTGCCCGAGGACGCCGAGCAGCGCACCAATCACGTCTACGGCCTGCTCATGATCGAGAAGCCGCCGATCCCCGGTGCCCTGAACCTGGCCTGGCCGCTTATCCGGCGCTTCACCGAGGGCGTGTTCGCCGAGGACCGGATGGCGGTCGAGGCCGAGCAGCGAGCCTGGGACGAACAGGGCGAGGACTGCAACCACGAGGTGTTCCCGCTGATCCTCGACGTGCGCGACGTGCTGCGCAGTAACGGCGTCCCGATCGGCCCGAGCCTGTGCGGCGGCCCCGCCCCGTGCGCCGGGGCGGCGTCGTGCGGCCGCACCGCGTCCTGCGCCACCACCGCGTCCCGTGGCCGCGCGACGCCCTGAACGGCGACGGCCCCGCCCCGCGGTCTGCGGGGCGGGGCCGTGCGCGGGATACCTAGTTAATTACTGCGGTCCCATTTGGCGCTGAAGTTCTCGCCGCTGGTGAGGGACGAAACGGTGTCCTTGTCCTGTCCGGAGTTGTTGACCATGGTGATCTCGGTGACGCCGCCGGCGTTGCCGAGGGCCGAGCCGTTGGCCAGGGAGCCGGTGATGCTGACCGTGTTGAAGTCGGCCAGCGGCAGGATGCCGCCGCTCGCGGTGCAGCACGGCGCCTCGACGATGACCTCGGCCGAAGACCGGGCCGCGTTGGCCAGGGTGCCGGTAGTGGTGTGGCTCCAGCCCTGCGTGGTGTCCGCGATGACCAGGTTGAAGTGGTTGCTGCCGGTGTAGGTCACCGAGGCGTTGAAGTGGTCACCGGGACGCACTGTGTTGGAGTACGAGACCGAGGCGGCCGGATACATCTCGTACCAGGCGTAGTACTCCGCCCGGCTGCCCGAGCAGTCCACCTCGCTTCCGGTCTGCTCGACCGAATTGCTCGAATAGCCGTCGAGCCCGACCCAGAACGAGGAGTACTTGGCGCTCCCGCTGCAGGTGCCGGTGGGCTCGGTCCAGCTGGCCGAGACGCTGGTGTAGGTGCCGGTGGTGGCCGCGTAGCCGGACCAGTTGGTGCTCGTCGCCGTCGCGTGGCCGATCCCGTGCGCGCTCGCGTTGCCTGTCGCGCTCGAGGAGACCAGGTTAATCGGCCCGCCGGGTCTGAAACCCATGGTGCCGGTGGAGGCGGACGCGCTGCCCGTGGCTAGGGTCAGCCCGGCCATGAGGGTCAGCATGGCCGTGAGGATGCCCCATCGTCGTAGCATTTAGGCTCCTTGCTTTCTCGGGCCGGCCCGACAGATAGGCAGGTCATGCCCGGTTGCTCGTCGGTCCGGCGGGGGTTCGCGCCATTCGGCTCCCGGTGAGAGTAACGCAGGATTACTACCCAGAAAATATCTGTAAGCAACATTTTGTGGTTTTGGCAGGATTTACCCGACTGACCCGCAAGATAGCGATCACAAAACCACACAGCCACGCGGGCCGCGCTGACGGGGCACCGGCCGGTCACCGACAGCGGAGATATCATCACGAAATCGTGCATCTAAGCGCCCGGCTCAGGCCGAGCCTGGGGGCTGTCACCGGGCTCGGCCTCGGCCTGCTCGCGCTCGGGCCCGGATTGCGCCGCGGGTTCCTGCTCAGCTACGACATGGTGTTCGTGCCCCGTGAGCCGTTCACCTCGGCGATATTCGGGCTGTCAGGCGGAGCGCCGCGGGCCGTGCCGAGCGATTTCGTGGTCGCGGCGGCGTCCCGCCTGCTCCCGGCCGACATCGTGCAGAAGCTCGTGCTGCTGCTGATCTTCGTGCTGGCCTGCTCGGGCGCGGCCGCCCTCTTCGAGCGAGCACAGTTCGGGCACGGGCAACCGGACGGCGTGCCGGTGCTCGCCCGGCTAGCCGCCGCCGTGTTCTACGGCTGGAATCCCTACGTGGCCGAACGGCTCATCATCGGCCAGTGGGCCCTGCTGATCGGCTACGCCGGGCTGCCCTGGGTGCTGCGGGCCGGGCTGGCGCTGACCCACGACCAGGCCAAGCGTGATGTAGCCCGGCTGGTCGTGGCCCTGATCCCGGCGATCATCGGCGGCTTCGCCGCCATGGCCATCAGCGCGCTGGTGCTGGTTCCTGTCGTCCTGGCCGCCAGGAACGCCCGGGCCATCGCGGTGGCGCTGGCCGTGCTCGCGGCCGGCAGTCTGCCCTGGCTGATCCCGTCGCTGCTGCACACCGTGTACGCCGACCCGGGTGGCGTGGCCGCGTTCGCGTCGCGGGCCGACACCCCGTTCGGCACCGTCGGCAGCCTGGTCATGCTGGGCGGCATGTGGAACGCGGCCACCGTCCCCAAGGCCTACGGCGGACCTTGGTCCGCGATCTGGCTGGCCGTCGTGCTGGCCGCCCTGGCCGGCTACGTCATCATCGGATGCGCACGCCCGGGCCGAGGACAGGGCCGCTGGCCCGGGCTCGCCGCGGCCGCGCTGGTGTCCCTGCTGATCGCGTGCATCGGCGTGACCGCGCCGGGCCGGGCCCTGCTCCGCGACGCGATCGGCTTCTGGCCCGGCTTCGCCATCGTGCGCGATGCCCAGCAGTTCATCGCGCCGCTCGCGCTAGCCGAGGCCATCGGATTCGGCCTCGCCGTGACCTGGTGCACGCAGCCCAGGCCGTTCGGCGCCAAAGAAGGTAACGAACGGGCCGGCACCCCGCCCTCCTCCCCGGCCCCGTCCGACCTCCTCGGCCCCACCCTGGGCGTGCTCGCGTTGCTCACCCCGCTGGTGCTGCTGCCCGGCCTGGCCTGGGGGGCGGCCGGGCGGCTGCGGCCGGCCTGGTACCCGGCTAGCTACCTGGCCGCGGCGCGCGTGATCGACGCCAGCCCCGTCCCCGGCGCCGTGCTGCTGCTGCCCTGGGTCGCGGACCGGACCCCAGGGTGGAATCACGGCGAGACGATGCTCGACGCCTGGCCCCGGCTGGTGTCGCGCCCGGTCATCTGGAACGACGGCACTGTCGTCGGAAACCAGGCCCTGGCTCCCGACGACCCGGCCGCCCGGCGCCTGGACCGTCTCGTCGGCTCGGCCGGCCCGATGACCGCGGCGCTGCGGGCGGCCGGCGTGCGGTTCGTCGTGGTGGACGGCGCCCCGCTCAGCTCGCCGGATCCGCAGGACGCGCGAGACACGCCGGCGGGCGCCCGGCTGCCCGGCGCCGTCCTGCTCTTCAACCGGCCTGAGCTGGTCGTTTATCAGATACCGAGATAGCTGGCGATGGCGTCACTCGTTACAGTTTGACCACGATGCTGGCTAGTTACCTGTCTGTACCGCTAGTGTCCGTGCCATCGAAAGCCCGGAGGGAGCGACCCGTGTCGCGTCTGATCATCGCCATCGTCGTCGGCATCGTGATCGCGGTCGGGGCGGTCGCCGTCGTGGAGAACGTGCTGTCCGGAGCGTCTAACGGCACGCCGAGCAGTTCCTCGATCTACCAGTACGGGCAGCGCTGACGCGCTGCGAGGCCGTGAGTCTCGAGATCGTCGTCCCGGCCCGTAACGAGGCTCTCCGGCTGCCCGGCGGACTGGCCGCGCTCTGCGCGAAGGCGGCGGCGCTGTCGTTGCCGGCGGCGATCGTGGTCGTGGACAGCGCCAGCACCGACGGCACCTCCGACCTGGTCCGGCGCGGCCCCCGGCAGGCGGTGCCGGTCCGGCTGCTGCGCTGCGACCGTCCGGGCAAGGGTGTCGCCGTGCGCGCGGGCCTGCTGGCGACCCAGGCGCCGTTTGTCGGCTTCTGCGATGCCGACATGGCCACTGACCTGGACGCCCTGGACACGGTGGTCAGCCTGCTCACGACCGGGCACCAGGTGGTGATCGGCTCGCGGGCCCTCGAGGCCTCGGTCACCGAGGTCAGGTCGAGCGCGGTCCGGCGGGTCGGCGCCGCCGTGTTCCGCGGCATGGCGCGCCAGATCGTGCCGGACTCGACCGACACCCAGTGCGGGTTCAAGTTCTTCTCCGGGCCGCTGGCCCGGGTGGCCGCCCAGCCGCTGCGGACGGCCGGGTTCGCCTTCGACATCGAGTTGCTGGCGAACTGCCTGCGGATGGGCGCGACGCTGACCGAGATCCCGGTCCACTGGCGCGACATGGCGGGCTCGACGTTCTCGGTCCAGCGCCACTCCGCCGCCGCGTTCCGCGACGTCGCCGCGCTCTGGATACAGGCCCAGCGGCTACGGTCACGAGTGAGCGGGGAACTCAGCCAGGCACCGCCGGGCGACGTGCCGCTGTACGAGGTGCCGCGTACGACATGAGTACCAGCACGGTCAGCGATACCGGCCTGGGCCCCGTGAGCCGAACCGACCTGGGCGGGCTGCGCATCGCCATCGCCAACTGGCGCGATCCGTGGCACCCGCAGGCCGGCGGCGCGGAGCGCTACGCCTGGGAGATGGCCCGGGCGCTGACGCAGGCCCGGGCCCGGGTCACCTACCTCACCGCCCGGGCTCGCGGCCAGGCCAGGACCGAGGAACGCGACGGGGTCACGATCGTCAGGCGCGGCGGCCAGTTCGGCGTGTACCCCCGGATCTTGCTGTGGCTGGCGGCGCACCGCTGGTCGTTCGACGCGGTGCTCGACTGCCAGAACGGGATCCCGTTCTTCACCCCGCTGGTGCTGCGCCGCAAGGTGCCGGTGCTGTGCGTGATGCACCACGTGCACACGGCCCAGTTCGGGGTCCACTTCGGCCGGGGCATGGCCGGGATCGGCCGGCTTCTCGAGGGGCCGGTGGCGCGGTGGGTATACCGGCGGCAAGCCTGCGTGGCGGTCTCGCCGTCCACGGTGGCCGCCATGCGCGAGCGCCTGGGCTGGACCGGCGATATCTACCTGATCCCGAACGGCACCGCCCGGCCGGTCACCGCCGCCGTCGGCCGGGCCAGCGCGAAGAACCTCGTCTGGGTGGGACGCCTGGTCGCGCATAAGCGGGCGGGCCTGCTCATCGACGTGGCCGAACGGCTGCGGCGGCGCCCGCCGCCTGACCGGCCGTTCCTCGACGTGGTGGGCCAGGGCCCGGCCGCGTCGGAGTTCGCCGCCGAGGTGAGCGCGCACGGCGTCGGCGACCTGGTCCGGCTCCGCGGTTTCGTCGAAGAGCAGGCCAAGCAGGCGCTGGTGGCCGGGTCGCTGCTGCACCTGAACACCTCGCAGGGTGAGGGCTGGGGCCTGTGCGTGCTGGAAGCGGCGGCCCTGGGCGTGCCGACGGTGGCCTACGACGTGGCGGGCCTGCGCGACGCGGTGCGCGACGGGGAGACCGGCTGGCTGGTCAAGGACGGCGAGCAACTGGCCGACGTGGTGGACCAGGCCCTGGCCGAACTGAGCGACCCGGCCCGGCGCCAGGCCGTCGCCGCCGCGTGCCGCCGGTGGGCGGCCCGGCTCGACTGGGGCCGCAGCACGGACCGGATGGCGGCGCTGATCCGCGCCGCGGTCGACGCGGGAACCCCGCGGGCCCGCCGTTCCGGGGCCTGGATCGTGGCCGGGCCGGACGGCGACATGCTGGCCGAGGGGCCGGTCCTTGACCGGCTGATCGCGGCGGGCGCCGCCGTGCGCAGGCCGGCCACGACGATGGAGAGGCTCACCGGAGCCAGCCAGCCGGACGCGCCGTTAAGAAGCGGGCACTCGTTACCGAGATGTGCTACAACGGCTGGGCAATATACCTCAGCGTGTTCCATACTACTCCGAGGTAACTTTTCCGTAATCGTTGTCGTGAGTGCTGCTTTTTCGGGAGGAAAGATGCGCCGCAGCGGGTTGGTGCTTGCCGGACTTGGGGCCTTTCTCATCGTGTTCGCGGTGCTCGTGGCGAGCTGGGTCACCGGCCAGGTGATCAAGTTTCCGCTCAACGAATACGCCAGCGTCACGCTGACCGACCCGAATGCCAGCTATTTCAGCGCGTCCAAGCTGACCGAGATGACCGGCGTGAACATGGAGGCCACGTACACGATCAAGGGCAACGCCGCGGCGGGTTCGTCCTCGACGGCGGTGTGGAACCAGTTCGTCTACGTCTACGACCAGACCAACAAGCTGCCCGTCCAGACCATCACGCGCACCTTCGCCTTCAACCGGCGCACCGCCGAGCTAGTCAACTGCTGCGGTTCGAACGTCAGCGGCGACTCCTCCGTCCAGCAGAGCGGTTACGTCGGCTACGTGCTCCCGATCGGCACCAAGAAGCAGACGTACGACGTTTTCGACACCAACCTGAAAAAGCCAGTGCCGTTCCGCTACACGGGCATCGGCGACGTCGACGGCACCCAGGCGTACATGTTCACCGAGAACGTCGCCCCGACCCAGAACGGCACCCAGACCGTGCCCGGCTCGGTGGTAAACCAGAGCGCCGCGTCGGTCACGCTGCCGCAGTACTACCAGACGCAGACCACCTACTGGATCGACCCGGTGACGGGCGCCCTGCTCAACGTGACCCAGAACGAGAAGCTGACCCTCAGGAACACCGACGGATCCCAGGCCCTGGTCCTGTTCAACGCCAACCTGGTCGCCACCCAGGCCAGCATCGACGGCCTCGTCGCGATCGACAACAGCCAGGTCAGCAAGGCTTCGCTGGTCGGCACGCTGCTGCCGCTGGCGACCGGCATCGTGGGCCTGCTCCTGCTGATCGTCGGCCTCGTCGTGGGCCGCAGGCCGCAGCCGGACGCCGCGCCCGCTCCCAGCCATCGCGAACCCGAACTCGACGCCGCCGAGTCCGAGGCCGCTACCAGCTCCCTGGTCCCCGGCCTGGACGACGAACCCCGCGCCGCCACCGTCGAGTCGCCCGCGGTCAGGGAAGCCGCCGTCCACGAGGAGGCCGCCCCGGCCGGCACCGCCGCTGCCGCGGGTGCCGCCGGTACCGAGGCCAAGGCGGAAGAGGCCAAGACCGCCGACGCCGAAGCGCAGGCCGCCGACGCCAAGGCCGAAACCGCCGAGGCCAAGGCCGAGGACAAGGCCGCCCAGGCCGACGCCGAGCCCGCCAGTCCCGCCGCCGCGCCCGAGGCCACCAAGTCCGAGGCCGCCGCGCCCGAGGCCGCCGCCGCGCCCGAGGCCGCCGCGCCCGCCGCCGACGCCCAGGCTGACGGCCAGGCCGCTGATGCCCCGGCCGAAGCGCCTACCGCCGAGATCCCGGCCGCGGACGCTGACACCGCCGAGTCCGAGGCCGCCACCGACGCCACCGCGGAGAACCCCAGCGCGGCGGGACGCCGCCGCCGGGGCGCCCACCGCCGCTAGAGCGCGCGCAACCCGAGAATGCGGATCTCTGATGAATCTACCCATCAGAGATCCGCATTCTTCGGTTCTTCCACCGGAAGACCGGAAGACCGGAAGACCGGAAGGTCTGCGCCCAATGCGGTCAGCGTCGCAGCCGTCAGCCTTCGCGCCGCAGGACCAGCAGCAGGTTCCAGGTCAGGAACTCCCGCAGCACGGGCAGCCGGACCAGGGGCCGGGTCCAGCTCGGCAGGTAGCGCGGCACCGCGTCGACCACGACCGCCGAAGGGGCCGAACGGGCCCAGCTGAGCGCCTCGGCCACGGACACCGCGTGGAGGCTGGTGCCGAACCGGTTCTTCGGCGCGTGGCCGTGTACCCGCTGATAACGGGCCGCCGCGCGGTCACCGCCCAGGTAGTGCCAGGGTGACGTCTCGTGGCCACCGTAGGGCGACAGCCAGTTGGTGAACGTGACGAAGACGATGCCGCCCGGCCTGGTCACCCGCACCATCTCGGCTAGCATCGCGGGCCAGGCCTTGACGTGCTCGAGCACGTTGGAGGAGAAGCAGACGTCCACCGAGCCCGACGCCAGCGGCATGCTCGTCGCGCTGGCCACGATGCTGCCGTGCTCCGGCGGCCCGAGCATGGCCATCTCACCGCTGTCGGCGTCGATGCAGAACGACCGGGCCCCCATCCGGTTCAGCTCCCTGACGAAGAAGCCCGGGCCGCCGCCCACGTCGATGACGATCCGCCCGTCCAGGTCCGCGTACTGGCTGAGCTGGTGGATGGTGTCTCGGGCGAGCGCGGTGTAATAGGCCTCCGGGGCGCTCTGCTCGGTGCGGAACGCCCGGAACAGCTGAGCCGAACGCGCCAGATCCGCACGAAATGCCTTGCTTTCGCTCATGATGATGCCATCTAACACCGTTTTCCCTACTCGTGGGTAACAATGCGGCATCCGGCCCGGGCGCCCGCGGGCGCCCGCCCGGGGCGCCCGCCAGCTTCCCGGCTAGCTGCCCGGCTCCGACGAGGACGAGGACGAGCCGCTGGTCAGCTCGGGCGGCTTGCTGCCCGCCCCGACCTGGCCCGCACCGACCTGGCCAGCACCGACCTGGCCAGCACCGATCTCGGCCTTCATCGCGGCGAGCTCGCTGTCCACGTCAGCCGACGTCCCCGCCTCGTCCAGCTCCTGCTGGATGTCGTCGGTGTCGCCGCCGACGTCCTCGAGCACCCCGGACTGCAGCAGCTCATCCAGCGCCCCGGCGCGCGCCTGCATGGTCGAGATCTTGTCCTGGGCCCGCTGCAGCGCCGCGCCCGAATCTCCCAGCGTGCTCGAGATCCCGGCCACGTCCTCGTTGACCGAGGCCGACGCGGCGGCCGCGGTGTACTGCGCCTTCAGGACTTCCTTCTGGGACCGGAAGTTGTTCACCCGCTGCTGCAGCGCCTGCAGCGTGTTCCCCAGCTTCTCCTCTTCCTCGACGAGTTGCTGGCGCTGCGGTTCCAGCCCGTCGATCTGCCCCTGGGCGGCGGCCTTGCGCGACAGCGCCTCCCGGGCCAGGTCCTCCTTGCCCAGCGACAGGGCCGTCCGGGCCTGTTCCTGCAGGTGGTCCAGCGTGTGCTGGAGCTGCTGCTCTTGCAGCTCGATCTGCTTGCGGGACGCCGCGATAGCGACCAGGCCCTGCTTCACCTTGGTGATCTGGTCGAGCATCTGCTCGTAGGACAGGTCGAGCATCTCGTCCGGCTTCTCGGCGGCGTCGATTGCCTTGTTGGCCTTGGCCGCGAGCACGTCGCGAGCCCTTTGGTAAAGCGACATTCCGGTCAGCTCCTTTGCGCAACTTCAGCCACGTCAGCCTCTTGTAAATCCCAGAAGCCCGGTCTATCACCGAAGGTAGCGGACAAAGGAGGACTTCATGGTCACCAGCGGTACGGGCCTGGCCAGAGGGGCCATCGGACTGCGGGAAGTCCTGTTCCAGTCTGTCACGTCGATGGCGCCAGCCGGCGCGGTCGCGCTGTCGATCGCCGCGGGTGCCACCTACGCCGGCGGCGCGCTGCCGCTGGCCGTCCTGCTCGCCCTGATCGCGTGCCTGCTGGTCGCCACCTCGATCGGCCAGCTGGCCAAGCACCTGCCGAGCGCCGGCAGCATCTACACCTATCCGGCCGAAGCCATCCACCCGGCGCTCGGCTTCCTCGTCGGCTGGGGGTACGCGCTGGTCGAGGCGCTGCTCGGGCCGATCACGATGGTGCTGTTCGGGTACCTGCTCAGCTCGATCGCGCACAGCGAGTGGGGCTGGCCCTTCACCGCTACCTGGGTCATCTTCATGATCGTCGGCGCGATCCTGGTCGCCGCCCTGAACTACCGCGGCATCCAGGTCAGCGCCCGGGCCGGCACGCTGCTCGGCCTGTTCGAGATCGTCGTCTTCGTAGCCCTGGCCATCTGGCTCATCGCCAGGGCCGGCGGCCGCAACACCCTCGACGTCTTCACCCTGCACTTCGCGACGATCAAGGGCTATCACGGCTTCTCCGGCATCGCGGCCGGATCCATCTACACGATCCTGGCCTTCATCGGCTTCGAGGCCTCCGCGCCGCTGGCCGAGGAGGCCCGCGACCCCAAGCGCACCATCCAGATCGCCGTGGTGGCCTCCTGCCTGGTCATCGGCCTGTTCTACGTGTTCACCACCTACGCGGGCGACGTGTTCACCGGTCCCGGCAAGTTCGTCAGCTTCGGCGCGCTCGGCGGTGGCAGCCCGTGGATCCAGCTGGGCCGCGACGCCTGGGGCCTGGGCTGGGTGGTGGCGTTCCTGGCCATCTTGAACTCCACCTTCGCCAACGGCAACGCCGGCACCCTGGCCACCACCCGGACCTGGTACGCGATGGCCCGGATCGGCCTGCTGCCCTCGCCGCTGGCCCGGCTGCACCCCAAGTGGAACTCGCCGTCGACCGGCGTGGCGGTCCAGCTCGTGCTGACGCTCGCGGTCGGCCTGCCCATCGGCCTGCACTTCGGGCCGACCACGGCCTTCGTCTTCCTCGCCACCATCCTCACCGGCATCATGATCGCCATCTACATGGTGTTCAACCTGTCCTGCCTGCTGTACTACCTGCGCAAACGGCGACAGGAGTTCAACGTCGGCCTGCACGCGGTCATCCCAGTACTCGGCATCGCCGCCTTCGTCCCGGCCTGGCTCACCGCGCTCGGCATCGGGTCGAACTTCCTGAAGTTCGTCACCCCGCTCAGCTACCCGGCCAGCGAGACCGGCCTGATCATCGGCATCTGGTTCGTGATCGGCCTGATCGTGCTGGCGTACCTCTACGCCCGGCACCCCGAGCGGCTGCCCGAGATGAAGATGGTCTTCTCCGACGATGTCCCGCCCGAACCCGTCCACAGCGGAGGAACAGCGTGAAAGCGGAAGAAGGACGTATCAACGTTCCCGGCGGCCAGGTCTGGTACCGCGCGGTCGGCGACAACGACGACGCGGTCCCGCTGCTCTGCCTGCACGGCGGCCCTGGCTTCACCCACTACTACCTCGAGCCACTCGAGGCCCTGGCCGAACACCGCCGGGTCATCTTCTACGACCAGCTCGGCTGCGGTCGCTCCGATCGCCCCGATGACCTGTCGCTGTGGACGGTGGACCGGTTCGTCGAGGAACTGGCCCAGGTCCGCGAGGCCCTCCACCTCGACCGCCTGCACCTGTTCGGCAGCTCCTGGGGTGGCATGCTGGCCATGCAGTACGTCCTGGACCGGCGCCCGGACCTGGTCAGCCTGACCTTGTGCGGCAGCCCGGCCAGCATGATCCGCTGGGTCGCCGACTGCGAGGAGCTGCTAGCCGAGGAGACCGCCGAGACCAGGCGCGTCATCCGCGAGCACGAGGCGTCCGGCTTCACCGCCTGTCCCGAGTACCAGGCCGCCATCCTGGGCTTCTACCGCAAGCACGTGTGCCGCCTCGAGCCGTGGCCGGCCGGTCTTGAGCGCTCGTTCGCCGAGGCCGGCTACGAGGTCTACAACACGATGAACGGCCCGAGCGAGTTCACCGTCACCGGCACCCTGAAGACCTGGGACATCATGGACCGCCTGCCGGAGATCGCCGTCCCGGCCCTGCTGGTCGGCGGCCGTTACGACGAATGCACGCCCGGCCACATGGCGGCGATGCACGAGCGGATCGCCGGATCGACGCTGGTCACCATCGAAGACGCCTCCCACCTGTGCTTCGCCGAGAAACCGGAACAGTTCAATCAAACAATCAAGACATTTTTCGAACGAACGGAGTTGAGCTCCCGCCCCTGAATCAGCCCAGGACGCGGCTCCCCGAGCGCGGCCCGGTCGATCCGCACCTGGCCCGCTGTGTGCTGCCTGGCCAGGCTGACCATGACAGGGCTGGCATCAAAGGCAGTGACCTCGGCCCCTCGTTCGAGCAGTTCACGAAGGCGCAGGGCGGGTCCGCAGGCTGCGTCCAGGACCCGTCGGCCGGTGACGTGCCCCAGCGCGGCCAGCACCGCTGGCCGATCGTATTGGGCGTTGTACGCACTGTCCGTCCTGCCAGCGAGCCTGGCCGTACCGCGCGGACGTGCATGTGGCTGCCGGGGCCGTCGTGATCCGGTCGGACGCTCGGTCCGCGGCAGAACCGGACATTCACCCCAACGAGCGCCGATGGCTGCCCAGATCCGGTTTTTCTGTGTCACTTCCCGGAGATTAGTGCTGGCCGGGCTGCGGCTGTGTGGCTGCTTCCCGATGTGCGTGTCATCAGCGGCGGGCGATCGTGACGGTCAGGGCGGCCCGTGGCGCAGGCCGGTACGCTAGCAGCCGGCCAGGCGGTTGCGGATTGCGGTCCGTGCGCGTGGTACCGCGCCGTCGTCGTCGTGGAGGACGGCGACGATGTTGGTGCCCGCGAGCATGGTGCCGAGCTCGAATGCGAGCTGGGCTGGATCGCTCCCCGCCGGGAGCTGCCCGTTCCCGGCGGCCAGGCGGGCCTCGGCCTCCAGCAGGTCACGCCATTCCTGCTGGACGCGGGCGACCCGGTCGTGGACACGGCCAGGCCGGGCGCCAAGCTCGGCTGATACCCCGACGAAGAAGCAGCCGCCAGGGAAAACACGCCGCTCGACGTAGGAGAGGAAACCCTCGCAGAAGGCGAGCAGCCGCTCGCGTCCGGGCTGAGCCCGGCTCAGCGCTGGGCTGATCACCTCGGCGATGAAGCTGTCGCGGGCGGCGTCGATGGTGGCTAGCTGGAGTTCTTCCTTGGACCCGAATAGCGCGTAGACGCTGCTCTTGGCCATCCCGGTTGCCTCGGCGAGCCCGCCGACCGACAGGCCCGCGAGCCCTTCGATCGTCGCGAGCCGTGCCGCCTGCTCCAGGATTCGGGCCCGTGAGCGCTCCCCCGGGGCGCGCGTCCGCCGCGCCGGCATCTCCTCAGCCAGCTGCCCGCTCATATCCACCTCCTCTTGACACCTTATACGAACGACCGTATGGTGTTTCTTGTACGGTCGTTCGTTTATAACTGGGAGGAATCATGCCGCTCATCAACGTCAAGGTCATCGAAGACGTGTTCACGCCCGGGCAGAAGCGCGAAATCGTCGAACGGCTCACCGACGCCATGGTCTCGGTCGAGGGGGAGAACATGCGGCCAGTCACCTGGGTCATCGTGGAAGAAGTCAGGAGCGGCGACTGGGGTATCGGCGGCAAGCCGCTGAGCACCGGTGACGTCAGGGCTCTCGCCGCCGGCACTCCTGCGGCTTAGGCCGTGCCCGCGAGCTCGCAGGCCGAGGCACGCCAGCGGCCTGTCCGGGGCGCTCTACCGGGAGCGGCCCGGACAGGCCGTCACGGCGAAGCGGGCCAGGACCTCATGGGCCAGCGTGAGTGCCGGCGACCCGTTCCACGGCGAGGTCGAGATCGGCTGCGGGTACGGGGTGAAGATGCGCTTCGGGCTCGACGGCCATTCCAGCCGGGCCAGTTCCGCGTAGACCTGGCTCTTGTCGGCATTGCTTGCCGGCCGGCAAGTGGTAAATTTGGTTAGCGGAACTAACGAACGGCGGATGGGGAACGAGTGCGCGGACTGCGAGTCAGGTCACGGCGAGTGATCAAGTCGTTCCGGCCCCGGCAGATAATCTCCTCGCTGCACCAGCGCAACTACCGGCTGTTCTTCTTCGGCCAGCTCGTCTCGGTGGCCGGAACCTGGATGCAGACGGTCGCGCAGTCCTTCCTGGTACTCGAGCTCACCCACAGCGGGACCCAGCTCGGCCTGGCCACCGCGGCCAGGTTCCTGCCGATGTTCCTGTTCGGCCCGCTGGGGGGTGTGTTCGCCGACCGGATGGACAAGCGCCGGGTGCTCTACGTCACCCAGTCGCTGTCCGGCCTGCTCGCGGGGGTCTTCGCCGTCACGGTCGGCACCCACGTCATCCGGCTCTGGCTCGTCTACCTGCTGGCCGTCGCGCTGGGCTTCGTCAACGTCTTCGACAACCCGGCCCGGCAGAGCTTCATCTCCGAGATGGTCTCGCCCCGCGACCTGCCGAACGCGGTCACGCTCAACTCAGTCGCCATGAACATGGCACGGGTCTTCGGCGCGGCGCTCGGCGGGGTGATCGCGGCGGCGATCGGGCTCGCCTTGTGCTTTGCCTGCAACGCCCTGTCTTTCGTCGCCGTCCTGGTGTCGCTGGCCGCCATGCGTAAGTCCGAGCTTTTCCCGGCCAAACGGGTCGCGAGAAAAAAGCGCCAGGTCCGCCAGGGCCTGCGGTATGTGCGGAAGACGCCCGAGTTGCTGATCCCTCTCGTCATGATCGCCGTGGTCGGCACGCTGGCCTGGGAGTTCCAGGTGACGCTGCCGCTAATGGCGACCAACGCCTTCCACCGCGGCGCGGCCGCGTACGGGGTGATGGCCTCGGTCATGGGGGCCGGCGCGGTCGTCGGCGGCCTGATCTCGGCCGCGCGCCCGCGACCCCGTGCCCGGGCCCTGTGCCTGGCCGCTGTCGGCTGGGGCATCGCCATCCTGGCCGCGGCGGCCGCGCCGAACCTGACCCTCGAACTGGTCACGCTGGTCTTCGTCGGCTACGGCAGCATCACCTTCAACTCGCTCGCCAAGACCACCCTGCAACTCGCGGCCAAGCCCGAGATGCGCGGCCGGGTGATGGCGCTGTGGGCGCTGGCCTGGCTGGGCTCGACGCCGATCGGCGGCCCCATCGTCGGCTGGGTCGGCCAGACCGTCGGCCCCCGCTGGGCCCTGGTCATCGGCGGCCTACCCACCCTGGTCTGCGGCATCGCGGCGCTGCCCGCCCTGACCCGGATCGACCGCCGCGCCGCCCAGCGCCTGAACCCGGAACCGGAACCGGAACCGGAACCGGAGGAAGCTCAGCTCACCGCTCAGCCTCGCTGACGGACCGCTCCTTGATGGCGTCGATAATGCCGTAGCCCAGGAAGCCCCCGGCCGCGAGGGCCGCGAGGGCCGCGAAGGCCGCCATGACAATCAGCAGGAAGTTATTGGCCAAGGCGGCGGCCTCCGTCAGGGCAATCGCGGCGAGCAGGCAGATCCCGGCCCGCTTGGCCCCCCGCGCGAACGTCCGGCCCGGCGATCCCGCGGCGGACCGGGTCCCGGCCGCCACCGCCGTGGCCCGAGCGGGAGCAGCGATGTCGGCGGTGAGCGCGGCCAGTTCCGCGTACGTCCGCGCCGCGACCGCCCGGGCCGCTCGTTCCTCGAGTTCGTCCTGGTCCAGGCGTCCCTGCACGAACGCGGCCTTGAGTTCGGTGATCACCTGCTCGCGATCGGCGTGCCCGGCCCGCATCCGGCCCCGGTCCACCGCTTCGCCCGGTCCTATCTCCACCGGAACCTCCCCGCCGGTAGCGCAACGCAGGCAAAAAGCCTAACCCGGACATGAGCGGTAAGCCATCGGCGGCGATCAGCCCGCTCAGGCCGACCGGGTACAGGGGCGGGCTCACGGCGTCCGCGGGCCGCCACAGCACTCGTCGCTCCGGGTGGCCGAGGATGACCTGCTCACGCCTTGAACCGCGCCGGACTCCCTGGCCCGGCCGAATGCAACCGGCTTGCGCCCGCCTGGGAACTCGGATCGCTACTGTCGCGCCGCACACTGAGCCTATAGCAACTGAAGCATAAAGACCTTACCGCGCTTCAGTCCCCGGTTTGTTTCCTCGGGTCGCGATAGCTCAAAGTATCCCGCGGCGCGGGCCACCGACTCCGGAGGCAAGGGAATCATGAACAAGACCATAGCCAGAATCACGGCTGGCGCGGGTATAGCGCTCGCTGGCCTCCTAATCCCGGCCCTCGGCGCCAACGCTAGTACGCAGAACGCGCCCGTCCAGCACTACTTCTGGGCTACCGGTTTCGACAGCGGCGCTTCCGCCCCGGCCTCGATTACCGAGAACTTTCTCATCACGAGCCAGAGCCTGAAGGACCGCACCGGCTCGGCCGAGAACAACCACTCGCTGACCGAGACCTACGTCCGGGACGCGGCCGGTAACGCCTTCGAGTTCGGCGTGACCGTCGACACGTTCGACCCGACGCTCCAGCCGACGCTCTTCACGACCGCCTGGACGGCCGGCGTATTCGATGGCTATCAGGCAGGCTTCGTGTCGACCAGCTCCGTCAAGCCCGGCCTGTTCCAGCCGCCGGTCGGCAGCAGCCCTGAATTCGGGTATTCGGTCAGCCAGGGAACCGTCTCGTTCACCTATGGCGGGAAGACCATCGGCTACATTCCGGCGTCGCACTGGCCCGGCGGATTCGGTTCCGGTGGTTCGTCGCAGACTTACGGCGAGGTGTGGAACAACACGCCCGGCGGGGCTGTCTACCCGTCGATGAATGGCCGCGTCAGTAACTACAAGACAAATACCGGTAGCCACCTTTCTAGGTACGGCGTCAGCTCCCCGTACCGGCTAACGAGTGCTGGTGCAACCGGCTTCACATTCAGCAGCTAGCCATACGGAGCGTGGCCTTGGCCGGGAACGGCTGGGGCCCGCTTTACTTTCCGCACTCTATTGCCGCGGCCGCTGAGCCCGGCCGGCTAGCCGGTGATCATGACGGCGCTGCCCAGGGGGATCCGGGACAGCGCCCGCAGTGCGGCGGCGGGGACCCGGACGCAGCCGTGGCTGACCGAGTGGCCGAACACAGCCGGGTCCGGCCAGCCGTGCAAGCCGACGGTGCCCGGGCCGCCACCGAAGGTGGACAGGGTGTTGGAGTGCACCCCGAGCGGAAGGATCAGCGAGGTGTAGGTCGGCTGCCGTGGGACCAGCGAGGCCAGCACGAACGTCCGGCCCGTGGGAGTGGGTGTGCCGGGGGCGCCCTCGGCTACCACCCACGTTCCCAGCCGGTGACCGGCGTCGAGGATCGTCAGCCGGTGGCTGCTGAGGTTGATGTCGACCTGGTAGGGGGTGTAGGCAGTCTGCAGTCCGCCGCCGCCGAGGTAGATCCAGCCGGTGGACCGGTTCGGCCGCGTGGGCAGCAGGATCCGGTCCCAGCCGGGCTGGGACTGCACGACGGGTACCCAGGTCGGGCTGCCGAGTTCGGTAGCAGGCAGCGCTCCCACGGCCGGGCCGCCCGGGCGTGCGTAGATGACCCGGGTCGTCGTGGGATGGATCACTATTCCCGTCTCCGGCTTAAACGGAGCCGGGTCCTGTGGTGCCGTAGGTGTTTCCCCATACGTGGTGGCCATAGCCAATCGTGCTGTCCGCTGGGCGGAGGCCTGGGGCGGACCAGTGGCACGCGCCGCCTTGGTACCCGGCTGGGCCGTGTCACGCGGCGGTCCACTGGCGTGCGGCGCACCGGCCCTCCCGCAGCCCGTCATCAGGACGGCGGCGGTCAGCGCGATGACCGGCATGGCTGCGGCTGCCTTTGCCACGGCGCGGCGGCATAGCCAGTCAGATCGGAAGTGACTATGCATGGGAAGACCTCCGGGATAGCGGTAATCAAAAGACCCGGCGCACCGTATTCGGCGGCTCTTTTTGGCGAGCGCGCTGACCATTACCCGTCAGGAAAAATGCGTGGCCCGCTCTCGGCGTCACGACCCTGAGCCTGTGATTTTTCCCTGACTGTACACGACAAAATCCTGGCAGGAAGGATGTGTTTTTCCGGTAATTTCACGATTAGGGCTATTATAGAAGATCTTAATGCCCGGGAAATAATTTAGCAGACGGTAAAAGTTTCCTTCACGGCGGAACGTGTGTAGCTTGATAGTTATCTGGCAAGCCCCTAGACCCCGGGTAACTACTGATGAACCCGGTGAGGGCGTCCGAATTCTCTCGGATATGCAAGCCAGGCGCCAGGGCGCCGCGGCTCTCGTGATTCCTGTTCCCCCGGCAAAAGCCATTGAAAGGATACACGCATGAAAAATTTCGGCACTAGTCGCGCCTCGCCCAGGCGTGCCCGCTACTTGTGGCTGGCGGCCTGTCCTTTGGTGGCCGGCGCCATCGCCGTGGCCACGTTTACCTCCGGCCAGTCCGCGGTCGCCGCGACCGCGCCGGTAGGTCTCGGGACGGCCGGCAGTTTCGGGGTCCTGGCCGGGACCACGGTCACCAACACTGGCCTGACCGTTATCAACGCGGATCTCGGCCTCTGGCCGGGCACCTCGGTGACCGGGTTCCCGCCCGGTATCGTGAACGGCACCCAGCACATAACCGACGCGGTCGCGCAAGGCGCCCAGGCTGACTTGACGACCGCGTACAACCAGGCGTCCATAGCACCCCCAACGGGGCCTAACACCTCGAGCAGCATCGGCTCCGCCGGCATCGAGACGGGGCCACTCGTTCCCGGTATCTACGAGGCCACGTCGTCGCTGGAAGTCGAGGGCGCCCTGACCCTGGACGCGCAGGGCGACCCGGACGCGGTCTGGATCTTCCAGGCCCCTGCTTCCACGCTGATCGCTGACGTGGGCAGCTCTGTTGTCCTCACCGACGGTGCCCAGGCCTGCAACGTCTTCTGGGAGGTAGGCAGCTCCGCCACTCTCGATACATCTGCTGCCTTCGTGGGCACCATCCTGGCCCTGACCTCGATCTCAGTGCAGCACGGCGCCACCATCGCGGGCCGCGCCCTGGCCCGTAACGGAGCCGTCACCCTCGACGACGACACGATCACCGTGCCCAGCTGCGCCGGCCCGTCGCCGTCGCCGACCGGCACCAGGCCCATCCCGTCGCCGACCGCCACCAGCCCGACTCCGACGCCCACCGCCACCAGCCCGACTCCGACGCCCACCGCCACCAGCCCGAAACCCGTCGGTACCACCTTCCCGGTGACCGGCTGAGGATCCCGGACGCCGCGCCGGGGGAGGATTCCCCCGGCGAGCCGCGCTGTGCGTGTCCCGGGTGTGCTGCTCAGGTGACGCAGGCGATGTCCGGCATGACCGCGTCCGACGTCGCCGCCCTCGGGCAGGCCTACGCCGGCGCCAATCATGTGCTTACCATTTTGTTACATAAACATTTGAACCCTGGCGCAGGACCTCACGTGATCCCGGTTGTGGGGAGCATAAGGGGGGCGTCACTGCCCCGGCGGTCCTGGTACGGGATCGCCGGGGCGGTATTTCTCATCGCCTCAGGAGCCATTCATCTCGACTTGTACCTGACCGGGTACAACTCGATTCCGACGATCGGGCCGCTGTTCCTGCTGCAGATCATCTCGGCCTACCTGCTGGCCATCGCGATTCCGCTGACCGGCCACCGGCTGGCGTACGCGGCGGGCGCGGCGTTCGCGATCGGGACGCTCATCGGTTACCTGCTGTCGCTGAAGGTCGGCCTGTTCGGCTTCACCGAGGTGCGGACGACCTCGGGCATCGTCGCCGGGATCATCGACGTGGCCGCCTTCGCCGTGCTGACCGCCGGCATGGTGTCCGGCCTGCGCCCGGTGCGCCAGACCGTACCGGTCGTCGCGAGCGCGTCGGTGATCGCGCTCGCGCTGCTCGGCGTCTTCGTGGCCACGCCGAAGCCGCTGCCCGCGGTGAGCGCGAGCGGTTCCGGCAGTAACAGCAAGACGCTGGACGCCAAGAGCATCAACGGCGCGCGGCTGCTCACCAACGCCCAGGGCTTCACGCTCTACACGTTCGCCCCGGACAAGACGGACAAGTCCGTCTGCTACGGCACCTGCGCCTCCTACTGGCCGCCGGTGCCGGGGAACATGTCGGCCGGGCCCGGGGTCACCGGGAAGATCAGCACGATCAAGCGGACCGACGGGACCACCCAGGCCACCTACGACGGGCGCCCGCTGTACACCTACGTCGGCGACAAGTCGCCCGGCCAGGACGGCGGCAACAATATCAACCTGAACGGCGGCCTGTGGAAGGACGTACCGGTTACGGGTGGCTGAAAGCCGGGTAAACCCGACAGGTGGCCGTCCCCTTCCCGGAACCCACCGCCCCCGCTAGTTCCCGCACCGAGGTCTTCCTCCGCTACCTGGATTTCTTCCGCTCGCGGCTGACCGCCAAGGTGCTCGAGCTGCCGGAAGAAGAGCAGCGGCGCAGCAGGCTGCCGTCCGGCTGGACACCGCTCGAGCTGGTCAAGCACCTGCGCTACGTCGAGCTGCGCTGGCTGGAGTGGGGTTTCGAGGGCCGGGACGTGGGCGACCCGTGGGCCGACCACCAGGGCGGCCGGGAAGGCCGCTGGGCGGTCGGTCCGGACGAGACCGCCGCGACCTTGCTGAACGGACTGCACGTCCAGGCGGCGCGGAGCCGCGCCATCATCTCGGCCCACGCCCTCGACGAAGTGGGCGAGCTGGGGGAGCGCTGGGACGGCGCCGACCCGGCGACCCTGGAGCGGGTGCTGCTTCACCTGCTCCAGGAGTACGCCAGGCACGTCGGCCACCTGGACGTGGTGGCCGAGCTCGCGGTCGGCCGCTCGGGAGAATGACCGGTCAGCTGGCCTTATCGGGCACGCAGTGGTTCAGGCACTCGCCCAGCCCCTCGATCCAGGTCCGCAGCACGTTGCCTGGCCGCAGGTAGACCGGCGGCTTGCGGGCGTCGCCCACCCCGCCGCAGGTGCCGGTGGCGATCAGGTCACCGGGCCGCAGGGTGATCGCCTGGCTGGCGTAGGAGACGATCTCGGCTGGTGAGAAGAGCAGGTCCGAGGTGCGCGACTGCTGCATCACGGCGCCGTCGACCTCGCACCGCACCTCCAGGTCGGCCGCGTCGCCGACGTCGCCCGGCGTGACCAGGTAAGGCCCGGCCGGCGTGGAGCGCTCGAACATCTTGCCCTGCAGCCACTGCAGCGTGCGCCGCTGCCAGTCGCGCATCGACACGTCGTTGACCACCGTGTACCCGGCGATGGCCCCCCGGGCCTCTTCCGGCGTGGCCCGGTACACCGGCCGGCCGATGACCACGCCGAGCTCGACCTCCCAGTCGACCCGCTCGCTCACCGAGGGGATCGCGATGTCGTCGTGCGGACCGGTCAGGGTCTCGGCGAACTTCGCGAACAGCGTCGGGTACTCGGGCAGCTCACGCCCGGTCTCCAGGATGTGCGACCGGTAGTTCAGCCCCACGCAGATGATCTTGCCGGGCCGGGGGACCACCGGCGCGAAGTCAGCCTCGGCCACCGGCACCGGCGACGCTCCCTCGCGGGCCAGTCCCGGGCCCTGCTCATTCCCGGCGCCGCCCCGGGACAGCAACTCCCCGACGTCGGCGGCGGCCAGCGGTATGAGCACGTCACCGTCCAGCCGGGCGGCCGTGGTCCCGTCCTCGGTCCTGATCGTGGCGAATCGCATAGCGCGACTCTAGCGCCCGGGCCGCTGGCTAGGCAGCCGCCATTCATATATGATTTTGCTCACCATGAGTGCCCTCGAGCGCGTTCCTGGCCAGGTCGTCGCGGTGCATCTCAGCTACCGCAGCCGGGCGGCCGAGCGCGGCACCACCCCAGCCTGGCCGTCCTACTTCCTCAAGCCGCTGTCCACGCTGGCCGACAGCGGCGCCCCGGTCGCCCGGCCGCCCGGCTGCGAACTGCTCGCCTTCGAGGGCGAGGTGGCCCTGGTCATCGGCCGCCGCGCCCGCCGGGTCAGCCGCGCGGATGGCTGGGATCACGTGGGCTGGATCACCGCCGCCAACGACTTCGGCGTCTACGACCTGCGCTACGCCGACCGCGGCGCCAACGTGCGCTCCAAGGGGATCGACGGCTTCACCCCGCTCGGCCCGCGGCTGATCGACGCGCGCGCCGTCGACCTGGCCGAGGTCCGGCTCCGCACCTGGGTCAACGGCGAACTGGCCCAGGACGCCTGGCCGGCCGCCGACATGCTGTTCGGCTTCGGTGAGATCGTCGCCGACCTGTCCCGGCTGCTCACCCTGGAGCCCGGCGACATCATCCTGACCGGGACACCCACCGGGTCGACCGTGGTCACCCCGGGCGACGTGGTGGAGGTCGAGGTCACGGCCGGCGACCAGTCCTCAGGCCGGCTACGGAGTCCCGTCACCGAGGCGGGCTATTCCCTGGGCTCGTTCGGTGCCATGCCCAGGGTCACCGACGCCGAGCGGGACGCGGCCTACGGCGCTCGCGGTGCGCCGGCCGCCGGCCAGCCGGACCAGGCTGACCTCCTGGCCGGGCTGCGCGCGGTCTCCACCGCCACCCTGGCCTCGCTGCTGCGTAAGCGCGGGCTTAACGGCCTGACCCTGGACGGGCTGCGCTCCACCCGCCCGGGTACCCGGCTGGCCGGCTACGCCAGGACGGTCCGCTACCTGCCGCTGCGCGAGGACCTGATGGACCGCTACGCCGGGCTGAACGCGCAGAAGCAGGCGATCGAGGAGATCCGCCCGGGCGAGGTGCTGGTCATCGAGGCCCGCGGCGAGACCACCGCGGGCACCATCGGCGACATCCTCGCGCTGCGCGCCCAGGTCCGCGGCGCGGCCGGGATCGTCACCGACGGGGCGATCAGGGACAGCGCGGCGCTGGCCCGGCTGGAGATCCCGGCCTACCACGCGGCCGTCCATCCGGCCGTGCTCGGCCGGCGCCACGTCCCGTGGGAAACCCAGGTCACGGTGGCCTGCGCCGGGGTGACCATCCAGCCCGGCGACATCCTGGCCGGCGACGCCGACGGCGTGGTCGTGCTCCCGCCCGCGCTCGCGGCCGAGGTGCTGGCGCAGGCACGCGAACAGGAGCGCCAGGAGGAGTTCATCGCCGCCCAGGTTGCCCGGGGCGAGTCCATCGACGGCCTCTACCCCCTGACCGACCGCACCCGCCCCGCCTACCAGGCCTGGCTCCGCGGACGAGGTGATGCCGGATGACCACGCCACCGGGCCTCCCGGCCAAGCTGGAACACTTCATCAACGGCGCGTCCGCGCCCAGCGCCGACGGCGCCACGTTCGAGGTGGCCGACCCGGTGACCAACGAGCCGTACGCCATCGTGGCGTCCGGCGGCGCCGCCGACATCGACCGGGCGGTGGACGCGGCCCGGACCGCGTTCCGCGACGGACCGTGGCCGGACCTGCCCGCCCGGGAACGGGCCCGGGCCCTGAACCGGATCGCGGACGGGATCGAGGGCCGCGCCACCCGGATCGCCGAACTCGAGACGTTCGACACCGGCCTGCCCATCACCCAGGCCCGCGGCCAGGCCGCCCGGGCGGCGGAGAACTTCCGGTTCTTCGCCGATATGACCGTGACCATGCACGAGGACGCCTTCCGTGCCCCCGGGCAGCAGTTCGGCTACGTGATCCGCAAGCCGGCCGGGGTCGCGGGCCTGATCACCCCGTGGAACACGCCGTTCATGCTGGAGACCTGGAAGCTCGCGCCCGCGCTGGCCGCGGGCTGCCCGGTGGTGCTCAAGCCGGCCGAGTGGACGCCGCTGTCGGCCAGCCTGCTGCCGGAGATCATGGCCGAGGCCGGCCTGCCCGACGGCGTGTTCAACCTGGTGCACGGCATCGGCGAGGTGGCCGGCGCGGCGCTGGTCGCACACCCGGGCGTGCCCCGCATCTCGTTCACCGGCGAGACCACGACCGGGCAGACGATCATGGCCGCGGCGGCGCCGCACCTCAAGGGCCTGTCCATGGAACTGGGCGGCAAGTCCCCGTGCGTGATCTTCGCCGACGCCGACCTGGACCAGGCGATCGACAGCGCCCTGTTCGGCGTGTTCTCGCTGAACGGCGAGCGGTGCACGGCCGGATCCAGGATTTTGGCCGAACGGGCCATCTACGACGCCCTGGTCACCCGGCTTGCCGATCGGGCCAGTCGCATCCGGGTGGGCGATCCCGCTGATCCCCGCACCGAGATCGGCGCCCTGGTGCACCCGGAGCACTACGCGCGCGTGCTCGGGTACGTGCGAGCCGGGCTCGGCGAGGGCGCCCGGCTGGTCGCGGGCGGCGCCCGCCCCGACAGCCTCGTAGGCGGAAACTACCTCGCCGCCACGGTGTTCGCCGACGTCGAGCCGCACATGCGTATCTTCCGCGAGGAGATCTTCGGCCCGGTGGTGTGCGTCACCCCGTTCGGCGACGAGGCCGAGGCGGTCCGGCTGGCCAACGCGACCGCCTACGGCCTGGCCGCCTACATCTGGACCACCGACCTGGCCCGGGCGCACCGGGTCGCGCACGCGGTCGAGTCCGGCATGACCTGGGTCAACTCGCACAACGTGCGCGACCTGCGGACCCCGTTCGGCGGCGTGAAGGCGAGCGGCGTCGGCCGCGAGGGCGGCCCGCACAGCCTGGAGTTCTACACCGAGTCCCGGATCGTCCACATCCCGCTCGGCGACACTCACGTACCCCGGTTCGGAGCCCCGCCATGAGCCCGGAGAACCCGGCACCCCCGGATATCGTCCGTGCGGCCTACGCCGAGCTCGTCGTCACCGACCTGGCCGAATCGCGGCGGTTCTGGGTGGACCTGCTCGGCTTCGTGGTCAGCGCCGACACCGGCGATGCGCTGTACCTACGCGGCTACGACGAGCTCATCCATCACAACCTGATCCTGCGCCAGGGCGACCAGGCCGCGGCCGCGCGACTGGCCTTCCGGGTGCGCGCGGCGGCCGACCTGGACCGGGCCGAGGCGTTCTACGCCGCCCTCGGCTCGCGCACGGCCCGGGTGCCGGCCGGGGTCACGCCCGGCGTGGGCGAGGCGGTCCGGGTCGAGGATCCGCTCGGTTTCACGGCCGAGTTCTTCGCCGCCGCGGACGGGGCCGAGCGTCTGCAGCAGCGCTACGACCTGCGGCGCGGTGCCGAGCCGGCCAGGCTCGACCACTTCAACCTGGTGGTTTCCGACGTGCGCGCGGCGTATGAGTACTACACCTCGCTCGGCTTCGGCCTGTCCGAGACGATCGAGGACGAGAACACCCTGTACGCCGCGTGGATGTTCCGCAAGCAGACCGTGCACGACGTGGCGTTCACCGGGGGAGCCGGGCCGCGGCTGCACCACGTGGCGTTCTTCGTCCACGAATCGCACCAGGTGCTGCGGATCTGCGACATTCTCGGCTCGCTGCACGAGGAGTTCCTGATCGAGCGCGGCCCCGGCCGGCACGGCGTGTCCAACGCCTTCTACGTCTACCTGCGCGACCCCGACGGGCACCGGGTGGAGCTCTACACCAGCGACTACTACACCGGCGACCCCGGCCACCCGGTACTGCGCTGGTCGGTCCGCGACCCGCGCCGCCGCGACTTCTGGGGCCACCCGGTCGTCGAGTCCTGGTACTCCGAGGCCAGCGCCGTCCTCGACCTGGACGGCCGTCCGCGCCCCCTAATCCGGCCGGACCAGCCCGCTGAGGTCCACGTGGGCGCGGACGGCTTCACCCGGTTACGCGGCTACCCCTCGATCCGTTCGACCGTCAGCTCGCCGTCGGCGTCGCGGGCGCGGAGCACCTTCTTGTCGAACTTGCCGACGGCGGTCTTCGGGATCTCGGTGACGAACGTCCAGTTCTCCGGCACCTGCCAGCGCGCGACCTTGCCGGCCAGGAAGGCGGCCAGTTCCGCCCCGTCGGCCTTGGCCCCGGCCCGCAGCACCACGCAGGCCAGCGGCCGCTCGCCCCAGCGCTTGTCCGGGATCCCGATCACCGCCGCCTCCTGCACCGCCGGGTGCGCCATCAGCTCGTTCTCCAGCTCCACCGAGGAGATCCACTCCCCGCCGGACTTGATCACGTCCTTGATCCGGTCGGTGATGGTGAAGAAGCCCCGTTCGTCGAGCGTACCCACGTCTCCGGTGCGCAGCCAGCCGTCGCGGAACTTATCCGGGGCCGGGTCGTGGTGGTAGGAGCCGGTGACCCAGGGCCCGCGAACCTCGATCTCGCCCTCGCTCGCGCCGTCCCTGGGCTGCTCCTCGCCGTCGGCGCTCACGATGCGCATCTCGACCCCGTGCAGGACCCGGCCCGCCCGCATCCGCCAGTCCACGTCTTCCGGCGTGCCCGGCTCGACGCCCGCGGGCGGCAGCGCCAGCCCGCCGACCGGGCTCATCTCGGTCATGCCCCAGCCCTGGATAATCCGCAGCCCGTACCGTTCACCGAACCGCTCGAGCAGGATCCGCGGCGCGGCCGAGCCGCCCGAGTTGCCGATCCGCAGCGAGGACAGGTCGATCTCGTGGTCCTCGCCGTAGTTGAAGATCGCGCTCCAGATCGTCGGCACCCCGGAGGTGACCGTGGTCCGCTCGGTGGCGATGAACTTCGTCAGGTGCTCCGGCTGCAGGAACGGGCCCGGCATCTGCAGCGTGGCGCCGGACAGGAACGCGGAGTACGGCATGCCCCAGGCGTTGGCGTGGAACATCGGCACGATGGCCATCGCCCGGTCGGCCTCGGTGATGCCCAGGACCGAGGCGGCCATCACCGCCATCGCGTGCAGGTAGGTGGACCGGTGCGAGTACACCACGCCCTTGGGGTTCCCGGTGGTGCCGCTGGTGTAGCACATCAGCGCGGCGTCCCGCTCGTCCAGTTCGGGCCAGTCGTAGTCGCCGGACTCGGCGGCCAGCAGTTCGGCGTAACGCAGCACCGGTACCTGGCCCTCCAGCGCGGACGCGTCACCGGTGCCGTTGACGACGAACGCCTCCACCGACGGCAGCTCCCCGGCAATCTTGGCCAGCAGCGGCACCAGCGTGTCGTCCACGATGATGACCCGGTCGCCCGCGTGGCCGGCGATCTGGGCTACCTGGGCGCCGGGCAGCCGGATGTTGAGCGTGTGCAGGACCGCGCCCATGCCGGGCACGCCGAAGTACGCCTCCAGGTGCTCCTGGTTGTTCCACATGAAGGTACCCACCGGATCGTTGCGCCCGATGCCCAGCCGCGCCAGCGCGGCGGCCAGCCGCCCGGCGTTCCGCGCGATCTCGGCGTAGTCCGCCCGCCGGGTCCCGGACCCGGTCCAGGTCACGCACTCGCTGCCGGGGTACACCCGGGCGCCGTGCCGCATGATCGCGCCGATCGTGAGCTGGTAGTCCTGCATGGTGCTGCGGATCATCTATGCCCTCATCCTCGCTGGCAGCCCGAACTTACCGGACGGTACGTTAAGACCGCGTAACGCCCTTTGTCCATTGTCACCTGCGGCGGGACATCGACCTGATCCGCGGGGCTAACACCGGGAAGATGCTGGTACGCCTCTGACGGGGGCCTCTCTGTGGTTATGCTTCTCTTTAGTCACAATTCACACCTTTGCAGCAGGTCGCGTGGACAGGGACGCGAAGGTAAAGGTGTGTGCCCGGGGAGGAAGTATGGCCGCAGAACTTTCATCGGCTGCGTCGACGCAGCAAGGCGGCGGCCGCCGCGCCCTGCAAGTGGCGAGGTGCGCGATGTGCGGCCTGGAGTCGCCGCTCGGCCTGATGGTGCCGGACGGCGGTCACGCGTGCGCCGACCAGCGCTGGTACTGCAAGGACGCCAGGGCATGCACCGAGCGCTGGACGTCGCGGCGGAACCCGCAGCATTACCGGTCGCCCTGATCGCTGTCCTGGTTACCGGCCGCGCGGGCCGCGAGCTCGCGCTGGATTAGCACGACCAGGTCCGCGTGCTCGCTCAGCCCCCACAGCACGTCGACGGGGACGCCGAGCCGCTGGGCCGCGAGGCCCACCACCGGCTGGAGCATGCCGAGCGCCTGGGCCAGCCCCTCGTCCCGCGCGAACGTGGGCGGCAGGTCGTCCAGGGAGAGCTCGGCCGGCCGCCGGAACGTCCCGTCCCGGCCCGGCAGCCACGCCTCGCGCTCCGCCGTCCCGGCCAGCGCCGACTTGACCTCTTCCGGGGTGACGTCGGCGAACGACGGGAGCACCGACCGCTCGACCACCCCGGACACCAGCCGGCGGTTCGGTACCAGCAGGGCGTTCCAGACGTACTCTGACCGGGCGTAGCCGGGGTGCTCGAGCGCGAAGGCCAGGCCGTCGATCTCCGCTGCGGGGTCGAAGCCGCCGAGGCCGCGTTCGTTCCGGCCGAACTCCAGGGTGACGACCACGTACCCGAGCTGGTTCGGGGTCCGCGCGCGCACGTCCACGTCCGCCCGCACGCCCATCCCGCGCAGCTGGGCCAGCCACGGCCCGTACCTGTCGCCGGCGAACCAGGCGTCCGGGTTCGCCTCGAAGTAGACCTCGAGTTCCTTGCTCCGCTGGTACAGCCGCGGCGGCGGCAGCAGGCGCTGCTCGCCGGCCGCGGCGTTCTCCCCGATCAGGAACGGGGTCCGCGCCAGCCGTTCGACCAGTTCCGCGCGCGGCCCGGGCGGCGCCTCGTCCAGGGCCCGTATCACGGTTTCCAGGTCGGCGTCGTGCCCGGCCAGATCGAGCTGCGCGACATCCATATCGTCGTACCGCGGCAAGATGAACTGGAGCGACTCGGCCACTATGTCCGGTACGGCGAGGTTCAGCGCGGCCAGGAACGGCCGGGCGGCCGGCGCGGCCGCGATGGCGCGCCGCACCGTGGGCAGGCGGCTGGGCCCCGGCCCGGGCAGGTAGACCAGCGGCCGGTCCTCGTCGTCGACCGGCTCGACCTGGCGCCCGTCCTCGAGCCGGATCACCGGCTTGGCTCTGGCCGCCCGCACCAAGGCCGAGTCGGTGGCCAGGAAACCATAGAAGCGCGCGATCCACTCGTCGGCCTGCGCCGCCAGGAACTCGCCGGTGATCCGCTCCACCACCGCCGCGGGCGTGATCTCGTCCAGCCCGATCTCGTCCCGCAGGTAGCTCCACAGCGCCGGGGTGTGCCGCTCCGAGATGGACTCGCCGGTAAAGCTGACCGGGCGGCCCGCGCCGAGCAGCGTGCCCAGCTGGCCGGGGGAGAGCAGCCCGCGCACCTCCCGGCGGTCGGCCAGCTCCAGCTCGACCGATACCCCGTAGCCGCCCCCCGCCACCGGGACCAGCGGCTCGGCCGCCAGCAGGTCAGCCACCGCGTCGAACAGCGGCGCGAACATGGTGCCGGGCGCGAACCGCGTGGCGTCCAGCGGCAGCGCCTGCAGGAGCTCCGCCGTGAGCAGGCCCTCGTCACGCAGTTGCCGCAGCACCTCGGCCAGCAGCAAGGCCGTTTCCCGCACCAGGACCTGGTTGGACGGGTCGTGCCCGGGCACGTTGTCCCTGGCCGGCGTCGTCCGGTAAGGCCCCTGCACCAGGAACCCGAGAAACGTTTCCTTCTCGGTCGGAAAAAACACCACCAGCGGCGAGCTCCCGCAGGGAACCAGCCGTCCGTCCTCGACCAGAACCGCGATCTCAGCCGGCCGCGCCCCCGGCCCCAGCTCCTCCGCCTGACGCTCCCAGACCAGCCACTCCTCTCGCCGCCCTCGCACCCCGGTCAGCGCAATAAGCCGCCCCCCGCCAGCCCCGCTCGTCACCGAGCGCTCGACGACCGTCGTCGGTACCCCGGCACCCTCGATCCGCAGCCGGACGACGCTCCGCAGGAACAGCAGGATCCGCGGCTGGAGAGTGGTCAGCGCCTCCGCGATCTCGGCCGTCGCGACCGGGGCGGGCACGGACTCGAGGTCGAACGGGAAGACGAACAGCGTCCCGTCCTCCTGGACCGGCTCGGCCGTGAACGGCCGGACGTAATTCTCGATCCTGAAGTGCTCGTCCCCGCTGTGTACCTGTGGCGTCCTGGTGTACGCATAGACGGCCTTGAACCCGATGCCGAACTGCCCGATCGCGGTGAGGTCGGCCGCTTTCCCGGCTGTGCCCGCCCCGGATGGGCCCACCCCGCACACGCCGCGCACGTCCGCCTCGGTGAACGGCCGTCCGTCGTGCCGCAGCTCCAGTCGGTCCGCGAACAGCTCGAACGCTACCTCGGTCGCGCCCGCGTCCTCGGCGTTCTGGATCAGCTCGAAGATGAAGTGCGTCCGCTCGCTGTACAACTGCCCGAGCAGGTCGAGCACGGCGGTGTCCCAGCCGTACCTGGCGATGTTCTCCTCGCGGATCTTCCCGTAGTCGGCCGGCACCCAGGCACGATAGCTCACATCAGAGAGAAGCGTCGGCTCCAGGCTTGCGTGGCCACAGCAGTACGGCGCTGCGCGACGAACTCGCCTGAGATGACGATGGTGAGCCGCAGCGCCGAACCGCGTGAACCCCGGGTCCGCGCGCCGCAGGACGTCCAGGCGGCCGACGGCCTCAGCCCGGTCCCACAGCACGATCGCGCCTCCCCGGCTGAGCTTCGCCCCGGACCTCATCACCTTCCCCGAGCAGATCGGCGGCGCGGCCGGCGAATGACCTCCCGGTTACCAGGCGTGGGCGAGCAGGGCCAGGATGGTCCACCGGTGCCAGGAGGTCAAGGACCAGCCCTGGCCGGCCCTGGCGCGTCGGCCGTTAGTCAGAAGTCGCAACGCGGATCACTTATAGCGGTAAACGATGCGCCCCTTCGACCAGTCTGCCGGGCTGATCTCCAGCAGCACGCGATCGTCCTGGATTACGCGGATGTGGTTCTTCGACATCCGCCCCGACAT
>JBEKJP010000019.1:0-72834 GCA_050011155.1 Streptosporangiaceae bacterium
CACCCCGGGCCCGAACCGGCGCGTCAGGCGCTCCTCGAAGTCCAGGTTCACCGGGTAGCCAGGATCTGCGCCAGGGCCTCGTAGCTGAGCAGGCGGCGCTGGCCGACGACTTCGGTCCAGGCGTCCTTCTGGTCGGCGTTGGCGTTCTTGGCCACGCTGGTCGCCATGGCGTCGAAGGCCACGTGGTAGACCGCGTCCACCTCGCCGGTGCCCCGGGCGATCGAGGCGAGCCGGCTCGGCAGCGGCTCGGCCGTCACCGTGACCAGGTGGGGCTGCCGGCCCCGCCGGTGGCGGATCATCTGCAGGCATTCGTGCCTGATGTTCTGCACCCGGTCGGAGCGTATGGTCCACTTGCACGAGATGGCCGCGTGCAGCGGCGGCAGCCAGGACTCGGTGGACACGTCGTTCAGGGCGACGGTCACGTCCGGCTTGATCAGGTAGTCCGTGCCGATGGTGACGCGAAGCTCGGGATAGCCGCGTACCAGTTCGTATACTTCACTAAGATGAGCGTACTGATCGAACTTGGTGATGATCTGGCCGCAGGCCACGATCCAGTCACGGCTGGCCGCGAGCGCGGGCAGCCCGGCGGCCAGGTCGTCACGGACGGCCAGTTCGAGCGGGCCACCGGGGTCCTTCGGCACGTCGGAAGCCTGGTCCGGCGGCACGCCGAGCGCGTCGAGGACGCCCGCCGCGATCCGCATCGACTCCGGGTTGTCGACGTCGGCGAAGTTCGGGACCAGCGGCCAGCGGAGCTTGTTCTTCGTGCTCGCCTTCCAGCCGAGCAGGGAACGGGCAAACGGCGCCGTCATGGCGGCCAGAGTACCTATCCTGCGGGAAGATAGCGCGGGGGAAGGGAGGGGCCGTGACCGAGGACCTGGTGGGCCAGGTGGTGGGAACCGAGGATTCCACCCCGCTGCAGTTCAACGTGGCGCTCCGGGAAGGCGCGTACCTGCAGCTCGACGACGTGGTGGTCACGCTGCGGGAGGTGCCGGGGATCGGGCCGGTCATGACCAGCGGGGTCGTGACGCAGGTCCGGGCCAGGCACGAGGGCGCGAGCTTCGGCTCCGACGTCTTCCTCATCTCCGACGGCGTGCTGCCCGCCCAGGTGCAGGAGATCGCCGAGGTGAGCACCACCCGGGTCGAACCCGAGGTCTACGTGCCGCCGCGGCCGGGCGAGGTCGTCCGCCGTGCCCATGGCACCGAACGCGCCCAGGCGCTGTACTTCGACCGGATGGACAACCGGGTACCGGTCGGCCGGGGCCGGGACGGCGCCCCGATCTACGTCAACCTGGACTTCCTCGACGGGACCCGGGGCGCGCACGTGTCGATCAGCGGGATCTCGGGCGTGGCCACCAAGACCAGCTTCGCGCTGTTCCTGCTGCACTCGATCTTCCGGTCGGGCGCGCTCGGCCCCCGGGCGGTCAACGCCAAGGCCCTGGTGTTCAGCGTGAAGGGCGAGGACCTGCTGTTCCTCGACCAGCCCAACCGGCGCCTGGACGACGACCTGCGGGCCGAGTACGCCCAGCTCGGCCTGCCCGCCGAGCCGTTCGCCTCGGTGGGCTTCTACGCCCCGCCGATGCCCGAGGACCTCACCGGGCGGCCGAACGTCGCCGGCCGGACCAGCGGCGTCGAGGCGTTCTGGTGGACCATCGCCGAGTTCTGCGCCCAGGTCCTGCTGCCGTACGTGTTCGCCGACGCCGAGGACGAGCGGAACCAGTACACGATCGTGATCCACCAGGTCGCGGCGCGGCTGCGGCTGGACGCGGTGCCGTACGGCGACGACGGCGCGGTGCGGCTCGACGACGAGATGATCACCACCTACGAAGGGCTCGTCGACGTCATCACCGAACGGCTGACCGACGACGCGACCCGGCAGGCCTGGGCCGGGCCGGTCACCGGGGTGGGGACGATCAACGCGTTCGTCCGCCGGATGCGCTCGTCGGTGCGGCCGCTGCGCTCGCTCATCCGCGGCGACCTCGGCCGCGCCTCCCGGAAGAGGGTTTCCACCCAGGACCAGCAACTGACCGTGGTCGACCTGCACAACCTGCAGGAACGGGCGCAGCGGTTCGTCGTCGGCGTGGTGCTGGCGGCCGAGACCGCCCGCAAGGAAGCGGCCGGCCCGGGCGGCCTGCTGTTCACCATGATCGACGAACTGAACAAGTACGCTCCGCGCGAAGGCAGCTCGCCGATCAAGGAGGTGCTGCTCGATATCGCCGAACGGGGCCGGTCGCTCGGCATCATCCTCATCGGCGCGCAGCAGACGGCGAGCGAGGTCGAACGGCGGATCGTGTCCAACTCGGCCATCCGCGTGGTCGGCCGGCTCGACCCGGCCGAGGCCGGGCGCACCGAGTACGGGTTCCTGCCCGCCCAGCAGCGGGTCCGGGCCACGCTGGCCAAGCCGGGGGCCATGTTCGTCTCCCAGCCCGAGATCCCGGTGCCGCTCGCGATCGAGTTCCCGTTCCCGGCCTGGGCCACCCGGCTGGCCGAGTGCGCGGCGCCGCCGCGGGCTCCCGTGAACGGGCACGGCCCCGTCGCTGATGTTTTTCACAGACTGCCAAACACAGACGACGACATCCCGCCCTTCTAACGGGGGTTCCATGAAGTTCCTGCACACCGCCGACTGGCACACCGGCAAGACCCTGAAGGGCCGCGATCGCCTCGAGGAGCAGCGCGCCGTCCTCGGCGAGATCGTCCAGATCGCCGAGGAGCAGCAGGTCGACGCGGTCCTGATCGCGGGCGACGTGTACGACTCCACGGCTCCCTCGGCTCCGGCCCAGCAGCTCGTGGTCCGGACGCTGCTGGCGTTGCGGCGGTCCGGGGCCGAGGTCATCGCCATCGCGGGGAACCACGATCACGCGCCGACCTTCGAGGCCTACCGGCCGCTGATGGGCGAGGTGGGCATCACCCTGGTCGGCGCCGCTCGCCGCCCGGACAAAGGCGGGGTGATCCGCTTCCGGGCCCGCTCGACCGGGGAGGACGTCCAGCTGGCGGTCCTGCCCTTCCTCACCCCGCGCTACGCCGTCAAGGCGGCCGAGATCATGACCAACACCCCGGCCGAGAACGTACGCGCCTACGACGACCAGATCCGCCGCCTCGTCGACGCCATGACCAGCGAGTTCTCCGGGGATAAAGTCAACCTGGCCATGTCCCACCTGACCTGCGTCGGCGGCCTGTTCGGCGGCGGCGAAAGAGCCGCCCAGTCGATCTTCGAGTACAGCGTGGCGGCCAGCATCTTCCCCGTCTCGGCCCACTACGTGGCGCTCGGGCACCTGCACCGGCGGCAGACGCTGCCGGCCCACTGCCCGGTCCACTACAGCGGGTCCCCGATCGCCGTCGACTTCGGCGAGCAGGACAACGCGAGCGTGGTGTGCCTGGTCGAGGCGACCCCGTCGACCCCGGCCCGGGTCACCGACATCGGTGTGACGGCCGGCCGCCGGCTGCGCACGGTCCGGGGCACGGTGGCCGAACTCGAGGCCCAGGCCGGCTCGCTCGGCGAGGACTACCTGCGGGCCTGGGTGCGCGAGCCGGCCCGGGCCGGCCTGCGCGAGGCGGTCGCCCGCATCCTGCCGAACGCCCTCGAGGTCCGCATCGATCCCGAGTTCGCCGCCCCGGTCCGGGCCGGCCGCGCGGACGTGGCCGACGTGACGAAGACGCCCGGGCAGCTGTTCGCCGACTACTGCGCCACGGAAAGCGTGGCCGACACCCGGATCGCGGCGCTGTTCGCCGAGTTGCACCAGGAAATCGCCAGCGCCGATACGGCTAGTTGAGCAAGGGGGGCACTGTCATGCGGCCGGTTGTATTGGACATCAATGGGTTCGCCGCCTTCCGGGCGCCGACCCGGGTCGACTTCACCGACGCCAGCTTCTTCGCGCTGGTCGGCCCGACCGGGTCCGGCAAGTCGACCGTCATCGACGCGATGACGTTCGCCCTGTACGGTTCGGTGCCCCGCTGGGGCCGGCGGGGCATGGTCTCGCTCGCGCTCGCGCCGACCACGGGCCGGGGCACGGTCCGGCTGGTGTTCGAGGCGGCCGGTCAGCGCTACGTGGTCGCCCGGGAGCTGCGCCGGATCGGCCCGAAGGTCAGCCAGCGGGCCGCGACCCTGGAACGGATCACCGACCCGCACGGCCTGGCGGAAGCAGGCGAACCGACGGAAGTCCTGGCCAAGGACAGCGGGGTCGCCGACGCCGTCGAGCGCCTGCTCGGCCTGTCCTACGACGACTTCTGCCAGTGCGTGGTGCTACCGCAGGGCCAGTTCGCCGCGTTCCTGCACGCCAAGCCGGGTGACCGGCAGGAGATCCTGCTGCGCCTGCTCGGCGCCGAGCACTACAAGCAGATGATGGTGCGGGCCAACCAGCGGGCCAGCGCGGCCGGGCAGCGCGCCGACGCGCTCGGCGAGACCGCGGCCGCCTTCGCCGACGCCACCCCGGACGCCGAGCACGAGGCCCAGCGGGGCGAAAAGGCCCTGACCGTCCTGAACGAACGGGTGAAGCAGGCCCTGCCCGAGATCGACGCCGCGCACCGCGACCTGGCCGGCGCGGCGGACGAGCTCGAGCGGCTGGAGCGGGAGCGAGCCGCGCTGGCCGCGATCCGCGTGCCGGACGGCACCGCCGCCCTCGACACCCGCCTGGCGCAGGCCCGGGCGGCCCTGGAGCAGGCCCGCACGGCCGAGCGGCAAGCCGCCGCGGCCGACACCGCGGCCCGGCAGGCGCTGGCCCGCGGCCCGCGGCGGGCGCCGCTGGAAGTCGCCCGGCAGCGCCGCCAGGAGCTGAGCCAACGTGCGGGCAGGCGGCCCGAGCTAGAACACGATAACGAACGTCTGGGCGGCGCGTCCCGCCAAGCCGACGACGCGGTCGCGGAGGCCGAAGCCGGCCTGGAGCAGCTGCGCACCCGACGGGACGAAGCCGCCCGGGTCGCCGAGACCGCCGGCCGGGTGGTCCGCGATCTGAGCGGCGTGCACGCCACGCTGGCCGCCGTCGCCGTCCCAGCTGGTGTCAGCCGGCTGGACGAGCGCGAGCGGACGGCCGCGTCGGCCGCGTCGGAAGCCCGCGAACGGCTCCACGCGGCGGAGCAGGCCGAACGCGAGGCCCGCGTCGCCGCCGACTCCGCCGTAAGCCTGAGCCTGCTGGAACGGGCCGAGCGTGACCTGCGCGATCTGCACGATATCGGCCCGGCCCAAGCCGCGGCGCAGGCGAAGCTAACGCAGGCCACCAGGGAACGGAAGGCAGCGGACGCGGCGCTGGAGTCGGCTGAGTCGGACCGCCGCCTGCGCCAGCACGAGCTCGACGAAGCCCGCCGGATCCACCTCGCCGCCGACCTGCGCACGCACCTGGAACCCGGGCAGCCCTGCCCGGTCTGCGACCAGCCGGTCGCGGCCCGGCCGGCCCCGCTGGACGAGACGGCCATCGACGAGGCGCAGGTCCGCCTCGACCGGGCCGTCACCGCGTTTGAGGCGGCCGGTAAGCGCGCGGCCGCGGCGGTGGCAGCGGAAGCCAAGGCCGCCTCCGGCCTGGAAGCGCTGGCCGGCCAGCGCGCCCGGCACCTGAAGGCACTGACCGCCCTGCTGTCCGGGCCACTGGCTGGGATGGACCTCGCAGACGTGGCGGAGTTCACCGACATCGCACTGGAGCAGATAACAAGGGCGCTGGGTTTTCGCCGGGGGCTGGACGACGCCGTCCGGGCGACTGCGGCCGGGCTCGACGGCGCTCGGCGGCAAGCGGCCTCAGCCGAGAACGCGTACGGCGCGGTCCAGGCCGAGGCGACACAGGCTCGCCGCGCGCTGACGGTGGCCCGCGACCGGCTGGCCGGCCTGGGCCCCGTGGGCGCCCCGGCGGCCGACGACGCCGGCCTGGCGGCCGCCTGGACCGCGTTGTCCGGGTGGGCCTCGGCGCAGGCCAGGGAACGCGAGGCCGAGCTGGCCGGAGCCCGTTCCGCGGCCCAGGCGGCCGACGGCCGGCTCCGGGAGGCGCGGGACCTGTTCGCCGCGGCCGACGGCGACCTGGGCCGGCTCCGCGCGGACGCGGCCCGGGCCGCGCGGGCGCAGCAAGGTGCCCGGACCAGGCTGGAGGAGCTGACCGGCCGCCTCGGCGAGCTCGAGCGGCTGCTGGACGACGCCCCGGACGAGGCCGAGATCACGGCCCAGCTGGCCCGCCGGGACGAGCTCGAGGCCGCCGCCGCGGACGCCGAGAAGCACCTGCTCACCACCCGCTCGAGCCTCGGCGGCGCGGAAAAGGCGCTGGCCGAGCTGGAACGGGCCGGATCGGCGGCCCGCGCCCGGCTGTCGGCGGCCCGCGATCCGCTGGTCGTGCTGGGTGCGCCCGCGCTGGATGACGCTCACCTGCTGGACGCGTGGACCGCGCTGGAGAGCTGGGCGGCCAGCGCGGCGTCGGTCCGGGACGAGGGCATCGGGTCGGGGCGGGAGAAGGTGAACGCGGCCCGTTCGGTCGTGGACGATCTGACCGGGCGGCTGCGGGCCGAGCTGGCCGCGGCCGGCCTGGACCTGGCGCCGGCCTTGGTTCCGGCCAGCGCGTCGCGTGAGACCGCCGCGGCCCTGGAGCGCGCCCGCGCGGCCACCGCGCGGATCACCGAGCGGCGGGCCCAGGCGGCCGACCTGACGGCCCGGTGGGAGGCCGCCCGCGAGGAGCAGGGCGTGGCCAAGATGCTGGCCGGCCTGCTCCGCTCGGACCAGTTCCCGCGCTGGCTGGTCACCGCCGCCGTGGACACCCTGGTGGGCTTCGCGTCGGGCAACCTGTCCGGCCTGTCCGGCGGCCAGTTCGACCTCACCCACTCCGAAGGCGAGTTCTACGTCATCGACCACGCGGACGCCGACTCCCGCCGGTCCGTGCGCACGCTGTCCGGCGGCGAGACCTTCCAGGCCTCGCTGGCCCTGGCGCTGGCCTTGTCCGCGCAGATGTCCAGCCTGTCCGCGGCCGGGGGGGCCCGGCTGGATTCGATCTTCCTGGACGAGGGGTTCGGCACGCTCGACCAGGAAACCCTCGACGTGGTGGCCGCCACCCTGGAAACCCTGGCCCAGGACGACCGGATGGTCGGGGTGATCACCCACGTGGCGGCGCTGGCCGAGCGGGTGCCGGTCCGGTTCCACGTCTCCAGGGACGCCAAGACCTCGACCGTCGTGCGTGAAGGGCTGGCGCTGTGACTTTTCCCGGCATGCGGTTCAGCGTGGACGGGTGGGATCCGGGTTACGGTACCAGCAGTGACCCGGAGGAGGATCTCGGCGAATCCACCGCCCGGGTGGACGTGACCGTGGAGCTGCCCGCCGCCCGCTGGCGGGCGGTCGACCCGCCGCCGGGCCTGGTCCCGCCGGCCGCGCTGCTGTTCGTCGACGGGGTGCGCCGGGTCGAGGCCCGGGTCTGGATCGACGACCAGACGCCGGACGGCACCGTGCACCCTACTGGCGCCAACGAGGCGAGCGCCGCGCTGTGCGCCTCATACGCGGCCGGCGTCGTGTGCTGCTGCCACGGGCAGGCCCACCTGGTGCAGGCCGAGCCGCGACGCGGCCTGTTCACCGTCGCCGCCCACGCGGCCGACATCGCCACCTGGGCCGGGACCTACACGGCGGAGCGCACCAAGCCGGCTTCCGGCCGGCCGCTGGCCGAGACCCTGTCCCAGTTGCTGCAGCAGCGCCTGACCAAGCTCGAGGTGACGGTCGCGGTCGAGGCCCGATCCGCCCTGGCCGGCCACGGGATCGGTGACGGCGACGACCTGCTCATCGTGGACGGGCCGCTCCGCCAGCGCGAGCACCTGCCCCGCGCGCTCGGCTACATCAAGTCGCACCGGAGCAGCTACCTGCCGCCGGAGCTGAACGCGCTGGTGGGCACGCTCGCGACGGGGCAGCGGACCCCGGTGTTCCTGATGGGGACCAGCTGGGAGCGGCACAGCTGGTACCTGCGGCTGCCCCGGACCGGCGGACCGCCGTGGTCCGGCGTGGTCCGGGTCGAGTGCTCGGCCGACCTGGCGGTCGCCGACGTGATCCGGCTGGCCGGACTCAGCCAGACCTGCCTGGCCCGGTTCGCCTCCACCCGGTACAAGGATCCGCGTGCCCCGCAGAACCTGTACCCGATCTCCGGCCTGGAACGTGAGCTGCGCCGGCGCCTCGGCGACCCGCGGCTGCTGTACCGGGCGCTGAGCCGGTCAGCGGCGGCTTAACTAGCAGCCAGGCTGGCGTGGTGGCCGAGGTCGGTGGCGTGCGGGCCCAGGCTGGCGGCCTCGCTGGCGGTCTCAAGCGCCCGCCGGATCGCGTCCCCCAGGGCCCGGGCCACCGGCGGCGGGAAGGCGTTGCCGACCTGGCGGTAGGCCGCGGTCTTGCGGCCGGAGAACTCCCAGCTGTCCGGGAAGCCCTGGATGCGGGCCACCATCCGGGTGGTCAGCTTGGGCCGCTGGTCCACCGGGAAGTCCGGCCCGGGCGGGTCGTAGGCGACCCCGAGCCCGTCGACCCCGAGCAGCTTCCACGCCTCACGGGCCCGGGTGGGCCCCAGGTCGGGTCCGCCGTGCTTCTTGCTGCCGCCCACGATGGTCGGCGCGATCCCCTGGGCCTGGTCGCGCCAGGCGTCCGCGCCCGGCCAGCCGCGTCCGGCCATGAGGTCGTGCACGGCCTGGCCGACCGTGGGGGGCGGCACGGCCGACGGCGCGGGCCAGTGGAAGTGCGCCGCCCAGGGCTCCTTGATGGCCACGAGTACGAACCGCGGCCGCAACTGCGGCACCCCGTGCTCGGCGGCGTGCACCACGTCCCACCAGGTCTGGTAGCCCAGCCCGTGGAGATGCTCGAGCACCTGGGCCCGGTAGGTGTCGAAGCGCTTGGTGGCCAGCCCGCGCACGTTCTCCAGCAGCACGGCCCGGGGCTGGATCTCCGCGACCAGCCGGAGCGCCTGCGGGAACAGGTCCCGGTCGTCCTCCTGCCCGAGCTGCTTGCCCGCGATGGAGAAGGGCGGGCACGGCACGCCGCCGGACAGCAGGTCGATGCCGGAGAACGCGCGCCCGTCCACGTTATGGATGTCGTCCTCGATGATCTTCCAGTCGGATCCGCGGTTGAGGCGAAGCGTCTCGCAGGCGTCCGGGTCCAGTTCGACCGCCGCCGCGTGGGTGAATCCGGCCTGCTCGAGCCCCAGTGACGCCCCGCCCGCGCCGGCGCAGATCTCCAGACAGGTCAGTTCGCCCACAGTTCCTCCCACCGTCGGACCATGCCCCATTGTGCCCGCCGGCGGTAGCGGCCGGGGGGATCCCACGCCGATCGGCCGCCGCAACCAGCGCTTCGCCCCAGTGTCAACAGTCGACCCACCCGCCGCAAGGATCAGCTGGCCAGGACCAGCCCGGGCGGCATGAAACCCGGGTTCGAGTGCGCCAGAACGCGCTGAAAGCCCGGTTTCACTGCGTCCGGCGCCGCCGCTCGCCGTCACCTGTGTCCCAGAAACCACCAGGGCCACACGGGTACGGAGCCGTGAGCGGGAATGGGGGTGCCTGCGGCTACCGGAGAGACTGGAGTTCGGCGGCGCGACGGAGATCCTTGGGCCGTCCGATTGCCTGGCGCATCTGGATCAGGTCCGGGCGGCTGAGGTAGCGGATCGTGAAATCGCCCGCGCTGGCTTCGTCGCAGCGCCCGAGGAAGTCCGTCACGGGCAGGTTCCCCCACGGCAGGGCGGGGGTGCAGCAGTCGCCGCTCGCGGTAGCGGTACGGAAGAGGACCTTGGGCAGGCGGAAGGCTTGCGGGTCACACCGCACCGGCGCGCCGTCGTCGTCGGTTAGGCGGGCTGACATCGCGGAGAACGCGGCGGCGAGATAGCCGGCCTGGGTGGTGTCGCCGTCCCAGAGCAGGTCGAGGTCGCCGGTCAGCTCCTCGGAGCCGTGCATGATGCCGGCGACCTGCCCGATCACGACGACCCGGGCGCCCGCGCGGTCGAGGGCGCGCAGCAGCGGCAGCGGGTCGAAGCCCAGGGCGTCGTCGGTGCCGGCCGTTCCGGTGATGTCGTCGGCGTCATGGTGGGTCAGCCCGGTGCGCGGGCGCCCGCGCGTCTCGGCCGCCAGCCGCCGCGAGGCTTCCCGTAGGCGCCTGACCGGCGCGGCGTCATCGCTGCGGTCAGGCGCCGACATAGGCCGCGAGATGTTCGCCGGTGAGGGTGGAGCGGGCGGCGACGAGGTCGGCCGGGGTGCCTTCGAAGACGATACGGCCGCCGTCGTGGCCGGCGCCGGGGCCGAGGTCGATGATCCAGTCGGCGTGGGCCATGACCGCCTGGTGGTGCTCGATGACGATGACCGACTTGCCCGAGTCGACCAGCCGGTCCAGCAGGGCGAGCAGTTGCTCGACGTCGGCCAGGTGCAGGCCGGCGGTGGGCTCGTCCAGGACGTAGACGCCGCCCTTCTCCCCCATGTGAGTGGCCAGCTTGAGCCGCTGCCGCTCGCCGCCGGACAGGGTGGTGAGCGGCTGGCCGAGGCTGAGGTAGCCGAGCCCGACGTCGGCGAGCCGCGCCAGGATGGCGTGCGCGGCCGGGGTGCGGGCCTTGCCGTCGCCGAAGAACTCCAGCGCCTCGGTCACCGGCATCGCGAGCACCTCGCTGATGTCCCGGCCGCCCAGGTGGTACTCGAGCACCGCGGCCGCGAACCGCTTGCCCTCGCACACCTCGCAGGTGATGGCGACGCCGGCCATCATGCCCAGGTCGGTGTAGATGACGCCGGCCCCGTTGCAGTTGGGGCAGGCGCCCTCGGAGTTGGCGCTGAACAGGGCCGGCTTCACGCCGTTGACCTTGGCGAACGCCTTGCGGATCGGGTCGAGGAGCCCGGTGTAGGTGGCCGGGTTGCTCCGCCGCGAGCCGCGGATCGCGGCCTGGTCGATCGCCACCACCCCGTCCCGGCCGGACACCGAGCCGCCGATCAGCGAGCTCTTGCCCGAGCCCGCCACCCCGGTGACCACGACCAGCACCCCGATCGGGATGTCGACGTCGACGTCCCGCAGGTTGTGGGTGCTGGCCGCGCGCACCTCCAGCGTCCCGGACGGCTTCCTGACCGACGGCTTCACGGCGGCGCGGTCGTCCAGGTGCCGCCCGGTGATGGTGCCGCTGGCCCGCAGGCCCTCGAGGCTGCCCTCGAACATGACCTCGCCGCCCTTGGTGCCGGCCCCGGGGCCGAGGTCCACGACGTGGTCGGCGATCGCGATCGCCTCCGGCTTGTGCTCCACCATGAGCACGGTGTTGCCCTTGTCGCGCAACTGGAGGAGCAGGTCGTTCATCCGCTGGATGTCGTGCGGGTGCAGGCCGATGGTGGGCTCGTCGAAGACGTAGGTGACGTCGGTGAGCGACGAGCCGAGGTGGCGGATCATCTTGGTGCGCTGCGCCTCGCCGCCCGACAGCGTGCCCGCCGGCCGGTCGAGCGAGAGGTAGCCCAGGCCGATCTCGGCGAACGAGTCGAGGGTCTGCCGCAGTGCCTCGAGCAGCGGCGCCACCGACGGTTCGTCCAGGCCCCGGACCCACTCGGCCAGGTCACTGATCTGCATCGCGCACGCGTCGGCGATGCTGATCCCCTTGATCTTCGAGGACCGGGCGTGCTCGGCCAGCCGCGTGCCGCCGCAGTCCGGGCAGGTGGTGAACGTGACCGCGCGATCGACGAACTCCCTGATGTGCGGCTGCATCCCCTCCTTGTCCTTGGAGAGCATCGACCGCTGGATGCGCAGGATCAGCCCCTCGTACGTCATGTTGATGCCGGCGATCTTCATCCGGACCGGCTCGTGGTGGAGGAAGTCGTGCAGTTCCTTCTTCGTGAACTTGCTGATCGGCTTGTCCGGGTCGTAGAAACCCGACTCGATGTAGAGCCGCGAATTCCAGCCGCCCCCGGTGTAACCGGGGGCGGTGATCGCGCCTTCCTTGAGTGACTTGCTGTCGTCGTAGAGCTGGGTCAGGTCGATGTCGGTGACGGCGCCCCGGCCTTCGCAGCGCGGGCACATGCCGCCGGTGATGCTGAAGCTGCGCCGTTCCTTCACCGTCTGCCCGGCCCGCTCCAGCGTGACCGCGCCCGCACCGCTGATCGAGGCGACGTTGAAGGAGAACGCCTGGGGCGAGCCGATGTGCGGCCGCCCCAGGCGGCTGAACAGGATGCGCAGCATGGCGTTGGCGTCGGTGGCGGTGCCGACCGTGGAGCGCGGATCGGCGCCCATCGGCTGCTGGTCGACGAGGATCGCGGTCGTCAGCCCGTCGAGCACGTCGACCTCGGGCCGGCCCAGCGTCGGCATGAAGCCCTGCACGAAGGCGCTGTAGGTCTCGTTGATCAGTCGCTGCGACTCGGCCGCGATGGTGCCGAACACCAGGGAGCTCTTGCCCGAGCCGGAGACGCCGGTGAACACGGTCAGCCGGCGCTTCGGGATGTCGAGGCTGACGTCCTTGAGGTTGTTCACCCGCGCGCCGTGCACGCGGATCAGGTCGTGGCTGTCGGCGGCGTGCGTCCTCGTGGCCATGTTTGTCATCCCTCCAGGCTATGACGGGTCCTGGAGCAGCCCGAGGACGTTGCCGTCAGGGTCGGTGACGGTGGCCACCAGGCGACCGCCGCCCACGTCGTGCGGGGCGTCCTTCACGGTGGCGCCGGCCGCGGTCACCTCGGCCAGCTTGGCCTCGATGTCCGCCACGTGCCAGTAGGCCACCGGCGAGGTCATGCCCCCGCCGCCGGGGACCAGCCCGATGTGCTGGCCCTCGGCGTCGTAGCCGACGTAGTAGGGCGCGTCGTGCTGCGGCTCCAGGCCGAGCAGGGCGGTGTACACCGGCTTGGCCTTGTCCAGGTCGGTCACGGGATGCAGGACGGTCTTGATTCCCTCGGTGGAAGACATGATCACTCCTGAAGTCGCTGGTTGCTTCTTCTAGGAGTATGCCGACGGCGCCCCGGCCGGGGCTTCTCGATTCCTGACCGGTCTGGTCACCTGCTTGGCCACGCAGGCCGGCATCCCCGCCGTCCCGTTCGCCGCGTCGCGCCGGTAGACGCTGGGGGGCATGCCGACCAGTTCGGTGAACCGGGTGCTGAAGGTGCCCAGCGACGAGCAGCCGACCGCGAAGCAGACCTCGGTGACGCTGAGGTCGCCGCGGCGCAGCAGCGCCATGGCGCGCTCGATCCGCCGGGTCATCAGGTAGGAGTACGGCGCTTCGCCGTAGGCCAGCTTGAACTCGCGGCTGAGGTGCCCGGCCGACATGTGTACGCCACGGGCGAGCGCCTCGACGTCCAGTGGCTGGGCGAACTCCCGGTCGATCCGGTCGCGGACGCGGCGCAGCAGGGCGAGGTCGCGCAGGTGCCGCGCATCGGCCGGCCCGTTTGTCACATGGTTATTTTATCCGCAGGGGTGGAATTCCACCCGGTACAGGAGCGTGCCGTCGTCGATCGGGCCCGCGTGCGCGGCGCGGCGGCGCAGCGCCTCCCGGTCCGGCTCGCCGGCGCGGCGCACGTCGGCGTCGGTGATGTGGGCGAACGGGATCAGCTCGACGGAGTCCACCTCGATCAGGCCGGCCCCCGGGCCGACCGGGTACCGGCCGCCGGTCTTGACCTTCGGTCTTTTCCACAGCCGGAACGACACGGTGATCTCGCCGGCCAGCACGTCATCGCGCAGTTCCTTACTGAAGATCACCGGCTACGGGTTACCGGCGCGGCTCTTGTGCAGCGATGCCCAGGTGCGGATCATCGCCGCCGTGGGGCTGCGTGACCCCGTATCGGATCCCGCCGACCCCACGACCAGGAGGCCGAGGACGAAGGCCACGCTGCTACCCGTCATCAAGCCGATAACCAGGACCAGGGCGCCGATACCGAGCAAGACCGGCCGCCGCCGGGCTCGTGCCAGCCGGGCGAGTCGCCGGATGCCGATAATCGAAAGCAGAGCGCCGGTGCGGATCCACCAGTGCAGCCGCCGCCGTCGTACGGGTCTCGTAGTCGGCGATGTACCGGCCGGGGCGGTCAGGCTCGACAGCAGGAGATCTCCGCGACGCGATCGTAGTCTCACGGCAGCCTCTTTCCACCGGAAGGTCGGTGCCCGCCTCTTACTCTGCGTGTACTCAATCGTACGCTTCCGGGCTTCTCGCCTGGATACCGAAATGCACGGGCTCATGACAGGGTGGTAGTGCCGCGTCAGTGCCGGGTGAGAGCTTCCACCACCTGGAGATACCGGTCGACCAGGATGCGGGTCTTGTCGTGGCCCTTGATCGAGGAGAAGACCGCGCGAAGGCCGTCGAGCGCGGCCATGTCCGGCGGCGCGCCGAGCATGGCCGCCATTGATGCGGCCTTGTCGTTCGCGCCCCGGGCAATGAACTTCGCCGCGAGGGGCAGCATCGCCAGGGCGAAGGCGTCCCGGTCCGGGTGCGGCCGTGGCCGGCCGCGGCCGATGCGGTCAAGTGACTCACTCAGATCGGCGATGCCCTGGTTTCCATGTCCGCGCAGCAGCCGCGCGTCCCTCGGTGCCGGCTCGCGCGCAGGCCACAGATACCAGTCGGCCCACAGCGTCAGCGGGCCGATGTCGTACAAGGCGCCGATGTGGCCACCGCCGATAGGGCCGTTCCCGGGATTGTCCGTGGTAACCAGAGCGTCATCAAGGTGCGGCGATCCGCCAACCACGATCAGGTCAACGTCGCTCCACTCATCGGCCTGCCCACGGCCCAGGGAGCCGGTCAGCCATACGGCATGCGCCCGCGTGCCTTCCACAGTTTTCGTCAGCCAGTGCTCGCGCGCCTCAGGCAGCGCGGCGACCAGCGCTCGGGCCTCCTGGGGAGTCATCGCCGACGGGAGGCTCAATCGTGAGCTAGGGCGGCGACCGTTTCCGCTAGCCGGGTGGCGTACCCGTATTCGTTGTCGTACCAGGCGGCGACGGTGACCAGGTCGCCGTCGCTGACGGAGGTCAGCGGCAGGTCGATGACCGACGAGTGGGTCTCGCCGACGATGCGGGAGGATGCCCACTCCTCTCGCAGGACCCCGACGATGCCCGCCAGCGGGCCGTCGCCGGCCGCGGCGATGAACGCGTCGTTGATCTCGGCTGCGGATGTTCCCCGGTTGACTCGTGCGGTCAGCTCGACGATGCTGCCGGTCCGGACCGGCACCCGGTACGCCTTGCCTGTCACCTGCAGGTCCGGCCAGATGAACTTCAGTGCCTTGGCCGCGCCCGACGACGACGGGATGACGTTCTCCGTGGCCGCCCAGGAGTCGCGGCGTTCCCTCATCGGCTGGTCGGTCAGCGACTGAGTGTTGGTGAAGGCGTGCACGGTGGTGAAAAACCCGTCCCGGATCCCCACCGTCTCGCGCAGCACCTTGACTACCGGGGCCAGAGCGTTGGTCGTACAGCTCGCCATGCTCACGATGTGATGCTTGGCCGGATCGTAGTCCTGGAGGTTGATGCCCGGCAGCAGTACGGCATCGCAGTCATCGAGCGTCTTGCTCGGCGCGCTGACCAGCACCCGCTGGGCTCCGGCGTCCAAGTGCGCCTGGGCGCCGGCGCGGGTGGTGGCGCGCCCGGTGCAATCGAGCACGAGGTCGACGCCGAGAGCTTTCCAGTCGGCCGTCTCGGTCCGCGCATCGATCCACGTGATCTCGGCGTCTCCGATGACCAGGGCACCGGCCTCCGCCCGCACGGCGTCGGGCCAGCGCCCGTAGTTGCTGTCGACTTCGAACAACGGAGCCATAGATTCCGGCGCGGCGACATCGACGATGACTGACGGCGTGAACCACCCGCCCGTCAGCCCGGTCCTTACCGTCACCCGACCGATCCGCCCGAAACCGACAACCGCAATGCTGGGCATTAGCCTCTCCCGCAGCTTGGCATCCTGTGGAACTCCGTCATCATCGGCCAGCCGAATCGTCGGGGGCGCGACGCCAGCCATCATCTCACCGACTCGGCCCGGTGCCCACTATGCCCAGTGATGAGGACCTACTGCGGGTATGTTGTCGAGACATCGCCGGGCTCGTCGGCAGGTCAGAAGCATCCGCACGAGGCACTGGAGCTGGCGATGAGCGCAGCGGACGCGCTCGGGCGCGTGATGCGGTCACCGTCGGCCGAGCAGCTCAGCGTTTACGGCGCGCTCCTCTTGGCCGCCTCCACTGCCGCGGCAGCCGCCTACGACGGCACCATGGCGGCCGAGCTGCTGGTGAACGCACGCGGTATCGTAGTCAGGAGTGTGGCGGCCCGCCGTTGCTATCGTTCCGCAGGCTTTCGCCGCGTAGCCACCGGTACCAGTGGCGTACGCTCGCGCGCAACTTGGCCCCTTGAATGCGGAGCTGGGCACGGGTGATCTCCGCGTTCGCGCGGCGATCACGGTCTCGCTGAGGGTCTGGTGGCTGGTACGGGATCATGACGGCCTCTTGATCTGCGCTATAAGCGCTGACGGCGCCGTTACTGCTGTAGTACTGATGATCTCACCGTCATATAGCCATCTGCTCCTCGGCAGGGTCGCGCCCGGCGCGAGCGGCACGGTCTGGCCCTGCTCGTGTGGCACGCATCGGGGCGTGACGGCGGGGATCGGCTACGGCCGGTGCCGGGCCGCCGTGCGCGGCAGCTCGTCGCGCCGCAGGACTTGCGCCCGAAGGGCGCGGCCGAAAGCTGCCGTCCCGCAACGGCGAGACCCCGGCGGTTCATGCCGTTTATCGGGTAGGCATTAGCGTCGTGGCCGTGACTGATGCGATAGGTGGCGAGGTGGGGCGGTGGCGGACGTTCGGGGAGCGGGAGATTTACCGGAGCCCTACCGGGCGGGCTGGTTGATGAGGACGAGGAACCGGCCGAGGCGGCCCGGCGCGAACTGGAGGAGGAGACCGGGTACCGGGCGAGGCGGGTGGAGCAGCTGATTACGTTCCAGCCGCGGCCGGGGACGATCGATGGCGAGCTTTTCGCCTTTGTCGGGCGGGATCCGGAGCGGATCGGGGAGCCGACCGAGGTTAACGAGGCCGCGGATGGAATGGGGGCCGCTCGCATCGATTCCCGGGATGATCGCGGCGGGGGATATCTGGAGTGCTGGGTCGCTGGTGCGGTTCTTGATGGACCGCGGTTAGCGGTGTCCTAGGACCAGGTGGTCGGGCCTCGTCAAGGGCGAGGTGCCAGGGATAGGTCTCGATGAGGTTCGCGCCGGTGCGGGGTGGGTGGGGCTGGAATCCGCTAGGGCCGAGCAGGATGCGGATGCCTTCGGCGCGGAGGGCGTCGACACTGTGGCGGAAGGGCTGGCGGCTGGCTAGCGCGGTGTTGACGAAAGGCAGGACGACGATGGGGACGTCCAGGGCGGTGGTCTCGGCGAGGACGCCGAGGGCGTAGGTGTCGCTCGCCATCACTAAGGACGTGCACTGGCACCTGCTCGAAGGCGACTCGAAGGCGATAAGCGGGCGGCGGGCGTGTCGATGAGCCGGGCTCTGTTCGGCGGTGACGCGTGCCCGTGGCTCCTAGAGCAACGAAAAGCCCGCTGCCGGACGGGCAGCGGGCTTATGAGCTGGGCGCGCTCGGAGGGACTCGAACCCCCAACCTTCTGATCCGTAGTCAGATGCTCTATCCGTTGAGCTACGAGCGCAGATCTTCAGTTGTCCTGCCTGCCGTCGCCCGTCACGGGCCGCACGTACCCATTAAGGGTAGGGCATGACGGGCGCGGTTCGTACCGGTGACCGGGCGGAACCTATGTCATCCGAGGCTAGCTCATCCGTGACCGACCCGGTAGCGGATGTGGGTGGCCAGGGGCGACGGGATGACCTCGACCGGGGTCAGGCCGGGGTCGGGCACGCCGTCGAAGATCCGCTCACCGGCGCCGAGCAGGATGGGCACCACATCCAGGACGAGTTCGCCGATCACGCCGGCCGTCAGGGCCTGCCGGACCGTGGCGGCGCCGCCTGCGATGTCCACCGGGGCGTCCCCGGCCACGGCCCGCGCCTGGGCGAGCGCGGCGTCGAAGCCGTCGGTGACGAAGTGGAACGTCGTGCCGCCCTTCATCTCGATCGGGGCGTGCGGGTAGTGGGTCAGTACGAACACCGGCGCGTGGTAGGGCGGATCCTCTCCCCACCAGCCGCGCCAGTCCTCGTCTCCCCACTCGCCGCGGATCGGGCCGTACATGTTGCGGCCCATGATGAACGCGCCGCGGCCGCCGACTATCTGCTCGCGCAGCCGGGCGTCGGCCTCGTGGCCGGGCTCGTCGGCCCGGAACATCCACTGGTGCAGCCGGTGGCCCTCGCCGATCGGATCCTCGCGGGTCTGGACCGCGCCGGCCACGAAGCCGTCCAGGGAAATCGTCATGTGACAGGTGACAAGGCTCATGAAGACTAGGACCGCCATTCCAGCCGGGATTCATCGGTGCACGCCACGGTAGCTCGCAGACGACGGCGTGGCGGTACTCGACCGGTCCGGGCCGTGGCTGGCCGTGCTGCTGACGCTGAGCGCCAACTCGCCGTACTGGCAGGAGCGGGACAGCTCCTACGCGAGCTTCCGCTACCAGGTGTGGGGGCGCTGGCCGAGTTCGGGCCCGGCCGGGACGTTCGGCACCGCACAGGCGTACCGCGAGGCGATCCAGGACCTGGTGGAGGAGTACCACCGGGCTGGCAGCCTGCCCGGGATGATCAGCCACGCGGTGGACGTCACCGGGTCCTAAACTTACCTGCCTGCCACATTAATAAAGCCTAGACAATACGCCCGGAGATACCTTTTCTGAGTGTATTTGGACCATCTTTTCACCCTGCAGCGGCGAACCGGGAAGAGGTAGCATCCCGCAGGAGGCCACAAGGGCCGGATATCGCGGGGACGTCTTTACTTCTCCGCAGGGAAATGGGGGTTCGATGATCAAGCTTCTGGCCGTAGCCGGCACCGCTGCCGCGCTTTGCCTGGCCGCTCCGACCGCGGCGTTCGCCTCCGGCGCAGATCAGTCTCTCGCCCAGGGAGCCGTAACGGAGCTCGTATCAGGAGGCAACTGGCACGTCTCGTTCGACATCCAGGACCGTGCCCGGGGCGGGAACTCGAGCATCATGGTCCACAACCGGGTCGAGGACTTCTCGTTCAACGGCGCGCTGTGCAGCGGCATATACCGCGACCCGATCCACCGCGGGACGAGCGTCTACGCCGTCGGCCGGCGGACCTCGTACCGGGGATCCGGGGCCGACAGGGAGCCCTTCTACGCATTCAAGATCCATCAGAACGGCCCGTCTAGCGCCGACTATTCCTGGGTCGACGTTGGCCTGTCGTCGATGAATGCCGCGCACGGCGCTTGCGCGGACCCGGCCAGGACATTGTCCGCGGCGTATTACCCGCTGGCCTCGGCGCACGTGACTTTCCACCCCGGCCGGCACCACCACTAGATTTACCGGAAAGGCTGACCTGATCCCCGGCGGTGGTCCGGCCGCCGGGGATCAGGTCGCGGTCATGACGTGAGCGTGGATTCGGCTTCCGCTGCCTTGTCCGCTCGTACGGCGTTGCTGACGGCTGACCGAGCTGGCCTAGCCCGCGGCCAGGTTATGAGCCCACGGTGTCAGGGAGCTTGCCCGTCGCCCCAAGCTTGTAGGCGATGATCATGTCCCGCTGCGCCGGGGGCAGTGCGGCGCCGGCGCCGGCGATGACATAGCCGCCGTCGACGGCGACGGGCGCGTTGCTCCCGGCGGACATCGGCGTCTTGAACAAGATGGCGCCGGTGGCCGCGTCCAGCGCGTACAGGTCGCCGTGGAAGGTGGTGGTGAGCACGACGTCGTTGGTCACCGTTGCGGCGCCGTACGGCGAGGAAGGAAGCGGGGTGTCCCACGCGACGGTGCCCGTGTCCTGGTTGACCGCGACCAGCTCGCCGGCGGCCTTCTCGATGTCCTCGAATATGGTGACCTCCGACAGGGCGTAACCGCCCGGCGTCATCGGTAGCGCAAGGTCATTGACGGCGGCGAAGGTGGTGGAACCGTTGCTGGCCAGCTGGGTCACGATGCCGCCGTAAGTGTTTGGCTCGAGGCAGTAGCGCGCGGGCAGGCTGCCGCGCGAGGCGGGCGTGGCGTGCTCGGTGAGCAGCCCGTCGTTCTCGTGCCCGTCGTGCCCGCCCACCGGGAGTTTCCACAGCAGCTTGCCGGTCTGCGCGTCCAGTTCGATGAGAATGCCGGCCTTGCCGCCGTCGATCACCACCGGCCGCCCGTTCGCGGTGCTGAGAACCGGCGGGTCCTGCAGGTCCCAGTCGTACAGGTCGTGCGGGGTGAGCTGGTAGTACCACAGCAGCTTCCCGGCCGGGCTCAGCTTGACCACCGAATCGGTATACAGGTCCGGGCCGGGCCGGCTGCTGCCCAGCGGATATTTCTTGGTGCCGAAGATCGGCGCGGGGTTGCCGATGCCGAGGTAAAGATTGCCCTGGGCGTCGAACGACGGCGGGTACCACAGCCCGCCGCCTGAGTTGACGCCCGGGTTGCCCCACAGGTCCTGGACCTGGTCCCATGACCACTCCGGGGTGCCATTCCGCGCGTTCAGCGCCCACAAGATCCCCTTGCCGCCGCCGCCGTACTCAGCCTTGAGCGGGTTGACCGGCACGGTGGACACGTACACGGTGCCGTGGTCGTAGCCAGGGGCCATGTCGATGCCCTCATGGTCGTTGCCGGTCAGCGTCCGGTTCCACAACTGCGCCCCGGTCGCGGCGTCCAGGGCCACCGCGGCGTGGTTGGTAGCCGCGTACACGACCCCGCCGGCGACGGTGACGCCGTCCGGCCCGCCGTTGGGCGAGTTGTAATCGTGCTTCCACAAGATCTTGCCAGTGGCCAGGCTGAGCGCGAACACATCGGAGTCCAGGTCCTGGACGTACACCACCCCGTTCACTATCACCGGCGTGGTCGCGTAGGCCCCGTCGGTGTGGGCGGTGGAAATCGTCAGCGGCACGGTCCACGCCACCCCTAGCTTCGAGACGTTCACGCTGGTGATCGCGCTGGCCACGTCACGGGTGTTCGCCAAGTCCGCGTCCGGCAGGGTCCAGCCCGCCGCAGGCCGGCCCGTTGCCGCCGGGGCGGTCCCGGTGACCGCCGTGGCGTGCTTGGACGGGCACGCCAGGGTGCTCGGGCCGCTACTGCTGCTGCTTCCCGAGCAGCCAGCGGCCAGGCCTGCCGCGGCCACCAGCGCCGCGCCCGCCACCGCGGCCCGACGGCCGCCAGCCGTACCGGACTCCTTGCTCACGGCTCACGCTCCCGGTATTTCCGCCATTGAACAACTCAGCCATAGCTCGGCCTGCCTAAGCGGCTGACGCCGCGATCAGGTCACCTACTACGACGGCGGAGGCACTCGGAACTCATCGCGGGAACGCTCGCGAGCCAGTGGGTGGTCAGGCCGCCAGTAACCGGAACGCGGTACCGGCCAGCTAAGTTAGGCGAGCAGCTCGCGAGAATGAAGCCTTTTATTCCTCACGCAGCACCGGGCCGGTGGCAATTGACCAGGTCAGGGGCTCGCCATGTCCACGAACCTTGAATAATGGCCCTGGAAGGCGACCGTCACGGTGGCGGTTGGGCCATTTCTGTGCTTGGCCACGATTAGGTCCGCCTCGCCCGCTCGCGGCGATTCCCGCTCATATGCATCCTCACGATGCAAAAGAATGACAACGTCCGCATCCTGCTCTATACTATTATGCAGGCTAATGCCATTGACGATGAAATTATGAGTACCTGTCACAGTCGCATCATAAACTGGCTGATACCCTATGCCCTCGATCGATTTGATTGTGTCCCAGAACACATCATTCGTAGCCGCCATCTCCAACTCCGCATCACCGAGGACTTCGGCTATCCGTCGGATCCTCGATCGCGTAGGACAGATAGCCGTATTAAGATCGCCCCGGCTGGTGGTACCGATAGCAACCCGCATACGGTTCAGCGAGATTGACCGCTCTTGCATTACCTGGCTAACTCGCTCCCAGACCTCGCTAGGAATCGTGTCGAAGCGTCCGGCGGCCGTCATTTCCGCAAGGCGCTCCTGTGCCTTTATTACCGCGATTCCACGCTTCCCGTGTACGCCGATCTGATTTAGGAACCGAAGTTGGTCTCCAACCCCTGTCACATCCACTGTCCATTGTGGACTCCCGTAGGTATTGCCAACGGCACGCAGGCGGGCGACGATCTCAAATCGAAGCAGCAGGAGTTGCAGCTCACGAGCAAGCCGCTCACTGGTGGTGCTGTAGTAAACCCTTACAACTCCGGACTTAGCCACAGTCACCGAACCATCCGTAGCCCACAGATGACGGAGAAAAAGCGCAAGCTGATTCTGAGGGAGCGAGAAGATGTGCTGCGGGATGAATTTTTCGTGACTTCGCCGCCCGAACAGCTCCATCGAATCCAGCCACTCAGCAATGGGGTTACGCCGTCCTCGGGCTAGACGATAGGGTGCCGGAAGCCGAAGTGACGTACAGTGAGCCGCTGGGTAATCATCGCGAATCGCAGTAACCGCGAAATGCCGTGCGGCGTCCGTCACTGCCACCAGGTTTGCTTCGTCTGTACTGGCGTACCGGATAGGCTGGTTCCTGACGAACGATCCATCTCCGAGAAGGTGGGCGAGCATGACAAGTTCAGGCTCAGGTGTCTCACGGGTATCTAGTGGCGTCGGCACCTGTCGAGGGATGGCGACCCGCGACCCCATCTTAAGTTCGCCCAACGGGCACCAGCCATTAAAGGTAAGGAATGGGTGGTTAGCGGTGGCGTGCACCTCACGTCCGGACGCCAGCCGGACCCGGAATACTTCTTTAACACCACTGGGAAAAGCATGTGTCATGACCTGTGGCACGAGCCGCAAACGTTCATCCATCGACCAGACGGGAACATTCTTTTCACCGGACGCTAGCAGGTCGCCCAATGTGACCTCGGACCCTGTATCGGCGCGCAGGATGCGAGTGTCCGCCGTAAGGCAGCCGGACTCGCGCAGGTCCGACAGGAGGGGCTTCTTGTCGGTTCGCTGCTCGGGGCCTCGGTTGAGCTGGGACAACGCGATGAGGGGAACCTCGAGCTCCTTAGCCAGGAGCTTGAGGGAACGGGACATTTCGGAGACTTCCTGCTGGCGGTTCTCGGTCCGCTTGGGTGAGGACATCAGCTGCAGGTAGTCGATGATGACGAACTTCAGGTCGTGCCGCTGCTTCAGGCGGCGGCACTTGGCCCTGATCTCCATCAGTGACATGTTCGGCGAGTCGTCGATGAACAGCGGCGCGTCCGCGACTTCGCTCATCCGCCGGGCCAGCCGGGCCCAGTCGTCGTCGTTCATCTGACCGGTGCGCATGGTGTGCATGGGCACCCGGGCCTCGGCTGACAGCAGCCGCATGGTGATCTCGTTGCGCCCCATTTCCAGGCTGAACAGCACCGTGGCCATGCTGTTCCTGATGGCAGCGGCCCGGGCGAAGTCCAGCGCGAGCGTCGAGTTGTGCGTCGGGATCATGCCGCGCCCGGCCAGGTAGAGATGGTCTCTGCTTGCCACTTGCACGCACCGGACCGGGCGGGAGAGCACGGACCGGACGGTCACGATGTACCGCCACCGCTCCGGCTGGGGGCGGCCGGGCCGGTACTCGCCGGCTGCTGGCGCCATCGTGCGGGCGGCCTGGACCAGCTCGGACCGGGCGGTCAGCGCTACCGCGTGGTTCGAGGGGCAGCTCACCAGCCCGCGACGCAGGCTCGCGGCGACCTCCTGGGTGGTCACCACCTGGGGCGGAACGCTGGCGACGGGATTCCAGGTGAGCCACTGGTGGTTGGCGTCGGCGACGATTATCTCGCCGTCGTCGAACTCGACCTCGTAGCAGGGGCGGCCGTACATGACCTCGGTAGCGGCGACGACCTGGGTGGGTTTGCCGTCGGATCCGAAGAGCTGGTCGCCGACGCGGATCTCGCCCATCGTGGTCCAGCCGGCCGGGGTCGGCAGCGGCGTGTCCAGGGCGAGGGCCTTGCCTACAGCCGGTCTCGCTGCTATAACGACCATCTGGCCGGGGTGCAGGCCGTTGGTGAGGGCGTCCAGGTCGGCGAAGCCGGTGGGGACGCCGGTGAGGACGCCGCCGTGGCTGCCGATGGCCTCGATCTCGTCCAAGGCGCCCGGCATGATCTCCGACAGCGAGTGGTAATCCTCGCTGGCGCGGCGGTCGGTGACCGCGAATACCTCGGCCTGGGCCCGGTCCACGAGGTCGTCGGCGTCGGCGTCGCCGGCGTAGCCGAACTGGACGATCCGGGTGCCCGCCTCCACCAGGCGGCGCAGGATGGCGCGCTCCCTGACGATGCGGGCGTAGTAGCCGGCGTTGGCCGCGGTCGGGACCGAGGCGATCAGGGTGTGCAGGTAGACGGCCCCGCCGACGCGGCCGATCTCGCCGCGGCGGGTGAGCTCGTTGGCGACCGTGATCGCGTCGGCCGGCTCGCCCCGGCCGTACAGGTCCAGGATCGCCTCGTGGACCAGCTGGTGCGCGGGCCGGTAGTAGTCGGTCGGCCTGATCACCTCGATCACGTCCGAGATGGCGTCCTTCGACAGGAGCATCCCGCCGAGCACGCACTGCTCCGCGGCGACATCGTGCGGAGGGGTCCGCTCGAAGTCACCATCCCTCGGTGCGACCTCGGTGACGCTCACCCGACCCACCTCCCCCGTCCGGGTAACCCCGGCGTGAACACACACGCTCGTGAAAAGCACTGTTCCGGCCAGCTACCACCGTTCTAACCGATGGCTCTGACATTTTGCCGGCCCCGGAGGTCCGGTACCAACCCATGCGGTGGACAGGGTTGTGGATAACGTGTGCAGACACGCCGACTACGTTGTGCGCACCCTGGGGATAGACCTGTGGAAAGAGCGGTCCGAGCTAAGAACAAGCCGCGCTGAGCAGGGGAAACATGATCCACCGACTGTGTGGAAGAAAAACCTGGCCGGGGGATTTTACGTCCGGCTACCCACAATTTTATCCACAGGCAGGCCTCGGCGACCTGTGGATAACTATGGTCCGCGGACACGCGCGTAAGCACGGCCGAGAGCACCGCCGACCTGATAATCTTCGACGGTGTGTTCGATAGACAAGTTCGCTCTCTCGCTAGCCCTGGAGCGCGTGGCCGAGGCCATCGACCGGCTCGACGCTGACCGCTGGAGCGCGGATTCCTCCGACCTGGAGGCACGCATCGCCGAGATCTGGGCGATGGTGTGTGAGATCGACCCGCAGATGTCCCGGCTGGCGTCCAGGTACGCCGATCCGTCCAGCTAGCCGACCCCAGTCATAAACCCCAGCCATAAACCGCGGTCATAATTGGTGGCCGCCCCCTGAGCAGGGGGCGGCCACCGGTGCTGCTAGTCAGCCGGACCCGGCGAGGAACAGCTGACTAGCAGGGGCCTTAGCTAGCAGAGGCCTTAGCTAGCAGAGATCTCGAGGTCGACGGTGGCGCTGACCTCGGGGTGCAGGCGGACCCGGACCTGGTGCGAGCCCACGGTCTTGATCGGGTCGCGGACCTCGATCCGGCGCCGGTCGAGTTCGGGGCCGCCGGCCTCGCGGACGGCCGCGGCGATGTCCGCCGAGCCGACCGAGCCGAACAGCCGGCCGCTGTTGCCCGCGCGCCGGCGCATCCGCACGTTCAGGCGCTCGAGCTGAGCCTGGATGACCTTGGCGTCTTCCATGGTGCGGATCTCCCGGGCCGAACGGGCCCGCTTGATCAGGTCGATCTGCTTCTCGGCGCCGCGGGTCCAGTTCATCGCGAACCCGCGCGGGATCAGGTAGTTACGGCCGTAACCGGCCGCCACGTCCACCACGTCACCGGGTGCGCCGAGACCGCCCACCTCCTGGGTGAGGATGAGCTTCATCGGGGTACGACTCATCTCGCTTGCTCCCTCGCCCTAGCGCGCCGTGCTCGTGTACGGAAGCAGCGCCATCTCGCGGGCGTTCTTGATCGCCGTGGCGACGTCCCGCTGGTGGCGCGTGCAGTTGCCCGTCACCCGGCGGGCCCGGATCTTGCCGCGGTCCGAGATGTACTTACGGAGCAGGCCGGTGTCCTTGTAGTCGACGTACGCGGTCTTATCGTGGCAGAACGCGCAGACCTTCTTCTTCGGCTTGCGAATAGGTGGCTTGGGCATCGTGGTGCTCTCCTTAGAGCCCCGCCCGCGGCGGGGATGCTCGGTTATCTGTATGTGTGGCTGGTGTTAGAAGGGCGGTTCGTCGGAGTAGCCGCCGGGGCCATCGGTGGCCCACGGGTCGGCCTCCGCGCCCCCGCCGCCCCCGCCGCCGCCGTAACCGCCCTGATCCCGCTGGCCGCCGGAGGACCGGCCGCCCTGACCGCCGCCTGAGCTGCGCTGGCCGCCGCCGGAGCCGCCGCCGTAACCGCCGTCCCCGCCGGAGCGGGCGATGCGGTTGACCTTGGCCGAGGCGTTCCGCAGGGACGGGCCGACGTCGTCGACCTCGACCTCGTACACGGTCCGCTTCTCGCCTTCCTTGGTCTCGTACGACCGCTGCCGCAGCCGGCCAGAGACGATCACCCGCATGCCCCGGGTCAGCGACTCGGCCACGTTCTCCGCCGCCTGCCGCCACACGTTGCAGGTCAGGAACAGGCTGTCGCCGTCTTTCCACTCGTTCGTGTTCTTGTCGAGGAACCGGGGCGTGGACGCGACCCGGAACCGCGCCACGGGCTGGCCGGCCGGGGTGAAACGGAGTTCCGGATCATCGACCAGGTTGCCCGCGATCGTGATCTGGGTGTCGCCTGCTGCCATCGGGTACTCCGGATTGCTAGCGAAGGGGGCTAATGAGAAACGGATCAGTGCTGGTCGGGGCGGGTGACCTTGGTCCGCAGGATGGCCTCGTTCAGGTTGAGCTGGCGGTCGAGCTCGAGCACGGTGCTGGGCTCCGCCGTCACGTCCACGACGGCGTAGTAGCCTTCCGGCTTCTTCTCGATCGGGTAGGCCAAGCGGCGCTTGCCCCAGATGTCGGTCTTCTCGACCTTGCCGCCGCCGCCGGTCACGACCGTAAGGAACTGGTCAAGTGACGGCTGGACGGTCCGCTCCTCGAGGTTGGGGTCGAGGATGATCATGATCTCGTAATGGCGCATGGGCGTCCTGAGTCCTCCTCTGGACTGGTGCGGCCACGGTCTTTCCGTGGCAGGAGGTGTCGCGGTCACGAATCCGGCGGCGTCAACAGCCGGGTGGGTCCGCAGCCTGGTCAGTTTACCCAACATCATCCGCACGTGGTAACCAGATGAGAACCTGTGGATTCCCCGCTCGCGCGCCGGGGAAAGACTCCCGGTGAAATCAGCCAGGAGGTGGTTACCATGGCGGACGCCGTCAAATCCGGCCAGCGCCACAACATCCTGGACTCGGACGGGCAGCCGCATCCGGTCCAGAACATCCTGACCCTCTTCACCCTGGTAGTCGGGCTGGTGGCGTTCGTCTTGGGCATGCTCGTCAGGAACACGCACACCAGCGCCGCGGTCGTCGTCACCACCACCGCCCTCGGGCTCGTGGCGTGCCTGGTCGGGCTCTATGTGCAGATGGTCTCGGCCACCCGCGAGCAGCGGATCCTGATCGTCACCGGCATCATCGCCGGGTTCGTCGGGCTGGCCATCGCCCTGGGCCATGGCGGCTTCACCGCCTGACCGCTCCTACTAGGCTCACGTGCATGGCGCGCATCGGAGCCCACTTTCACGTTGACCACCCGCTGGACGAGGCGATCGCCCACGGGGCGGACGCGGCCCAGTTCTTCCTCGGCGACCCGCAGGGGTGGAAGGGCCCGGTGATACCGGGCGGGGACCCGGCCGCCGTCAAGGACGCTTTCGCCGCGGCCGGGATCGATGTCTACATCCACGCGCCTTACGTGATCAACGTCGCGACCAGCAACAACCGGATCAGGATCCCGAGCAGGAAGCTGCTCGACCAGCACCTCAAGGCGGCCGCCTCGATCGGGGCCAAGGGCCTGATCGTGCACGGCGGCCACGTCACCGCGGGGGTGGCCGCCGAGGACGGCCTGGAGAACTGGCGCAAGGCGGTGGAGCGCATCGAGCGGCCGCTGCCGATGCTGATCGAGAACACGGCCGGCGGCGACGGCGCCATGGCCCGCACGCTGGACGCGATCAGCAAGCTCTGGCAATCGGTAGCCGACGCGGCCACCGATAACGCGAGTCTGGGTTTCTGCCTGGACACCTGCCACGCCAACTCGGCTGGCATCGACCTGGCCGACGCGGCCGACCGGATCAAGGCCATCACCGGCCGGATCGACCTGGTGCACTGCAACAACTCGCGGGACGACTTCGGCTCCGGGCGGGACCGGCACGCCAACATCGCCAAGGGGACGATCGACCCGGCCCTGCTGCTCGGCGTGGTCCGAGCGGCGGGCGCCCCGGTCATCTGCGAGACGCCCGACGAGGACGGCGGCCTGGCGGCCGACGTCAGCTGGCTGAAGGAGCAGCTGGGCGGTTAGTCCTCCAGAAGGGCCAGCGCAGCCGGAACTGGTCGGGCGCCTGGTCGAGTACGCCACCGGCCGGGTCGTCCAGGCCCTGGGCGCGCACCACGTCCCGTTCGGGATGAAGAATGTCCCGCACCACGTAGGCGGCGAGCAGGCCTACGGCGAGGAACCTGGCTCCCAGGGTGGCGAAATACCAGCCGGTGCTGATGCCCTGGTAGCCGGCCACGGGGTTGCCCTCGGAGGAGAAGACGAAGATGAGGTAGCCCCAGATGCCGAAGAAATAGGCGACCTCGGCGGCCTGCCACAGCAGGTAGGGCCACAGCCGGGGGCGAGCAAGCACGGCCAGCGGCACCAGCCAGATGACGTACTGGGGGGACCAGACCTTGTTCGTCATCAGGAACGCCACCAGCACCAGGAAGGACAGCTGGGGCAGCCGCGGGCGGCGGGGCGCGGCCAGGGCGAGCACCCCGATCGCGACGCAGGCCAGGATCAGGAACCCGGCCGACAGGTCGTTCAGCGCGCTGAGGTCGGCGTCGCCGAGCACCGGCAGGTGGAAGTACTCGAACATGTACCAGACCGAGCCCCAGTCGGCGCCCCGGTCCTTGCTGAACACGTAGAAGTACGCCCAGCCGGACGGCGCGACGATCAGCACCGGCAGGTTGACGGCCAGCCAGGCCACGACCGCGGCGGCCAGGGTCTTTCCGAACGCACGAAGCTGGCCGGCCCGCAGGCAGAGCAGCAGCAGCGGCCCGAAGACCACCAGCGGGTAGAACTTGACCGCGACCCCGAGGCCGAGCAGGACGCCGGCCCAGACCCCGCGGCGGCCGGCCCACGCGGCGATCCCCAGCATGGTCAGCGCGAACGCGATCAGGTCCCAGTTGATGAACGCGGCCAGGATCAGCGCCGGGGACAGCGCCACCATCAGCGCCCAGGCGCGCCGCCGCGGGCCGAGCGCCCGGGCGCTGGCCAGCACGCCGACCACCGCGCAGACCGCGAGCAGCGCCACGGTGACGTCGAAGAACTCCCGGCCCCTGATGGCCACGCTGACGTTCCTGACCAGCCACGCGGCCGCCTGCATGGCCCCGCCGATGAGCACCGGGTATTCGACCTTGTGGCCGGTGTAGGGCACCTTCCCGGCGGCCAGGCCCTCGCCGTAGTACAGCGGGTAGATGTCGGTATAGCAGGCGCGCTGGAACTGGCTGGTGTAGGTGTTCCAGGCGCCGGCGCGGCACGGTGCCTTCTCCGCGAACGCGAGCACCATGCCGAGCACGGACGCGGCCACCAGCACGACCGTGCTGCCGAGCGCGGCCACCAGCGATGCGGACCAAACCGAACCGGAAGGCTCGGCTCCGCCGCCGAAACGAGTGTTCGTCGACCCGGGGGCATCCACCCCCACAGTTAACCCTGTCCGACGGCCGGGCTGGCGGCCCCTGCGCTCTGCCCGTTGCCCGGCGTGCAGGTCACGACCGTGGGGTCACAGGTGTAGGTGGGGAACGGGTTGGGGTTGCCGCCGCCGTTGCCGCCCTGGCCGCCGCCGTTGCCGTTGCCGTGGCCGTTGTGGTTGTGGTTCGGCTTCTTGGCTTTCTTCGCGACCTTGCGCAGCCCCGGCGGGACCTGGTTCCAGGTAGCGCCGGTGAAGACCGGCGTGGGGAACGGCGTGACGGGGAGCCGCACGAACTGGTCCTCGGCGTAGGTGTGCCAGATCGTGGCCGGCCAGGTACCGCCGTTACCGCCCTGAGAGCTGCCGCCGAGGTTTTCCAGGGTCTGCTTGCCTTCGCCCTGCTCGTTGGTGAAGATCGCGACGGCCAGGGCCTGGCTCGGGACGGCACCGATGAAGAAGGCCGACTGGGCGGTGTTGGTGGTGCCGGTCTTGGCGATGATCTCCTGGCCGTTGCTCATCGCGGCCACCGGGGCGGTGCCGTAGGACGCGTCGTCCTTCGACATCGCGTACTGCACCTGAGAGTCCTCGTTCTTGTTGAGCGTCGGGTCGGAGCTGAACACCGGGTACATGGTGACCTTGAGCGGGATCGCCGGGGCGTCGGGCCGGGTGATCGAGGTGATCACGTGGGCGCTGTGGAAGATGCCGCCGTTGTCGATCGTGGCCAGCATGGTGGCCTGCTCGACGATGGTCATCGAGGCCTGGCCGAGCGCCACGCCCGCCTCGTCCTGCATGGCCGGGATCTTGTTCTTGCCCGTACCGCAGCTCTTGGTGATGCAGGCGGCGTCGGTGTCCACCCCGAATTCCTGGGCCATCTGCGCCACGGCCTGGCCGCCCACGGTGTGCCAGAGGTCGGTGTAGGCGGTGTTGATGGAGACGGCCATCGCGATCTGCGGGGTGTAAGGACCGTTCTCGCCGGCCGAGTCGTTGTGCACCGGGTAGTAGAGGGGCGTGTGGCAGCCGAGCAGTCCGTCTGTCATGAAGAACGCGGCCTGCGGGTACGCGGTGCCAGCGGTATCCGGCGGAATGCACTGGTTGTTGTACCCGTTGAGCGTGCTGGTCTGCACGTTCATGCCCGCCTTGACCGCGGCGGACAGCACGTACGGCTTGAACGAGGAGCCGACCTGCTCACTGTTGTAGACCGCCATATTCAATTCGCAGGTGATCTTCAGGCAGTACTTCGCGGTGATGACCTTCCCGGTCCCGTTGTACTTGAAGCCCGGGTAACCGGGGCCGGGGTACAGCGCCTCGATCGCGCCGGTGCTGGGGTCCTCCAGGAGCGCGCCCACGTGCATGTAGGTGGGGTCGAGGGGCACGCTGCTCTCGTCGATCAGCGCCTCGTTGTCCCGGACCGCCTGGTAGATCGCGGCCATCTTGCTGTCGTCGATCGAGGTGCGGATGACATAGCCGCCGTTGTAGATCTGCGACTTGGACAGCTTGTAGACGCTCGACAGCTCGGATTGCACCATGTCCATGACGTAGGGATCCCAGACGTCCTTGCCCAAGGTCCGCGGCACGTAGTTGCCCGGCGCCGGGAACTTCATCGTGTCAGCCTGCTGCTGGGTCAGCTTGCCCATCTTCACCATGCCGTTGAGCACGGCGTGCCAGCGGTTCTCCAGCTGGGGCCGGTACTGCGGCAGCGGGTAGTTGCTCGGCTGCTGGATGATCGCGGCGATCACCGCGGCCTGCCCCACGGTCAGCTTCTCGATCGTCCTGCCGTAATACGTCTCGGCCGCCGCCTGGACCCCGTAGGCCCCGTCGCCGAAGTAGATCGTGTTCAGGAAGTTAGTGAGGATCCACGCCTTGGACTTCTCCTTGGCCACCTTCATGGCCACGAAGATCTCCTTGATCTTGCGGCTCATCGTCTGCTGGGTGCCGATGCCGCTGTAGTACTGCCGGACGAACTCCTGGGTGATGGTCGAGCCGCCCTGCAGCGAGCCGTCGCCGCCGGTGACGTCCTCATAGGCGGCCCGCGTGATGCCGGTGGGCGAGATGCCGCCCTCGTTGAAGAAGTTCCGGTCCTCGATGGCGAGCACCGCGTTGACGATCGCGGGCGACTGCTGCAGGTCGGCGTAGGTCACCAGCTTGCGGTTGGTGCTGCCGTACCGGCCGATGAGGGTGCCGTTCTTGGAGTAGACCACCGACTGGGAGAAGCCGGTCGCCTCGAGCGCACTGGTAGGAATCGGGGTCTTCTCGTAGGCCACGACCACCGCGATCGCACCGACGACGACGACGCCGCCGATCCCGCTGAGCACGAGCGCCAGCGCCTTGCGCAGCGTCCAGTGCCGCCACCAGCTGCCCTTGACCTTGGGCCGCGCCAGGCCACGACGCCCCGGTCCGCCGGAACCGCGCGGCCCACGGGGGCCGCGTGGTCCGCCGGGTCCGCCCGGCCCACCTGGGCCGCCACCGCTCACAGGGCGGCGGCCACGGACCGGGGCCTCGGGCGTCCAGAGGCCGGTCGCCTCCGGGTCCAGGCCCAGCTGACTGGTGTCCTCGGTGCCAGGGATGCGGCCGCTGGCGGACATGCTCGCCGCCGTGCTCGCCGCGGTGTTCGCCGCGGTGTTCCCCGGGCGGACCGCCGTGCCGACGCCGCCTTCGGCCCGCCTGCGGCCGCTGGCCCGGCCGGCCTCATTGCTGTCTAGGTAGTCCGTTTCCGGACGGCGGAAGCCCTGCGTGTCCCAGCCCGGGTCGTCATAGCCCAGGTCATAATCGACGTTCCCGGCGTTACCCCGAAAGCCCCCGTCATCAGCTTTGCTGCTCACGCGTCCTCGCTGGTGGCTCGGAGGTCGCGGCTCGTCGGAATGCGACCTCTACCCAAAAGGCGGGTTCCCCTATCCGGTGAACCCGCCGAACGTAAACGTTACCTCCTGGAGACCATGTTTACTGGCTACCTAGAGTTACTGGCTCGACCGCGCCCGCCGCCTCCGGCGCACGGCAGGCTCGCCAGTGCCGAGAACGTAAGAGGAAGCGAGGTGGTTCCATCCGCAACTCTGGCAGACCTCGACCACATAGACCCGGAATTCGCCGTATTCGGCCGCCATTTCCGCAAGTTCCCGACTCTGCTTGACCCGTCCCTCGTACTGGCCGAGCTCGTCCCCGTAGACGTACGTGACGTGGGTGAGCTTGGCTTTCCGGCAGATCGGGCAGCCGTCCTCCGTGGGCTCGCCGTGGAACTTGGCGGCGCGCAGCAGGTAGGGATGCGCGTCGCAGACGTCGGTCACGGTCGTGCGCCCCGAACGCACGGACGCGAGCGTGGCCCGGCGGGCCAGTCCGTAATCCACGACGGATCGCCTAGACGTCATGTTGGCCAGCGTACGTCGGAACTGCGCCTGAGCCGAGCCCAGATCTACTCTTCTTTGCCGCCAAAGCGTTACCGGCCAGCGGCAACGCCCCCGTACTTGCGTGCGAGCGCACCTCGTGCGTAGTATCCACATGTATCGGCTCGATACATCGCGACGATCTAACAGGGCGATCTAACGCCCCGAAGTATCGCGGCGAGGCATCGGACCGATGCAAACCGGGATACCACGGACTTCTGGGGGAAGCGTGGGACGCAACCGCTCTGGCGTACTGGAGCTAGCCGTGCTCGGGCTGCTGCACGGAACTCCGATGCACGGCTACGAGCTACGCAAACGCCTGTACACCGTACTGGGCGCGTTCCGTGCTCTCTCCTACGGATCGCTGTATCCCTGCCTGCACGAACTCCTCGCGGCCGGGCTGATCGCGGAGGAGCACGACGAGGACGAGACCCGGGCGGCCACGGCACTGACTGGCACGGGCAAGGCGGGACGGCGGTCGCTGAAGGTGTACCGGCTGACCGCCGACGGCAAGGAAAGGTTGCAGGATCTCCTGGCCGAGGGCGGCCCGGCGACGTGGGAGGACGACGGGTTCGGCGTCCACTTCGCGTTCTTCGGGCTGACCAGGGCCGACGTGCGGCTCCGGATCCTGGAGGGCCGGCGCAGCCGGCTCGAGGAGCGGATGGAGGCCATCAGGGCGGCCTTCACCCGGACCAGGGAGCGCGTGGACAGGTACACCGAGGAACTGCATCGGCATGGCCTGGAATCAGTAGAGCGGGAAGTCCGATGGCTGAACGAGCTGATCGCGTCGGAGCGGCAGGCCGGGCAGACCGGAGGGGACGACAACATTTCCGAGAAGGAGTCATCCTGATGGGTAAGGTGCGCATCGCCATCGTGGGCGTGGGCAACTGCGCCAGTTCCCTGGTACAGGGGCTGGAGTACTACAAGGACGCCGAGGAAGGCGTCCGCGTTCCCGGCCTCATGCATGTCCGGTTCGGTCCATACCACATCAGCGACGTCGAGGTAGTCGCCGCGTTCGACGTGGACGCCAAGAAGGTCGGCTGCGACCTCGCCGACGCCATCAACGCGAGCGAGAACAACACCATCAAGATCGCCGAGGTGCCGCTGACCGGCGTGACCGTGCAGCGCGGGCCGACCATGGACGGCCTGGGTGAGTACTACCGGGAGATCATCACCGAGTCCGACGAGCCCGTCGCGGACGTGGTCCAGATGCTGCGTGACTCCCGCGCCGACGTGATGGTCTGCTACCTTCCGGTCGGCTCGGAGGATGCGGCCAAGTTCTACGCCCAGTGCGCCATCGACGCGCACGTGGCGTTCGTGAACGCGCTGCCGGTGTTCATCGCGTCCAACCCCGAGTGGGCGGCGAAGTTCACCGAGGCCGGCGTGCCGATCGTCGGCGACGACATCAAGTCCCAGGTCGGTGCCACCATCACGCACCGCGTGCTGGCCAAGCTGTTCGAGGACCGCGGGGTCGAGCTGCTCCGCACCTACCAGCTGAACTTCGGCGGCAACATGGACTTCATGAACATGCTGGAGCGTAAGCGGCTCCAGTCGAAGAAGATCTCCAAGACCCAGGCGGTCACCTCCCAGATCCCGCACGAGATGGAGCGCGCCGCCGTGCACATCGGCCCGTCCGACTACGTGCCGTGGCTGGACGACAGGAAGATGGCCTACGTCCGGCTGGAGGGCCGCGCGTTCGGCGACGTGCCGCTGAACCTGGAGTACAAGCTCGAGGTGTGGGACTCGCCCAACTCGGCCGGCGTCATCATCGACGCGGTGCGCGCGGCGAAGATCGCCCTGGACCGGGGCGTCGGCGGCCCGGTGATCTCGGCTAGCTCGTACTTCATGAAGTCGCCGCCGGAGCAGTACGGCGACGACGTCTGCCGGGACCTGGTCGAAAAGTTCATCCACGGCGAAGTCGCCCGCTAACGTCCCTTGGCCCCGGCGCGGCAGCGCCTGATGAGCAGTGCCCCCTAAGCTGAGGGTGTGGCCAACGGGTCCAAGTCAGCGGTCTGGGCCGACTTGCGCGGGGTACTGGCCGGGCGTGACTTCCGTCGGTTGTTCGCGACCCGGCTAGTTTCGCAGGCCGGTGACGGCATCGTCACCGCCGGGGTCGGTACCTACGTGTTCTTCAACGCGACCACGTTCCCGAGCCCGGCGGCCGGGGCGGCGGCGTTCGCGGTCCTGTACCTGCCCTACTCGCTCATCGGGCCGTTCGCCGGGGTGCTCATCGACCGCTGGTCCCGGCGCCAGATCCTGGTCTGGTCGGCCCTGCTCCGGTCGCTGTTCGTCGGGCTGACGGCGGCGTCCATGGCGCTGGGCAACCGGGGGGCGGCGCTGTACGTGGCGGTGCTGCTGGTCCTGGGCGTGAACCGCTTCTTCCTGTCCTCGCTGTCCGCGGCGTTGCCGCACGTGGTGGCGGAGGACAAACTGGTGATGGCCAACTCGGTGTCGCCGACCATCGGCGGCGTCTCGGCCACCGTCGGTGGCGTGGTCGCCCTGGGCCTCAACGTCGCCACCGGCAACACCGAACGCGGCGCCGCGATCACCTTGCTGGCCGGCGGCGTCTGCTACGTGACGGCCAGCCTGGTCGCGGCCACCATGGCCCGCGACCGGCTGGGTCCGACCCGGCCAGAAAGCCAAGAGAGTGCACCGCCGCCGCGCGGCACGCTGCTCAGCGAGCTCGGCTCGGTCGCGACCGGGCTGGCCGACGGCGCCCGGTACATCGTCCGGCGCCACGGCCCGGCCGCGGCGCTCGGCGCCACCGGTGGCTTCAGCCTGGTGTTCGGGCCGCTGTTCCTGATGTCGGTGCTGCTGTACCGCAACTACTTCTACCGGTCCAGCGTGAGCGCGGCCGAAGGCCATTTCGGCCTGCTCGTGACCCTGGCCGGGATCGGCTACTTCTGCGCGGCGCTCATCACCCCGCCGGCCACCAGGCGGCTGGCCAAGCCCGCCTGGATCACGCTGGTGCTCGCCGCCAGCGCGGTGGTGACCCTCGCGCTCGGCGAGACCTTCCTCCAGCTCGCCTACCTGGCCATCGGGTTCTGCTTGTACCTCACCCGGCAGAGCGTGGCCATCTGCGCGGTCACGATCTTGCAGGAACAGGTGGACGACGCCTACCGGGGCCGGATGTTCGCCTTCTACGACATGATGTTCAACGCCGCCTACGTGGCCGGCGCCGCGCTGAGCGCGACCATCATGCCAGCCAGCGGCCATTCCCCGCTCCTGATCGGCCTGGTGGCGGCAGGCTTCGCCGTGGTCGCCGCCGTCTACTGGCTGGCCGCCGGGCGGGGTCAGCCCGCCCCCGGCGCCGCGGGCGGCGGGACGATCCCCTCGGCGGCGGCCCAGCGCAGCAGTTCCTGAACGGCCCGCTCCCGGCCCACCTCGCCCTCGGCCATCCGCAGCTCGAGCAGGAACGCCCAGGCCTTCCCCACCACCGGACCCGGCGGCACGCCCAGGATGCGCATGATCTCGTCGCCGTCGAGTTCCGGCCGGAATTTGCCCAGTTCCTCCTGCACGCTGAGCTCGGCGATGCGGTCCTCGAGCTGGTCGTAGGCGCGGGCCAGCCGGCTCGCCTTGGCCCGGTTCCTGGTGGTGCAGTCCGCCCGGGTCAGCACGTGCAGCCGGCTGAGCAGCGGCCCGGCGTCCCGCACGTACCTGCGCACCGCCGAATCGGTCCACTCGCCTTCCCCATAGCCGTGGAACCGCAGGTGCAGCTCCACCAGCCGGGAGACGTCGCGCACCACCTCGGTGGGGAAGCGCAGCGCGGTCAGCCTGCGCTTGGCCATCTTGGCGCCGACCACCTCGTGCAGGTGGAACGCGACCCGCCCGCCGGGCAGCAGGTCCCGGGTCTGCGGCTTGCCGATGTCGTGCAGCAGCGCGGCCAGCCGGACGATCAGGTCGCCGTCGAGCCCGTACCGCGGCTCGAGCTCGATGGCCTGCCGCAGCACGGTGAGGCTGTGCTGGTAGACATCCTTGTGCCGGTGGTGCTCGTCCGCTTCCATCCGGAGCCTGGACACCTCGGGCAGCACCTGCTCGGCCACGCCGGTCTGGACCAGGACGTCGACGCCGCGGGCGGGATCGGCCGTCAGCATCAGCTTGGTCAGCTCGGCCGTGATCCGCTCGGCGGACACGATCTCCAGCCGGTCCGCCTGCTCGGTCATGGCCGCGCGGACCTCGGGCGCGACGGCGAAGCCAAGCTTGGCCGCGAACCTGGCCGCGCGCAGGATGCGCAGCGGGTCGTCGCCGAACGACTGCTCGGGCGTTCCGGGCGTGCGCAGCACCTTCTCCCGGAGCGCGTCGAAGCCGCCGAACGGGTCGGTGAATTCGTATCCGGGTAGCCGGGCCGCCATCGCGTTGACGGTGAAATCCCGGCGGCTCAGGTCGTCCTCGAGCGACGTGCCGTACCGGACGTCGGGCCGGCGCGAGGTCCGGTCGTACTGCTCGCTCCGGTAGGTGGTGACCTCGAAGTGGTCGCTGCCCTTGCGCAGCCCGACGGTGCCGAAGGCGATCCCGATCGTCCAGGTCTTGTCCGCCCAGCCGCGGGTGATTTTCAGGACCTGATCGGGAGTGGCGTCGGTGGTGAGGTCGAAGTCGGTCGGCCGCTCCCCCAGGAAGACGTCCCGGACCGGACCTCCGACCAGCGCGAGCTCGTAGCCGTGCCGTGCGAACAGGGCGCCGATCCCGGCCACGGCGGGCACCCGCTCACGCAGCAGGGTAGCGGCGGCTCGGCGCAGTTCATCATCGGTGGACACGGCCATTGAGAGTAGCGCAGACATTAACATTCCTGGTGTGCACGGCTGGCTAGCGGCGACCCTCAGGCGGCGGACTCTGTCCATAGCCGCGGCGATCGTGACCACGGCGCTGGCCGCGGCCCCCGCCGCGCGGGCCGTCCCGGCCCAGGTCAGCACGGCGGCGAGGGGCCTGTCGGTCACCATCGACGCGATGAATCCGCCGGTCGCCCAGGCCGGCGCCACGGTCAACGTGCGCGGCACGGTCACCAACCACACCCGCCAGACCCAGGCCGGGCTGGAGGTGCAGCTGCTCACCTCGGCCACCGACTTCACCACCCGCGACGGCCTGAAGTCCTACCTGTCCTCCGGCCAGGCGACGGGCCTGGCCCCGGCCGGGGACCCGTTCGGCATCCCGGCCAGTGTGGCACCCGGCGCTACCGTCTCCTGGAGCGCCTCGTTCCCGGTCAGCGCCGAGGGAATCGCCACGTTCGGGGTGTACCCGGTGACCGCCCAGCTGCAGGTCGTCGCCACGCCCGGCCTGCTGTCCTCCGACCAGACGCTGCTCCCGTACTGGCCCGGCTCGCGGGCCGCGGCCGACTTGGCGAGCCCGCTGCGGATCTCCTGGGTCTGGCCGCTCGTCGACCAGCCGCACCACCAGGCCTGCACCGCCTTGACCGACAACAGCCTGGCCGCCGAACTGGCCCCGGACGGCCGCCTGTCCGCCTTGCTCGCCGCCGGATCCAGCCACGCCGACGCCGACCTGACCTGGATGATCGACCCGGCCCTGCTGAGCGACGTGGCCACCATGTCCTCCCGCTACCAGGTGGGCGGCCAGCCGACGTGCACCGGGGCCAGCTCCGAGCCGGCCAGCGGGGCCGCGGCGGACTGGCTGTCCGCGCTCAGGAAGGTCGCGTCGGCCCAGGCCACCGTGCTCACCCCGTACGCCAACGTGGACATGCCGGCCCTCGTCCACGAAGGCCTGACGCCGGACCTAGCCGCCGCCTACCAACTCGGTGACACCATCGGGGACAGCGTGCTCCATGGGACGTTCGGACATAAAATCGCCTGGCCGGCCGGCGGGACCGCGGACCTGTCCGTCATCACCAACCTGGCCGCCGCCGAGCACGTCGGCACGGTCGTGCTGACCAGCAGCGAGCTGCCGTACCTGGCCTCTGACAGCTTCCCGGCCGACGACGCGGTGACCTCGCTGCGCGTCGCCGGACTGCCGGTGAACGTGCTGCTCTCCGACAGCACCCTGACCGGCGTGCTGCGGGCCGGCGACACCAGCTCGGGCACCCTGTCCAAGAGCGCCGAGTTCGACGTCAAGCAGCGGTTCCTGGCCGAGACGGCGATGATCGCGGCCGAGGCCCCCGAGCACCCCCGCACGATCGTGGTGGCTCCGCCCTACGACTGGAGCCCGTCGGCATCGCTCGCCGATGACCTGCTGGACGAGACCGCGAGTGCGCCGTGGCTGGCGCCGGCCCAGCTGTCTCACCTGAGCTCGGCGCCGGACGCCGAGCGCGGCGTAGCCCGGCAGCCGCTGCCGTCCATCAAGAAGAGCCCGGACGAGCTCAGCGCCCGCTACCTGAGCCAGGTCCGTGCCACCGGCAGCCAGCTGGCCGGGTACACCTCCATGCTCTCCCAGCCCAGCGCGGGCTACACGCAGTTCCTGGACGAGGCCATGATCGCGACCGAGTCGGCGGCGTGGCGCGGCAGCCAGGCGCCGCGCGGGGAGGCGCTGGCCGACAGCCTGTCCGCGTACATCGAGGGCGCGGAAAGGAAAGTCAAGATCATCACGTCGCCCCAGGTGCCGATGGGCGGCTCCTCCGGCCTGGTGCCGTTCTCGGTCCAGAACGGCCTGCTGCACCAGACCATCAAGGTCACCGTCGTCGTCAGCGTGGAAAACACGCCGAGCCGGACGTCCCAGCTGACCGTCGGCCACTTCCAGAACGTGCAGGTCATCCCGCCTGGGCAGTCACAGCTCATCCGGCTGCCCGTGTCCTCGGCCCCGCAGGGGTCCACCGTCATCCACCTCAGCCTGGCCGGCGCCGACGGGACACCGCTGCCCGGCGTCTGGCACCAGAAGGTGACGGTCCTGTCGACCAGGTACGGGCGGGCCATCTTGTTCCTGATCGCGACCGCGATCGGCGTCCTCGTGCTGACCTCGGTGTTCCGCGGCGTGAGGCGACGACGGCACGGGGACCCGAATCCAGTCAGCGAAGAGGCGGATTCACCAGGTAGCGTCGTGACTGGCACCAGCGACACGCGATACCCGACGGAGGCACCGGATGACCTGGCCGATGCACGACGCTGGGCCGACGACGCCTGAGTCCGGCTCCGGACCAGGTCCGGACTCCGTTGAACCAGGTCACGAGGACGCCGGCTACGAAGACGCCGGCCGGCCGCGACGAGGCCGGCACGCCGCCCCGGATCCGCTGCCGCCGCTGGACGGGCCGATGCCGGGCGGCGGCCCGAGCCCGGCCGAGACGACGCTGCCGCTGGCGCTCAAATGGCCGGCCCCGCCGACCGTGCCGCACCGGCCGGGCGCTGCCCCCGGCGCGCCCGGGTCGCCCGCCGGCTGGCGCCGGGTACCCAGGACCACCGACCGGCCGCTGACCGACCCCGAGCGGACGCAGCAGTACCCGCAGCCCACCTTCACCCCGACCCGGCCGGCCGCACCCAGCCCACCCAGCACACCCGGCCCGAGCCTGGTGCGGTCCGGCGCCGGGATGGCCATCGGCACCCTGGTCTCCCGCGGCACCGGCTTCCTGCGCACCCTGGTCCTGGTCTACGCGATCGGCACCGGCGCGCTCGGCAACGCTTACAACAACGCCAACACGCTGCCGAACACCGTCTACTACCTCATGCTCGGCGGCATCTTCACCAGCGTGGTGGTGCCGCTGCTGGTCCGGTCGGCCCGGCGTGACCCGGATCGCGGCGAGGCCTACGCCCAGCGGATGTTCACCCTGGGCGCGGTCGCCCTGTTCGGCGTCACCCTGGTCGGGACGGCCCTGGCCGCCCCGCTAGTGACCCTGTACGCACCCAACATCGGTGGCTCCGAGCACAACCTGATGGTGCTGTGGGCCTACATCTTCATCCCGCAGATCTTCTTCTACGGGATGAGCTCGCTGATCGGGGCGATCCTGAACACCCGCGGCCGGTTCGCCGCGCCGATGTGGACCCCGGTCGTCAACAACGTCGTCGTGATCGTGATCGTCGGCCTCTACGTGGCCGTGGTCCACACGGGCAAGACCCCGTCGGACATCTCGTCCTTCGGCGTGCAACTGCTCGGCATCGGTACCACTATCGGCGTGGTCGCGCAGACCGTCGCGTTGTTCCCGTCGTTGCGGGCGGCCGGCTTCCGGTGGCGGCCCACGCTCGGGTTCCGCCGCGACGAGGTCAGCGAGATGGGCCGGATGGCCGGCTGGATGTCGGTCTACGTGGTCACCCAGTGGGCCGGCAACCTGGTCGTCCAGATCCTCGCGAACAAGGCCTCGGTGAACCAGGGCGGCTACTCCGCCTACTCCATCGCCTGGCAGCTGTTCCAGCTGCCGTACGCGATCGTCGGCATCTCGGTCATCACGGCGCTGCTGCCCCGGATGAGCGAGCACGCCAGCACGCGCCGGTACTCGCTGGTCAGGGACGACTTCTCCATCGGGGTCAGGCTGGCCTCGGTCATCGTCGTCCCGACCTCGATCTACCTGGCCGTGCTGGGCGGCCCGATGGCCGAGTTCCTGTTCAGCTACGGCAGCGGCTCGCCCGCGGACGCGCGGTACATCGGCGAGGTCTTCGGGCTGTTCTCCCTCGGCTTGGTGCCCTACATGCTCACCCAGCTGCAGCTGCGGGTCTTCTACTCGTTCCAGGACAGCCGGACGGCCGCCTTCGTCGGCGTGCTCACCATGATCGCCGGCATCGCCGGTGCCCTCATCGCCCGGTCGATGCTGCCGGGGGCGCATCAGGTGGCTGGACTGGCCGTCGCGTACGGGGTCGCCAACCTGGTCGGGACGGTGGCCGGCTGGGCGCTGCTGCTGCGCCGGGTCGGCAGCCTGGACGGCTGGGCCATCGCCCGGAGTTTGACCCGGATGCACCTGGCCACCGTGCCCGGGCTGGTCTTCGCGCTGGCCGTGATGGTCGGCGCCAGGCACGTCGCGCACGACCCGAGCGCAATCTACGGCCTGATCGTTACCGTGATCGGCGGCGGCGGCGCGATCGGACTTTTCGCGCTCTGTGCCAGGTCACTGCGGATAGTCGAGTTCGGGTTCTTGATGAAGACGGTTGCGGCAAGGTTCGGCCGGCAGAGCGAGCGGCATTAGCATGGGTGGCAACCTATGAGCACATACACGTCGGAACCAGGAACCAGGCTGGCCGGACGCTACCGTCTGGTCGGCCAGGTCAACGAGGGTGCCGGCTGGACCTACTGGAAGGCCACGGACGAGGCGCTCGCCCGCTTCGTCAGCGTGCTCACGTTCGCGAACGGCTTCCCCCGTATCGCCGAGACCATCACCGCCGCCCGCGCCGCGAGCAGGCTCGGCGACCCGCGGTTCGCCCAGGTGTTCGACGTCGAGGACGGCGAAGAGCTGGCCTACGTGGTGCTCGAGTGGGTGGCGGCCGCCTCCTTGCTCGACATGCTCGCCGAGGGCCCGCTCGACCCGCCCCGCGCCGCCGCGCTGGGCGTGGAAACGGCCAAGGCAATGGCCGCCGCGCACGCCATCGGGCTGGCGCACCTGCGGCTGGATCCGGCCAGCCTGCACTGGACCGCGGCCGGCGGGGTGAAGATCTCCGGCCTGGGCATCGACGCCGCGCTGGCCGGCCCGGCGCTGGTCGACCCCGCGCTGGTCGACCCGGCGCTGGCCGCGCCCGACGGCGCCGCCGAGAACCCCGAGCTCACCGATACGCGTGACATCGCCCGGCTGCTGTACGCCGCGCTGACCGGCTACTGGCCCGCGCTTCCCGGATCCGACGCCGCCCCCGGACTGCTCCCGCCCGCCCCGGAGAACGGCGGCATCCTGTGCACGCCGCGCCAGGTGACGGCGGACATCCCGGCCGGCATCGACGACGTGACCTGCCGGGCCCTGTTTCAGCGCGCGAGCCGCCACGGACCCGCGCTGGACACCGTGACCGGATTCGCCGACGCCCTGACCGCAGCCGCCCCGCCGGTGCCGCTGCTGGTCGCCCCGGCCACGCCGGTCAGCCCCACCCTGGCCGCCCCTGGCTACCAGCAGGACAGCACGACCAATCTGTACCCGGCACCGGAGACCGCCCCGCGGCCCAGGACCCCGGGCCCGAGCCACGGCCGCCCGGGTGGCGGCCGCCCGGGTGGCGGGCGGCCAGGCGGCGGGCACAAGCCGCCGAGCCAGCACTCCGCCGCAGCCCGGGCCATCGTCAGCGTGGTGATCGTGCTGGTGCTGGTCGCGGTGGGCGTGGCCGCCTGGTCGATCAGCCGCAGCCTGCACCACTCCGCGGCCCCGAACCCGAACCAGCCACGTTCCTCCTCGTCGTCGCCGTCGTCCTCGTCGGCCACGGACGTCGCGCTCAAGCCGGTCAGCGTGAGCGTCTACAACCCGCCTCCCGGTGAACCCGGCGACGACGACCCGGGCGACGCCCAGAACGTCATCGACGCCAGTACCAGCACGTTCTGGCACACCAGCTACTACTACAGCGACCTCTTCGGTGGCCTGAAGACCGGCACCGGGCTGATCCTCGACCTGGGCCACTCGGCGCGGCTGAGCCAGGTGGCGGTCCAGTTCGGCGCCACCTGCTGCGCCCACGTCCAGATCGAGCTCGGCAACACCAGCACGGTCAGCCAGACGGCGCTCAGCACCTTCACCCCGGTGCAGAGCTCCGCCCGGGCGGCGAACACGACCACGTTCGACGTGACCAGCAAGGTCAGCGGCCGTTACCTGCTGATCTGGATCACCGATCTGCCGCCGCTGGCCGGCCAGTCGGGCCACTACGAGGCGCTCATCTACAACGTCACCGTGCGGGGATACGCCACGGGCCAGGCGGGCTGATGAGGTATGCCGGACTCACCGGGTCCCGGCCGCCCGGAGCTATCTGACGCCGAACTGCTCCGCCGGCACGTGGCCGGCGACACCGAGGCCTTCGGCGAGCTCTTCCGCAGGCACCGGGACCGGCTGTGGGCGGTCGCGCTACGGACGGTCTGCGATCCCGAGGAAGCCGCCGACGCGCTCCAGGACGCCATGGTCTCCGCGTTCCGCCGGGCCGGCGACTTCCGCGGCGAGTCGGCGGTCACCACGTGGCTGCACCGGATCGTGGTGAACGCCGCCCTGGACCGGCTTCGCCGCCGCGCCGCCCGGCCCGCCCTGTCCACCGGGGACGAGCAGGCGCTCGAGGCGCTGGTGACCCAGGACGGCGATCCCACGCGCAGCACGGACACCCGGCTGGACGTGGACGCCGCCCTGCGGATGCTGTCGCCGGATCAGCGGGCCGCGCTCGTCGTCGTCGACATGCTCGGCTTCGGCGTGGCCGACGCCGCTGTCATCCTCGGCACCTCGCCCGGCACCGTGAAGAGCCGCTGCGCCCGGGCCCGGGCGCGGCTGCTGCCTTACCTAGCGCACCTGCAAGGGAACCGATCCGCGAGCGAGAGCGTCCAACCTGCGCAAGGGAAGGACTCATGAGGGAGCAGATCACGCACCTGGACGTGGAGGTCCTGGCCGAGTTCCGGGAGGGGCTCATCACCGGGCGGCGCGGTACCCGGATCACCGCGCACCTGGCTGGCTGCGACCGCTGTACGGCCCTGGGCGACCAGCTGGCCGGGGTCTCAGCGCTGCTCGCGTCCGCTCCCAGGCCGACCATGCCGGACCACCTGGCCCAGCGTCTCGACACCGTGCTCGCCGCCGAGGCTGCCCGCCCGTATCAAGCCAACCAAGATCATCAGGCCGAACGAGTCGATGCCGAGCGCCCCGTTAACCCTGCTCCTGATCGCCGCCGGGCGCCACGTCCCCGTTTTCGGCTGGTGGCGCTGCGTGTGCTCGCCCCCGTCGCCGTCGTCGTGCTGGCCGCCGGCGGCTATGGCCTGAGCCGTCTGACCGGTACGGGCGGCCAGGTCACCGCGTCCTCCGGCGCCGCGGCCCAGCGTTCCTCGGCCGAGGCCTCCGCGCCCCAGGGCGCGGCCGCGAAGGCGGTTCCCGGCGCGGCCAGCAGCAACGCGGTCAACGGGCCGCAGTCGCCGCCGGTGCGCGGAGCCGCCGGGACGGCCCCGCGGGCGCTGCAGCTGACCCCGGCCAACTTCACCCTGGTGGCCAGCGGCACCGACTTCTCCGCCGTGCAGGCCACCTTCAGGCAGCAGGTCGAGCACGAGCTCGGATCGGCCACGCCGGCCGGGGCCTCCAGGACTCCTGAGGTTTCTGGGACTCGCCTGGCGGTGAGCGCGCAGCTGCGGGCGTGCGTGCAGAACCTGACCCACGGCGCCAGCCTGGTCCGGGTGGAGAGCGCCCGCTTCGAGGGAAAGCCGGCCACCCTCGTCGTGGCCCGCACCGGAACGGACGAGGTGGCCTGGATAGCGGGTCCAGACTGCTCGGCCACCAGCCGTGACGTCCTCGCCACGGCAACGGTCCCGGCGGGAACATCCGAGCCCTAGTATCGGTTCACTGGAAAGCCAGTCAGATGAGGGGTTGATAACGGTTGGCACAGGTGACCGAAGTCCGGAACGTCATCGTCATCGGGTCCGGCCCGTCCGGTTACACGGCGGCACTTTACGCGGCTCGCGCGGAGCTGAAGCCCTTGGTTTTCGAGGGTTCGGTCACCGCGGGCGGCGCGCTCATGCAGACGACTGAAGTGGAGAACTTCCCCGGGTTCCCGGACGCCATCATGGGCCCCGAGCTGATGGACTCGATGCGTAAGCAGGCCGAGCGCTTCGGCGCGGAGCTGCTGGCAGACGACGTCACCGAGGTTGACCTGGCCGCGGACCCCAAGGTGGTCAAGACCGACAGCGAGACCTACTACGCCAAGGCGGTCATCGTCGCCACCGGCTCCCGGTACAAGGAACTCGGCGTGCCGGGCGAGAAGAAGCTCGGCGGTCACGGTGTTTCCTGGTGCGCCACCTGCGACGGGTTCTTCTTCCGGGGCCACGACATCGCGGTCATCGGCGGCGGCGACTCGGCCATGGAAGAGGCCATGTTCCTCACCAGGTTCGGCAAGTCGGTCACCGTGGTCCACCGGCGTGACACGCTGCGCGCCTCGAAGATCATGCAGGACCGGGCGTTCGCCAACCCCAAGATCACGTTCCAGTGGAACAGCGAGGTCGTGGAGGTGCTCGGCGACGAGAAGGTCACCGGCCTGCGGCTCAGGAGCACCAAGGACGGCACCGAAGAGGTGCTCCCGGTGACCGGCGTGTTCGTGGCCATCGGCCACGACCCGCGCTCGGACCTGTTCACCGGGCAGCTCGAGACCGACGCCGAAGGCTACCTGGTGGTGGACCAGCCGTCTACGCGCACTGCCATCGAGGGCGTCTTCGCCTGCGGCGACGTCGTCGACCACACATACCGGCAGGCGGTCACCGCGGCCGGCACCGGCTGCGCGGCGGCGCTCGACGCCGAGCGCTGGCTGGCCAGCAAGGAAAACTAACAGCACGGTTTCTCATCGCAAGTCAAGGGATGTGATCGCAAGTGGGCGCGACCAAGGTCGTGACGGACGAGACCTTCGAGGCGGAGGTCCTGAAGAACGACAAGCCGGTCATCGTGGATTACTGGGCCGAATGGTGCGGCCCCTGCCGCATGGTCGCCCCGGTGCTCGAGGAGATCGCCACCGAATACGCGGACAAGATCGCCGTGGTCAAGCTCAACATCGACGAGAACCCTGGCGTATCGCAGCGTTACGGCATCATGGCCATTCCGACCATGAACGTTTTCTCCGGCGGGCAGGTCGTCAAGCAGATCGTCGGGGCCAAGCCGAAGTCGGCTATCCTCCGCGAACTGGCTGATTACATCTGATCCAGCTGATCTCACGTGGCCCCGCAGGGGCCCGCTGGCCGTTTATACCGGCCGCAGGGCACCCTGGGGGGTCGACGGCGTCATGGACCCGAGCAGCCGCTCCAGCGCCACCTCGACGTCCTCGCGCCAGGTGAGCACGGTCCGCAGTTCCATCCGCAGCCTGGGGTAGTGGTGATGCGGACGAACCGTCTTGAACCCCACCGCGAGCAGGTAATCTACCGGAAGCATGCAGGCCGGCGACTCCCAGCGCCGGTCGCCGAAAGCCTCGATCGCCCGCACGCCGCGGCGGGTCAGGTCTTTGGCCATGGCCTGGACGAGCATCCGGCCGATGCCGCCGCCCGCGAACTCGCTGAGCAGGTGGGCGCTCATGAACAGCACCGCGTCGGCGCTCACCGGGCTGGTGGGAAAGGCGATCGAACGCGGCACGTACTGCGGCGGCGCGAACAGCATGTACCCGGCGGGCACACCGTCGACATATGCGATCTTGCCGCAGCTGCCCCATTCGAGCAGCACGGAAGAAACCCAGGACTCTTTCTCGAGTTCCGGGTCTCCGTTTTCCTCGGCTCGCGCCCGGCTGACCGGGCCAAGTTCCCAGAAAACACATTTGCGGCACTTCGGCGGCAGATCGCTGAGATTATCCAGCGTGATGTTGACGATACGACGTGACATCCTGTTCCCCGGCATAATCCACAAGCGCTTCCGGGCAATACCCCGTATCCTGAGCATCTTACTCGGATCCCCCGACAGTTGGAGGGGCGGCAGCCCCTCCCCGGGGGGAATGGGGGGCGGGAAGCCCCCCATAAAGCAGGGGGGGATGGGGGGGATCGTCCCCCCGAGATAATAGGGAGAGGCAGTGACGGAGCAGCAGCCGATGTCCCAGCCGCAGCGAATTGACCGTTATGTCGGTCAGTACGCCGAACGTGCCGTTGGCATGGTGGCTTCGGAGATCCGAGCTCTGTTCGCCGTCGCGGCCAGACCCGAGATCGTATCGCTGGCCGGCGGCTCGCCGTACGTGTCGGCTCTCCCGCTCGACGTCGTCGGCGACATGATCCGGCGGCTGGTCACCGACCAGGGCGCGATCGCGCTGCAGTACTGCACCGCGCAGGGCGACGCGGGCCTGCGCGAGCGGATCTGCGACGTCATGGCGTCCGAGCAGATCCGGGCCCACCCCGACGAGATCGTCGTCACCGTCGGCTCGCAGCAGGCCCTCGACCTGCTGACCAGGATCTTCGTCGATCCCGGTGACGTGGTCCTGGTGGAGGCGCCCTCTTATGTCGGCGCGCTCGGCGCGTTCGCGTCTTACCAGGCGGATGTGGTGCACGTGGCGATGGACGACGACGGGCTGATCCCCGAAGCCCTGGAAGAGGCCATCCGGCGCACCGCCGCCGCGGGTCGCCGGGCCAAGTTCCTGTACACCGTGCCGAACTTCCAGAACCCGGCCGGAGTCACCCTGGCCACGGGCCGGCGCCACCGCATCCTGGATATCTGCCGTCGCGCGGGCCTGCTGGTGGTCGAGGACAACCCCTACGGGCTGCTCGGCTTCGACGGCGAGCCGCTACGCGCGCTGCACGCCGACGACCCGGACGGGGTCGTGTACCTCGGGACCTTCTCCAAGACCTTCGCCGCGGGCGTGCGGGTGGGCTGGGCGGTCGCTCCGACCGCCATCAGGGAAAAGCTGATCCTGGCGGCCGAGTCGGCGGTGCTGTGCCATTCCAGCTTCGCCCAGCTGACCGTGCGCGAGTACCTGAACACCCAGCCCTGGCGGGAGCAGATCAAGGACTTCCGTGAGCTCTACCGGGAGCGCCGGGACGCGACGCTGACCGCGTTGTCCGGAATGATGCCGGCCGGATGCCACTGGACCCGCCCGGCCGGCGGGTTCTTCGTCTGGCTCCGGCTCCCGGACGGGGTCAACGCCAAGGCGATGCTGCCCCGGGCCATCTCGTCACGGGTGGCCTACGTGCCAGGGACGGGTTTCTACGCCGACGGCTCGGGGGCACAGTACGCCCGGCTGTGCTACTCGCTCCCCGATCCGGAGCGGATCAACGAGGGCATCCGCAGGCTCGCCTCGGTGATCGAGACCGAGATCCAGCTGCGGGATGACTTCGGCCCGGCCTAGCTGAAGCCCTATTTCAAAATCATGATCGACCTCGATCGTATCGTCGTGCTGGCCGGCGGACTGTCACCTGAGCGGGAAGTCTCCCTGCGGTCGGGAGACCGGGTCCGCGATGCCCTGGCCGAGGCGGGGATCCACGCGATCGTCGCGGACGCCGACTCGGCCCTGCTCTCCCGGCTGCAGGCCGACCCGCCCAGCGCCGTCTTCCCGGCCATCCACGGCACCTGCGGGGAGGACGGCACGATCCGCGAGGTGCTCGGACTGATCGGCGTGCCCTACGTGGGGTCGGTGGCCAGCGCCTGCCAGATGGCCTTCGACAAGCCGGCCGCCAAGACCCTGGTCGCCGCCGCGGGCCTGACCACGCCGCCGTCCGTGACGCTGCCCAGGGAGACCTTCCACGATCTCGGGGCCACCGCGGTCATCGACCTCATCGTGGCCAGGCTCGGGCTGCCGCTGTACGTCAAGCCGTCACGCGGCGGCTCGTCCCTGGGCGCCGGGGCGGCCCGCACCGCGGCGGAGTTGCCGGCCGCGGTGCTGACCTGCTTTGCCTACGGCGACATCGCGCTGATCGAGCGGTTCGTGACCGGCACCGAGATCGCGGTCAGCGTGATCGACCTCGGCCAGGGCCCTCAGGCGCTCCCGGCGGTGGAGATCGTCCCCGGCGAGGGCGCCTACGACTACACCGCCCGGTACACCGCGGGCAAGACCGAATTCTACGTCCCGGCCCGGCTGCCAGCGGCGGTCGCGGACGAGGTCGCGCGGATCGCGATTGCCGCGCACACCGCGCTCGGCCTGCGCGACCTGTCCCGGACCGACCTCATCGTGGACGAGGCGGGCACGCCCTGGTTCCTCGAGGTGAACGTCTCGCCCGGGATGACCGAGACCAGCACGCTCCCGCTGGCACTGGAGGCATCGGGCCACCCGTTCGGCCGTACCTGCGTCCGCCTGCTCGAGCAGGCCGTCGCCCGCGGCGCCTGAGCCCGCGTCCTAGGCTCATGGCATGACACAACGCAAGAGCTTCGGCAGCGACAACCACGCCGGTGTCCACCCCGCGGTCCTCCAGGCGATCGTGGACGCGAATCCCGGCGACGCGGTCGCCTATGGCGCTGACGAATGGAGCAAGCGGACCACCGCCGGCCTCCGCGAGACCTTCGGCGCCGACGACGCCTTCCTGGTGCTGAACGGCAGTGGCGCCAACGTCCTCGGCCTGAGCCTGCTGCTGCGCCGGCATGAGGCCGTCATCTGCGCCGAGTCCGCACACATCTATACCGACGAGTGCGGCGCACCCGAACGGCTCCTCGGCACCAAGCTGCTCGCGGTGCCGTCACCCGACGGGAAGATTACCCCGGAGCTCATCGCGGAGCAGCTTTCCGGTCGCGGCGACGACCATAGGTCCCAGCCCGGCGTGGTCGCCGTCACCCAGTCGACCGAGCTCGGCACCTGTTACACGCTCGCCGAACTGCGGAAGATCACCGATTTCTGCCGGGCCAGCGACCTGCGCGTCTTCCTGGACGGGGCCCGTCTAGCCAACGCGGCCGCTTCGCTGGATTGCTCGCTGGCCGAACTGGCCGAGTGCGCGGACGTGCTCAGCTTCGGCGGCACCAAGAACGGCGCCATGGTCGCCGAGGCCCTGATCGTGATGCGCTCCGGCCTCGCCGAGAACGGGCCGTACCTGCGTAAACAGCAGACCCAGCTCGCCTCCAAGCTGCGCTTCGTGGCGGCTCAGTTCGACGCCCTCCTCCACGATGACCTCTGGCGTGCCAACGCGACCCATGCCAACGCCATGGCCCGCCGGCTGGCCGACGGCGTAGCCGGAATCGCCGGCGTGGACATCGTCTACCCGGTCCAGGCCAATGCTGTCTTCGCCCGCCTGCACCCCCGGCACATCACCGCCCTGCAGCAGGAATGGTCCTTCGGCATGTGGGACGAGCACGACTCGGTCGTGCGCTGGATGGCCGCCTTCGACACCCCCGAAGCCGACGTGGACGCCTTCGCCTCCGCGATACGCGCCACGGTCTCCGCCTAAGCGACCTGGCCCTGGCGCCTCGTTTCACGTGAAACGAGGCGCCAGGGAAACGTGAAATCCTGGGCCCTCGTGCCCCGGTAACACGCCCTGGGATCCGGCCGCGGAATCCGGGTTCATCGCGTTGACGATGCGCTCCAGATCGTCGGGAGTGGCGTACTCGATGATGATCTTTCCCTTGTAACGTCCCTGCTCGACCTTGACGCGCGTCTCGTAGAGGTCGGAGAGGCGGTCGGCCAGGCGGAGCAGGCCGGGGGCGACGGGCTGGCGCCCCGCCGGGGTGGTTCGCTTGCGGGGGGCATCGTCGGCGCCGAGAGAGACGATCTCTTCCACGCTGCGCACGGATAGGCCCTCGGCGACGATCCTGGTCGCCAGGCGTTCCTGGGCGAGCGGGTCGCTCAGGCCCAGCAGGGCCCGGGCGTGCCCGGCGCTGAGGACGCCGGCCGCGACCCGCTTCTGCACGGCCGGGGGCAGGTTGAGCAGGCGCAGGGTGTTGCTGATATGCGGCCGGGAGCGGCCGATCCGCTGCGCGAGCTGCTCGTGGGTAGCGCCGAAGTCGTCGAGCAGCTGCTGGTAGGCCGCGGCCTCCTCGAGCGGGTCGAGCTGCTGCCGGTGCAGGTTCTCGATCAGGGCGTCGCGCAGCAGATCATTGTCCTGAGTCTGCTTGACGATGGCGGGAATCTCGGTCAGTCCGGCTCGCTGCGAGGCCCGCCAGCGCCGCTCCCCCATGATGAGCTCGTACCGGCCCGGTCCGGCCGCACGGACCACCACCGGCTGGAGCAGGCCGACCTGCCGGATCGACTCGGCGAGTTCCTCGAGTGACTCCTCGTCGAAGGTCCGCCTCGGCTGCCGGGGGTTCGGCGTGATCGCGGAGACCGGGATCTCCTTATAGTGGGCCCCGACGATCTCGGCCGGGCTATCGGGATCCACCGGGACGGCCACAGCGGCCGAAGCGGTCGCGTCGGCGTTCTGACCGGCCTCGCCGACGGCCGGACGCGGGGATTCCGGGATCAGAGCACCGAGTCCTCGGCCTAGTCCCCGTCGCTGCTGAGCCACTACCTCTCCCGATCTCACCGTGCCGGTATAACCACGCCGTCCTAGCCGCTTTGCCGCATGCCCGCCGAGTTCATGGCCAGCTCACGGGCTGCCTCGGTGTACGCGATCGCGCCGCTCGACGCCGGGTCATAGGCGATCACGGACTGACCCCGGCTCGGCGCCTCGGACACCCGGACGCTCCTCGGGATGATAGTGCTCAACACCGAGGCACCGAAATGAGCGCGTACGTCGTCGGCCACATCGGAGGCGAGCCGGGTGCGGCCGTCGTACATCGTCAGCAGGACAGTGGAGACGTGCAGATCCGGGTTGAAGTTGACCCGCACCAGTTCGGCCGTGTTCAGCAACTGCTGGACGCCCTCAAGCGCGTAGTACTCACACTGGATCGGCAGCAGCACCTCCTCGGCGGCGACCAGCGCGTTCAGCGTGAGCAGCCCGAGCGACGGCGGACAATCGACCAGCACGTAGTCGAGGTCGGACATGTCGAAAGCCTTCAGCGCCCGGGTCAGCCGTAGTTCTCTCGCCACCACCGGGACGAGTTCGATCTCGGCGCCGGCCAGGTCGATGGTGGCAGGCGCACAGTACAGGCCGGGCAGATCGCCGGCCGGGCGTACCACCTCAGCCAGCGGGCGGTTGTCGACCAGCACGTCGTACACGGACGGGACGCCGGCATGATGATCGACGTCCAGCGCGGTCGATGCGTTACCCTGCGGGTCGAGATCGATCACCAGGACACGCGAGCCGTGCTGCGCCAGGCTGGCGGCCAGGTTCACCGCGGTGGTCGTCTTGCCCACGCCGCCCTTCTGGTTGGCGATGGTCATGATCCGGCAGCGCGGTGGCCGCGGCCACGGCTGCCGTTCACCTCGTCCCACCACGGCCGCCTGAGCCGCCCGCCCGATCGGGGTGTCCAGCGGATCCGGCGGGATCTCCGGGACAACCACCGGCTTGGTTCCACGTGAAACCGCCGCGGGATCCGGGCTCTGGACCCCGTGAGCCCCTGCGGATCCACGCTCCCTGCTGCTGGCTTCAGACCTTGCCTCGTTCACCTGAACGCCCCTCGATCCCTGGCTCGCATCTTGTTCCGTGGCGAAGGACCCCGAAACGGCGGCGGCCGACCCGATGGGCCAGCCCAGCCCTCCGATTCCGGTCACGCCACGTTCGTGCGAGCCGTCTTCCGGCCAGCCCAGGCCAGCCGCCACGCTCCGGCCAGCCGCCTGGAAACCAGCCAGGCTCGGTTGATAATGGCTCTGCTGATAATGGCTCTGCTGATAATGGCTCTGCCGGTAATCGCTGAGCGCCACCTAATGCCCTGCCTCAACTAGCGAAGAACCGCACGACGGTAGTCGCAGGATCGACCTTACCTTGCCCGGCTCGCACAACCTCGGCGCCGCGAGCACCAATTCGCCGCAAGACCGGACGAGCCTGCTTCAGTTCGTCCGCAGCCGTTCGCCCCTTGATCGCCAGCACCATCCCACCCGGCCGCACCAAGCCAGCCGCCAGTCCAGCCAGCCGGTCGAGGGGAGCCACCGCGCGTGCGGTGGCCGCGTCCGCTCGCAGGCGGACATCCTCAGCCCGGCCGCGCAGGACGCTCGCGTTGCCCAGGCCGAGCTCGGCCGCGCATTCGGTGAGGAACCGGCAGCGCCGTTCCATCGGCTCGAGCAGGGTGACGTCCAGCTCGGGCCGCACCATCGCCAGCACGATGCCCGGAAGTCCCGCTCCCGACCCGATGTCGACCAGCGTCCGGTACCTGCCGCCGATGAGCTCAGCCACGACCGCGCAGTTCAGCAGGTGCCGATCCCAGAGCCGTGGCACCTCGTGCGGCCCGATCAGCCCTTGTTCGACCCCCCGGGTAGCCAGCATCCGGGCAAACGCCACCGCCTGATCCAAGGCCGGCCCGAACACGACGGCCGCGCCCGGTGGCGGATCCGGAAGTTCCCCCGCCTCATCAGCACGATCCACAGCCTGTGGATCACCCTGAGAAGAAACGCCATCCGCAGGGAAATCAGTATCGACTTCCGTCATATCTTCAGATGAAATATCGAAATCCTGGTTCATAAGTTTTTGTCTCCTCCCGCGAGCCGAAGGGCGCGCTCCCGTCTGGACTGACGAGCGAGGAGCTTGCGACGAGTGAGGAAGGAAGACGGGAGCTGCGGGCGCCCGAAGGCGAGCGGGACAGCAGAGCGGGAAGACGCCGACTTCAGGCGCCCGGAGGCGAGTGGGACAACAGAGCGCTAGCTAGTCGGGTAGACCACGATGCGGCGGTTGGGCTCTTCGCCCTCCGACTCGCTTCGCTGGCCCGCCACGGCCACCGCGTCGTGCACGATCTTCCGTTCGAACGGTGACATCGCGGCCAGCTTCTTCGGCTCGCCGGTACGCGCGACCTCCTCGGCCACGCTCTTCCCGTAGTCGGAGAGCTCGGCCCGCCGGCGTGCACGGTAACCGCCGATGTCGAGCATCAGCCGGGCCCGATTGCCGGTCTGCCGGTGCACGGCGAGCCTGGTCAGCTCCTGCAGGGCCTCCAGGACCACGCCGTCGTCGCCGACCAGTTCATCCAGCGTGGCGCCGACGACGGACACGACCGCCCGGTCGCCCTCGACGTCCATGTCGATGTCACCGTCGAGATCCGCGATGTCGAGCAGGCCCTCGACGTAATCCGCGGCGATGTCGCCTTCAAGCTCGAGGTCGCTCAGCTGGTCGTCATCGGATTCCTCGACGTCCTGACCGCCCTCAGCGTCGTCGAGGGCCTCAGCGTCATCAAGGGCCTTCTCGGCGTCGGTGACCTCAACGTCCTGCTGGCTCACGACCGGACCTCCCACTGTGCTTCATGTCCTTCACGACTAGGCCCTTCGAGCGGGCTTTTCCACGACTAGGGCATCGCTGGCGCGGGTGCTGACGCCGCCGTCTAAGGCACGGCGGTCGTCCGGCCGGACGACCCTCACCGCTTACCCGACCGCTTGCTTTTCGCCTGTCGCACCGGCTGCTGCCGCACCACCTTAGTGGTGGGCACGTCGTCCTGGGGCTCAGGTTCGGCTTTCGCCCGGCCCAGCCGCAGCAGCCCGCGCTTTTCCGGCCCGTTCTGCCCGGTATCCGGCGTCGCCTTCGCGGCACCAGCCGTCCTGGCCGACGTGGCCGCCGGACGGGACGAGGTCCCGGTCCGGGCACCGCTGGCCGCGCTAGCGGCCTTGATACGCGCCGCGGCCTGAGCGGACGTCCGCCCGGTCGATGTCCCGTTGCGCGCGCCGTTAGCCGGGCGCGCCGAGGCCTGCCCGGACGAACCGGGCCGCGAGGAACCGGACCGGAACGAGCTCTGCGCGGTCCGCACCGGGGCACCGGTGGTGGCGGTGGCGGTGGCGGCGGCCGTCGCGCTCGCCGCCGCGGTACCGATCGGCTCCCAGTTCCTGAACATGAAGTACTGCTGGCCCAGCGTCCACAGGTTGGTGGTCACCCAGTACAGCACCAGGCCGTACTGCCAGTACAGGCCGGTCAGCGAGAAGAACGGCACGATGTACTGCATGTACTTCTGCGACTGAGCCATCGGGTTGTCCGGGTCCACGGTGCCGGTCTGCATGAGCCCGCGCTTGGCGCTCTGCCGGACCGTCATGAACGTCGTCGTCGAGCTGACGGCCACCGTCAGGATGATCACGATGATCACGTGCAGCGGCGGCGTGGGGTGAGAGAAGAGGAACTTGTCGCCCAGGTGCACGCCGAAGATCTTCGCCCGCTGCGCGCTCTGCACAATCGACTGAGTGAACCCGTACTTAAGAGGGGAGCCCTGCTTCCAGTCGGCGATGAACCGCAGCACGCTGAACAGCGAGAAGAACACGATCATCTGCGGGATCATCGGGAGGCAGCCCGCCAGCGGGTTGACCCCGTTCTCCTTGTAGAACTTCATCGTCTCTTCGTTGAGACGCTGCTTGTCGTTCTTGTATTTCTTCCGCAGTTCTTGCAGGTGGGGCGCGTGCTGGGCCATCTTCCGCTGCGCGTGCACCTGCTTGACGAACAACGGCACCAGGCACAGCCGGATGAGGATAACCAGGATCGCGATGGACAGTCCCCACGCCAGGCCTGTGGACGCGCCGAAAAGCGAGCCGAGGCCGGCGTGTATGCGCATGATGACCCATGCCACCACGTTGTTCAGCGGGTCGAGCACGGCCACTGCTAGCTCCTCGCGACCTTAGCGGGTTTCCTGGCAGGCACCGGATCATAGCCGCCGGGATGGAACGGATGGCACCGGGCGATGCGGGCCACAGAAAGCCACAGGCCCCGGGCGGCGCCGTGCTCGGCCAGCGCGGCCAGCGCGTACGCACTGCATGATGGCGCGAACCGGCAACGTGGCCCGAGCAGCGGGCTGATGAATCGCTGGTAACCCGCGATGGGGAGCATCAGCAACCGGGCCGGCACCGTGGCGCTCTTGGGCGCGGTGCTGGCCGGACCGTGAGCAGTACCTCTATCTGGCATTACCGACGCGCGCCCCAACCTGCCGCCGCAGCAACCTGCTGATCACCGAATCCAGATCCGCAGCGAGATCCGGATGGCTTGCGTGCGCGGCTGCGGCATTTGCGCGCACCACAAGAAGGCTACCGTGAGGAAGCAACTGAAGGTACCCGCGCACGAGCGCACGGAGCTGCCGCTTCACGCGGTTCCTAGTGACCGCCGAGCCAACGGCCCGGCTTACCACGAATCCTACCCGGGCCGGTTCTTGGCTGTACAACGCGTCGTCGCGGACCAGCAGGTGACCTACCACGCGGGGCCTGCCCGCTCGGGTCCCGGTGCGCACGGCCAGGGTGAACTCCGCGCCGTGGCGCATCCGGGACTGGGGGGGAAGGATCAGGCACTCAGCCGGTCGCGGCCCTTGCGCCTGCGGGCGGCAAGGACAGCGCGCCCGGCGCGCGTGCGCATGCGCAGCCGGAAACCATGCGTCTTCGCGCGGCGCCGATTGTTCGGCTGGAACGTGCGCTTACTCACTGGAACTCCAGGTAGAGGAAGAAGTTGTGCGGGCACGCGTGATGACCGCGTGCGGGTCTCGGAATCAACACAGGCTACCACCTGGAACCCCACCGTTTGCCAGGCGTGCCCCGCTGCCGCGTCTTAGGCTGTGGAAAGCTATTGTCCCCAGACTGCCGCAGTCACGGTTCGCAGCTGGGAAGCCACGTGCACAACATGTGGATAGTTCTGTGGATCGTGAGCGCGGCTCGCGACGGGGTGCGAGGGGAGCGCGACAGGTGGCAAATTCAGACCTGGCGGAAGTATGGGCACGATCCCTCGACGGGCTAGCTGACCTGCAGATCCAGCCGCATCAGCGGGCCTGGCTGAAGCTCACAAGGCCACTCGGCCTGGTGGAGAACACCGCGCTCATCGCCACGCCGAACGAGTTCGTCAAGGAACAGCTGGAGACCAGGCTGCGCGCGCTGGTCACCCAGGCCCTGTCCCAGCAGCTCGGCCGCGACATCCAGCTCGCCGTCACCGTCGACCCGAGCCCGCAGCCCCCGCAGGCCCCGCCCGCGCACCATTCCGTGGCTCAGATCACGCCCTCCGCGCCTGGCCCCAGCCCCGAGCTGGCGCCCGAGCCCCCGGCGGCCGCGCCGCACGCTTATCAGGACCACGACGGTGCCGGCGAGCCCGTCCACCAGGACCAGGGCCGCCCCATGGGGCACGGAGCGGGGCACGGAACCCCGGGTGCTCCCGGCTCGATCTCCTCGGCCGCCAGGCTCGGCGGCACCCGGCTGAACTCCAAGTACACCTTCGAGACGTTCGTCATCGGCTCGAGCAACCGGTTCGCCCACGCGGCGGCGGTCGCGGTCGCCGAGGCGCCCGCCAAGGCGTACAACCCGCTGTTCATCTACGGTGACTCCGGCCTGGGCAAGACCCACCTGCTGCACGCGATCGGGCACTACGCGCAGACGCTCTACTCCGGGCTGAAGGTCAGGTACGTCAGCTCGGAAGAGTTCACCAACGACTTCATCAACATGATCCGGGACGGCAAGCAGGACGGCTTCCGGCGCCGGTACCGCGACGTGGACGTGCTCCTGGTCGACGACATCCAGTTCCTGGAGAACAAGGAAGGCACGCAGGAAGAGTTTTTCCACACCTTCAACACGCTGCACAACGCGAGCAAGCAGATCGTCATCTCCAGCGACCGGGCCCCCAAGCGGCTGGTCACCTTGGAAGACCGGCTCCGCAGCCGGTTCGAGTGGGGACTGCTGACCGACGTCCAGCCACCCGAGCTGGAGACCCGCATCGCCATCCTGCGGCGCAAGGCCATCCAGGAGGGCCTGAACGCGCCGCCCGAGGTGCTGGAGTACATCGCCAGCCGGATCTCCACCAACATCAGGGAACTCGAGGGCGCGCTGATCCGGGTGACCGCGTTCGCCAGCCTGAACCGCCAGTCGGTCGACCTCCAGCTGGCCGAGATCGTGCTCAAGGATCTCATCCCCGAGGCCCAGGGCCCGCAGATCACCGCGGCGACGATCATGGGCCAGACCGCCTCTTACTTCGGGCTTTCCATCGAGGACCTGTGCGGTACCTCGCGATCGCGGGTGCTCGTCACCGCCCGGCACATCGCCATGTACCTGTGCCGTGAGCTCACCGACCTGTCCCTGCCGAAGATCGGCCAGCAGTTCGGCGGCCGGGATCACACCACCGTCATCAACGCGGACCGGAAGATCCGCTCGCTGATGGCCGAACGCCGGTCGATCTACACGCAGGTCACCGAGCTGACCAACCGGATCAAGCAGCAGGCGCGGACGAGCTGACCCCGCACGCAATTATGATGCGCACAGTTTGTGGACAACGTTGTGGATGAGTTTCGGAAAACCGGGGGACAACCAGTGGCAAGTCCGTGCGGTAGGGCCCGGCGGTCACAAGGCGGCTCGCGCCGTCCCCCGGCCCGCCACACCCTCTGTGGGTTGCAACTAGCAGCCGACCTGCCGGAACACGGGTTCTCCCCAGTATCCACCGCACCTATGACTATGACGGTTCTCTCAATAAAGAAAAGAACAAGACCAAGTAGGCCCTGTGTGCGGAGCGCGCGACCACCGCTGCTATACCCGGCACCGCGCACATCGACACCCGTCTCTTCACGACCCGACGAACGCAGGAGGCAGTTCCCGTGAAGCTCCAGGTTGAGCGTGATCACCTCGCGGACGCCGTGGCCTGGACCGCGCGCGCCCTGCCGGCCCGGCCGACCGCCCCCGTGCTGGCCGGAATGCGCCTGCACGCGGGCACCGACCTCACCCTCTCGACCTTCGACTACGAGGTCTCCGCGCAGGCCACTGTCCCGGTGATCACCGACGAGGAAGGCGCGGTGCTGGTCTCAGGCCGCCTGCTGGCCGAGATCGTGCGGTCGCTGCCCGCCAAGCCGGTCGACCTGGTCACCGACGGCACCCGGGCCACGCTCAAGTGCGGCAGCGCTACCTTCACCCTGGTCCTGCTGCCGGAAGAGGAATACCCGACGCTGCCGGAGATGCCGCCGCTGACCGGTTCGGTCGGCAGCGACGCGATGGCCTCGGCCATCGCCCAGGTGGCGATCGCGGCCGGCCGCGACGACACGCTGCCCGCGCTGACCGGCATCAGGATCGAGATCAGCGGCGACTCGCTCACCCTGGTCGCCACCGACCGGTACCGGCTGGCCGTCCGCAAGCTGCGGTGGAACCCGGCGCAGGCGGACCTCGACACGTCCGTGCTCGTCCCCGCCCGGGTGCTCGGCGAGACGGCCCGCGCTCTGACCTCGGGCGCCGAGGTGTCGATCTCGCTTGGCGGCGACAGCCTGATCGGGTTCGCCGGGGCCGGGCGGCAGACCACCACCCGGCTGCTGAGCGGCGAGTACCCCAAGTACCAGTCGCTGCTGCCGAGCGAGTTCAGCGCGACGGCCGAGCTCGCGGCCGCCCCGCTCGCCGAGGCGGTCAAGCGGGTCGCGCTGGTCGCCGAGCGGAACACCCCGGTGCGGCTGGCCTTCAGCGACGGCCAGCTGGTGCTCGAGGCCGGCGCCTCCGAGGAGGCGCAGGCGGTCGAGGTCGTCGAGGCGGGCTACGACGGGGAAGACCTGCAGATCGCGTTCAACCCGCAATACCTGCTCGACGGCATCGGGGCCATCGACTCCGACACGGCCCGGATCTCGTTCACCTCGCCCACCAAGCCCGCCGTCATCACCGGCAAGAACGAAGGCGACCCCGACTACCGCTACGTCCTCATGCCGATCCGTTCGGGGGGATGAAGTGCTAGCCCGGGGGGACGACCCCCCGGACCCCCCGGTGCGCTTCGCGCCCCGCTGCGGTGCTCGCCGTAGTATCGCGCGGCCGGGGGCCTGAAGGCCCCGCGGGCCGCGCGATGGCGGCTTACGCCGCGATTAGGTCCGTACGCTCGGTGCGTGCAGAACGCACGCGGGCGGTTGGGGAGACCGTAGGCTCGATCTGTGCATCTCACCCGTTTGGCGCTTACTGACTTCCGGTCTTATCCGGAACTCAGCCTGGAGCTCGGGCCGGGCGTGACTACGTTCAGCGGGCCGAACGGTGAGGGCAAGACCAACCTGGTCGAGGCGGTCGGCTACCTGGCCACGCTGGGGAGCCACCGGGTGGCCAGCGACGCGCCGCTGGTGCGGCGGGGGGCGGAGCGGGCCGTGCTGCGCGGCGCGGTGACCGGGGCGCAGGGCAGCACGCTGGTGGAGATCGAGCTCAACCTGGGCCGGGCTAACCGGGTCCGGCTGAACCGGGCGCCGCGGCCGCGGCCGCGGGACATCCTCGGCGCGCTGCGCACGGTGCTGTTCGCGCCCGAGGACCTGGCCCTGGTCAAGGGCGACCCGGGGGAGCGGCGGCGGTTTCTCGACGAGCTGCTGACCGCGACCGCGCCGCGCTACGCCGGCGTCCGGGCGGACTACGAGCGGGTGCTGAAGCAGCGCACGGCGCTGCTCAAGTCGGCCGGGGCCAAGGGGCATCTGCGCGGCCAGGCCCGGGAGGCGATGACGGCGACGCTCGACGCGTGGGACGGCCAGCTGGCCCGGGCCGGGGCGCCGCTGCTGGCCGGGCGGCTGCGCCTGGCCAGCGCGCTCAGGCCGCACGTCGCGGCGGCTTACGAAGCGGTCTCCGGCGGCCAGTCAGGCGACGAGTGCGGAATGTCCTACCGCAGTTCAGCGTTGAATAGTAGTGATGAGTTCGAAGATGTGCCCGCGCTCGAGACGGCCCTTCTTAAGGCGCTGGCCGGGGTCAGGACCAGCGAGCTCGACCGCGGTGTGTGCCTGGTCGGCCCGCACCGTGACGAGCTTGAGCTGTCCATCGCACATATGCCGGCCCGCGGTTACGCCAGCCACGGGGAGTCCTGGTCGCTCGCGCTCGCGCTGCGGCTGGCCAGCTTCGCGCTGCTGCGCGAGGATGCGGAGGACCCGGTGCTGATCCTGGACGACGTGTTCGCCGAGCTCGACACCGGCCGCCGCGACCGGCTGGCCGCGCTGGTGTCCGGGGCCGAGCAGGTCCTGATCACCGCGGCGGTACCCGCCGATGTCCCGGCGGTGCTCGACGGCGCGCGGTTCACCGTCAGCGCCGGGGCCGTCACTCATGACGGGTAGGGCGCCGGACCCGGGGGGTCCGGACCGGGCGCGGCTGGCGGTCGAGGCGCTCACCGTAGCCAAGGCGGACGCGCGGGGCCGCGGCGACCTGCCGGCCGGCTTCGGCCGAGGCCAGGACCAAGGACATGACGCCGAACGGTCCGGCGTATCCGCGGCCGACCACCCCGGCGTGCCCGGGCTGGCGGGCGCGGGCGGGCGCGGCCGGACTCGGCAGGAGGACCCGCAGACACTGGGCCGCGCGATCGGCGGGCTGCTCGACTCGCACGGCTGGCAGCAGCGGGCCGCGATGGGGTCGGTGTTCGGCCGGTGGGCCGAGATCGTCGGCGCGGACCTGGCCGCGCACACCCAGCCGGACAGCTTCGCCGACGGCGAGCTCGCGGTCACGGCGGACTCGACCGCCTGGGCCACCCAGGTCCGGCTGCTCGCCGCGGTGCTCGTCAAGCGGCTCAACGCCGAGCTGGGCGACGGCTCGGTCCGCCGGGTGAAGGTCCGCGGCCCGGCCGGGCCGCGGACGCGCGGCGGGTGGCGGGTGCCGGGCAGCAAGGGTCCCGGCGACACGTACGGATAATCGCAGGCAGGTGCGACACCAGGGTGAAGACGGCCGTGGCTGTCGGTGCCTGAAGGTAAAATGAATATGCGCACAGATGGCCACATCGCGGGGGGCTGGGGCGGCGCTTGAAGAAGCAGGATGGAGTTCGGTTTTGTCCTACGATGCAGGCTCGATCACGGTACTCGAGGGCCTTGAGGCCGTTCGCAAGCGCCCGGGAATGTACATCGGCTCGACCGGTCCGCGAGGGTTGCATCACCTTGTCCAAGAGGTCGTGGACAACGCGGTGGACGAGGCCCTGGCCGGCTACTGCGACACCATCGAGGTGACGCTGCTGGCCGACGGCGGGGTCCGGGTGTACGACAACGGCCGCGGTATCCCGGTGGACGAGCACCCGGTGGAGCACCGCCCGGCGCTCGAGCTGGTGATGACCACACTGCACGCCGGGGGCAAGTTCGACAGCAAGTCCTACGCGGTCTCCGGCGGCCTGCACGGCGTCGGCGTGTCCGTGGTGAACGCCTTGTCGGCGTTGCTCGAGGTCGAGGTGCGCCGGGACGGCTACGTCTGGACCCAGGCCTACGACCGCGGCGCGCCGATGGGCCCGCTCGAGCGCGAGCAGGCGACACCGGAAACCAGCACCACGATCACGTTCTGGCCGGACAGCGCGATCTTCGAGACCACCGAGTGGAGCTTCGAGACGCTGTCGAGCCGGCTCCAGGAGATGGCCTTCCTGAACCGGAACCTGTCCATCTCCATCAGCGACGTGCGCCAGGACGAGCCCAGGGAGGCTCGGTACCAGTACGCGGGCGGGATCGCCGACTTCGTTCGGCATCTTAATTCTTCGAAAGAGCCGGTACACGGGACCGTCATCGAGTTCGGCGAGGAAGGTGACGGCATCGCGGCCGAGATCGCGATGCAGTGGAACGCCTCGTACACCCCGTCGGTGTACACCTTCGCCAACACCATCAACACGGCCGAGGGCGGCACGCACGAAGAGGGCTTCCGGGCCGCGCTCACCACGGTCGTCAACAAGTACGCACGCGACCAGAAGCTGCTCCGCGAGAAGGACGACAACCTCACCGGCGACGACGTGCGCGAGGGACTGACCGCGATCGTCTCCGTCAAGCTGGCCGAGCCGCAGTTCGAGGGGCAGACCAAGGGCAAGCTCGGCAACACCGAGGCCAAGTCGTTCGTGCAGAAGGCCTGCAACGACCACCTGCGCGACTGGTTCGACCGGAACCCGGGCGAGGCCAAGGAGATCATCACCAAGGCCAGCCAGGCGGCCCGGGCCCGGATCGCGGCGCGCCAGGCGCGCGACCTGACCCGGCGCAAGTCGCTGCTCGACTCCACCTCGCTGCCAGGCAAGCTGGCCGACTGCCAGTCCACCGACCCGGAGAAGTCCGAGATCTACGTGGTCGAGGGCGACTCGGCGGGCGGCTCGGCCAAGGGCGGCCGGGACCCGAAATTCCAGGCCATCCTGCCCATCCGCGGCAAGATCATCAACGTGGAGAAGTCGCGGATCGACCGCGTGCTCAAGAACAACGAGGTGCAGTCGATGATCACGGCGCTGGGGGCCGGGATCCACGACGAGTTCGACATCACCAAGCTCCGCTACCACAAGATCATCTTGATGGCGGACGCCGACGTGGACGGGCAGCACATCCGCACGCTCCTCCTCACCCTGCTCTTCCGGTTCATGAAGCCGCTGGTCGAGGCGGGCTACGTGTATCTGGCCCAGCCGCCGCTGTACAAGATCAAGTGGGAGGGGCGCGGGGCCGAGCCCGGCTACGCCTACTCCGACGCCGAGCGGGACCGGCTGATCGAGGCGGGGATGGCGGAAGGGCGCCGGGACCCGCGGCCGCGCGACGCGGTGCAGCGCTTCAAGGGCCTCGGCGAGATGAACGCCAACGAGCTGTGGGAAACCACGATGGACCCGGCCACGCGGCTGCTGCTGCAGGTGACGCTGGACGACGCGGCCCAGGCCGACGAGCTGTTCAGCGTGCTGATGGGCGAGGACGTCGAGGCGCGCCGCTCGTTCATCACCCGTAACGCCAAGGACGTCAGGTTCCTGGACATCTGACCAGCCGGCTCAGCACTGATTCGAGGATTACAGAAAAGTGACCGAAGTTACTGATGCCCCGGGTGCCGGGCACGACCGCACCGAGCCGGTCGACCTGCAGTACGAGATGCAGCGCAGCTACATCGACTACGCGATGTCGGTCATCATCGGCCGGGCGCTGCCCGACGTCAGGGACGGGCTCAAGCCCGTGCACGCCCGCATCCTGTACGCGATGTACGACCAGGGCTTCCGGCCGGAGCGAGGCTACGTCAAGTGCGCCCGGCCGGTAGCCGAGGTGATGGGGAACTACCACCCGCACGGTGACAGCGCGATCTACGACGCCCTGGTCCGGATGGCCCAGACCTGGTCGATGCGGATGCCGCTGATCGACAGCCAGGGCAACTTCGGCTCGCCCGGCAACGACCCGCCCGCGGCCATGCGCTACACCGAGTGCCGCCTGTCCCCGCTGGCCTTGGAGATGCTGCGGGACATCAACGAGGACGCCGTCGACTTCCGTCCTAACTACGACGGCCGTTCCTCGGAGCCCGTGGTCCTGCCCAGCCGGTTCCCGAACCTGCTGATCAACGGCTCCGAGGGCATCGCGGTCGGGATGGCCACCAAGATCCCGCCGCACAACCTGCGCGAGGTCGCGGCCGGCGTGCAGTGGTACCTGGAGAACTTCGACGCCACCGACGAGGAACTCCTCGACGCCCTGATGGAGCGGGTCAAGGGGCCGGACTTCCCCACCCGCGGCCTGATCGTGGGCCGCCGCGGCATCAGGGACGCCTACACCACCGGGCGCGGCTCGATCATCATGCGGGCCGTGGTCGAGGTCGAGGAGGACGCCCGCGGCCGTGCCTGCCTGGTGGTCAAGGAACTGCCGTTCCAGGTCAACCCGGACAACCTGGCCACCAAGATCGCCGAGCTGGTCAAGGACGGCCGGATCAGCGGGATCGCCGACATCAACGACGAGAGCAGCGGCCGCACCGGCCAGCGGCTGGTCATCGTGCTCAAGCGGGACGCCGTGGCCAAGGTCGTGCTCAACAACCTGTACAAGCACACCCAGCTGCAGGACACGTTCGGCGTCAACATGCTGGCCCTGGTCGACGGCGTGCCGCGCACCCTGCGCCTGGACCAGATGATCAGGTACTGGGTCACGCACCAGATCGAGGTCATCGTCCGGCGCACCAAGTTCCGGCTGCGCAAGGCGCAGGAGCGGCTGCACATCGTGGCCGCGCTGATCAAGGCGATCGACCGCATCGACGAGGTCATCGCGCTGATCCGCGCGAGCGCGTCGGCGTCCGAGGCCCAGCAGGGCCTGATGGGGCTGCTCGACATCGACGAGATCCAGGCCCGCGCGATCCTGGACATGCAGCTGCGCAAGCTGGCCGCGCTCGAGCGGCAGGAACTGGTCAACGAGCGGGACGAGCTGGAAACCAGGATCGCCGACCTCGAGAGCATCCTGGCCTCGCCGCAGCGGCAGCGGGATATCGTCGGCTCCGAGCTGGGTGAGATCGTGACCAAGTTCGGCGACGAGCGGCGGACCGAGATCGTCGCCTACGACGGCGAGGTGGCCGACGAGGACCTGATCGCCGAGGAAGACGTCGCGGTCACCATCACCTACGGCGGGTACGCCAAGCGCACCAAGACCGACCTGTACCGGGCGCAGCGCCGCGGCGGCAAGGGTGTCCGGGGCGCGCAGCTGCGCACCGACGACATCGTGGATCACTTCTTCATCACCACGACGCACCACTGGATCCTGTTCTTCACCAACAAGGGGCGGGTCTACCGGGCCAAGGCCTACGAGCTGCCCGACGCGGGCCGCGACGCCCGCGGCCAGCACGTGGCCAACCTGCTCGCCTTCCAGCCGGACGAGCGGATCGCCGAGGTGCTCGCGCTGCGCGACTACCAGGTCGCGCCCTACCTGGTGCTGGCCACCCGCAGCGGCCTGGTGAAGAAGTCCAAGCTGACCGCCTTCGAGAACGTGCGGTCCGGCGGCCTCATCGCGATCAACCTGCGCGAGGATGACGAGGTCATCGCGGCCCGGCTGGTCTTCCCCGAGGAGGACCTGCTGCTGGTCAGCAAGGGCGCGCAGGCCATCAAGTTCCACGCCGACGACGACTCGCTGCGGCCGATGGGCCGGGACACCTCGGGCGTCATCGGGATGCGGTTCAACGACGGCGACGCGCTGCTCGGCATGTACGTGGTCAGGGACGGCGGCGACCTGCTGGTGGCCACCGGCGGCGGGTACGCCAAGCGGACCCCGGCCGACGCCTACCCGGTACAGGGCCGCGGCGGCCGCGGCGTGGTCACGGCGAAGATCGTCGAGGCCCGCGGCGAGCTGATCGGCGCGCTGATGGTCCACGCCGGCGACGAGATCTTCGCGATCACCTCCGCGGGCGGGGTGATCAGGACCAGCGCGAGCGAAGTCAAGCAGTCCGGCCGGCAGACCATGGGTGTCCGGCTGATGAACCTGGCTTCCGGGGACAGCGTGGTGGGCTTGGCGCTCAACGCCGAGTCCCTCGAGACCGAGGCCCTCGACGACGGCGACGAGCCAGCTGACCAGGACATCTCCGCCGATCTAGCCGGGCTGGACGGCGAAGCGGACCCGGCCGACCCGGCCGGCGCCGACGAGGATGCGGAGGAGTAATCCGGTCGATTGTGTAAGGTCAGCTAGTACGGCTGACTTTCAGGCTGACTACGGGCAACGGTTTCGGGGGCAGAAGCGTCCCATGAGTATGGCGAAGATCGGCATAAGGCGGTTTTCTTCGCATAGGTGGTCATATGGGCGTCTTGTCCGGAGATAACCTCGTGAGGGTCTGGATCAGAGGGAGGACGGCTTGGACAGGCGCACGGATAGGCCCGGCGGCCGAGGCGGAGGCTCACCCACCATGGTGACCTCGCGAGCCGTCGGCGACGACTTGGGCGAGGACCAGGACGTCCAGTCGGCTGACATCCCGGATGACATCACGACGAGCGACATCATGGCACCGCCCCGGCGGTCGGCCAGCAAGCCGGCCTCCGGCCAACCGGCGGCGGCCAAGCCGGCGTCCGAGACTCCCGTCCAGGACGCCCATGCCACGGAGACTCCGGTCACGGAGACTCCGGTCACGGACACTGCGGCCAAGGAAGCGAGCCGCCCGGCTCCCGTGGACGCCACGGTAATCGACGGCATACCCGCGCTGCCCGCCGACACCGTCGGCTCGTCGCGCGGCACCCGGCCCAAGGATCCCGAGCCGGCCGTCGAGGACCCGACCATCGCCTATTCCGCCGAAACGGCCGCCGAGGCCCTCGCGGCCTCACCGGCTCCGGCCGCGTCCGGTAGCGCTTCGAGCACTCCGGCGGCCGAGACATCGTCGATGCCTCCGGCGGCCTTCGCGTGGGAGATGCCGGATCCCCCGGCTTCCTCGCCGTCGTCCCCGGCCCGCGCCTTCCTGCGCTCGGGCCTGACCGCGAAGAACTCGTCCCCAGCCCCGGCCCCCGCCCCGGCCAGGCCAGCCCCGGCCAGGCCCGGTCCGTCCGCGCCTGCTGCCCCGGCGGGCAAGCCGGCGGCGAGCAAGCCCGTGGCGAGCAAGCCCGTGGCGAGCGAGGCCCCGGCCCGCGGCCCGTTGACGCTCGGGACGCCGCGAAGCGGGCCGGCCAAGAGCGGCACTGCCGCCAAGGGGCCGCAGAAGGCGCAGCAGAAAGCGCAGCAGAAGGCCCAGTCCAAGCGGTCGGCGCGGCAAGCCCACCTGACCATCTCGCGGGTCGAGCCGTGGTCCGTGATGAAGTTCAGCTTCGTGGTCTCGCTGGTCGCCTTCGTGATCTTGTTCGTGGCGGTTAGCGTGCTCTACGGGGCGCTGTCCGCGCTCGGCGTCTTCGACTCGCTCCAGCATCTCGTGACGAGCCTCACCTCCAGCCAGAACTCCTCGGGCGTGAACGCGAGGGCCTGGTGGTCGGCGTCCCGCGTGCTCGGCTACACCGCCCTGCTCGGCTCGCTCAACATCGTCCTGATCACGGCGATGTCCACCATCGGCTCGGTGGTGTACAACCTGACCTCGCGGCTCGTCGGCGGGGTCGAGGTAACCCTGCGGGAAACTGAGTAACGCCGCACCGGGAAAGCGCGATACCATCGCGGGAGCGGTCGGAGCATCCCGCGATGGCCAGGTCGCAAACCACGGCACAACGCGCCTCCCGGGTACGGTAGGATAATGACCGCGCCAGTTTCCGCAGGTCAGGTGCATTGTTCATGGGGTTATAGCTCAGTCGGTTAGAGCGCGTCCCTGATAAGGACGAGGCCCGTGGTTCAAGTCCACGTAACCCCACAACGAACCCCTCTCACCAGGTCAAACCCTCTCGCCGGGGTCATCCGGCTTGTGCGGCACGCCCATCGGCGGACTAGGCTGGCAGAGAAGGCCGACAGTGTGGCTTTGCTAAGCTGCCGTACACCTGCGGAGGGCGGGAACTCTGTCCGCCGTTCCGCTTTTCGATGTCATCGAGCTGGAGGATTCCTCGCTGTGAAGAAGCTCATCGTGCTCGCCGTGCTCGGGCTTGGCGCGTTCGCCGTGTGGCGCAAGGTCCAGTCCGACCGGGCCGAACTCGACCTGTGGACCGAGGCCACCGCCGCCGACGAGGACTGAACCGCGCGGTCGGAGGCAATGTCCAACAGCTGCCGGGAAGCTGAGCCGGCGCTAGGAGGCAAGCAGGTGAGCGATACGACTGGTGTATCGCTGGTCTGCTGTGACGTGGTCGGGGCGGCCGCGGTCGATGGCAGCGTCCTGGAACGCGCGTTCGCCGACGCGATCGCGACCCAGGGCGTGGTCATCGGCACCGCGGCGTACGTCAGGTCGATGGTCCAGTTCGACCGGACGCGCGGGTGGCCGCCCGCCGACGTCATCCGGAGCCTGTTCCCCGAAGACGAGATCCGGGCCCAGGCCGCCAACCACGCCTTCGAGCGGTCGTTCCGGGCGGCGGTGGACCGGTTCGGGGTCCTGCCGCTCCCCGGCGCCAACGAGGCGCTGGCCAAGCTGTCCGCGGCCGGCGTCAAGATCTGCCTGATGTCCTCGCTGTCCAAGTCGCCCCTCAGCCTGCTGCTGAGGCACCTGGACTGGTCGCACCGGGCCGACCTGGTGCTGAGCATGGACGACGTGGACCAGGGCTTCCCCTGGCCCGACCTGATCCTCACCGCCGTCCTGCGGCTGGGGATCGGTGACGTGCGCGAGGTGGCCATGGTTACCTCGACCGAGGGCGGAGCGCTGGCCGCGCGGCGGGCCGGATCCCCGTTCGTCGTCGGCATGCTCAGCGATGTGGACGATGCCAGCAGGCTCCGCCGGGCCGGGGCCACCCACCTGCTGTCCGACATCGGGGAGCTGCCCGACCTGGTGACCACCTCTTTCGCCAGGTTATGAGGGCCCCGGCACGTGGCAGACTGTAAAGCATGCCGGAACTGCCGGAAGTAGAATCGCTGGCCGTCTTCCTGCGCGAGCACGCCACCGGCCACGCCATCGCCCGGGCCGACGCGGCCTCGTTCTCGGTGCTGAAGACGTTCGACCCGCCGCTCACCGCCCTCACCGGCCACGTCATCACCGGCACCGGCCGGCACGGCAAGTTCCTCGACCTGGCCACCGACCAGGGCCTGCACCTGATCATGCACCTGGCCCGCGCGGGCTGGCTGCGCTGGCGCGACGACCTGCCGTCGGCGCCGCCCAAGCCGGGCAAGAGCCCGCTGGCCTTCAGGCTCCGGCTCGACGACGGCTCCGGCTTCGACCTGACCGAGCAGGGCACGAAGAAGCGCCTGGCGGTCTACCTGGTCCGCGACCCGGCCGAGGTGCCCGGGGTCGCCACCCTCGGCCCCGACCCGATGGCCGCCGACTTCACCGAGGAGACCCTGGCCGGCCTGCTGGCCGGGCGCCGCACCCAGGTCAAAGGGGTGCTCCGGGATCAGCACATCATCGCCGGCATCGGCAACGCCTACTCCGACGAAGTGCTGCACGTCGCGAAGATGTCCCCGTTCAAGATCGCGTCCAGCCTGACGCCGGCCGACGTGGCCACCCTGTACCAGGCGATCAAGACCACACTGGGCGAGGCGGTGGAACGTTCGGCGGGCCTGGCCGCGGCCGACCTGAAGGGCGAGAAGAAGAGCGGCCTGCGCGTCCACGGCCGGGCCGGGCAGGAGTGCCCGGTGTGCGGCGACACCATCCGCGAGGTCTCGTTCGCCGACTCGGCCTTGCAGTACTGCCCGACCTGCCAGACCGGCGGCAAGCCCCTGGCCGACCGGCGGCTGTCCCGGCTGCTCAAGTAGTTAGTACCTGGTCCCGGTAAAGGACGTGCCCTAACCGGGTACCCTTGGGCGGAAGACATCTCGGGGCTATAGCTCAGCTGGAAGAGCACTTGGTTTGCATCCAAGGGGTCAGGGGTTCAAGTCCCCTTAGCTCCACCGAACTTTTCGGCGCAGGCGGGTCAGCGGGCGGGCCACTACCGGGGCGCCTGGCTGTGCGTGGCCCCGGCAAGCGCGGGGGTGGGCGGGCCGGATGACTGGGTGTCGGGTTCGATGGACAGGTGCGGCAGGATGCGGTCCAGCCAGCCGGGTAGCCACCAGTTGCCGCGGCCGGATAGGTGCATGAGGGCAGGGACGAGCAGGGTGCGCAGCAGGAAGGCGTCGAGCAGGACGGCGGCGGCCAGGCCGATGCCGATCTCGCCGATGCTCTGCTGGCCGGACAGGATGAAGGCGCTGAACACCAGGATCATGATGGTGGCGGCGGCGATGATGACCCGGCCGGTGGTGGCCTGGCCGGTGCGGATGGCCTGGTGGTTGTCGCCGGTGGCGGCCCATTCCTCGCGGATCCGGGAGACCAGGAATACCTCGTAGTCCATCGACAGGCCGAACAGGACCGCGAGCATTAGCACGGGCAGGAACGAAGCCGTGCCGGGCAGGCCGAGCTCGGCTACCTGTGCCTGCCGCGAGCGACCCTGGTTTGCATCCAGCTGGCCACGGGTTCGTGTCCCCTTAGCTCCACAGGTCAGAGGCTTATCGCGATCTTGGTGACCGCCGGGCGGGGCCGCCGGTTCTGGAACGTCCTGCCGCAGGTCCTGACGTGCGCCTCTTTGGTACGAATACACCGCACCTGTCGCGTCAGCCCCGGTTTTTCGCCGACAATATCTAATTACGACCTGTTGCTGCGAGAAATTGCACTCTATTTGCGGAAATTAACCGATATGCGCCCTATTTACCGAAAATGTGTTTTCTGCCATGCGGACGGGTATGGAATCGGCATTCCAGGCCAGGCGCACACGGGATTGGGGCAATTGTGAGGATTGCGTTCTCGGCGGTCATGGTTTTCTGTGCAGGCACGCTCGTGGCGACGTGCTCTTCAGCGTCGGCCTCAGCACTTTCGGGACCCGGTTACACCTATACCCGCCACTATGTAAACGGACAGGTATCCCGTTACAGCTATACCGAAGACGAAAACGGGGCAGAGGTCACCGCGGTAGCGCGGCTGAAGTCCTTCGTCCACCAGGGCATCGGCGGCGAGCAGGTCAAGTGGGTCGCCCTGACCGCCGATGGCCAGAATATGGACGCGCAGGCCCAGGCGTTCCCGCCGTATGTCGTGTCGCTCGATCCGAGGGACCCGAATGGTCTCGCGCTGCCCGACACGCAGACGGCGGGCCAGTTGCAAGGTCCGGTGGACGACCTGCTCACCATTTACGTCGGCCTGAGTGACCGTACCGGCATCGACGATCTGCACCAGCCTGGCCAGTCACACGTGGATCCCACGCTGCTGCCAGGGAATTTCTCCAGCGCCACCGCGCCGGTGGGTGAGGATCTGGTCCAGCTCACGACCACGCTGACTCACTTGAGCCCCCGGCAGGCCACGTTCACGTCGTCCTACCAGCCGCCGGCTGCGGGCGGCCTCACGCTCACCCAGCCCTTTATGAGCAGCCCGGTATGCGGCTCTACCCCGAACAACTTCGAGCTCGTCCAGGCGGAAGGGACCGAGTTTGTCGCATTGTGGGGATGCGAGTCGTTCACGGTCACCACGGTGGTCGACCGGCCCAGCGGGCGGATTATCTCAGCCCAGATGACCAATCCGCTGCAGCTTGACGGAGTGGTGTGCCAGGACGAGGCGCTGACCGAGTGCACTTCCATCCCGCCCACCACGCTGAATCGCACGGTCCAGCTCACCCGAGGCTGACCAAGACACCACGGTCCCAGGCGCTTTTATCCACAAGCTCTCCCCAAGCTGTCCACATGGGGTTCGTCCAGCGAACATTGGGGTGCAGCTGGACCTGGAGATCCCCCAGGGCACCGGCTGGCGCGAGGATCAGCACTGGAACGCCCAGATTGCCTGGAAGTCCTGCGGCCCCACTCCAGCTGGGACGAACGGCTGCTGCGCTTCGAGTTGCACCGCTACCTCGGCTGGCCCGGGCAAGCCCCCGCTGCGCTACCTTCTCGGATCCCGCTCTGTTCTCGGCAGTATCACGAACCTCTTTTAAATCGTAGGTACCTATTTCGGGTAACTCGCGTGTATGTCGGTCGGAATGTCGTAGCCGCCAGGTAGGGTCGAACTAAGAATCTAGAAGCTGCCGAGCGGCGAGAACCTCCAGCGCCAGGAAGAAGGCACCCGCAAGAACCCATTCCCCGTGAGCGCCTTCCGGAAGGAGGTAACCCAGGTGGCTACCGCCCCGGCCTTCGCCAGCGTCAGCGAGGCGATGGACATGGTGCGCGCCGGGCTGGCGTTCGTCGCGACGGCGGACGCGACGGAGCTGACCGCGG
>JBEKJP010000020.1:0-68898 GCA_050011155.1 Streptosporangiaceae bacterium
CGACGTCGGCAAAACCGTCAAGCGCGAAGAAACAAGGAAGAAAACCCCGCAGGCAGGCACCTTAAATAACAAGCTTAGCGGTCGCGCGGATAGGTAAGGGATCATGGTCGCCTGGCCGGGCGGCTGTCCCACCGGTAGAGAGTCCATGCCTGGCGGATGAGGCTACGGACGGTGATGATCGCATCGGCGAGATCGAAGAAGGCGTCGATGACCTCCTCGTGGCGTTCATAGCAGCGCTGCAGGCGGTTGAAGCCGTTATGCCAGGAGCTGGTGCGCTCGATGTGCCAGCGCTGCCCGGCCTGGATCGGGGCCTTGCCGCCCTTGCGGGCGATTTCGCCGGTCATGCCGCGGGCGGCCAGCTCGTCGCGGGTCTTCTGCGAGTCGTATCCGGCGTCGAGGTGGATGGTGATGTCATCGGGCAGCGGGCCCAGGTCATCGAGTTTGTCCAGCGTGGGTGCCAGCAGCGGGGAGTCGTGCCGGTTCGCCGGGGCCAGCACCCGGCCCAGCGGGATGCCGTAGCCCTCCGCCAGCAGGGACCGTTTCATGCCGAGCTTGCGGCGGTCCACCGGGCTGGGGCCGGCGCAGTCCCCGCCGCCGGGAGCTTTGGTAATGCAGCCGTCAACGGCCAGGCCGGCCAGGACCAGCCCGGCGATGCGGTCATAGGACTCCCGGGCGATCTGCTTCAGCTCCGCGAAGATCCCGGCCTTGATCCACTCGTCGCGGCGGTCCCGGATCGTGGTGGCGCCGCAGGTGCAGTCGGCGATCGAGGCACAGGAGCAGCCGGACCGCAGGACCTGGATCAGTTTCTCGAAGATGACCCGGTCGCCGATCCGCGGCTTGTGGCAGCCCAGCGGGTGCGAGGGGTCATAGACGGGCCGGTCGGGCAGCAGCGCGGCGAACTGGTCCCAGAGGGGCTCCAGCAGCCATGATGGGATGGCAGGCACAGGGACTCCCGTGATCACGAAGCGTAGAGAACTCCGATGATCACGGGACCTGTGCCTGTTTCGCCTATGACACGCCGAAGCCCCGCAGATTACACCAATCCGCGCGAGCGCTAAGCTAAGCGTGTTCGGCGTGGCTGGCCGACGCTCGGTTCTGCATGACCGCAGACAGGGTCAGCGGCCGGGGACACGCCGGATCGCCCCGTCGGCGCGCAGGTCGGCCAGGGTGGGGTAGCCGTCCACGGCCATGAGCAGGTCGGCCTCGGCGAGTAGCGAGCGGATAATGTGCACGACGGCGTCCTCGCCGCCGAGGGCGAGCGCGTAGATGTAGGGGCGACCGATCCCGACCGCAGTGGCGCCCAGGGCCAGCGCTTTGACCGCGTCAGCGCCGGTGCGGACACCGGAGTCGAATAGGACCGGGGTGTCGCCTGCGGCGTCGACGACGTCGGGCAGGGCTTCGAGGGTCGGGAGGCCGCCGTCTGCCTGCCGGCCGCCGTGGTTGGAGCAGTAGATGCCGTCGACACCGTGGTCCTTGGCCCGGCGCACGTCGTCGGGGTGGTTGATGCCCTTGAGCACGATCGGCAGGCTGGTGGCGTCTCGCATCCAGGCGAGATCGTCCCAGCCCACCGAGTGCCCGAAGATCTTCGCCCACTCCTGCACCGCAGCGGGCAGGTCGTCCTCGGGGCTCTTAGCGAGGCGCTTGCGGAAATACGGGTCCGAGAAGTAGTTGGCCAGGACATAGCCCCGCAATTGCGGGAAGTTCGCGGTGTGCAGGTCCCGGGGGCGCCAGCCGGTTATCCAGGTGTCAAGGGTGACGATGAGAGCGCGGTAGCCGGCGTGCTCGGCGCGCCGGATCAGGCTCGTGGCGAGGTCGCGATCGGTGGGCGTGTAGAGCTGGAAGAACCCGGGGGTGTCCCCGAACCGGGCGGCCACTTGCTCTAGGGGGTCATTGGTCAGGGTCGACACGGTCCACGGCACGCCGGTGCGGGCGGCAGCTCCTGCTACGGCGAGGTCGCCGTGGAAGTCTTGCGAGCAGATGCCGGTGACCCCTACTGGGGCCAGGAAAAGCGGGCTGGGCAGGTCGAGCCCGAACAGCGACACGGACAGGTCGCGCTTGGTGGCCTGCTGCATCATCCGCGGCACGATCCCCCAGCCGCCGAAAGCCTCGACGTTGGCGTGCTGGGTGCGCTCGGCACCGGCGCCCCCCGCTACGAAAGACAGGATCCAGTCCGGAAGGGCCGCCGCCCCGTTCCGCTCCAGCGTCTGGTAGTCCATCGGCCAGCGCGGCAGCCTCCCCTGAAGAACGCCTGCCTCGTAGATCTCATTCTGGTAATCACCGTACTGGGACATTCCCGGTCCCCTCTGCTCAGCCATCGACAGCCGATGCGCGTTCACCCCTGAGTCAAGCGCGCCCGTGCCCTGCGGGAAACCGCCGATCCGGCGAAGGCTCATCACCGCAGCCGATTACCCTGCATCGAGTCATGCTGCGCGCAGATGATCAGGGCTGGTCAGCGGCACTTGATATTTAACCCCTGTTGCCTGTGCTGTCTGGAGTTGCTTGTTGCCAATGACGCTGGACGACATCGATGACTGGCGCCGCGGCGAACTGGCGGTCCGCGGGAAAGCACGGCGGGAGGAGGCGCTTCCGCTGCCGTGCGATGTCGGCGAGGCGATCGCTGATTACCTCCCTTGGGCCGCCGCTGGTAGCAGTGAGCTGGTGTACCGAGTCCTGGCATGGCCGCCGAGATCCGCAAGACGATCCTGCGGCCGGACCGCCACCCGCCTGGCATGCGCCAGTATCGGTCTTAAGCGATCGAGCACACCCTGTGCGTTCGCCAGGGAGAGTGGAGGCCGGCGATGCCGGACGATAGCACGCGGACCGTATTGGTATCCCTTGGGGCGGGTCTTGGGGTCAGCCTTGCCAAGGTCGGTGCAGCGGTCTTCACTGGTTCGACCGCCTTGGCCGCCGAGGCCGCGCATTCACTCGCCGATAACGCCAACGACCTGTCCCTCTTCATTGCCCAGCGTCGCAGCAGCCGCCCTCCCGACGATCAGCATCCCCTGGGGTACGGGCGGGAAGCCTACTTCTGGGCGCTGATCGCGGCTCTCGGCGTGCTGGTCGCCGGCGCGGGGTTCTCCCTGCGTGACGGCATCGATGACCTGATCCACCCCAGCGCCACCAAGTCGTTCGCCGTAGCCTATGTCGTGCTTGCCATCTCTACCGTCTTTGATCTGGTGTCAATTCGCCAGTCAGCGGGCCAGATGATCCGCCGGGCACGCCGTTACCATCGAGAATTCCTGGAGGAGTCCAGGGTCACGTCTGAATCCTCGCTGCGGGCTGTGTTCCTCGAGGACGCGGTGTCGGTCTTCGGAGACGTGATCGCGTTTGCCGCCTTGGCCCTTAATCAGATCACCGGGTCGTCGATACCGCAGGGAGTGGCCGCGGTGCTCATCGCGCTGGTGATGATCCGCGTCAGTCTTCGGCTTGTCCAGCGCAGCCACGACTTCCTGGTCGGCGCCTGGGCGGGGGCCGGGGGACCGGAGGGCCGCGATGTTGCTGGCCTCACCCAGCCATTCCGGCCAGCTGAGGAGGAGAGAGTACGAGCCTTCCTCCTCGGGTACCCCGGTGTGACCGCCATTCACGAACTCCTGGTCACCTTCGTCGGTCCGGGCCGGGTGTGGATTGTCGCCCGGGTTGACATCGACGACGGCCTCCGCGGCGCTCAGGTCAAGGCACTGGCACGCGGCATCGAGTCGGGCTTGAGGCATGGGTCGGAAGACGTCTACCGGGTGGACATCGTGCCCCTTGGCGAACCACAGGCTTTGCCGTAACCGACAGCGGAGCGTCCGGGCTCAGGCCGGCGGGCTGCGGCTGGAGGCGCTCGCCGAGGCTGATCCGCCGCACCGGCTGATCTCGGCCCGGGTTTACCGGCTCAGCGAGCACGTCACCGACGACCGGGTGGCGGCGCCGCCCGCCGTGACCGCGGGCCGGGTACCGGCCGAGGCGATGGCGCTGGCGCGCCGGTCGCTCGCCGAGTTTGCCCCGCCCGGCCTCAGCATGGCCGTCACGGGCGCGGGCACCGGGGATGCTGCCGGTGCTGGGATCCAGACGTGGAGCCTGGCGCTCGGCTGGGCCGACCTTGACCGGCCGGAGCCGCTCAGGCCCGGCCAGCGGTTCATGACCGGCGCGCTCACCCAGGTCGTCACCGCCACCGTGATGCTGCGGCTGGTGGCCGACGGCCGGGTCGAGCTTGACGCTCCAGCCGGCCGTTACCTGCGCGCGGTCCGGCTGGCCGACCCGGAGGTCACCGTTCGTGAACTGCTCAGCCATACGGGCGGGGTGGTGGACGACCCGGCTCGACGACGCCGGCCGCTTCCGGCGGGTCACGGCGCAGATCTGCGTCATCCCGGCCGTGGGCGGCCTGTGGTCGACCGCGGCCGACTTGTCCCGTTTCGGCGCCACCTGGACCTCGCTGCTCCCCGCCGGCCTGGCCGCCGAGGCGCTCAGGCCCCAGCGGGCGTCCGGTAGCGCTGCCGGCCCGCGCTTCGGCCTTGGCTGGCCGCTGCGTCCGGACGGAAGCGTGGCCGGCCTCGTCGGCGGCGGCGTCTCGGGCACGGTCGCGTCGTTGCTCATCGTGCCGGGTGCCGGCCGCGCCGCCGTCACGATGATGAGCAGGCTCATCCCGACTGCCGTGGAGGAGATCAACGGCCGCCTGCTGAGCCTGGCGCCCGAGGGCTGAGCCGGAGGCACGGGGTAAACCGCCATCCGTTCCGGTGAAAGGATCTTTTCGCCGAGCGGATGGCGGTTCCTCCCCAGAGGTGCTTGAGAGCGCCTTCCTTGTCGGTGAGCCGCATCTGCGGGAGCCCTCAGAACGGGTCCATCTGCGCGGCGCAGGCCACGAGGTCGGTATGGAGCGTGCTGCGAAAGTTCCAGAAGCGTTTGCCTGGCAGGGACAGGATGCCGGGGCGCCGGGGCACCTTGCGGGCGGTGTTCTTGATGCTGACGGTGCACGGGTCATCTCACGAGGGGCGTGCTGGGCCGGGCGCCCCGCGGCAGGACGTAGTGAAACCGCGGTTCCAGTGCGTCCTGGCGCGGTGAAAGCGCGGTTCCGTAGCGTTCCGGCCGGTGCTGCCGCCCGGGCCGCGGCCCCGCCAGTTTGCAACACGCCCTGTAGCGCCGGCAGATGCCGAATCGGCAGGGCGGTTGTTGGGTGTGTCGGTGTGGGCATGACGCTGACGTGTCGCGCTGACCGGGCCTATTAAGATCCGGTGCATGCCCAGGTATCCGGATATCGAGCCCTATGAGAGCGGCCTGCTGGACACGGGTGACGGGAACCTCGTGTACTGGGAGACCTGCGGGAACCCTGATGGCGTGCCCGCGCTGATCGTGCACGGTGGCCCGGGGTCGGGCTGCACGGCGGGGAACCGGAGGTCGCTTGACCCGGGGAAGTTCCGGATCGTCATCTTCGATCAGCGCAACTGCGGCCGCAGCCTGCCGCACGCCAGTGACCCTGCGGCGGACATGAGCCTGAATACGACCGGGCACCTGCTCAGGGACATGGAGCAGCTGCGCGAGCACCTTGGCGTGGAGAAGTGGCTGCTGCGCGGCGGGTCGTGGGGGGTGACGCTGTCGCTGGCGTACGCGGAGCGGCATCCGGAGCGGGTCAGCGGGATGCTCATGCTCAGCGTGACCTCGACCAGGCGGCTGGAGCTTGACTGGCTGTACCGGGGCGTCGGCCGGTTCTTCCCCGAGGCCTGGGCCCGGTTCCGCGACTTCGCGGGCCTGACCGGTTCGTACCGGCTGCCGACCGACAGCACGCCGCCGATCCCGGGCCTGCTCCAGGCGTACTCACAGATGATGGAGGACCCCGACATCGAAGTCCGGTCGAGGGCCGCGGCCGAGTGGACGACCTGGGAGGACGCGGTCATCTCGCAGGAAAGCAACGGGAGCCCCGGCGCGTACGGCGACCGGCCCGACGACGCGAAACTGGCGTTCGTGCGCATCTGCTCGCACTACTTCGCGCACGACGGCTTCCTCGAGGACGGCGTGCTGATCCGCGAGGCCGGCCAGCTGGCCGGCATCCCCGGCGTCTTGATCCACGGCCGCAACGACCTCGGCGGCGGCGCCTGCACCCCGTGGGAACTCGCCCGCGCCTGGCCCGGCGCCGAGCTGATCATCATCGAAGACTCCGGCCATACCGGCAGCACCACCATGACCGAGCAGATGCACGCCGCCGCCGGCCGCCTCTACGAGCAGATCACGAACCCGCCCACCCGCGTGGCGCATACGTAAACCAGTCCGCATTCCGGCGTACCTCCGGAGCAGGCGCGGGCTCACCCGCTTGCTCTGGATCCGGAGGCCGGGGCGGTGTGCGGGCCGCAGCCGCAGCTTTCCCTGATGATGAGCTCGGCGGGCAGCCGTTCGACGTGGCGGGGCAGGTCCGGCTGGGCGATCCGCTGCAGCAGGCGGGCGCAGGCACGCTCGCCGAGGAGGCGCATGGGCTGCCGGACCGTGGTCAGGGGCGGTAGGAGCAGGGCGCCGGCGTGCATGTCGTCGAAGCCGACGACGGCGATGTCGGCTGGGACCCGAATCCCTGCCAGCTGCAGCTCGCGGATGGCTCCGATCGCCATCTGGTCGTTGGCGCAGACGATCGCATCGGGTCGCTCCCGCCGCGGCCGGGTGAGGATCTCGCGCACGGCCAGCTGGCCGCTCATGGCGGCGAACCAGCCCTGGAAGGACCCGGCCAGCGTCGCGCCCGGGTGCGCGGCGACTGCGTCCGCCAGGGCGCTGTGCCGTTCCCGTGCGTCCGGGGCCTCCGGCGGCCCGGTTATCTCGAACAGCCGGGTCCGGCCGTGCCGTTCGACCAGGTGGCCGACCAGCGCCTTAGTGCCGGCCCGGTTGTCGACGCCGAAGACGTCGGCGTGCGGCTCGCCGGGGGAGCCGGCGACCAGCACGACCGGGACACGTGCGGCCACTCGCGCCAGGTGCTCGGAGCTGACGATCCCCTCGGCGATGAGCATCCCGTCGACCTTGGCCGATATTTTCTGCATCCGCTGATAGGCGCCCGCCGGGTTGTCGTCGCGTAGCAAGGCGATCAGCAGCGACCATTCGATCTCGCCCAGCGAGGACTCCACGCCGCGCAGTACCTCTTCGATGAACAGCAAGCCCTGCTGCTCGACATCGGTGTCAGGGCTGCGGCTTTCCACGGCCAGGAGCCCGATCACTTCCTTGCGCTGCCGGACCATGCTCTGCGCCGCGCTGTCGGGAACGTAGCCGAGGGCCTCGATCACCTCCAGCACGCGCGCCCGGGTGGACGGGCGGACCCGGTCCTGGCCGTGGACTACCCGGGAGACCGTAGCCGTGGAGACTCCCGCTTCTCGCGCCACGTCGTAGAGCGTGGCGGCCGGAGAAACGCCGAACCCGGTCAGCCGGTTCCCCTCTCGTGTGCTGCCACCACGGCAGTCGGCAACCTGCGCGGCGCAACCCGCGATCACCGCAGATTACCAATCTAAGCGCTTACATGCCGCTGAATTCCATGATGCCCACCGAGTGGGTAGGCGCGCGGCTAGGTCAGGCGGGACAAGAGGCTGACGAACTGGCGCCGCTGCGCCGCGGTGAGGGGGGCGAGCACGGCCTCCTGGATCCCTTCGATAACGGCATCGAGCCTGACGAGCGCGTCGGCCCCTTGGGGAGTGAGCGTGACGATGTTGCGCCGTTTGTGGCCGGGGTCGACCTTCCGCTCGACGTAGCCGCGTGACTCGAGTTCGTTGAGGGCGGCGGTGACGTCGCTCCGGTCGATCCCGGTGTCACGGCTGAGGTCGGCTTGGCTGGCCGGCCCCCACTGCTCGAGCGCGGCCAGCAGCCGGAAGTGGTAGCCGCGCAGTCCGTCGCCGTGGGCCTCGAAGCCGGCCGCCAGCAGCGCTGAGGAGCGGGCGAAGACGCGGCTGAGGATCCAGGTCGGACGTTCCCCGACCCGATCAGGAACCCGGCCGATGGCATCGTGACGCACTGGCATGCCCCTCAGATTATCAGTTGTTGGCCAGGCCAACACTTTGCTATGTTGGTTAAACCAACATTGGCCAGGCCAACACTGGAGGTCGTATGGCGGCCCAACCCGTAACGCTCGGCAGCTGGCGTGGCAGGCGGATCCTGCTGCTCCTCTGCGCGGTCGCGTTGCTGGACTTCATCGACGCGTCCATCACGAACGTGGCGCTACCTCACATCCTGCGCTCGCTGCACTTCTCGGTGCAGAGCCTGCAGTGGGTGCCGTCCGCGTACCTGCTGACCTACGGCGGTTTCATGCTGCTCGGCGGGCGGCTGGCCGACCTCCTCGGCCGACGCGGCGTCATGCTCGCCGGCACGGCCCTGGTGGGACTCGCCTCGCTGGCCGGCGGGTTCGCCGGGGACGCGGGCGTGTTCATCGCTGCCCGGCTCGTCCAAGGCCTCGGCGCCGCGCTGATGCTTCCGGCGGCGCTCTCGACGCTCACCACCACGTTCACGACCAACCGCGACCGCCAGTCGGCGCTCGGGGTCTGGGCCGCGGTCGCGGGTCTGGCCTCAGCCGCCGGAATCCTGCTCGGCGGCGTCCTGACCGAGGGCCCTGGCTGGCGATGGGTCATGTTCGTCAACCCGATCGCCTGCGTGCTCGTGATCCCGGCCATCGTCGCGATCCTGCCCCGTGACCTCCCGGCGGATCGCACCACCCGGTTCGACCTGCTCGGGAGCCTCGTCGTCACCGGCGGGATGCTGCTGCTGGTCTACGCCCTTATCAAGGCGCCCAGTCAGGGCTGGGGTGCCGCCGCCACGTGGCTCGAGCTGGCGGGTGCGGTGCTTTTGCTGGCCTGCTTCGTGGTCATCGAGCGGATCGCCCGCGACCCCATCCTGCCGCTGAGTATCTTCCGGGTGCCCGGCCTGGCGGCCGCGAACCTCACGGGACTGATCGGCTTCGCGGGCATGCTCTCGATGTTCTACTTCCTCACCCTCTACATGCAGAACATCCTCGGCTACTCGCCGGTCGTCGCCGGGGCGGCGTACCTTCCGCTCACCGTCGCCATCGGGATCTCGGCCGGGGTGGGATCCAAGCTGCTCACCAAGGCCGGCAGCCGCGTGGTGATCTGCGCGGGTGCGCTGATCGCGGCCGGCGGCCTGCTCCTGCTGAGCCGGGTCCCGGTCGGCGGCGGCTACGCCGCCCACATCTTGCCCGGGCTGCTGCTCGTCGCCTTCGGCACGGGACCGGTGTTCGTGGGGGTGACGACGGCCGCCAACGCGGGCGTCGAGCCGAGCCGCGCGGGGCTGGCCGCCGCCATCCTCAACTCCTCCCAGCAACTCGGCGGTGCCCTCGGGCTGGCCATTTTCTCGGCCGTCGGCGCCGCGCGCATCAGCCATCTCCTCGCCACGGGCACCCCCGTCCGCGACGCCACCGCCTCCGGCCTGCGGCATGCCCTGGCCACCGGAGCCGTGTTCGCCGCGGCCGCGGCGGTCCTGGCCCTGGCCACGAAGAACACCCGCGAAGACCCGGCCCGCCACGAGGCCGAAGGGGACCAGCCGCAGGACGCGGCCGGCCTAGAAACAAAAATGGAGATCAGATGACGAACGAAATATCCGCCAGCCCCGCCCCCGCCCGCGTGCTGGTCGTCGGACGCAGCCCGGGCGTGCTGGTGGCGGCCGTCGAGTTGCTGCGCGGCCAGGGCCATCGCGCCGACGCGACCAACCAGTTCGACCAGGTGCTCGACGACTACGACGTCAGCGACCTCGATGTCCTGGTCTTCGGGGGCATGGTCCCGCCCGGCACCAAGCGGCACCTCGGCGACGAGATCACCAAGCGCAATCCCGGGATCACCTTCGTCCAGGGACTGGCCGGCATCGCCGGGGTTATCGCCGCCCAGGTAGCCGCGGTCACCTCTGGCGTCTCAGCGGGCGCCGCCGAGATCGGGTACGACGCCGAAAACCGGACGATCCGGGTGACGCTGCCGGACGCCGCGCGGGTGACCATCGAGGCGCTGTGGATGACGTCATGGACGCCTCCTGAGCCCGCCAGCACCTCGATGCGGGTATTCGACGGCGAACTCGCCGCCGGATCCCACGACGTCGTTCTCCCGGACCGGGTCCCGGCCGAAGGGTCCTTCGCCGCCGTCACCGCCGGTGCCCAGGTGCGCGTCCTCACGGTCGGCCCTATCCCGGACTCCGTCCTGCGGATGGTGCCGAGATCGGCCGCCGACCAGCGGCTGCCCGATGTCGCGACCGTCACTACCCACGGCGATGGCGGCGGGTAAGGATCAGGGCTTAGCCGCCTCGGCCAGGTCGTGCAGGCCCTGGGCGACGGCGAGCGTGGTGTCGACGGCGAGCAGCCGGGGCTCTTCCTCGCCCCGCAGCACGGCGTTGATATGCCGGGTCAGGCCGGTGAACGACAGTTCCCGCGGTGCGGCCGGGTGCTGGCGCGGCTCGTCGCGCCCGGCCTTGACCGCGTAGCTGTCGCCCGGACCCGGATGGAACGGGTTGGTCACGTGAATCTGCCCGGTGGTGCCTTCGAGTGTGGTGAACGCGTCGTAGCTGCGGCCGAAGCCGCACGACAGCAGCAGCCGACGTCCGGCCGGGTAGCCGAGTACCCCCCAGACGTCGACGTCCACGTCCTGGCCGCCGCGGATGGCCGTCGCCCACGCCGACTGGTGTGGCGCGCCGAACAGCTCGGCGGCCAGCCGGATGGGGTAGCAGCCGACGTCGAGGAGCGCGCCGCCTTGCAGGTCCCGGGAGTAGCGGATGTTGCCCGGCCGGGTCACCGAGAAGTGGAAGTTGGATTTGATCTCCATCAGCTCGCCGATGGCGCCGTCGGCGATGAGCTGCCTGAGCTGGGCCAGCTGCGCGTGGAACGGGAACGCGAACGCCTCCCAGAGCAGGGTCCCGGTCCGGCGGGCCGCCTCCAGCGTCCGTTCGGTGTCCGCCAGCGTGCCGCACAGTGGTTTCTCGCACAGCACCGGCTTGCCCGCCTCCAGCGCGCGGATGGTCCATTCCGCGTGCAGCGCGTTGGGCAGCGCGATGTACAGCGCGTCGATGTCGCGGTCATCGATCAAGGCCTGGTAGCCCGCCACGGCGCGGGCGATCCCGTTGTCGCGGGCGTACTGCCCGGTCCGCTCGGCCTCCCGGCCCGCCACCGCGGTCGCGTCGCCGCCGGCCTGCCGCAGCCCGGGCAGGAACACCGCGCGGGCGATGTTCGCGGTGCCGATGATGCCCCAGCGCACCTGGGCCGGGCTGGTCATCGCGCGGCGCCGCCTTCTCCGTCCAGGGGCAGGGTGACCACGGCGGCGCCGTACTGATCCGCCGCGGCGGCGGCCCGCTCCGGCTCGCGGTCGCAGACCCCGACGATCCGGCAGCGCTCGTCCCGGGCCCAGCCGGGCAGGTGGGCCAGGTTGGCCCACCGCCCCGCGCCCACGACGCCGATCCCGAGCGGATTTCCCGCGGTCATGCCTGCGACCTCCCGGTCTCGTGCTCTATCTCCCCCTGGCGCCAGCAGCGGGCGGCGTGCCGGTCCTGACCCGCCGGGAGGAGCTCGGTGTCCCAGGTCAGGCACTTGGCCACCGCGTACAGGCAACGGGCCGCGAACCGGCAGCCCGCGGGCACGTCGATCAGGCTCGGCGGCGATCCGCCGATGCTGCGTAGCTTTCCGCGCTGGCCTTCGGTAGGGAGCGCGTCCAGCAGCGCCCGAGTATAGGGGTGCCGGGGGTCGGTGATGATGTCAGCCGTGGCGCCTTCCTCCACGACCTGGCCCGCGTACATCACCACGATCCGGTCGCAGACTTCGGTGATCACCGCCAGGTCGTGGCTGACCAGGATCATGCTCATGCCGGTGTCTTCCTGCAGTTCGAGCAGCAGGCTGAGGATCTGATCCTGGATGATCACGTCCAGCGACGTGGTGGGCTCGTCGGCCAGCAGCAGCCGGGGTGAGGAGGCCAGCGCGATCGCGATCAGGACCCGCTGCAGCATCCCGCCGCTGAACTGGAACGGGTAGTCGCGCATGCGCCGGGCGGGCGCCGGAATGCCGACGCGCTCCAGCAGGCTGACGGCCCGTTCCCTGGCCTGGGCCCGGGACAGGCTGGCGTGCGCCTTGACCGCCTCCAGCAGCTGGTCGCCGATGCTGCGGACCGGGTTCAGCGCGGTCATCGGGTCCTGGAAGATCATCGCCAGCTGCGCGCCCCGCAGGGCCCGTAGCTCAGACGGCGGGGCATTCAGGATGCTCCGCTCGCCGTGCGGGTGGTAGATGACCTCCCCGCTGGCGTGCAGGCTGGCGGCCGGCATCAGGCCCATGATCGTGCGGCAGGTCACCGTCTTGCCGCAGCCGCTCTCGCCGACGATGCCGAGTACCTCGGCCTCGTGCACGGTGAGCGACACCCCGTCGACCGCGCGGACCACGCCCTGGCTGGTGGCCAGGTAGCTGCGCAGATCCTGGACCGTGAGCAGCGGCTTCCCTGGCACGCTCACCGGTCGCCTGCCCGCAGCAGGTCGGCCAGCCCGTCGCCGATCAGGCTGAACGCCACGCCGGTGAACACCACCGCCAGGCCGGGGATGGTGGCCAGCCACCAGGACGTCAGGATGTAGTTCTGGCCGTCGGAGATCATCGTCCCCCATTCCGGGGACGGCGGCTGGGCGCCGAGCCCGAGGAAGCCGAGCGAGGCGGCCAGGATGATGTTCCCCACCGCGTCCACCATCGAGAACAGGATCACCGCCGAGGCGGTGGTGGGCAGGATGTGCCGGAACATGATCCGCAGCGGGCTGTACCCAAGCGCCCGGGCGGCCAGCACGTACTGCTGTTTCTTGGCCACCACGGTCTGCGCCCGCATGATCCGGGCGTAGCTCACCCAGCTGGTGATCCAGATGGCCAGGAACATGTTGAAGATGCTGGGTCCCAGCATGGCCACGATCGCGATGATCAGGACCAGGAACGGGAACGCGAAGAACAGGTCGACCAGGCGCATCAGGAAGCTGTCCAGCTTGCCGCCGATGTAGCCGGCCAACAGGCCGATGATCGTGCCGCCGACCAGGGTCACGCTGGTCGCGCCGAACGCGATGGCCAGGTCGATCCGCCCGCCATACAGGACGCGGGCCAGCAGGTCCCGGCCGAACTGGTCGGAACCCAGCAGGTGCCCGGCGGTGCCCGGCGGGGCCAGCGGGTGCAGCGGGTCGATGGCGGTGGGGGACTGGCTGACCAGCACCGGCGCCAGCAGCACGGCGGCGATGGCGATGCCCAGCATGACCAGGCCGATGATGAGCGGCATCCGCCGCCGGGCCACGCTGCGCCGCCGCCGGGCCGTCTTGGTGGCGGCCTTCATCAGCAGCTCGGACGGGCTGGCGGCCCACATCGTGCTCAATCCCCGATCTCCTGTCCTACCCGCGGGTCCAGTGCGGCCTGCACGATGTCGGTGAGCAGGTTGATGGCCACGATCAGCACCGCGAACAGCAGCGTCACGCCCTGCACCACCGGGTAGTCGCGGTCGGAGACCGAGCTGACCAGCAAGGTGCCCAGGCCGGGCAGCGCGAACACGTTCTCCACGAGGACGGTGCCGCTGATCAGGTAGGCCAGGTTGACGCCGTAGACCGCCACCACCGCCAGCACCGCGTTACGGAACACGTGCCGCCACAGCACCTGCGTCCACGGGATGCCCTTCATCTGGGCGGTGTCGATGAACTCGGCCTGCAAGGTGGCGATGGTGGCGGCGCGCAGGCTGCGGACCAGCACCGTCGAGAACCCGAGCGCGATCGTCAGGGCGGGCAGGAACAGGTTGTACAGGTGGCCGGTGAAGCCCGAGCCGAACCCGTTCAGCGGGAACACGTGCAGGTGCACGCTGAACACGATGATCAAGATGATGCCGAGCCAGAAGGCCGGCATGGCGAAGCTGAGCGTGAAGAAGACCCGCGAGGCCTGGTCGAGCACGCCGCCCCGGCGCAGGCCGGCGTAGAAGCCGACCGGGAACGATATCGCGGCCGCCAGCACCGCGCTGTAGAGAACCAGGAAGAGCGTGGGGGCGATGTGATTGGCGATCACCGTGCTGGCCGGCAAGTTGTAGAAGAACGAGAAGCCCAGGTTCCCGCGTACCAGCCGCCCCATGAACAGGCCGTACTGGACCCAGATGGGCCGGTTCAGGCCCAGGAAGTTATCGATGGCCACGGCCCGGGTGTGGGTGTAGCTGCTGCCCAGAATGGCCAGGGCCGGGTCGCCCGGGATCAGCCGGAGCAGCAGGAACGTGACCAGCGTGATCCCGAACAGCACGATGACCAGGTGGGCCAGGCGCCGGGGTAGCGTCCCGAAGCGGCTCACGGCGGCCGCCTCAGTGCGAGCTGACCGTCAGCGTTTCCAGCGACAGGTCGTAGTTGCCCAGCGGGGTCACGTGGAACCCGTGGACCCAGCTGCCGACGCCGTACCGGTAAGGGCTGTAGTCGGTGACCACGAACGGCGACTGCTGGTAGACGATCTGCTGGAGCTGGCTGTACATCTGCTGCCGGGTGGCGTCGCTGCGCTCGGCGCGGGCCTGGTTGACCAGCGAATTGGCCTGGTTGTCGCACCAGTAGCTGTTGAAGGCGTTGGCGCCGCCCTGGCAGTCGGCGCCGAACGTGGCCACCTCGTCGGGGTCGATGATGTCGTTGGTCCAGTACCGCTCGCCCATCTCCGAGTGGCCGTTGTCCTCCTTGTTGTAGGCGGTCAGCAGCTCGTAGGACTGGATGTTCACGTTGATGCCCACCGCGGCGAGCTCGGACTTGACCACGACCGCCTCGGCCTGTCCGGCGACGTCGCCGCTGACCGTGATCAGGAACGTGTTGAAGCCGTGCGGGTAGCCGGCCTGGGCCAGCAGCTGCTTGGCCTTGGCCGGGTCGTACGGGTAGGGCTGCAGCCCGGAGTCGAAGAACTCCATCTTGTACGGCATGAACGAGGCGCCCGGGGTCGCGTGGCCCTGGTAGGCCAGGCTCACGATCGCGTTCCGGTTGATCGCGTAGTTCAGCGCCTCCCGCACCAGCTGGCTCTTGAACGGCTTGAAGTGCTCGTCCAGCTGGATGAAATCGACCCTGGTCGACGGGAACAGCTGCACGCTGAGGCCGGGCGTCTTGTCGATCTGGCTGACCAGGTTGCCGGGCGGGTTCTCGATGACGTCGGCCTTCTTGCTCTCCAGCATCAGGACCCGGCTGTTGTCGTCCGGCACGATCAGGATCCGGACCTTGCTGATCTTCGGCTTGGTCCCGTAGAAGTCCGGGTTGCGGGTCAGGTCGACCTCGCTGTCGGGGCTGTAGGAGCTGACCATGAACGGTCCGCTGCCCACCGGGTGCTGGAAGAACGAGGAGCCCTCGGACTTGACCAGCTTCTCGGGAACCACGGAGTAGGCGTACATGGCCAGGTCGGCCAGCAGCGGGGCGTGCGGCTGGGACAAGGTGATGACGACGGTGTGCGGGTCGGGCGCGGTGATGGTCTTCACCGCGGTGAGCAGGAAGCCCCAGCCGCCGGAGAACGCGCGGGACCGCTGGATCGAGTACACGACGTCCGCCGCGGTCACCGGGCTGCCGTTGGAGAACTTGGCGTCTGGCCGCAGGTGGAAGGTGTAGCTCAAGCCGCTGGCAGAGATGTCCCAGGAGCTGGCCAGATCCGGCAGCAGCGCGGTCCCGGTCGCGTTCGGCTGCAGCAGGCGGCTGTAGAGGTTCTGGTCCAGCCAGATGGATTCGTTCACCGAGTTAGCCTCGGGATCCAGCGTGTCCACCTTGACCGCGTTGGCGATCACCAGCGTGTTGACGTCAGAACCGGACGAGCTGCCGGCGCCGGTGCCGGTGCCGGCCGGGGTGGACGGGCCGCTGCAGGCGGCGACGACCCCCAGCGCCAGAACAGCCAGGCCAGTGCTGATGATCCGGGACCGAGTGGCTAGGGACATCGCCGCGCCCCTTTCGTCGATTGTCGACAACTTTGCCTCACTCTAAAAATGTGCAGGCAGCTCCGTCAATCCTCTGGGCATCGTCTGTTACATGATTTTTACTGGCAGACACGAAGATGTCCCCGCCTTCGGTCCAGCCCTGGCCCGGACTGAGCCTTGACGCGGCGTGAAAATTCAAGGACAATCGTCGATTGTCGACAATCGGACAGCTCAGCGAACGAGGACGGATGGTGTCGGACAGGGTCAGCGTGCTGGTGGCGTCGCCGCTGGAGCCGGAGTACGTCGCCCGGATCGAGGCCGCCGGCCCGCGGGTGTCGGTGCTGTACGAGCCGGACCTGCTCCCGGTGCCCCGGTACCCGTGCGACCACACCGGCGTCCCCCGGCCGCTGTCGCCCGCCGATCTGGATCGCTGGACGGTGCTGCGGCAGCAGGCCGACGTCAGCTTCGACTTCGACTGGCAGGCACCGGCCGCGACGGCGGCCAACTGCCCGCGGCTGCGCTGGGTGCAGGGCACCAGCGCCGGTATCGGCGGGTTCCTCGAGCGGACTGGCCTAGCGGCCACGCCGCTGGTGTTCACGACGGCGGCGGGCGTGCACGCCACTCCGCTGGCCGAGTTCGCTCTGCTCGGGCTGCTGTACTTCGCCAAGGACATGCCCTTGCTGGCTCGCCGGCAGCGCGAACGGCACTGGCAGCGGCTCGCGGTCGGCCAGCTGGCCGGCCGCCGGGTGCTGCTGGTGGGCCTGGGCGGAACGGGCCGGGCGGTGGCCCGGCTGCTGGCCGCGGCCGGGGTCGAGGTGACGGGGGCGGCCCGCACCCCGCGGCACCGGGACGCACCGGGCGTAGCGGCGTTCGTCACCCCGGACCAGATCGGCCAGGTGCTTCCCGCCGTGGACGCGCTCGTCCTGGCCTGCCCGCTGACCGACCAGACGCGGCACCTCATCTCGGCCCGCGAGCTGGCGCTCATGCGGCCCGGCGCGGTGCTGGTGAACATCAGCCGGGGGCAGGTCGTCGACGAGGACGCGCTGACCACCGCCCTGAGCTCGGGCCGCCTGGGCGGCGCGTGCCTGGACGTGTTCGAGACCGAGCCGCTGCCGGCCCCCTCGCCGCTGTGGCAACTGGACAACGTGATCATCTCGCCGCACTCGGCGTCGACCGTCGCGGACGAGAACCGCCTGCTCACCGAGCTGTTCACCGACAATCTGCAACGCTGGCTGGCCGGACGTCCGCTGCGCAACGTCTACGACCGCGCCGCCGGGTACTGAGCGAAAGGGAAAGCGCATGTCGACGTCCGAGAAGGTCAGGGTCGCGGTGGTCGGGGCCGGGCGCTGGGCCCAGGTCGCCCACATCCCGGGCTGGCAGCGGGAGCCGCGGGCCGAGGTGGTGGCGCTGGCCGACGTCAACGCGGAGGTAGCGGGGGAGGCGGCCGCGAAGTTCTCGGTACCCCGCGCCGTCACCGACTACCGCGAGCTGCTCGACGATCCGGACATCGACGTCGTAGACGTGGTAACCGGCAACCAGCCGCACTTCCAGGTCTCCTGGGACGCCCTGTCCGCGGGCAAGCACGTGCTGTGCGAGAAGCCGGTGCACACCGACTACCGCAAGACCAGGGAAGCGGCGGCGCTCGCCGCGGCACGGGGACTGCGGACCAAGCTCGGTTTCACGTTCCGGTACGCGCCCGCGGTCCGGTACGCCAAGGACCTGATCGACTCCGGCTTCGTGGGCGAGCCCTACATCTTCAACGGCTTCGAGCAGAACAGCCAGTGGATCGACCCGGCCACCCCGCTGCGGCAGTTCGACCCGGAAGACGACCCGGCGCAGATCGCGGTGTCCTCCATCGAAGGCTACGGCGCGCCGATCATCGACATCATGCACTGGTGGCTGAACACGCCGCTGACCGCGGTGGTCGGGGCCATGCGCAACTTCGTCCCGGAGCGGATCATCCGCGACACGGGCCGGATGACGCGGGCCAACATCGACGACGGCGACATGTGGATCGCGGAGTTCGGCCGGGACATCCTCGCCTCGATCCAGTCGTCCTACGTGACGGTGGGAAATTACCCCGGCATCGAGGCCCGCCTGTACGGCTCGGAAGGCGCGGTGATCGTGCGGCTGGTGGACGAGTTCGGCATCTGCCAGACGATCAAGACGGCCCGCAAAGAGGCCGTCGAGTTCGTCGAGGAGCAGATCCCGGACCGCTACTTCCCGCCCGGCGGCCACTCGCGCGAGCCGTGGGAGTTCCTGTTCTACTCCGGCCTGGTCAGCGACTTCACCGCCGAGATCCTCGATGGCGGGCGGGCCGGCCAGGGCGACTTCGCCCAGGGCGCGCTGGTGCAGGAGACGATCAACGCGTTCGAGGAGTCGTTCCGCCGCCGGGCCTGGGTGGACTTCCCGCTCGGCACCGAGCCCGCGGATACCCCGTGAAGGTCACCACCAACGCGGCCCGGCTCGTCCGCCAGGTCCTGGCCGGCGAGGTCTGGCCGCCGCTGGCCGACCGGCACGCCTACCGGGTCGGGCCCGACGGCCAGCCGTTCCTGCTACCCGGCATGGGCGGGGTCACGCTGGACGTGCACTGCGGCGACCCGGCCACCGGCTACGCCTCGGACCACCTGGAGCCCGGCGCCTCGATCCGGCACCGCGACCCGGGCGCGAATATGGCGCTGCAGTTCCTGACCTGCGTGGGCAACCAGGTCCGGGTGGTCTCCGGCGCGGCCGCGGGAGCGGTCGGCCACGTCATCGGGCAGCACGCCTACGTGCTGGCCGACTTCGCCAGCTTCGACGGCACGAGTGCCGCCGGGGCCGAACTGACGACCGGCGACGCGGTGACCGTGCTGGCCGTCGGCCAGGGCCTCGCGCTGCCCGGCCATCCGCAGGTGGTGGTGAAGAACTGCGACCCGGACCTGCTGGCCGCGATGCCCGGCGGCACCCGCCCGGACGGGCGCCTGGAGGTGCACGTGGCCGCGCGCGTCCCGGCCGAGGCCATCGGCGCGGGGGCCGGGATGGCCTCCGAGTACGCCAACACCGACCTGATGGGCGCGTACGCCGGGCTGGGGGCCGACCTGTCGCTCGGCCTGGAAGGCCTGCGCATCGGAGACCTGGTGGCCCTGGCCGACGCGGACCACCGCTACGGCCGCGGCTACCGCCCGGATTACCTCACGATCGGCGTCATCTCCACCGGCCAGTGCATGATGTTCGGCCACGGGCCGGGCCCCAGCACGCTGCTGAGCGGGCCCGCCAGCGCGTTCTGCCTGGTCGACGACGTCGGTGCCAACCTGGCGGCCTGGCTGCACCCGGAGGTGGTCCCATGATCGCCGCGGGGCCGCTCCGGGTGGTCACGGTCAACCTGCTCGGCGTCGTCGAGCATCCGGCCCTGGACGGCTCGCCCTACCGGATCGACCGGGACGGCCGTCCCTACGTGCCGGCCGGGGACGGCGGGATCGTGCTCGGGCTGGAACTCGGCGATTCTGTCTTCGCGCGGGACGCCGATCACGCCGCGCCCGGTGCCTGCCTGGTCCACCCGGACCCGGCGGCCAGGCACGCGCTGGCCGCCTACGCCTGCGTCGGCAACGAGGTGCGGGTCAGGACCGGCGCCGCGGCCGGCGCCCGCGGCGTGGTGCTGGGGAAACGGGGCGAGGAGGGCCGCGTCATCGCCGGTCTCGGGCCGGCCGACCTGGCCCGGCTGCGCCCCGGCGACCAGGTGAGCGTGCGCGCCCGCGGCCAGGGCTGGCGCCCGCCCGGCCTGCCGCCTGAGGTCGCCGTGATGAACCTCGACCCCGGCCTCGTGCCCGCCCTGCCCATCGGCTGGTCCGGCACCGGAACCGAGGTCGTGACCGTCGGCGTGCGGGCCATCGTGCCGAGCCGGCTGGCCGGGAACGGGATCGGCCGCCCGGCCGCCGCCTGGGACCTTGACCTGCAACTGCCCCCGCCGGGGGCGGATGGTACGGAAGACGTGGCCTTGGGGGACCTGGTCGGGGTGAGCGACCTGGACGCGCGGTACAACCTGGGATACCGCCGCGGCTGGGTGACGGTGGGCATCGTCGTCCACGGCGCCAGCCCGCTGCCCGGCCACGGGCCCGGGATCACGCCGCTGCTGACCGGGCCGTCCGCGGCCCTGCGGGCGACCGCCGATGCCGCCGGTCACGTCGGCTTGACCGCGGCGGCGCTGCGGCTACAGTGACGGGCGACGGACCTTGAGCGGAGGACGCATGCTGGACCACGTCTCGCTCCCCGAAGCGGTGGGGCGGGCGCTGCGGCACCGCATCCTCAACAACGAGATCCCGGCGGATACCCGTCTGGTCGAGGCCAACCTGGCCGCCGAGTTCGGGGTCAGCCGGGCCACCATCCGAGACGCCATGCGCAGCCTGCAGGCCGAGGGCCTGATCGCGATCGTGCCCCGCCGGTACAGCGTGGTGACCAGGATGTCGCTCGAGGACGCCGAGGACGTGTGCTTCGCCCGGTACACGCTGGAGCTGGCCAGCCTGGATAAGGGGTTCGGGCCCGGCCGCAAGGAACTGGTGCGGTCCCTGCGGCTGGCGCTCGACCACATGTCGGTAGCGGCGCGCACCGACGACCTGGACGCCCTGGTGGCCAGCGACACCGTGTTCCACGAGGTGCTGATGGACGTCTCGGGGCGGCGCAGGCTGAAGGACCTGTGGAGCATGCTCAACAGCCAGATGGGCGGGCTGATGCGGGCGGAGATCGACCGGCAGGGCATCAGCCTGATCGACGCGGCCGAACGTCACCGCGGCATCCTCGAGGCGGTCACCGAGGGTGACCTGGACCGCCTGCGCCGGGAACTTCGGGTGCACTACCTGACGGGCTTCCCGGATCAGGAGCGTCCGGGCCGTACAGGTGACAGCTGACCGAACGTCCTCCGTCCAGCCGCACCACGGCCGGCTCCTTTTCCCGGCACACCGGCATGGCCTTCGGGCAGCGCGGATGGAAGTGGCAGCCGGATGGCCGGTCGATGGCGTTCGGCAGGTCGCCGGTGAGCGCGGGCTTGGTCGTCTTGCGGTGCGTGCTCAGGCGGGGTGCCGCCCGCACCAGGGCCTGGGTGTAGGGGTGCAGCGGCTCGGCGAAGACCGCCTCGGTCGGCCCCTGCTCGATCACCCGGCCCAGGTAGAGCACGGCGGTGCGCTGGCTGATCAGCCGGGCGATGTCCAGGTCGTGCGTGACGAACAGGTAGGTCAGGCCGCGTTCTTCCTGCAGCCGGATCATCAGGTTCAGCACCTGCGCCTGGATCGACACGTCCAGCGCGGACAGCGGCTCGTCGGCGATCACCACCTCGGGCTGCACCGCCAGGGCCCGCGCGATGCCGATCCGCTGCCGCTCGCCGCCGCTGAACGCGTACGGGCGCCGGGCCGCCTGACTGGCCGACAGTCCCACGGTGGACAGCAGCTCAGCCACGCGTTCGGCCCGCTCCCGGCGGTCCACCACCCGGTGGACCTTGAGCACCTCGGCCAGCGACTGGCCGATGGTCATGGTCGGGTTGAGCGAGGAGTACGGATCCTGGAACACGCCCTGCACCTGGCGGCGCACGTCCCGCGCCGCCTGGCTCTTGCGATCCAGGATGCTCGCCCCCCGGTAGCGGATGTCTCCGCTGGTCGGCCGGTACAGGCCGAGCAGCAGCCGGCCGAAGGTGGTCTTGCCCGAGCCGGTCTCGCCCACCAGGGCCAGGGTCTCACCACGCCGGATGGCCAGGGACACGCCGTCGACGGCTTTAAGTGTCGGCTTGGGCTGCCCAGGCACCTTGGTCCCGGCACTGAAGTGCTTGACAATATTCAGGGTCTCGATGATCGGCCCGTCGGCGACGCTGCCCGCGTCCGGGGCCTGGGTCCCGCTAGCCGCGCTCATGGCCAGCTCCGTTCGTTATGAAGGTTTCGAGCGTGAACCGTCCGGCGTTCGATCCGCCGTCCACCTCCAGCACGGCGCCGGTGATGTGGCCGGCCTCACGGGAGGCCAGGAACAGCACCGCGTGCGCGATGTCCACCGGGTCGCCCGCCTTACCCAGCGGGATCGACTCGACCAGCGCCGCGCGGAGTTCGGCCGGCGCGCGATCGGGGAACGCCTCGCTCCACTGCCGCACGTCGATGTAGCCGGGGGAGACCACGTTGACCCGGATCCCGTGCGGCCCGAGTTCCATGGCGAAGACCTTGCTCATGGTCTCGACCGCCGCCTTCGACGCGCTGTAGGCGGCCCCGCCGGGCCGGGGATTGCGGGCCGATCCGCTGGAGATGCTGACCACGGCGGCGTTCCGCGCCCCGCGGCTGACGCAGTGCCGCGCGAACGCCTGGGTCATCAGGAACGTTCCGGTCACGTTGACGCGGAAGACCCGGTCCCAGGCCTCGCCCGGCATCTCGAGCAGCGTGCCGTCCGGGTACGAAGCCGCGTCGTTGACCAGGATGTCGACCCGGCCCCAGCGGCTGACCGCGGCCGCCATCACCTGGTCGGCGAGGCCAGGATGGCCGATGTCGCCGGTGACCGTGGCCACCGCCGGGTTCCCCGCGAAGTACCCCGATTCCACCAGGTCACAGATCATCACCTGGCCGCCCTCGGCGGCGAAGCTCTGGGCGATCGCGCGCCCGAGCCCGTGGGAGCCGCCGGTAACCACCGCTGTCATGCCATCGAACCGGCCTGTCTTCAAGCTCACCTCCGGCCCGTGCCCGCAGGCAAGCCAACGCGGGTACATTGTCGATTGTCGACCAAATTAGTATAGGACGGCTAGTTTCGGCAGGCCAGGCCCTACACTCCCGGCATCGGCGAGCCGGGCTGGGTGTCAGTCGTGGAATGACCTGGCGTGGGGTCGCGGCCTGCGCAGGAGCCACTGCCGGAACGTCCGCCGCGGCGGACGGGCGGTGACGCGGCCGCCGCGGTTCTCGCCCGAGACCTCTACGGTCAGGCGCACCGGCTCTTTCCAGCCGTTCCGGGGGCGGATCTTGACCCTTCCGCCGCGCACCGCTATCCCGTCGGCGTCCACCTCGATGCCGGGCCTGGTCACCAGGACGAGGCCGCCGCCCCGCACATAGGCCTGGATCTGCAGCGTGGGATGGGTGATCACCGCGTCGGTGAGGTCGAGCTTCACCGTCCCGCCGACTGCCCGGATCTCCATCCGCGCGGGGACTATCCACCGGCCGCGGCGCGAGGCATTCCCGCCCTGGTAATCGAGCCGGACAACATCCTTGGCCTGCGCCGTGACCGAGTCAGCCTGGCCGGGCACGGCCGGCAGGTCGGCAGTGAGCCGGGCCAGCTCGCCCCTGGTCCGGGCCGTCAGCGCGGCCTCTATCCGCTCGTCGAGCTCGGCCGCTGTCAGCCGGCCGTCACCGGCGGCCACGCGCAGGATCTCCACCGCGCGGTCGCGGTCTTCATGCGAGGCCCGCAGCTCAGGCCGGGCGCCCGGACCCGCGCCAGCGCCCGGGGAAACCATGCCTGCCATGCCCACATTTTGCAACCCGCCGGGTAAGCCCCGCAACAGCAGGCGGCCGGGCCTGCTCGTCTCGTCGTCAGCCTGCCGTGACCGCGTACAGGAAGCACTGGGGGGCCAGGGTGCGCACGTGCACCGTCGCGACGCTGGTTTCGCAGAGCAGGCGCTCGATGACCGGCTCAAGGTCGGCCTCGTCGGTGACGACGGTGTTGTGCTCGTAGTTCATCGTGTCGTCGGCCCGGTACGTGCGCAGGACGCGCGGGCCGGCCGCCAGCTGCTCGGGTAGCCGGCCTGTCGGTGTGTGGCCGTCGCACCGCTCGGCGTGGATGTAGACAGGTCCGACCTCCGTCCACACCGACGGGTGGTCGAACGGCGCGTAGGAGATCAGCGTGATCTGCTCACCCGGCTCGGCGTAGCGCAGGCAGCAGCGCAGCGGTTCGCCCTGCCCGGTGGCGGCGAACGGGCTCAGCTGGTTGCCGTGGCCGTCTATGCCGGTGGTACGGACGACGTCGAGGCGAGCGGGGTCGATGGCCTGCACGAGCAGGCGGGGGGCGGTGTGCATGTCCTCGATCTTTGTCTGCCATGCGGGCCTGTGCTAGCGGGAATCGGACGTCGCCTTCTGCGGGCCGAGCGGCATGACGGTCAGGGCCGGGCTGGCGCGATGATGTCCGGCGGGGGCGAACCTGGCGATGGCGGTGCCGGTGATCGTTGCCTCGACGATGTGGTCATGGCGGCCCGCCGCCGCCGGGCAGTCCTGCTCCCGCACCCGCAGCTGCATGCCGGCGATCACCACGCCCTCGGCGCCGAGGCGCCTGACGTCACCTTCCAGCGCTCGCCTGGCATCGTGCCGCGACTCGCTGACCAGTTCGGTCCAGCCAGCCACCTCCACGTTGCCCGACCACTGGCGGGTCTGGCGGGCAGTGGTCCGGTCATCGTGCCGCGACCCGATCGAGATGCCAAGCGCCAGCCCGGCCGGTACCCAGCCGGTCGTGATGAGCCGGGCGAAATCCTGCCCCGACAGGCCGGAGGTAAATGGCGCTCCTCGCCCGTGCGCGGCACCCGGCGCGCGTACCGCGGTGCCGATGGCCGTGAACTCCAGCCCGCCGAGCCGGAATGGCCCCCGCCGCAGCCGGACGCCCACCACGCCGTGGCCGCCCAGCCCGGCGCACTCGGCGGCCATCCGGCCGACGGCCGTCTGCCTGGCGAGGTACATGGCCTCCACCAGCAGGCCGAACGATCCCGATCCGCGCGCTCCGGGACAGTCGTACCCGCGGGCGTCGCCGGCGGCGTAGACGGCGGCACCGAACACCTGGCCGACCGGCTCGAAGCCCACGCTGCGGACGGCGGCGAACTCCGGTGTGGTCAGCGCAGATCCCCAGGTGCCGCCAGGCCGGGCTCCCGCCTCCCCGGCCGGGGCGACAGCGGGCAGTTCGTCGCTCACATCCCCAGCCTAGGCCGGTCCTCCGCGTAGCCGTCGGCTGCTGAACCCAGGTCCAGGCCCCGCTCGGTTCGGGGAAGATGGCGGCATGGAGCGTTTCACCAGCGCGGCGTTCGGCTTCGAGGTCACCGACACTCCCGCAGTCGGCCGGGGCGGCCCGGGAGGCGTCGTCATCTTGCTGCACGGTTTTCCGCAGGACCGGCGCTGCTGGGACCGGGTGGCACCCGCGCTCGCCGCCGGCGGCTACCGGGTGCTGGCACCGGACCTGCGCGGCTACTCGCCCGGGGCACGGCCGGCCGCACGCTCCGCCTACCGGAACTCCCAGCTGGCGGCGGACGTGCTCGCCCTGGCCGACGCGGCCGGAGCAGGACGGTTCCACCTGGCCGGGCACGACTGGGGCGCCGCCCTGGCCTGGTACCTGGCCGGCCGCCACTCGAGCCGGGTGACCTCGCTGGCCGCGCTGTCCGTCCCGCACCCGCAGGCGTTCGCCCGGGCCCTGATCACTGGCAGCCAGGCCGCCCGCTCGTGGTACATGGCGGCCTGCCAGCTGCCCTGGCTGCCCGAGCGGGCGCTCGGCCGCCGCGGCGGCGAGGCCTTCCGCGACATGCTGGTGCGCAGCGGGCTCGACCCGGCCAGCGCGCAGGCCTATGCCGCCCGGGCCCGGGACCCGGCCGCGCTGCGCGGTCCGCTCAACTGGTACCGGGCCATGCCGTTCAGCCTGCGCGAGCCGGCCGGTCCGATCCGGGTGCCGACGATGTTCGCCTGGGGTAACCGCGACCGGTTCGTCTCCCGGGCCGCGGCCGAGTCATGCGGCCGCTACGTCACCGGGCCCTACCGGTTTACCGAACTCGACGGCGCCTCGCACTGGCTCCCCGAACAGGCCCCCGCCCAGGTAGCCGGGCTGCTCGCGGAGCAATTCGCGGCCACGCCCTGACAGCCAGGCAGCCAACGGACGCCGACCTGGCCGGCCGGGCATGGCCGTCGCCGTGCCCGGATAGATAGCGTGGCCGCATGGCCCAGGTTGTGGTGTACGGGCGGCGGGAATCACTGGACCAGCGCCGCAGCGTGCTATCCGAAGCGATCCACGCGGCGATCATGAGCGCGCTGGAGTACCCGCCCGAGAAGAAGTTCCAGCGCTTCATCGCGCTGGACGAGTCCGACTTCATCTACCCCGCGGATCGGGGCGCCGACTACACGATCATGCCGCCGGTCGCTTGCAACGCGCTGTAATTGCGTAGTTGGCCACCTGACGTGCGAGTGGGGCCGCACGTAGAGCGGGCGAGCCGGGCCGCGGGCGAGGTGGGTGCGGCCCGGCGCGGAGTCAGGCTGGCATCACGGTGATCTGCGCGGCGTTGCCGGCCGCGGTCCCGGGCTGGCCTTGGGATCCGGTGGCGCCGGGGTTCCCGTGTCCGCCGCTGCCGCCGCCGCTGTTGTTCTTGCCGGCGCTGCCGCCAAAGCCGCCTGCGCCGCCTGGGCCGCCTGGGCCCGGCTGGCCCGCGGCGCCGGGGAGAGCTGGCTCCGCCGTGTACTGTACCTTGGCCACGTCCGGCGCAGTGGGCACCCTGATCACGACGTTGCCCGCCGCGTTGACGCCGTTGCCGCCGTTGCCGGCCGCGCCGCCGGCGCCGCCCGTTCCGCCGTTACCGCCGGGACCGCCGCCGTTTCCGGTGCAGTCACAGGTGATGCCGTTGCCGCCGTTGCCGCCCTGCTGGCCCGGACCGCCCGCGCCGCCGTTGCCGCCCTGACCGCCGGGACCGGATTGGGAGTAAATGGTAAGCACGCTGGCGGTGAGAGCGTTCTGGATCATGATGGTCGCCTGCATGCTCGGCGTGCCGGGGTTGCCGTTCGGGCCGGCGGTTCCTGGCGTTCCGGCGGCACCGGGGCTGCCGGGGCCGCCGCCGGGGCCGGCGATACCGGCCGAGGAGCACTCGCCGGGCTTTCCTGAGGCGGACTGGCCCGCAGCGGCCGGGGCTGGCGGGGTGGCCGGCGTGGCGCCTGTCTTGCCGAGGATGTTGAAGTCGGCGGCGCTGCTGCCGCTGGTGCCGATCCGGGTCAGGGTCGCGCAGGTGAAACTCAGCGGCGTGCTCTCGCACACGAAGTAACCGCCCTGTTCCAGGGTGACATCGGTGAAGCTGACGACGCGCACCGAGCCGTCCGGCGTGCTCAGGTCGTACCTGGAGGTGACCGTTACCGGGCCCGGCGCGGCGGTCACGTGAGCGGTCAGCGGGAAGGCCGGGGCGATCGCCGCCCGGTCCTCATCGGACAGGTCGGCGTTGCCGACCACGTGCGCCGCGATGCGCTGCGAGAGGGCCGTACCGCTATCGGCCGCGACGGCGGGCTCGGTCCCGTTGAACAGAGCCTCGTAGTGCGCCTGGCGTCCCTGCTGGTCCAGGCCCAGGTCCAGCAGGGAGCGGAGCTGGTCAACGTCGTGCACCACCGTCTTGGTCTCCGCCGGGCCGCCGCCGGCTGGGGCGGTGACGGGAATGCCGTGTGCTTCGAGCTGGCCGATTGTTGTCATTGTCCTTCTTCTCCCATGGTTGATGTGAAGACCGCGCCCCGGCGCGGGTCCAGGGACCACACCGCGTCTGGCGGCGGGAGCTGGGCCGGGGCGACCATCGGCTCGACGGCGCGCTCGTTGACGAACACCGGCGGCGCCGGCCGGGCGCGTCCGTCGCGGCCGGGGAGCCCGTCCGCGCCGGGGAGCCCGCGACGTCCGTCCAGCCGTGCCCTGCTGGCGTCGGCGGTGCCCGGCTCGGGCGCGTGCGCTCCGCCGCGGCCCGCCTGGCCGCCAGCGCCACCGTGGCCGCCGGGACCGCCCCGGCCGCCGCCAGAGGGATGGGCGAGCACCCGGACCCGGCCCGCCTGGCCGGGCGGGAGCGATACGAAGACGTTGGAGGCGATGCCCCCGTGGCCGCCCCTTCGGCCGCGTCCGCCGTCGCCGCCGCGGCCGCCATCTCCCCCGCTACCCGGGGGAATGACGCCCTGCAGGGTCCGCAGGCCGGACGCACCGGGTCCGCCGTCGCCGCCGCGGCCGCCGGTCCCCCCGGCCCCTCCGCCACCGCCCCGGCCGGCCGTGGCCAGGATGGTCAGCGAGCCGGCCAGCTCGCCGATGGTTATCTCGGCGAGCTTGCTCGCGCCTCCGGTGCGTCCCATGGCGCCGTCGCCGCCCGCGGTGGCCTCGCCGCCGTCCCGGCCGTCTGCGGTACCAGGCACGACCGGGCGCAGCAGCCGGGCGCCGAGCCATGTCTGCGCGGTAGCCGCGACGGTGCCCCCGGCGCCTGCGGCGCCGTCGCGGCCCGCCGGCCCGCGCGGGCCGTGCAGCGGCCCGGTGCCGTTGTCGACGGGGAACGGGGTGGGCAGGATCGCGAGCTGGTACTGGCCCGGCTCGGCCGGGCCGGCCGGCTCGCAGATCAGCCGCTGGATGATGAGGATCAGCAGGTTACCCCGGGCCAGCACGGTCGCGCCTGACTCCAGCCGCATGCTGCCGACGTTGACGACGTTCATGATGTCGTCCCGGTCGTCCAGGCCCCAGTGGTCGCCGCGGACGCTCAGATCCCAGCTCTCGCCCGAGCGGACGTCCCGGTGCCGGACGCTCAGGATCCGGGTCGGGAACGGGAAATGGCAGCCGGTCCGCGCCTGGTCCGCGGGATCGATCGTGCCGTCAGCGAACACGGCGGCCTCGAGCCGGTCGTGGACGCCCTGCCCGATGCTCCGCCGCAACTCGATGACCGGATTGAAGAAGACCTGCTGCCGTCGGCGCCGCTGCCCAGGGGTCGCCGCGGACAGCGCCCGCACGGCGGCGACGGACGGCACGACCGGGTAGCTGACCAGCTCAGCACCGTCGCGCAGGCGGCTGACGTCATGACCGAACCGGCGCGCATGACGCTCGAACGCCCGCTCAAGCGCGGCAGGCAGACACGGCTGCCCGATCGCGTGCCCGGCGACCCGCGCCTCAGCCATAACAGATGAAACGCGCAGGCAGCGCGGTCACCGGGCCGCCGGCAGCAGGCCGCCCGCGCGAAGACATCCCAGCCCTACACCTCATAGCGCCCCCCACAGGCGACAGGACAGAACGGCCAGGTTCAACCCTAGGAGCCCATCAGCCGAAGGGCAACGGGCACCCCTAAACGTCCTGCGACCGGCCTATCCGATGTCAGCCGCCGCGCGAAATCGGCGATCCGCGCTCTGACCGATCATGAACATCGCAGAAGCGGTCGCTTACGGTGACGCCAGCTGCGGTACGGCCGGCCTGGATCGCAGCACCGTGTACCTTCGCTCGGCGGTCATGAACTGATGAACAGCCAGGTGGCGAGGGTGAGGCCCAGGCAGGCGATGAGGACCCGGAGAATGCCGGGGCGGACCCGCCGGGCGATGGACGGCCCGATGAGGCCGCCTGCGATCGTGCCGGTCCCGAGCGGGATCGCCGCGGTCCACACGACCGTTCCGGCGATGGCGAACAGCACGGCCGGCAGGATATCGCTGGCGGCCAGGAGCACGTTCTTGACGGCGTTCGCCCGGTGCAGTACCGGCTCGGCGGTGAGCAGCAGCAGCGCGATCAGGAGAATGCCGGACCCGGCGCCGAAGTAGCCGTTGTACACCGATACCCCGCCGAGGCCGCCGAGCACGGCGGCCCGTCCCCACGCGTGCTCGTTCTCCTCCTGCCACCTGCTGATCCGCGGCTGCGCGAGCAGGATCAGCGAGCCGGCCGCGACCAGGAACGGGACCACCCGGCCGAAGATCGCGCCCGGCGTCACGACCAGCAGGACCGCGCCCGCCGCCGACATGGTGATGCTCACCGGCAGCCACCGGCGGATGGTAGCGCCCTGGCCGGTGATGTCCGGGGCGGCGCGGCTGGCCGAGCCCAGCCCGCTGCCCACCATCGCCACGGAGTTCGTGACGTTCGCGGCCAGCGGCGCGATGCCCACGGCGAGCAGCGCCGGATACGCCACCAGCGTGGTGATCCCCCCCGCCGTGCCGGTGATCCCGGCGACGATCCCCGCCACCCCGAGAAACGATGCGGTGAGCACGACATGAGACACGCCAGTATCCTCCCGCAGCAACCCTGGCCATTCGCTACCGCCAGGGGTGACGCCGCAGAGCAAAACCCGCCGATCTGCGCGGGTAAACCCCGGACGATTCCGTGGCGGCTGTCGTCCCGGTGAGGGCGATCCGGGCGGGCGGCGTGGCCGGCGGGGTATTCACCAGATGATTACCTCGCCGCCAGCCTCCATGGCCCGGCGGGCGGCAGCCTCGATGTTGGCCAGGCGCAGGGAGACCTGCTCGCGGAAGATCTCGCGCGAGGACCCCACGGCGGTGACACTGCCCGTCACCGTGTTCACGGCAACTCCGTGCTGGCCCAGCAGTTCCGCCCCGGCCGCGATGACATCCAGGTGCTCGCGCAGCAGCGAGCATTCACGCAGGAACTCCGTCATTTCCCCGGCCCCGACGTACAGGTCAGCATCGGCGAGCTGCGGGAAGTAATGCGCGCCCAGAGCGCGGGCCGCCGGGGATCCCCAGACCTCCGTGCGCCAGTTCTCGAAGCCCGCGGCCAGCGAGCCACCCAGCGCCTCGTCCTTGACCGATTTCCCCGAGCCATTCTTGACCCATACCGATACCGTCAAGCTCACGTGGGTAGTAAACCACGCGGAGCAGCGGGGAGGCACGCGATCGAATGCGGGCTGCCGGTTACAAGACGGCAGGTGCGCCTGAGCTCGCCGCACCAAGGTAGAGACCGTCCGTGCCGCGCCCTCGGGAAGACGGGTTCTGGCGGCAGATGGCTGCGCATCCGCCTTGAGCGACCCGGCGTGCTGCTTCTGCGGGGTCTGGGGCCCCGGCGGCCCGAGGGAGTGGCGGTCGCCATGTTCGGAGACACTGGTTTGAGCATGCTCATCTGCCGAATTGAGTGCGTCCCCTGCGCCTATGTTCAGGCACTCTTCCGTGTGCTTTGCCGCAGCCGGTCTAGTCCTTGACGATTGAGATGCCTTACAGGTCTCTTTGCTGAGTTTAATTCCCTAACCTGGCATTCCATTGAGTGGGCTATGGAAAATCTGATACCTTTAATAAATACATGCAAAGTGGTCGAATTCACAGTCGAGATCCGTAACCTGAGCTGACGGCGATGGCGCGCCAAATACGCCGCCCCGGCGATGAGCGCCCCACCTGCGAATCCGGCTGCGGCAGCAGCGATCGCCGAGTAATCACGAACCGGCGTTCCAGTGGTTTCCTCCGAACCCGCTTTCGGGCGATTGGCGATATGCGTATTAGCCTTCGCCCTCTCGTACTCATTCTGCAGAATCTGAACAAACTTTTTATCACGGTCGGAGACGTAGTGAGCTTCCTGGTGAGGTCCGGCGATTGACCAGTATCTGCGTCCTGGCGCATTGGCAAACATCCGGGCAGAAGAGGCATGAAGCTGATCCTCAGTAATTTTGCCAATCTCGAACATTGAGCGCCAGAACGAAACGATCATATTGGAATATGCATGCTGCTTGTCCAGTTCGTCATCCCCATGACGTGATGGTCCCCAGCAGGCACGCAGTACTGGATCATCGAGCGCTTTCGACATCAGGTCGCTGTGGATGGTTCGTTGCGCCACTTCCCGGTTAGCTGCTGATTCGCGAGATTGGAGGACTAGCGAAACCGCCACACCAACGAGCGCGAGCGTGCCGAAGACTGCAGCTATCCCTCCATATGCTTGTCCTTCATTGCTGAACTGTATCCAGTCGCCGCGATGCATGTAACCAATCGCCAGGAGTGCGAATGGTGTACCCACGATAAATCCTCCGGCCGCTATCAGTGCGACGATGACCAAGAGGAGCTTCCGTGTAATATGATGTCCTCTTTGAGGGCTTGCTGCTCGCGTCAGATCTTTAATCACCATGCAGACTCCTTCGGCGTCACGGGTTGCTCTGTTCGGAAGGTTTTGATTCAATAGCAGGGTTACCGAATTCTTTCAGCGACGGAGGTGTCGGCCGATGGTCCGACCGGATTCGCGGACGCTGCGTGGCGCAAGCGTACTACCTCTTCGATGGTGACAGCTGTGTAGAAGTAGCGATGGCTGGCGGGCTGATTGGCGTCCGCGACTCCGAGGATGACAGGTGTAATCAGATTTTGGTGTTCAGCCAGCCTCAGTGGCGAACGTTCATTGCCGATCTCCGCAGTCCAAGTGTGGCTAAATCACGGCATTCACAGCTGGACTAATCTTCTTTGGTCAGCTGTCTTCCGGAGTTACTCTTCTGCCGCGGACAGGGCATCGGGGGCCAGATCACTATGGCCCCGGCAGTCGCGCCCGGGGCGTAGTAACGCGGAAACGCGGACCCATCCTCGTCGACCGCGACGGGGGCGCCGCACGTCGTAGCGTGGTCCCGAACTAGACGTTGTGCGTGGCGCACAATCCTCCGCCAAGATTGCTGGCCGCGACAGGAGCATCGATCGGCAACGGACCGTCAGCTACGCCGGCCGCCGACAGCCACCACCTGTGAAAGCCAGGGCGGCCTTCTCGCGGCCGCCAGCGGGCAGAGCTGATGGGCCGAGGCTTGGCAGGCCAGGCGCTGTAACTCTGCCTTCGCTGGGTCGTGGGCCATGCGCCCGGTGTGCCCGCCGTCCCGGGCGTGGCGGCTCGGTGCGTGCCGCCCGCTGGGCCGGCGCAGTTCGCTGGTGGTCTAGCGCGGGGTGTGGTCGTGCAGGAACCGGCCGGCCGCTTCGGTGGCGGCGGGGAGGTGCCCGGGGTCCTTCCACGGCTCGAGCAACTCGGCGGACGGCGCGAGGGCGGCGATCTCGCGGCCGGTCTCGGCCGGGTGGTACTGATCGACTCCGGGCAGGACGAGCATCGGGGTGCGGATGGACCGCACCTGGTCCCGGGTCACGCTGACGGCGAAGCCGGGAGCCCACATCGCGGTGGCGAACGCCTCGATCTCATCGCTGCCGAGATCGTCGCGGCTGCTCATGAGCTGCTCACCCCACGGCTTCCACGCGTTGTCGAACAGTTCCCGATTGGCCGCGGTGATCCCGACCGGCTGCTCGAGGACGGCCGCGACGACTCGTTCCGGCGCGAGTTCGCACAGCTTCAGGACGAACGGGCCGCCGATGCAGCAGCCGAACGCCAGGAACCGGTCGATGCCGAGATGATCCATGACCGCGAGCTGATCGGCCGCGTAGGCGCCCCACGGGTCGCCGGCCTCGAGCGGGCCGGCCGACTGGCCGGCGTTGCGCTGGTCCATCGCGATCATCTGGTACTGCCCGGCGTACGTGGTCAGCGGGTTGATCGCCGCCATCTCCCACAGCGGCACGCTCGAGCCCATCCCGCCTGGCGCCAGCGTCAACATGGGAAACCCTGTCCCCTGCTCGGTGTACCAGATCTTCGCCTCGCCACGCTTGACGTACGGCACACTGGTCTCCTCTAGCGACTCCGGTTACGTGACCCAGCCTATGGCCGGGGCGCCCGCTACGACTGAAATCGGCACGGCACGGATAACCGATCACCTTGAACGCGGAATCGGCGATCCGGAACCGGGCGTGCTGATCCTAGGAAGACCCTCGCCGCCTACTGCCGGCGAATTCTCGGCCCGCGTGTAGGTTCCCGGCCAACTTCTCCAGTCGGTCTTGGTTGACCTGCGGTTTCCCGACAAGTTTTCCACTGTTCTGGACTGGGCTTACCTGGCAAGGTTTCCAGTCCGGCGGCCACCATGCGGACAGCCCGCACTGCAACACACTGGATGACGCACCGCCGGCGAGTTGGACGTGCCTACATGGGGCGGTAAAAGGCTTGCGTGTCGTGTGTGTGTTGCGTGCCCGGTTCGGCTGGCGGGCAGGCACGGTGGCGTGAGATCGAGGTGCCAGCCCGGGCGTCATGGACGGCCAGGGCCGCAATCTCCCCGGTGGATATGCCGATCAGCAATCAGCTGCCAGGTGTCGCGGATCCTGGCGCGGTGAGTCGCCGATCTGCGCGCCGCATGGGAGGTGCTGGCGGGACGCATCTGGCGCGATCGCGGCCGATTCGGTTATCGTGCCCGCTGCCCGCGCCGACGGCACCGGCCTGGACATCGAGGCCCGCGATGACGGCCCGGCTTCCCGGCCGGCTTCCTGCCGCACGCGTTCGAGCGGTCCTGGCGGCCGGAGGCCTGCCGCCGTCTCAGCCAGGGCCCGGCCCCGCCGCTGGCGGCAGGGTCAGGGTGCCCGGATCCGGGCCGCCCATATCCAGCCGGAACGGCGGGTACTTGTCGGTCATCAGCCCGGCGTAGCCGGCCACCCGCAGCACCCACCGGTCCAGGCCGAGCACGAACTCGAAGATCCGCTCCGGGTACCGGCCGGTGAACAGCAGGACCACCGCGGCGATCACCGCCACGATGGCGATCAGCCCGAAAGTGAACCCAGGCCAGTTGCCAGGCTCGGTGATGCGCGTCACGCCGTTGGAGGAGCTGATCCGCCACCCCAACCACGGCGACCACGGCCCAGTGCCGCCGGTGAACACGGCGATGATGATGTACTGCGGGATGGCCAGCAGCCACCATTTCACCAGCGCCAGCCCGCGGGACAGCCGCTGCGGGTACGCCTGCGCAGCAGCCATCAAGACCACCTCCTGCTGCCCGACAACGCCTGCATCTTGATCCTGCGCGGGTGCCCATCCGGCCGCGGAAGAGCCAGATGTCCTGTCCGCAGCGGCAAAAGTCCTAGTTATCGGACCAGGAACCGGCGCGCCTCGTCGCAGACGACGGCTCCGGGGAACCGAGATGAAACGGCTCACTGCATGTGGACGGTGACCTGTTCACCTTCCCCGCGAGCCTTCCAACTGGAAACCGGCTGGAAAACTTGCCCGGGAATCGGAAGGGTTCACCGGGAACCTACAGCGACACTAGCTTTGCCGCACGTCCGCCGTGAACGCGCGCCATGCATCGGCGGTGAAGGTCAGCATCGGTCCCACCCGGTCAGTAGTGTCGCGGACCTTGATCCGGTCACCGGACGCGACCTCTACGCACTGGCCCCCGTCGCCGGACGAGTAGGAGGATGTACGCCAGTTGCCCATTGACTTTCTAGCCTCTCAATGAGGGTCAGCGACTCGCTGGCCCGGTAGCACTCAGCTCGCAGGGTATCGAAGCGCAGCGCCGTGGCGGTAACGGTTACCGGGTCCGTGTATGTCCCTGCGGTTATCACGTTCTCACACCACACAGCGTCATCAGCTATCAGGTAACCGGATGCCACAGAGGCGTGGGCTACCTCGGGCATCACCTGCATGACCACGCTCGGCATGGCGGCTACCTCGAGTAGGTGGCGCAGCTGGGCGACCATGACCTCGGCGGTCCCCACCCGGCGGTACAGAGCGGATTCGTCCACCAGGAGCGTCACGCCGGGCGGCTTCTCGCGGCCTAGTACTCGGCGCTGCCTGTCCATGCGAGCCTTCAGGCGGGCGGCTGCTGCGTCGTCGGACAGTCCCGGAGACGTAGCAATCAGGGTCGCCGCGTAGTCCTCGACCTGGACGAGCCCGTCGACGATTCCGGGAGTCCACACCCGGAGCATCCCCGTCCGGTCTTCGTAGTCCGACCACGAGCGGAACGTCGCGGGGACCTCTGGCGCGGTGCGGGTTTCCTCAAGCCAGGTGAGGTACCAGCCCCGCCGCTCGGTGAACACGCTGTCCAGTGCGGCGGCGATCCGCGCCGTGGGCGGGCGGCGTCCGTTCTCTATCCGGGACAGGTGGGCGGCGTCGAGCTTCGCGCGCCGGGCCAGTTCGGTTATCGACCAGCCGTGGGCCAGCCTGTCCCGCCGCACCTGACGTCCGAAGTGTCCTGCTACGCCGCTCAAGTTGCTGCCACTTGTGCCAGTCATGAAGTAATCGTGCCACAGTATCCTACAGAACGTATGTCTCCTGTAACTATTGCCGTTACGTTCCGGCATCGGAGCGCCCAGACGTCGCAGCGAAAGCAGGAAGGCAATGAGCGACAGTGGCGATGGCGTCGCGCAGCCAGACGACCCCGCGTTCCTGACCAAGCGGAAGCGCGCGCACCAAGAACTTCCGGCCCTACCTCGTCTTCTTGCCGTGGAGGTATTGCTGGCCGAGCCGGAAGCCCTTCAAGACGACGGTCTCGAAGCCTGCCTCTACGTGCTGCGCGACCGTCTACGGCGAGCAGGCAAGTCATGAGGGATCCAGCCGATCAGGCGCTGTCGGCGGATGTCGGCACGATCGCTCTTCCGGCGCTGCCCGCCTCCCCGTCCTGGGCGCGCCGGTATACGCGCTTCTTCCTGGATTCCTGTCAGGGGATCAGCCCGGGCACAACGGAAGACGCAGAATTGATAGTTTCCGAGCTTGCCACCAACGCGGTGAGGTTCGGCGGCGCGAGGCCCATCTCGCTGTCCCTGCGGAATTTCCGCGAGGTCTTGCTCGTGGAAATCTACGACTCTGACAGCAACCCGCCGGTTCTATCCAGCGCTGACAGTAGCGCGGAGAGCGGCCGGGGCCTGATGCTCGTCAACGCGCTGAGCAAAGAGTGGTCGTACTCCTTCCCTCCGGGCGGAGGGAAGATCGTCTACTGCTTCCTTGCCAAAACATGACCTCGACCACGGTGTCGAGCCGCTCGCCCCGCTCATCAGCGGCTGGGCCGGTCATACTGGGCGCGTGAAACTATCCGATGGCGTCGATTTCGCCCGCGCTAACCGCTGGTCCGTGCTGACTACCATCCGCGGCAACGGCCTTCCCCAGCTGTCGAACGTCGCTCACTACGCCGGCGACGATGGCGTCGTCCGCCGCCGAGCTCATTACGTACTACCGGGCACTGTCAGGCGAGCACGAGGACTGGGACGCCTACCGCGCGGCGGATGGTGACCGACCGGCGCGCCGTTGTCCGCCTCACTCCCGAGCGGGCCTACGGGATGATCAGCCGCTAGGCGGGGTGCTGGAGCCGTCCGAAGCCGCTGCGGTGGAACACCAGCGGCAGCGAGTCGTCCGCGTGCTCGACCGCGTGCAGCCGCAGCAGGACGATGGTGTGGTCGCCCGCCTCGACCTCGCGGTAGATGGTGGTGTCGAACGACGCCAGCCCGTCGGCTAGCGTCACGGCGCCGTCCTCGCCCAGCGCGACCCGCAGTCCGTCGAAACGGCCCTCGACCGGGCCCGCGAGCTGCCGGGCGGCGCCGCGATGGTGATCGGCCAGGACGGTCACGCCCAGGTGGGCGGCGCGGCGCAGCCGCGGCCAGGTCGTGGACGTGTTCGCGATCGACACCGACACCAGCGGCGGGGCCAGCGACACCGAGGTGAACGAGCTCGCGGCCAGGCCGGTGAGCCGGCCGTCCACCTCCGCGGCGACCGCCACCACGCCGGTCGGGAAGATGCCGAAGGCCTTCCGCAGCCGGGCGGGATCGAGATCCTGGTTGGTCGGGAAGTGGGTCACCACGCTCACCAGGCGCTCGTTTCGACCGTGATCGCCGGGGTCAGGTCATCGCGCAGCGCCTCGAGGAACGACACGATCTCCGCCGCCACCGACCGGTGCTGGAGGTCGTTGAGCACGTCGTGGTGGGCGCCGCGGACGACGGCCAGCCGCGCGGCCGGTACGACGGCGGCGAGCCGGCCGGGCTGAACGGCCATGGCGTCCGCCAGGACGCCGCGGTGGGTGGGGCAATGCGTCCGGATGTTCAACTCGTCCTCCCAGCCGCCGTCGTACCGCGCCCGGTAACCGGGCAACCCGGCGAGCACGGCCGCCTGCGGCCACCACACGGCGCCCGGTACAACGTCCGCCAGCAGGGCCGTAATTCCGGCCGCGCCCAGATCCGAGCCGAGCAGGACGAGCGGGCGCCCCAGCTCGTCGCCGATGTCCTCGACCTGGAGGGCCAGCCCCTGCGCGAGCTCGCGCAGGAACACCGCGACGTCCGCGGGATCGGTGCCGGGCAGGTCGGTCACGCGTACCCGGTACGCGTCGTAGGCGAGCCGTGATCCGAGGCGGGCGTAGACCGCGGGCGTCTCACCCCGGCCGGGCGCGACGATGATCGTGCCGCGGGTACGCAGCCCGTTCGGGACGAAAAAATCTCGCGCGGCCATTTCAGGCTCCCGCGAGCTGGCGGACGGCGGGGGAGTCGTCTGCCGGTTTCCAGCCCAGCGCGGGCGCCACCTCGGTCGCGATGAGCTCCAGCGCGCGGATGGCCGCGTCGTGGCCGGGCACGGCCGGGTTGAACTGGGTGATGAGGTCGGTCGCGACCGGCAGCACCTTTTCCTGCCGCAGCGCCGCGATGATCTCGTCCGGGTGGCCGTAGAAGCAGTGGAACCGGCGCAGCGCCTCGTCCTGGCTGATGCCCGGGGGGAACGCTCCGCGCAGCGCGAAACGCTGCGCGGCCGCGTGCACGTCCGCGCCGATCTGGTCCAGCGCGGTCCTGGTGTCCTGGGCCGGGAACACGAACCGGGACAGCCCGATGCGCGGGATCCGCGGCTGGGCCCAGGCGTTCAGGTAGGCGTCGGCCCAGGGTCGCTGCACCTCGTCGGTCGCCTGGTCGTAACCGTAGGCCGCCCGGTTGAGCAGCAGGTTGGAGCCGGCCTGGGCCACGTATCCGGCGCCCGCGGCGCTGAACACCGCCTGCCAGATCCGCTCGGTGAAGTCGGCCGCTGGCGGCTGGATGGTGAACCCGGCCGTGCCCACGTCCTGGTTCGCCAGCGCGGTGCGCAGCACCTCGAGGCCCTCGCTGGTCAGCTCGCGCTTGCGGGCGACGTCGCGGCCGAAGGCGGCGTACTCCGCCTCGCTGGCCCCGCTGCCGACGCCGATCTCCACCCGGCCGCCGGACAGGGTGTCGACCACGGAGACGTCCTCCGCCAGCCGGATCGGGTTCTCCAGCGGCAGCACCGTGATCGCCGTGGAGAGCCGGATCCGCTTGGTCCGGGCGGCGGCGTGGGCCAGGAACGTCCACGGCGAGGACAGCCCGCCGCCGCCCAGGGGCGCGTGGTGCTGCGCCACCCAGCCCACGTCGAATCCCAGCTCGTCGGCGACGACGAAAAGCTCCTGGGCGTTGCGGTAGGTGGTGGCCAGGTCGCCGCGGCCCTGGACGTGGGTGAGGAAGCCGAGCCGGAAACGGGGCTGGTCGGTCATGCGCTGACGCCTTTCGTGGACGGGGAGGTTGAGACGGCAGCCTGGCCGCCCAGGCGTCAGTGCCGGGTGAAAGGCGGTATCGGGAAGATCAGGCGGTCAGGTCAGCGGGGCGACATCGCCCGGGCATCGGGGTGGCTGGCCGGTTCATATCCCCAGCGTGGGTGGTCGTCCGCTGGATGTCCAACGAGGCTTTCTAATCATGGCCGATCACGTCGGCTGATTAATTGTCGTGTACTCCGATAGGTATAGTAGGATAAAGTGATTCACATGGCCCGTGCCCTGGACATAGCGCCGTTGCGCAGCTTCGTCGCCGTGGCTGACGCCGGCGGCTTCCAGCGGGCCGCCGCCGCGCTGCACCTGAGCCAGGGGGCGATCAGCCAGCACGTGCGCCGGCTCGAGTCCGCGATCGGCCGGCCGCTGGTCGAGCGCCACGGCCGGGGCTTCCGGTTCACGGCCGACGGCGAGAAGCTGCTCGGCCAGGCGCGGCGCATCCTCGTGCTGCACGACGAGGTGCTGCAGAGCTTCAGCGAACAAGAGGCCGAGACCGTCGTCATCGGTTCCACCGAGCACGCCGCCGCGCAGTTGCTCCCTTACCTCGCGACCAGCCTGGACCGGTCGCTCCCGGGGCACCGGATACGGTTCAGGATCGACCGCGGCACGAAACTGCGCGAGGCGTTCGCGGCTGGCCAGATCGACCTCGCCCTGCTGCTCGGGGCGGCCGACGACCCGCGGGCCGCCGTCGTGGGTGACCTGGAGCTCACGTGGTACTCGGCGCCCGGGTGGGAGCCGCCCGGCCGGGCCGAACCCCTGCCGGTCGTCGCGTTCGACGACCCGTGCGCGCTCCGCACCCGGGCCCTGGAGACCCTGTCCTGTCACTCGATCCCCGTGATCATCCATGCCGAGGCGATGCAGCTCGCTGGCGTGCACGCCGCGGTGATCGCGGGGCTTGGCGTCGCCCTCATGGCGACGCTCGACCAGACCCCGGCGGGACTTGAGGTGCGGGACGAGCTGCCCCGGGCTGATCCCATTACCCTGGCCATGTGGTCCCGCCAGGGACTCGCGCCCGCGGTCTCCCGGCACGTGTCCCTGGCGTTGCGCCGTCTGCTGGCGGCGCCCGCCGCCGCCGAGCCGCCGGCCCGGCGGCTCGCCCTGGCCTTAAGGAGCCGTCCCTGATGCCCGCTGCCGACCAGTTCCACCGTCCGCTATACCACGTAGCTCCGGCCGCCCTGGTCGGCCAGACCGCTCAGACGTCGGGCATGAACCGCCTGGAAGCCATCAGCGGCAAGACCGTCGGCGCCCAGAACCTGTGGATGGGCCAGACCCACGTCCCGGCGCGGGTCTCGTCCGGCAACCACCACCACGGATCGTCCGAGACCGCGATCTACGTGGTGTCGGGGAACCCGGTCTTCGTCTTCCTGGACGTGGACGGCGACGAGCCCGTGGAGCGACGGATCCGGACCGAGCCCGGTGACTACGTCTTCGTGCCGCCGTTCGTCCCGCACCGCGAGGAGAACCCCGACCCGGACCGTGAGGCGGTCGTCGTGATCGCCCGGACCACGCAAGAGGCGATCGTCGTGAACCTGCGGGGACTTGACTGGGCCGAGGTCGACACCACGGTCGGCCGGATCCGCCCTCAGGCGTGACGTGAGTGCCGTCGCTGGCAGGCCGTGGTCGCCGTCCTGCCGTGAGAATTTGTCCGATATGTTGCTGGATTATCGATCGATGGCGTTTGCTGCACGCCGCTGATCGGTCTCGAAAGCTTCGGCCATGAGATCAATCTCCCGGCGGGGTAGCTTCAGGTCCGCCGCTTCGCTTCGCCATCTGGATGTCGCATCGCTCACGGCCGTGACTTCCGACCGTGCTTCCGCCAGAGTGAGCCGAAAGTAGCCGCTGACCGACAGGGCGGTCTCAATGTCCGCCTTGGTGTCATCGAGGTCGATGGCCGTGCTGAGCCTGTCCGGCCGGTGCGGGTTCGGGTTCAGGTCGTAGGCGGGGGACAGCGCCCATCCCCGCCGCTGGCGTAGGAACGCGTGATTGCGCAGGTGGTCATCTGTGTTTCCGGTGAGGATGGAGAAGATGATGCGACGGTACAGTTCCCTCAGATCAAGGGTCGGAGACGGGGACTGCCGTTCGATCACTTCAGCGATCTCCAGATAGCTGCGTTGCTCGCCATCAGCCGCCTCCAGCATGGTGAGGGCGCTGGCAAAGCCAATGCGCCGGCCTGAGAACCGGTCAAAGCGGTTCACGATGAGGACATGGTGCCCTGCCACCAGGCTGAGCCGGGAATCGTTAACTGTCATGCCGGAGCGGCGGGCCAGCCGGAGCTGGACTTCCTCCCAACCGGCTACATCCCATTCGTCACTTCCCGAACGTGGGAACTTGGCGATTGCGAGGCTCCCGGACTCGTCGATGACCGCAGCCTTGGGGCGAGCTCCGCCGAGCGAGCTCCCGGCGTCGATCAGGTCCTTCAAGTCACGGCTGTCCGCGCCGTCGTCGAGATGATCAACGGCGTGCAGCAGACGGGGCAAATCGAGCATGCGCGGTACGGCGTTTCGGTGCGTAGAGTAGTAGTCGCGGGTGCTGGGACGCCGGTACTGGATAGCTCCTTGCCTGGTGTCGTCTCGCACGCCGAGCAGGAAGTCTCCGTTGCGGAGGCTGCGTGGTGTGCGGCTCTCAGCTGCCGCGCGCTCGCGCTCTTCACGGCGCATGAGGTTTTGACCCCACCGATCGGGAGCGCTGTCTGCGAACGCGCTGAAGAGCGGCTTTCCTGGTCGGGACTGGAAGACGCCCGCCGATTTCGGTAGCGCGGGGTCCAGATCGTAGCTGACCGGGCTGGCCAGGTAGGAATCGGAGTAACGGAAGGTCGCGGTCTCGGTCCGTTGTTCGTGGATCCAGAGGTTGCCTGCGACGACTTCTTGTCCGCCGATCTCCACCGTGACCTCGACGGGCTCCCTGGCAACCATTATTCACGCACCCGCTTGGGAAGAATCTCGTCAGCGCGAAGCTTGCCGACGTCAGTCTGATACGGGTCGGCCGCATCCAGCACGGAGTCCAGGATGCCGAGGATCCGCAGGACCCGGAGCAGGTTCTCGGTAGATGCCGTCCCCTTGCCCTGTTCGATAGCGCGTAGCGTGTCGCGGCTGATGCCCGCGCGCTCCGCCACCTGAGCAGCGGTCAGCCGTTGCAGCTTGCGCCAAGTGGATACATGCTCGCCAAGCACTCGCAAGCCTCGCCCGACGGCATGTGGCGTCATTGACTCTTTAATGGCTGCCATAGAAGTCATAATAACGGATAACGCCGATTTTAGAAGCCATTAGTAGATCAGCCGATCCGGGTGCCGGTGACATTCGCCTGGGGCAACCGCGACCGGTTCGTCTCCCTGGCCGCAGCCGAGGTCGGCACCACGGTCGGCCGTTAGCGCGGCCGGCCGGGGCTGAGTCCGTCGAGGATCAGGGCGAGCATGGGCTGCGACCGGTCTTCCGGCCCGGATGCGGCCCGCCAGAGGGCACCGGTGAGCTGCAGGAAATCGCCCGGGTCGGCGTCGGCGCGGATGGTGCCATCGCGTTTACCCGCGTCGAGCAGCTGCGTGATGGCGGCGATGAACGACCGGGCCGTAGGTGTTTTCCGTGATCGACCGGTGGGCACCGGGGCTGAGCGCGTCGCTGAGGCCGTGTTTCCTCCGCATCGCGCTGACCAGGTCGGTGGTCCAGCGCCGGAGCGCTTCCAGCGGCGCCAGCGCGGCCAGCAAGCCCGGCACCGAGCCGGTGAGCTGGTCGACCTCGAGCTGGTAGACGGCCAGGACGAGCGCCTCGCGGGTCGGGTAGTTGCGGTACAGGGTGCCGGGCCCGACGCCGGCCCGCTGGGCGATCTGGTTCATCGAGGTGCCGCCGTCCTCGGCCAGGGCCTGGCGGGCGGTTTCCAGGATGCGGGCGCGGTTCTCGCGGGCATCTGAGCGGACCATCCCGCCTCCTTCTTGCTATCCGGAGAGCTGTATCAGATTCACCGCAACGACCACGCGACCCCGCTCGAGGAAACCCTCGAAGCCCTGCACGACCTGGTACAGGCGGGCAAGGTCCGCTACCTCGGCGCGTCCTCGATGCACACCTGGGAGTTCGCCAAGGCCCTGCACCTGCAGCGCGACCACGGCTGGGCCCGCTTCGCGTCCATGCAGAACCACTACAACCTGCTCGCCCGCGAGGAGGAGCGCGAGATGATCCCACTCTGCCTCGACGAAGGCGTCGGCGCGATCGTGTGGAGCGCTCACCGCCGATAGCGATCACGCGGTCATCGACGCCGTCGGCGCGATCGCGGCCGAGCGCAGCGTCACCCGGGCCCAGGTCGCCCTGGCCTGGCTGCACGGCCAGCCGGTCGTCACCGCGCCGCTCGTCGGCGCCAACACGGTGTCCCAGATCGACGACGCGGTGGCCTCGCTCGGCATCGAGCTCACCGCCGGGGAACTCGCCGCCCTCGAACGGCCGTACACGCCTCGCTACGACTTCCAGGGCATCTCCGACGAAGCCGAGCTGCAGAAGCTCAGGGACCAGATACCGGGGTACGCCAGCGCGTAGGACTCAATTCCTACCGTAATACTAGTCTTTATGGTGGACCAGAACACGCTCCGCCGCCGGGGGACCGGGCTCATCGCCTGGGACCCCGGCGCGGCCAGCCCCGGCTATACCTTGTTCGCCCCGCTGACCGGGACCGGCCAGGCGTACCTGGTCCGGCTCGACGGCACCGTGGCGCACCAGTGGGACCTGCCGTACCGGCCGGGACGGCATGCCCGGCTGCTGCCGGACGGCGACCTCGCCTACAACGGGACCCTGCCGGATACGCCCGTGCTGTTCCCCATGTGGCTGAAGTACCACGGCGGCGCGCTCGGCGAAGTCAGCCCGTCCGGCGCCGTCGTGCGCGAGCACCGCGACGAACTGCACCACCACGACGCCTGCCACTACGGCGACGGCCGGATCCTCTACACCGCGGTCGAACCGCTGGCCGGCGCGGTCGCCCAGGCCGTGCCCGGCGGCGTCGCGGGCAGCGAAGCCGACGGTACCGTCTACGCCGACGTCATCAAGGAGGTCGACGCGAATGGCACCGTCACCTGGTGCTGGCGGGCGGCCGAGCACATCGATCCCGCGCGGTACCCGCTGCAGCCGCACTACCGGCGCGAGCACTGGCCGCTGATCAACGGCGTCTTCCCGCTGGCCGACGGGACCGTCGTGGCCAGCCTCCGCAGCGTCTCCGCCGTGATCATCATCGACCGGTCTTCCGGCGAGGTCACCTGGCGGCTCGGCCCGGACACGGTCGCCCAGCAGCACTGCCCCAGCGAACTGCCCGACGGCTCGCTGCTGCTGTTCGACAACGGCACGTTCCGCACCGGCGAGAGCGTGACTTACTCGCGCGTCATCGAGGTGGACCGCCAGAGCGGGGCGATCACCTGGCAGTACCGCGATTCGCCGCCGGAGAACTTCTTCACCCCGTTCATGGGCAGCGCCCAGCGGCTGCCGAACGGCAACACGCTCGTCACCGAGTCCGCGTTCGGGCGCATCTTCGAGGTCACCAGGAACGGGCAGGTGTGCTGGGAGTACGTCGTCCCGTACTTCTCGGCCTACCGCGACGAGGCGGCGGCCAAGATCTTCCCCGACGCGACCAACGCGATCTTCCGCGCCTACCGGTACACCCCGGACCAGGTGCCCTGGCTGCGAGATTAGCTAGCTCTCCTGGGCCGACACGGCCGCCTCGACGGCGGCGCCGATATCGGCCTGCGCGCCGAGGGCGCGCAGCGCCCGGCCGACGGCGGTGAGCCCGATGACGGGTCCGAGCGGGTAGGCGCCCAGTCCCATGTGCCCGAGCTGCAGGACGATCCGGGCCAGGTCGCCCTGCCCGCCGGACAGCATGACCCCCGACTGCGACCGGGCGTGGTCGCGCACGTCACGCTCGTCGACCCCGGCCGGCATCCGGACGGCGGTGATGGTGTCGGAACGGATGGCCGGGTCCCGGGCCCACAGCGTCAGGCCCAGTGCCTCGGCGCCCGCCTGGGTGGCCCGGGCGGCGGCGCGATGCCGCCGGCGCACGGCTTCGGCTCCTTCAAGCAGGTATTGCTCCAGGCAGGCCCGCAGGCCGTAGATGTCGGTGACCGACGGGGTGAACGGGAACGGCCGGTCAGCTAGGTGAGCGTCGCGCCAGTCGAGGATGGACAGCGCCGAGCCGCGCGGGGCGGCCGGGTTGGCGGCCATGTGCGCCCAGGCGGCCTCGCTGACGTGCAGCAGGGACAGGCCCGGCGGCCCGCCCAGGCACTTCTGCGGCGCGGTCACCACCAGGTCGGCCTGCCACGCGGTGAAATCGCAGCGGATGCCGCCGAAGGACGAGACCGCGTCCACGATGAGCAGCACGTCGTGCTCGGCCGCCACGGCCGAGATCGCGTCGAGATCGTTGATGGTCCCGGACGGCGTCTCGCAGTGCACCACGCTCACCACGGTGATATCGGGCCGCAGGTACAGCGCCTCGGCCACGTCCGCGGCCGGCACCGCGCTGTCGTAGGGAACCTCGAGCTCGATGACCTCCCGGGCGTACCGCCGCGCCCAGTCGCCGTAGAACCGGCCGTACATCCCGGACACCAGGTTGAGCACCACGTCCTGCGGCCCGATCAGCGAGGCCGCGGCGGCCTCGAGCCCGACCACGGCCTCGCCCTGGAGGATGACCGGCGTCGGCTCGGTCCCGAACGCGCGCCGCAGTAGCTCCGCGGTTTCGGCGTACAGCGTGCCGAAGGCGGGATCGGTGTGATGCAGGATCGGCGCGCCGAGCGCGGCCAGCGTGGCCGCCGTCGCGCCCGCCGGGCCGCTGGCCAGGTTGAACGCCGGGCCCTGGGAAGCCGGGTAGACGGGCTGTTCCACGTCGCGAACCTCCTCGCCGGCAATTCCGGTCAACCAGATGGAATTTACCAACGCCGGTTGCTGTCAGATGATGAGGCGTGGCCAGTATCTTCATCGCCGGGGTGCAGGTCCTGGACCGCGGCGGCAGCTTCACCGGTCCCGTCGACGTCAGCGTGCTCGACGGCCGCATCGCCGCCGTCGGCTCCGGGCTGCGGCCAGGGAAAACCCAGCCGCGGCTGGACGGCGGCGGGCTGTGGCTGATGCCCGGCGTGTTCGACTGCCACCTGCACGCGGGTCTGGCCAGCTTCGACCAGCTGGAGCTGATGCGCACGCCGATCTCGCGGCGGGTGCTCGAGACGGCGCACACGCTGCGCCGCACGCTGGCGGCGGGCGTCACGTTCGTCCGGGACGCCGGCGCCCTCGACGCCGGCGTCAAGGAGGCCGTCACGGCGGACCTGGTTCCCGGTCCCGAGCTGCAAGTCTCAGTAGTCGCCCTCGGCACCACCGGCGGCCACGGCGACGGATTCCTAGCCGGACCGGGGCTGGAATGCCCAGTCGACTACATGCTGCCGGACTACCCCGGTCGGCCGCCCTACCTGGCCGACGGGCCGGACGGGTTCCGCGCGGCGGTCCGCCGGCTGGTGCGGTCCGGCGCCGACTGGATCAAGCTGCTGGCGACCGGGGGAGTGCTGTCCGCCGCGGACGGCGAGTTCGCCGCCGAACTGGGTGCGGACGAGATCTCCGCCGCGGTCGCCGAGGCCGGCCGCCGCGGGCGGCCGGTCATGGTGCACGCCCTGGGCGGCCCGGCGCTGCGCCAGGCGGTCGAGGCCGGCGCCCGGTCGATCGAGCACGGCGTGTTCCTGACCGAGCAGGACGCGGCCGCGATGGCCGCTCGCGGCTGCGCGCTGGTGCCCACCCTGGTGATCTACGACCAGCTGGCCGCCATGGCCAGCGCCGGGCAGCTGACCGGGCCCCGGGCCGACCGGGCCCGCGCGGTCGGGCAGCGGCTGGGCGAGGCGGTGGCCATCGCCCGCGACGCGGGCGTGCCGATCGCCCTGGGCAGCGACTTCGGTCACCGCGACGACCACGGGCGGAACCTGGCCGAGATCACCCTGCTGCACCGGGCCGGCCTCAGCATCGAGGCGGCCCTGCTCGCCGCCACCGCCAGCGGCGCCGAGCTGTGCGGGGTCGGCGACCGGCTGGGCCGGATCGAAGCCGGCTACCAGTTCGACGCGATCCTGCTCGACCGGGACCCGGCCGACCCGGCCATCTTCACCCGTCCCGGCTGCGTCACCGGGGTCTTCCAGCGCGGGGTGCCGGTGGTTCCCCACCCCCGGCTAGCGGGGCAGGTCGGCGGCGCGCTAATGTCCCCATGTTCGATGGGTTTAACCGGAATCGGCCTGAGCCGAACATGTCCCGCGAGAGGGGTCTCCACCATGGCACATCCGCCTGGAGCAGAAGAGATCCGCCGGCCCGGCCTGACCCGCCGGAAGCTGCTCCGGCACGGAGCCGCCGGGGTCGGCCTGCTCGCCGCGGGCCCGGTCCTGGCCGCGTGCGGTTCGAGCGGCACGTCGTCGGCCACCGCGAGCACGAGCAGCGGCGCGCCCAAACGCGGCGGCACGCTCAGCTTCGGCCGACAGACCGGGCCGACCCAGCTTGACCCGGCCAACTCCATCGTCGAGGGCGACGTCTACACGCTCGACAAGATCTTCGAGCCGCTGTACATCACCAGCCCGGCCGGGCAGCTCGTGCCCTGGCTCGCCCAGGGGCACACGGTCAGCAGCGACGGCAAGACCTGGACGTTCGCGCTGCGGCCGGGGGTGAAGTTCTCCGACGGCAAGCCGGTCACGGCCGACGACGTGGTGTTCTCCATCCTGCGCGCGGGCGGCGACAAGAACGGCCCGCTCAGCTTCCTCGACTTCGCCATCAAGTCCCTCAAGGCCGACGGCAGCAGCACGGTGGTGGCTACGCTGTCCCAGCCGTGGGCGCCGTTCCTGTCCGACATCTCGGTGTTCGCCAACGCCATCGTGCCCAAGGACTTCGGCGGGCAAAGCGAGTCCGCGTTCTTCACCCAGCCGGTCGGCACCGGCCCGTTCACCCTGAAGAGCCTCACCAAGGGCGGCAACGTCTCGCTGGTGCGCAATCCGCACTACTGGCAGGCGGGCAAGCCGTACCTGGACGGGGTCGACTTCGTCTACATCAACGACGACAATCAGCGCGTGCTGCAGCTCAAGAGCGGCCAGGTGCAGGTGATCGCGGCGGTGCCGCCGACCCAGGTCAGCGCGCTGAAGGCCGACTCCTCGGTGGTGCTCGAGGCGTTCCCGGCCTGGGCCGCGGACCTGCTGTTCTTCAACGAGAAGGTGCCCCAGTTCGCCGACCGGCACGTGCGCCGCGCGATCAGCTACGCGCTCGACATCGGGGCCATCGCCAAGGCGACTACCTACGGCACCGCCCAGCCCGGCGGGTCGTTCTTCCCGCCCAGCCTGCAGTACTACAAGAACGTCCCCACGCTGAGCTACGACCTCAGCTCGGCCAAGGCCGAGCTGGCCCAGTCCAAGTACCCGCACGGGTTCTCGTTCCAGCTGCTGGTCTCGAGCGGTAACTCGCAGTATGTCGCGGCCGCCACCATCATCCAGCAGCAGCTCAAGCCGCTCGGCATCACGGTCACCCTGAACCAGCTCGACGACGCCGCCTTCCACACGGCCTTCGAGGCGTTCAACTACCAGGCCATGATCAACGGGGCGATCAACGACATCAGCGACCCCGACGAGATGGCGTCCTTCCAGGTGGACGTGCAGAACGGCGGCTCCCACTCGTTCTGGACCTACTACGACAACCCGAGCGCGATCGCGCTGGTGCGCCAGGCCGAGACCGAGTTCGACGACACCAAGCGGGCCGACCTGTACGGGCAGATCCAGGCGATCGTCGCCCAGGACGCGCCGTACATCGCCCTGGACTACCCGCCGAACATCTACGCTTGGTCGCCGCGGCTGCACGGCTTCGCGGTCAACCCGGGCGGCGCGTACCGGCTGGAGGACGTCTGGCTGGGATAGCCGCGCGACGGCTGCTCGCCGCGATCCCGGTCGTACTGGGCGTCGCCGTCGTCACCTTCGGTCTGCTGCGGCTCATCCCCGGCGACCCGGCCCGGGCCGTGCTCGGCGTCCACGCCAGCCCGCGGCAGGTCGCCCAGCTGCGCCACGCGCTCGGCCTGGACCAGCCGATCTACCGGCAGCTGTGGTCGTTCCTGGCCGGGCTGGCGCACGGCAGCACCGGGACCTCGATCTACTACAAGGTGCCGGTCAGCTCGCTGATCGGGGCGGCGCTGCCGGTGACCGCGTCGCTGGTCGGCGTCTCGGTCGTGTTCTGCGTGTTGATCGCGGTGCCGCTGGCCAGCCTGGCCGCCGCCCGCCAGGACCGGGCCGCGGACCACGCGATCCGGGTGTTCTCGCTGGTGGGGCTGGGCCTGCCCTCGTTCTTCCTGGGGATCGTGCTCATCATCGTGTTCGCGGTCGACGTGCACTGGTTCAACGTCGGCGGCTGGGGCACGACCGTGCCCGACCACCTGCGCGGCCTCGTCCTGCCCGGGCTGACGGCCGCGATCGCGATCGTGCCGGTGCTGATCCGCAGCCTGCGGGCGGGCATGCTCGAGGTCATCGACGCGGACTTCGTGGCCGCGGCCCGGGCCAAGGGGCTGCGCGGCCCGCGGGTCCTGCTCGCCCACGTCGCGCGCAACGCGCTGGTCCCGGCGCTGACCCTGCTCGGCATCAACATCGCCTACCTGATCGGCAGCACGGTGGTGATCGAGCGCGTCTTCGACCTGTCCGGCCTGGGCAACCTGATGCTCAACGCCATCGGGGTGCGGGACTTCCCGGTGGTGCAAGGGGTCGCGATCGTGTACGCGATCGCGGTCGTGCTCGTCAACCTGCTGACCGACCTGGCTATTGCCCGCCTCGACCCCCGGGTCAGGCTCCGGTGACCCCCGAGGTGACCCCCGAGGTGCCCGCTGACCAGGCGCCGATCCGCGGCCGGCCCTCGTTCGGCGCCCGCGCGGTCCGCACGCCGGCCTTCGTGACCGGCATCGGGGTAACCGGCGTGGTCGTGCTGCTGGCTCTGCTCGCGCCGGTCATCGGCCGGTACGGCCCGGCCCAGCAGAACCTGCTGGCCACCCTGCAGGGCCCGAGCGCGGCTCACTGGCTGGGCACCGACGAGTTCGGCCGGGACATCTGGTCGCGGCTGCTCTACGGCGGCCGGACCGACCTCCAGGTCGGGGTGCTCGCGGTGCTGTTCCCGTTCTGCTTCGGATCGCTGCTCGGCACGGTGTGCGGCTACCTCGGCGGGTGGCTCGACGCCGTCGTGATGCGCGTCATCGACGTCGTCCTCGCCTTCCCCTTCTACGTGCTGATCATCGCGCTGGTGTTCTTCGTGGGCGAGGGCACGCACGGCATCTACATCGCGTTCGCGCTGACCGACTGGGTGGTGTACGCCCGGACCACCCGGAGCGCCACCCTGGTCGCCACCGCCCAGGACTGGGTGGCGGCCGCCGAGGGCGGTGGCCTGAGCCGCCGCCGGGTGCTGCTCGGGCACCTGCTGCCCAACACGATCAGCCAGGCCATCGTGTACGCCATGTCGGACATCGTGCTGGTGATCCTGGCCGTCGTCACCCTCGGCTACCTGGGCCTCGGAATCCAGCCGCCCGCGCCCGACTGGGGCGTGATGATCAGCGACGGCCAGGCCTTCATCACCGTGCACCCGTGGCTATCCCTCATCCCCGGCATCGCGATCGTCGTCACGGGCGTGGGACTGTCCCTGATCGGGGACGGGCTCGCCGATCTGCAGCGGCCCCGGTGAGCGCGCTGCTCGAGGTCAGCGACCTCACCGTGCAAGTGCGGCGCGGGCACCAGCTGTTCCGGGCCGTCGACGGCGTATCCCTGGTCCTGCCGGACGGAGCCTCCCTCGGCCTGGTCGGCGAGTCCGGCAGCGGTAAGAGCATGACCCTGCGGGCCATCATGGGCCTGCTCCCGCGGGCCGCCCGGGTGCAGGCCGGGACGGTCCGGGTGGCCGGCGAACTGGCCGGGGCGCGCGGCCGGCATCCGGCCCCGCGCGATCCGGCCCCGCGCGATACGGCCCCGCGCAGCGCCGCGGACCGGCGGCGGCAGCGCCTGGCCATGATCTTCCAGGACCCGCTGGCCGCGCTCGATCCCGTCATGACGGTCGGGGCGCAGGTCGCCGAGGCGCCCCGCCGGGTCGGCGGCCTGTCCGCCCGGGCCGCCCGCGAGCGCGCGCTCGACCTGCTGCGCCTGACCGGCATCCCGGACCCGGTCCGGCGGTACGCGAGCTACCCGCACGAACTGTCCGGCGGCCTGCGCCAGCGGGTCATGATCGCGGTCGCGCTGTCGTCCGACCCGGCCGTCCTGCTGTGCGACGAGCCGACTACGGCCCTCGACGTCACCATCCAGGCGCAGATCCTGGCCCTGCTCCAGGATCTGCGCGATACTCAGGGCCTCGGCCTGGTCTTCGTCACCCACGACCTCGCCGTGGTCGGCCAGATCTGTGACGAGCTCGCGGTCATGTACGCGGGCCGGATCGTGGAGACCGGTCCGGCCGAGGCGGTGCTGAGCGCACCCCGGCACCCGTATACGGCGGCGCTGCTCGCCTCGGCCATCGACGTGGACAGCGCCGGCGCGGACGGGAGCGGGGAACGCCGGTTGCCGCGGGCCATCCCGGGTGCCGTCCCCGATCCGCTCCGGCTGCCGCCCGGCTGCCCGTTCCAGCCGCGCTGCCCGTTCGCGCAGCCGGACTGCGCCGAAGGCCCGGTGCCGCTGCGTGACGTCGGACCCGGCCGCCGGGCCGCGTGCCTGCACCACGAGCAGCTGGCGGCCGGCCATGGCTGAGCCGCGGCTCGAGGCGACGGACCTCAGGGTCGGCTTCCCGGTGGCCGGCGGCCGGGTGCTGCGGGCCCTGGACGGGGTCTCGCTGCGGGCCGGGGCGGGCCAGATCCTCGGGCTGGTCGGGGAGTCCGGCTGCGGCAAGACCACCGCCGCGCGGTGCCTGGCCGGCCTGCTCGCACCCGAGTCCGGGACGGTCCGGCTGGACGGCGCGGAGCTCGGCGCCCGGCGGACCGTGGCGCAGCGCCGGGCCATCCAGATGATCTTCCAGGACCCGTACTCCTCGCTCAACCCGCGGCTGAGCGTGCGGCGGACACTGCGGGAGCTGCTGGCCGTGCACGACCTGGTGCCGCGGGCCGGACGGGAGGACCGCTGCCGTGAGCTGATGAGCCTGGTCGGGCTGCCCGCGGCGGCGCTGGACGGGCTGCCGGGCCAGTTCTCCGGCGGCCAGCGGCAGCGGATCGCGATCGCCCGGGCGCTCGCCGCCGAACCCCGCGTGCTCATCGCCGACGAGCCGGTCTCGTCCCTCGACGTGTCCGTCCAGGCCACGATCCTGCGCCTGTTCGCCGATCTGCGCGACCGGCTCGGCCTCACCGTGGTCATCATCTCCCACGACCTGGCCGTGGTCCGGCAGCTGAGCGACCAGGTGGCCGTCATGTACCTCGGCCGGGTGGTGGAAGAGGGACCCGCCGGGGACCTGTTCGGGTCGGTCCGGCACCCGTACGCGCGCGCCCTGCTGGCCGCCGCCCCCCGGCTGCACCAGTACGCCGTGCCCCGGCCGGAACTGCTCGGCGAGCCGCCGAGCCCGGTCGACCTGCCGTCCGGGTGCCGGTTCCATCCGCGCTGCCCGCGGGCCGAGGACATCTGCCGGCGGGAGGACCCGCTCCCGCGCCCGGTCCGGCCCGGCAGCACGCACATCGTCGCCTGTCACTTCGGCGCGGATCCGCTCATCGCCGGCTGAGGGGGGTGAAAGGCCAGCCCGTTCGGTACCCGGGACAAACATGATCCCGAACGGGTCAGCGTGCTACGGTCCGCGCCGGCGCCTGCCTCGTAGCCCGCGTGACACCGCGCCGATAGGGAAGGCTGAGAGTCGTGAACAGGGCGGCGACATGGTAATCCTAGTTTTATAATCGATTTACTAGGAATGACAGTGGCCAGAGGCGGCGGACCTTGCCTAGGGGACGGAGCAGCATGAGCCAGAACCGAACGGCTTGCCCGGACGTGTCCGGGACGGCAACCGCGGTGGCCGGCGGGCCGATCGTCAGGGCGCTGCCCGCGGACGAGTTCGACGTGCACGGGCTCAACGCCGAGATGCGCTGGGAGGTCATGCGGGGTCAGGGGTACGTCGTGCCCAACGCGAGCTTCTTCGTGCGCAACCACACCTCCACGCCGCTGATCGACGCGGAGACCTGGAGCCTGCGCGTCTTCGGCACCGGCCTGCGGGACCCGGTGGCCGCGGGCGATGGCGTGCGGTTCAGCTACCAGGACCTGCTTGACCTGCCGGCCCGGACCGTGGTGGCGTCCATCGAGTGCGCCGGCAATGGCCGTCGTTTCTTCGCCAGCCAGCAGGGCCGGGCCGTGCCCGGGACGCCCTGGGGGCTCGGCGCGATCGGGGTGGCGGCGTGGCGTGGCGTCCCGCTGTCCGTCGTCCTTGACCGGTCCGGGATCACCCGCGAGGCGGTAGAGGTGATGCCGTACGGCCTCGACCCGGACTTCGTCAGCGACGGCGTCAGCTACGGACCGGTCCGGCGGCCGATCCCGGTGGCCAAGGCGCTGGATGACGTGATCCTGGCCTACGAGATGAACGGCTCGCCGCTGCCGCCCGACAACGGCCATCCGGTCCGGGTCATCGTGCCGCGCTGGGCCGGGATCGCCAGCACCAAGTGGGCCGGCGCGATCGAGGTCTCCACGACCCCGCTGAGCTCCTACTGGAACACCCGGGCCTACCGGCTGTTCGGCCCGGCCTACCCGGCCCGCGGAACGCTCGTCACCACCCAGGCGATCAGGAGCGCCTTCGAGCTCGCCTGGGACGCGCGGCTACCCGCGCACCGGGACTACCTGCTCACCGGCCGGTCCTGGTCCCTCAACGGATCCATCGCCCGGACCGAGATCAGCACCGACGGCGGGCGGCGCTGGAAGCTGGCCGTCCCGCGCCACCGCGGGGATCCGGTTGTCCGCGGGGAGGCCGCCTGGCAGCTGTGGGAGTTCCCGTGGCGTACCCCCGGCCCGGGGTCGTGCATGCTGCAGGCCAGGGCCACCGACAGCGCCGGCCTCACCCAGCCGGCCAGCGCGACCTTCAACACGCTCGGCTACCAGTTCGACGGCATCGTCAGGCACCCCGTCACCGTGGTGTAGCGCCGCCCGACGTCAGCGGCCGGATCCGGCGGATGCGCAGGTACATCTCGCAGCCCAGGCAGAGGCCGAAGGCCCCGTTCAGGAACGCGGCGGCCAGCGCGGCCGCGGTCGCGGCCATGCCGAACACGGTCAGCCCGGCCAGGTAGCCGGCCGTCCCGGCGATCGCGAAGACCAGGCCGACCGCCTGGGCGAACCGCGGCGGCGCCTCCGCCTCGAGCTCACCGGGCGGCCCCAGCCGCGGCCGGATCAGCGCGCGGTACAGCAAGCCGTAGGGCGAGTAGCGCAGGCCGAAGACGGCCCCGGCCGCGAACACCAGCGCCTGGGCCGCCAGCAGCCAGCCGCTGCCGGTGACCAGGACCAAGGCCAGCACCACGGTGGTGATCACGGCGGCGAACCGCGGACCCCGCGGGTCGATCTCCATGTGCGGCCCCTCCCTATAGTCGGCCTATCCTATCGATATACTGTGGAAACGTCCATGGGCGAGGGCCGGCCGCCCTAGAGTCGTCCGCATCATGGACGGAGCGTCGCGAACCTGGGTGGACAGGCTTCCGCTTATAGTGCTCGCGGTACTCGCCGCCGGGTTCCTCGCCCTCGGCGTGGCCGAGGCGTGGGCCGACGCGCCCACGTTCGACGAGCCGGTCTACGTGTCGGCCGGCCTGGCCGCCGTGCTGCACCACGATGTGACCCTCAACGACGAGCATCCGCCGCTCCCCAAGATCCTGGCCGTCCTCCCCGTCCTGTTCACTCACCCGGTCGGGCCGGCCAACGGGCGATGGTCAGGCAACGACGAACTCCGCTACGGCGCCCGCTTCACCGCGGCCCAGCTCGCGGCCGGGAAGCTGCGCAGCGTCACGTTCGCCGCCCGGCTGGTCCCGCTGGCCGAGACTGCGGCCGTCGCGTTCGTGCTCTTCGGCGTCGCCGGCGAACTGGCCGGCCCGGTCGCGGGCGGCCTGGCCGGAGCGCTATGGCTGGCCTCGCCCCTGGTCCTCGGCCTCGGCCACCTCGACGGCACCGACGTCCCGTTCGCACTCGGGGTGACGCTGAGCTCGTGGGCGCTGCTGCGCTGGCTGCGGCGACGTGACACCAGGACGCTGGCCGGGCTGGGACTCGGCCTCGCCGCCGCGGCGGAAACACAGGTCACGGGCCTGCTCGTGGTGGCGGCGGCCCTGGCTGTCGTCATCGGGGCGCAATGGCGGTCCGGTGTCGTGCGGGCGTTCGCGCAGGCCGGGCTGGCTGGGCTGATCGCCTGGGCAGTGGTCTGGGCGGTCTACATCGCCATCGACCCGGCGATGGTGTGGCAACTGCCCACGCTGGTACCACGGCCGTATCTCGACGGCATCCGCTATCTCGCCGCGCACGACACCACCAGCTCGGCCGCTTATGTCGACGGCATCGCGTACACCGGCGGCCGGTGGTGGTTCTGGCCGCTGAGCCTGGTGATCAAGTGGCCGCTGACGGCCCTGCCGCTGCTGGTGGCGGGGGCCATCGGGTGCCTGCGGCTGCCGCGGGGCCCGCGCTGGCGGGCCGGGGTCGCGGTCGGCCTGCCCGCGGTCCTGCTCACTGCGTTCACCTTGACCATGCCCAAGGACGTGGGAGTCCGCTATCTGCTGCCAGTGCTGGCCCTGTGGGCCGCCGCCGCGGCCAGCGGGATCGTCGCGGTGCTCGGCGCCGTCAGCGGGACGGCGCGGAAACGACTGGCCGGAGCGGTCGTGGCCGTGCTGCTCGGAACGGCGGTGCTCAGCACGGCCACCTCGTTCCCGCGGTCCCTCGCGTGGACGGCCTGGCCGTTCCGGCCGGGCTACGCGGTGGCGACCGATTCCGACGTGGACTGGGGGCAGGGCCTTTACGCGCTGCGTGCCTGGAGCGCGGGCCGGGATCCGTGGGTGGCTTATTTCGGGCCCCGCGGCATCGCCGCGTCCGGCATCCCCGGCGCCCGGCCGCTGCTCGGTGCCGCGCCGGCCCGCGTGGACGGCTGGGTGGCGGCCTCGGTGACCGCTCTCAACAGCGCCAACCGCCCCGCGCTGAGCTGGCTGCGCGCCTGGTGCCCGGTCGCGATCCTGGACGGGACGATCCTCGTCTACCACTTCAGGCAGCCCCCGGCGGCCGTGGTGACCGGGCCGGCTCCGGCCCGGCCGGCCGCGCTGTGTCCCGGCCAGTGGAGCTCGATTCGCTAGGCCTGCGGGCCGTCCGCTCGCGTGAACGGCTTGTGAACGAACGGTTATCCTCTCTTTACCTATAAATCCGATAGGAAAATTGGGTTATTGCTACAGTAGTGCCCCTGCCGGCCTGAGGGGACGTTGAGTATGTCCAGGATTCACGCTTCGCTGAGGTTTGCTCGCCGCCCCGGCCCGCTGGTCGTTCTCTCCCTCGCCTACCTGCTGGCGGTGTCGGGCCTGATGATCTGGCGCGGCATCTCGGTATCGCCTGACTACCTGCTGCTGATCGTGGTGCCCGTGGCCGTGCTGAGCGGGCGGTTCCTGGGGTTCCTGCGGGACTGGGTGCCGTTCGTCGCCTTGTTCCTCGGCTACGAGGCGCTGCGTGGCATCGCCCCGAAGGCGGGCTTCCCGCGCCATTACGGCTTCGTGATCAGCCTGGACAAGCTGATGTTCGGCGGCGTGGACCCCAGCCAGTGGCTGCAGGCGCACCTGGGCTCGCTGCACTGGCTGGCCGTCGCGTGCACCGTCGTCTACTTCTGCCACTTCGTCATCCCGGTCGCGGTCGGCATGGTGCTGTGGCTGACCGACCGGGTGCAGTTCCTGCGCTACACGGCCGCGTTGCTCGCGATGTCCTTCGCGGGCTTCGTCGTCTTCGTGATCCTGCCGGTAGCGCCACCCTGGCTGGCGGCCCACCATCACCTGCTGTCCGGCGTGCGTTCGCTGATCGCCCTGCCCAGCGCGGTGAGCCCGTACTACAAGTCGCTCGACCCCGACGTGGCGGCGGCCTTCCCGTCCCTGCACGCGGCTTACCCGCTGCTGGCCGCGCTCGCGCTGTGGCCAGTCGCGCGCCGCGGCGCGCTGGCCGCCTTCGCCTGGTCGGGGGCGGTCTGGTTCAGCGTCGTGTACCTCGGTCAGCACTACGTGACCGACGTGCTCGGCGGCATCGTGTTCGCCGCGGGCACCTGGCTGGTCATGACCAGGATCGTGGTCCGGCTACCAGTGGTCGACGTGCAGCACGTCCGCCAGCGGCCGGCGCTCGGCCGGGCGGAAGGTGTCGCCGGTGTAGTAGGCGGTGGGGATCAGGACGCCCTGGCGGACGTCACCGGGCAGCCCGAGCAGGTCGGCGATCTCGGTCTCGTACTGCAGGTGCAGCGTGGTCCAGGCGGTGCCGAGGCCCCGGGTCCGGCAGGCCAGCATGTAGCTCCACGCGGCGGGCAGCAGCGATCCCCACAGCCCGGCCTGTGATCCCCCGTCCGGCCAGGCGGGCCGCACCGTGATGCACGGGATCACCAGGACCGGTACCTGGCCCATGTGCTGGGCCAGGTACGCGCTGCTGCTGCCCACCCGGGCCATGAGCCCGCTGCCGGTGGCCCGGCTCGGGTCGGCGGCGGCCGCGCTGGCCAGGTAGGGCTCGGCCGAGCGCCGGTAGAAGTCCCCGATCCGCGCGCGCACCTGCGGGTCGGTCACCACGATCCAGTGCCAGCCCTGGCGCATGCCGCCGCTCGGCGCCTGCAGCGCGAGTTCCAGGCACTCCTTCACCAGGTCGAGCGGCACGGGACGGGTCAGGTCCAGGCGCTTGCGCACGGACCGGGTAGTGGTCAGCAGTTCGTCAGGCGTCAGCGTCACACGACGCATGATCGCATACCAGGGCGGCGAGGAAGCTGTCGGCGGCGTCCTGGACCCGGTCCCGGTCGCCGGTGGTGAGCAGGTCGAGGAGCAGCCCGCGGATTGTCGCGATCACCAGCGTGGCCGTGCGGGCTGCCGTCGCCGGGTCGGTGCCTGGTCCCTGCGCGTCGACCAGGGCGGCCAGCCAGCGGGCCACCACCTGGTCCAGGAACCCGGTGAAGTCCCGCGGTGCCTGCAGGGCACGTCCGTAGGCCGCGAAGAACAGCCGGAACTCCGGTTCCCGGCGCGGATCGGAGCTCCGGGTCCAGACCGCCCGCGCCGCGGCCGCCAGGTCGGGCTGCGGGCCGAGTGCGTCGCTGGTGGCCTCGAAGATGCGCTCCCGCAGCCGCCCGAGGATGGCCTCGAGCAGCTGCTCCTTGGCGCCGAAGCGATGCACCAGCGTGGTGGGCGATACCCCGAGGGCGGTCGCGACCGGCCGCCACGACAGGTCGGAGAACCCGTGCTCGACCGTGTAGTCGACCACCGCGTCGAGCAGTTCGGCCCGCCGCTGATGGTCCACGGGGCGTCCCGCCATCGCTGCCTCCTCGGCCACCGTCGGCCGGCTCGACCTGCGCTTTGCCGGCAGTTCCGGGGGTTATGGCACCCGCAGCGGCCAACAAACCCGGGGCTTCGCGTGATCGCAGGCGCGGCGATGGGACGCCGAAGGGCTTGAGGTAATCATGGTGCTCGCGATGCACGCTGCGATGCGTGGCCGCACTACGTGATCGGCCTGACGGCCGATCTTCCGTTAGTTTCGGTCGCTGGGGCAACCAAAACTGACGAACGATCCCGAAGTGTGGGACGGGCGGTTTCAGTGTGGCTGGCGGGACTGGCGCGGCCGAGCCGCCACCCTCCGCGAACGCCGCTCCTCGTAACCGACCGGCCGCCGCGCACGGCAGTGGCGGAGGGTGCCAGGGTGGCGTGCTTGCCGGCCAGCTCGACGCCCGGCCCCGACGAGCCGGGGACGACCGCGGGCAGCCGGGCCCGTTCGGCCTGATTAGGCTCTTTCTCGGGACCGGAGTGGCGGGTGAGCACCAAGGACTCTGTAACTATGGCTTCTTGTCGGAAGTCGGGGAAGGGGACCAGGCATGAGCGCACGGCCACTGCACTTCAACGCCTTCATCTGGCCGAACGGCTATCACGAGTCCGCCTGGCGCGTCGTCGAGGACGACGTCCGCGGCGTCCTCGGGCTGGCCTACTACGCTGACATCGGCCGGATCGCCGAACGCGGCCTGATGGATTCGATCTTCCTGGCCGACAACATCGCCATCGCCGAGTACCGCGCCACGCACCTGCCGCAGACGCAATTCGACCCGATCTCGGTGCTCTCGGCGCTGGCCGCCGTCACCAGCCGCATCGGGCTGATCGGGACGGGCTCGACGACCTACAGCAAGCCGTGGGAGCTCGCGCGCCGGTTCGCGACGCTGGATCATCTCAGCGGCGGCCGGGCCGGGTGGAACATCGTCACCACGGTCACGCCGCTGGCCGCGGCGAACTTCGGTGAACCCGCCCATCCTGGCCACGCCGACCGGTACGCGCGCGCTCATGAGTTCGTCGAGGTCGTGCTGCGCGCGTGGGACAGCTGGGAGGACGACGCGGTTGTCGGCGACCGTGAGCGCGGCGTGTGGGCCGACCGCGGCAAGCTGCACGCCCCGCACTTCCACGGCCAGTACTACGACGCCGAGGGAGTCCTGCCGTTCCCCCGCTCCCCGCAAGGCTGGCCGGTGCTCGTCCAGGCCGGGCAGTCCGCGGCCGGCGTCGGGCTGGCCGCGCGGTACGCCGAGCTGGTGTTCTCCGGGCCGCCGTCGCTCGCGTCGGCGGTCGCCTTCCGGACCAACCTGCACGCTCAGGTCACCGCCGCCGGACGGGACCCGGCGCACGTGCTCGTCCTGCCCGCGCTGATGGTGACCCTGGGCGGCACCGAGGCCGAGGCCCAGGCGCGGGCCCGGCGGCTGGAAGAGCTGGCGAGCCCGGAGTTCCGCTGGCAGAACGCGCTGTACACCGCCGGGCTTGACCCGGACGCCTTCGACCCGGACGCGCCGCTGCCGGCCAAGCTCTGGGACGGGCCATCGGCACCGTCAAGCCGCGCGGAGCAGCTGTACGCGGCCGCGCGGGCGCGGCCGGATGTTTCGCTGCGCGAGCTCGCCCAGCAGGTGACCGGCGGCGCGGGACAGTCGCATTTCGTCGGGACCCCTGAGCAGCTCGCCGACCAGGTAATCGCCTGGCAGGACGCGGGCGCCGTCGACGGGTTCACGATCATGGGCTCGACGCTGCCGTACGAGCTGGCCGCGTTCGCCGACCACGTCGTGCCCATCCTGCAGCGCCGGGGCCGGTTCCGCACCGAGTACACCGGCCCCACGCTGCGCGACCACCTCGGGCTTCCGCGGCCGGACGTCCCTCAGAAGTAGCCGCTGGCCGCCAGGCCGAAAGACGCGAAGACCTCGGCGTCGGCGAACACCGAATTCCGGCTGATGCCCGCGGCCGTCACGGTGAAGACCTGCAGCGTGTGCAGCTCGTAGCCGCTGTCCGCGCGCCGGTAGGCGGCGAACCCGGGCTGGCCGTTGGCCGCGACCGTCTCCAGGTGCCAGTCCGTCCCGGCCGCCGCGAAGACCCACTCCATGAACAGGCCGTAGTTGCCGGGACCGGTGAACCAGTTGATCATCGGCGGCATCTCCATGAGCACGTCCTCGGTGAGCAGCCGCTTGAGCCCCTCGACGTCGGCGCGCTCGAACGCCCGCATGTAGCGGTCGACCCAGGCGCGCTGCTCGGCGGCGGACGGCTCGCTGAGCGGTTCCGGCCTGACCCCGGCTTCCTTCACCCGGGTCCGGGCCCGCTGCAGGGAACTGTTCACCGATACGACGGTCGTGCCGAGGATCTCCGCCGCCTCGGAGGCGGAGAAGCCGAGCACGTCACGCAGGATCAGCGCGCCGCGCTGACGCGCCGACAGGTGCTGCAGCGCGGCCGCGAACGCCAGGCGCAGGCTGCTGCGGTCGATCACGGCCCGAGCCGGATCGCCCGCGTCCAGCCACGAGTCAGGCAACGGCTGGAGCCAGGCGAGGTTCTCGCCCCGGACCAGCGGCCCGAGCGGGTCCGACGCGGCCACCAGACCCGATGGCAAGGGCCGGCGGCCGCGCACCGCCAAGGCGGTCAGGCAGGCGTTCGTCGCGATCCGGTAGAGCCAGGTGCGCAGCGAGCTGCGCGTCTCGTCGTACTGCTCCCGCGCCCGCCATGCCCTCAGGTACGTGTCCTGGACCAGGTCCTCGGCGTCGTGCGCCGAGCCGAGCATCCGGTAGCAGTACGCCAGCAGCTCCGTCCGGAACGGTTCGACCAGGCGGTCAAAGCCCTCGGTTTTCGCCGTCACGCCCGCGCTGGGCTGTTGTGATACGCCGCGATCAGCCACTTGCCGTCCCGCTTCTCGAAGACCCAGGTCGCGTTCACTTTAGCCGCGTCCGGAACCTCGGTCTGGCCGGGGAACAGAATGCCGGATTCGCTGACGACGATCGCGGCGTCGCGGCCGACGAAACGCAGGCTGAGCTGCTTGTTGTAGGTCGAGGTGTCCTTGAGCGGCCCCGCGAAGGCCAGGGCCATGCCCGCGCGGATCACGTCCCGGCTGTCGCGGAGCGAGCCGGGCAGGATGGCGGTCGCGTCCGCGGTGTAGTCGGCGACCATGCCGTCGGCGTCGCCAGCCTCCCACGCCTTGTAGGAGTCGACCAGTACGGCCTGGATGGCGGCCGCGTCGGCCGTGCGCATGTCTGACATCGGATTCTCCCTCGTGATCGGTCCGGCCGGGGTGTTCCGGCGAACTCGTCAGTACATACCGGCGGCGGGGGCGGAACTCATCGCGCCCGCTCATGTTCATGACCGCGGGTTCGGTGTCGAGGGTGCACCGAACCCGCGGTCCGTCGACGGTTGTGCGGCGGCTAGGGCTGGTCGTTCAGGCCCTGGGCGGCCTGGCTGATCACGGCGGCCGCGACCGCCGGACGCGAGACGTACACAGCGTGGCTGCCGGGTGTCTCGGTGACGACGGACTTGGCTCGCTCGGCCATGGCCCGCTGGGCGACGGGCGGGATCATGTGGTCGTCCGTGGCGACCAGGTACCAAGACGGCTTGCTGCGCCAGGCGGGCTCGGTGACCGCCCCGCCCAGCGCGGCCGCCGCCGCCGGGAGCTGGGAGTCGGCCATGAACGCGGCCAGTTTCTCGGGCACGTCGGCGGCGAAGGCCGCGGCGAACTTGTCCCGGTCCAGGAGCAGGAACCCGTTGACCGGCGGCAGGATCGGCGGCACCGGCGCGCCGGGCGGCGGGTCGGCGATCAGCGAGCTGACCGACTCCCCGGTGTCGGGCGCGAACGCCGTGATGTAGACGAGCGCGGCGACATCGGGATGGTTGCCTGCCTCGGTGATGACGGCTCCGCCGTAGGAATGGCCGACCAGCACGGCCGGGCCGTCGAGACTGTCGAGAACCTGGCGGGTGGCGGCGACGTCGCCGTCGAAGGAGAGGTTGGGAATCTGCACGACGGCGACCCGGTAGCCGTCGGCGGTGAGGTGATCGTAGACGCTCTGCCAGCCTGATCCGTCCACGAAGTTACCGTGCACGAGCACGATGTTCTTGATTGTCATGCGCGCAAGTCAACCGGCCGGGAATCGGCGGGACCACGCAGAACAGCACGCAGAAGTACCGACGCCGACAGGTCAGGGGGCTGGAGCCATCGTGGCCATCCGGCCCAGCCAGGTCGTCACCCTGGCCGCCAGTGCCTCCCGTTCGGCCAGGGATTCCTCCTCCTCGAGCCGCGTGCGAGCGAACAGGCGGACCAGGTCGTGGAACCGGTATCGTCCCGCGGTGCTGTCATGCAGCAGGCCGAGGTCGACGAGCTCGTCCAGGGCGTCCCAGGCGACCTCGGCCGGCACCTCGCCCGCCACCGCGGCGAGGTCGGCATCGAAGTCGCGGCCAGGTACCACGGCCAGCCGCCGGAATACCCGCCGGGCGGAGTCGGCGAGCTGCTCGTACGACATCCAGAACGCGGTGGCGATCTTCAGGTCGCCGGCCTTGAACTGCTCCAGGCGGTGCTCCTCGTCCGCCAGCCGGGCCGCGAGTTCGGCGGCGTCCCAGCCGGGCCGGCTGACCAGCCGGTTCCCGATGATCCGGAGCGCCAGCGGCATGCCCTCGCACAACCCGGCCAGCTGGCTGAGGGCCGATTCGTCGTCGCGGGCGGCCCGCTGGCCCAGGATCCCGGTCAGCAGCTCCGTGGCCTCCGGCAACGACAGGGGGCCGAGGACGAGCCGGCGTACACCTTCCAGGCCGGCCAGCAGCCGCTTGGCCGTGATCAGCACCTGGCTCGCGCCGTCTCCTGGCAGCAGCGGCCGCACCTGCTCCTCCGACCCGGCATTGTCCAGCACGACCAGCGCCCGCCGGTCCCGCAGCAGCGACCGGTACACCGAAGCACGCTCCGCGACATCCCCCGGGATCTGCTCATCCGCGACACCGAGCGCGCGCAGCAGCAGCCGCAACGCGTCGGCGGCGGCCGCGGGCCGGGGGGACATGCCGAGCAGGTCGACGAAGAACACCCCGCCGGGGAAGCTCGGCCGCAGGAGCTGGGCCGCCCGGATAGCGAGGGTGGTCTTCCCCATGCCCCCCGAGCCGGTGATGAGCCCGACCACGCCGGCCCCCGGTGCGCTCTCGGCGTATACCAGCTCGCTCATCCAGACCAGTTCGGCGGCACGGCCGGTGAAGTCGTCAACCAGCCGGGGCACTTCACACAGGCCGGCTGGGCGCGTCCAGTGATCCCGCAGCCTGCCGTCACGGGCTAGCTCGACCAGCTCCTGGCGGGCCTCCCCGGCCAAGGCCAGCGCGTCGGCCAGAGCGGTGACCGTCCGGTGCTGAGGCCCCTTGCTGCGCCCGCGCTCCATATCCGACAGGGTCCTGGCACTGACCCCCGACACCTCGGCCAACTGCTCCAGCGTCAGCCGCGCCGCGCGCCGGTGACCGCGCAGCATCTCTCCGAAACTCAGCTGTCCAGCGATAGGGAAAAACTATACATAACGAACGGGCCTGGTGTTACCGGAAGATAGCCGGGCATTGGTCAGGGTGCGGTGTGTGAAGGACCCGCCGGCATACCGGATATGAGAGTAGTGTGCATGTCACTGGGCGGGAGCCTGAGGCTCGCGGTGCGAATGACACGCCCGATCGCCCGCCGCAAACCCGTGAATGTCCCGTCCTCGTCACGTCTAGCGAGGATCAGGCCACATGCAACCAGACACCGACGCCCCGTCGGCCAACCTTTCCGGACAAGCGCCGCCGCGTGAGTTCGTGACGGCGATGCGAGGCTATGACCGTAACCAGGTCGACGAGCACATCAGGCAGGTCGAAGACGGAGTCCGGCAGCACCGCGAGCAAGCCCAGGCCATGCAGCGGGAGCTGTCCGAGGCCCGCCGCCAGTTCCACGGCCAGGAGCGACCCGCCTATGCCGGCCTCGGCGCCAGGATCGAGCAGCTGCTGCGGCTGGCCGAGGAACAGGCCACCGAGGTGGTCCAGGCGGCTCGATCCGAAGCCGGCCAGATCAAGGCCGCGGCCAAGGCCGACGCCGCCGAACTGCGGGCCCAAGCCGAGAACGATGCTCTCGAACTGTGCGCAAACGCCAAGCGCGAGACCACCGAGCAACAGGCCGCCACCGAGCAGGAGGCCGAGTCGGTCAGGACTACCGCCCAGCGCGAGGCCGGCGAGCTGACCTCCGCGACCGAGCGTGAGGCCGCCACGGTCCGTGCCACGGCCGACCATGAGGTCGCGGAGCAGCAGGCCGCGGCCGAGGGTGAAATCGCCAAGCTGCGGGTGAGCACCGAGCGCGAGGTAGCCCAGCTGAAGGCGACGGCCAAGCGCGAGCGGGACGAGATCCTCACCACTTCCAAGCGCCAGGCTGACGAGATGCGCAGCCAGGCGCAGCGGATCCTGGAGGAGAGCAAGGCCCAGCGGGCCCAGGCGGAAGCCGAGTTCGAGATCCAGCTCGCGGCACGCAGGGAGCAGGCCGAGCGCCAGGAGGCCGAATGGCTCACTGCCGCCCAGTCCGCGACGCAGAAACTCGTGTCCGAAGCCGAGCAGCGTGCCTCAACCGCGGAGCAGCGGGCAGCGAAGGCTAGCGCCCAGGCCGACCAGGCTCGCCGGGACGCCGACCAGCACGCCAGGCAGCAGGTCGGCGACGCGGAAAGGAATGCCAGCCAGATCGTCGGCCAGGCCAAGACCCTGGCCGGGCAGTTGCTCGCCGAGGTCAACGCCGATGCCGAACGCCGCCGCGCTGCCACCGACCGCGAGGTCGACGACCTCACCAGGCAGAAAGACGCCATTGCGAGCCACCTCACGCAGGTGCGCCAGTTGCTGCCAGGCATGAATGCGGTGCAGGCGGCACAGGCCATGCCGGCCATAACCGGTGACCCGAATCAGTAACCCTGCCGGGGCAGTAACCGGGATCGTTCGGCTACTTCGCCAGCAGGATGGTGGGTGACTGGCCCAGGCTCTGGCCGCTGGCGTCGTTGGCGGTCACCGCGAAGTAGGGTCCCGGGTTGTTCGCGGTGATCGCCGTCTCGAAGCCGTGGGCCCCCCGGGAGCCTGCCTGAGCCAGCTTGTTCGGGCTGCTCCCGGCCAGCACCGTCCAGCTGGCCACCCGGGTGGCCCCGTTCCAGCTCGCATACACGACCGAGCCCCCGGCCGGCCCCGGCCGGGCCGCGGCGGCGGGCTGGTCCGTCGGCTGCCCGGTCCAGGCGGCGCTGAAGACCCGGTAAGACTGGTCGCCGGCCGGGTACTGGCCGTCCAGGATCAGCGTCCCGTTCGCGGTGAACTCGGAGAAGTACGGCAGGTTGCCCCAGCCGATCAGCACCCGGCTGCCGGGCAGGACCTGCATGCTGCCCTCGAAGGAGGCGAGCAGCCGCGTCGTCGGGTGGATATAGCTGCGCTGCAGCGTGGCTCGCATGGTGCTCGTGTTCAGGTTGACCAGGATGCCCCGGGACTGCGGCTCCTTCGGCGGGGCGCCGCCGTCGTCGAAGATGCTCAGCGTGTTCGCGCCCTGGGGGAGGGCATGATGCTGGAACCAGAACCGCGTGCCCGGCCCCATCGCGAAGCTGGACCGCTTCCCGCCGAGCCGCCAGAGCACCTGTCCGCTGGGCCGGGCGATCTTGTAGACCGTGCTGGTATTCCGCGCGGAGACCAGCAGGGTGCCGTCCGGCGCGATCGAGATCGAGTTGATGTGGAAGTAGTCGAACGGCACCTCGCTGGTCCCGCCGGTGAACGGCGTGACGGTGTCGGTCACCGGGACGTGGTCGATGCTGCTCCACTCGAACAGGACCTGGCCGGACGGGATGTCGATCTCCTGGACCACGCCGGAAAACACCACCCCTTTGGCCGGGCCGCCCAGGTGGGACAGGTTGGCCGTCACCGGCTTGTAGGCGGTGACGAGCGCGGTGTCCTGCGGGCTGATGACGAACTCATGCAGGTCCGCCGACAGGCCCTGACCAGCGCTGACGGTGGCGATGGGGCTGTACGAGGAGTCGGCGATGACCGCATGGCCCTGCCCGTGGCCCGCGGTGACCTGCCCTTCCCACCAGGTGAGCACGGGCTTGCCTTGGTAGCTCTGCACCTTGAGGTCCAGCCGCTGCTCGGTGCCCTGGCCGTTCGGCGAGTACCAGACCAGGCCGCCCGCGCGATCCAGGATCATCAGGCCCGGCGTGCCCGGTCCGGCGCTGGGAGTGAGGAGGAAGTAGGGCGGGTCCCCGGCCGTGGAGGTGCCCGCCGGGCCATGATGGGTGAGGGTTACGTTGGGCGGCGTCAGGTCGGGGCGGCTGACGAAGTGCCGCACCCCGCTGGCGGCGTCCGGAGCCGCCGAAGAGGCCGGCAGCGTGGCGGCGGCAGCCTTGTCGCTGGGCCACGCGGCCCCCGACAGGCCCGCCACGGCCAGCCCGCCCGCTCCCATGACCGCTATCCCTCGCCCGAGCATCTCCCGGCGCGTCAGTCCCTGCTGCACCATCTGTCATACCTCCGCTACTCCAGGCAAAGCAGATGCCATATTCATGTCCCGAATCGGACAAATCCGCAAGGTTTCTGCTGGTTTGTCACCGAGATGCAACTGAGTTCTCGCGAACGGGACCGGCAACGACTGTTCGTGGCTCAGGCGGATGCCAGGGCCTGGGTCGTTCGTCCGGCCGTTGAGGATGAACACCTGGTTCGTGTCGGCGCTGCTGATGTACGCCTGGCCGGTGACCGGGCTGATCGCCACGCAGCACAGGCCGTACACCTCGCCGGTCACCGGGCTGACCGCGATCCCGTCCGGTCTGCTGCCTACCGTGATGGTCTTGATGACCGCCGGGACCCGGCCCCGCACCGGGAATGCCGCCGCCTGCGTTGCTGTGCTGAAGCCGAGGCTCGCGATGGCAGCCGCGGCAGCCACCGCGGCGCACCGGGCAACGAACCTATGTGCTGACATAACGCCCCCGTATTCATGGACATTGCGAACTGGCGGGAATATGCCGGCAGGTCCCCGTTTCGTGCACCTGCCTCCACCGCTGCCTGGTGTATATTCAGCCGGGCGGATATTCAATCCCCCCTCGGCGGGAGCGGCAACCGCATGACATGCGGTGACCTGAAATCAACGGGCAGCCGCGAATTTTAATAGTTGGTGCAGGATCGGTGGGCACCTGTTCTCGGCGGCGTCGGCAGGTGGAGGATCCGGCGGCGGCCTTTGCTTGTTGCGTGCCGCCTGGCGGGGTCTGTTCCCCGGCCCGGGGTTAGGCTGTCAAGGGTGGGCGTCCGAGCGGGCGTGACCTGGGCTACGGGGGCGGTTTACCTGGCATCGGCCGGGGCGTGCTGCGCGCTGGCCGCGCGCAGCTCTGCTCATTTCGCCGATACCGAGGTCTACCGGATGGGCGGCGCGGCCGTGCTGCACGGCGAGTCCCTCTACCGGCTCAGGGCGGGCACGCTGCCGTTCACCTACCCGCCGTTTGCGGCCATCGTGCTCACCGTGCTCGCCGTCATCCCGCCGGATGCGGCGGTGGCCCTGCTGACGGCGGCGAGCACGGCAGCCCTGCCTGTCATGCTCTACCTCGCCCTGCGACTGCCCGGCCCCGGAGGGCCAGCCGGGGCGGCGGCCAGGCGGGAGGCCTCGACCGTGGCGCTGGCCGTGGCGGCGGCGGCCATCTGGCTGGATCCGGCCCGGGCCGCGCTCGGCTACGGCCAGGTGGACATCGTCCTGGCCGCGGCAGTGCTGTACGACCTGGCGCTGCCCGCTACCTCCCGGTGGAAGGGCGCGGCGACCGGCCTGGCCGCGGGGATCAAGCTCACCCCGGCCATCTTCGCGGTATACCTGCTGCTCACCCGGCGCTACCGGGCCGCGGCGACCGCGGCCGCCGTGTTCGCCGGGACGGTCGCGGCCGGGTTCGCCGTGCTCCCCGCCAGTTCAGCGTGGTTCTGGGCCGGGGAGTTCGCCAGTCCGGGGCGGGTCAGCCCGGTGCAGGACCCGGAGAACCAGAGCCTGCTCGGCGTCTTGTCGCGGACGCTGCACACCGCGAGCGTCCTGCCGCTGTGGCTTGCGCTGGCGGCAGCGGTGGCGGTCACCGGGCTGGCGCTGGCGGCCGCCGCGGGCCGCCGCGGCGACGAGGCGGCCGGCTTCAGCCTGTGCGCGGTGACCGGGCTGCTCATCTCGCCGATCTCCTGGACCCATCACTGGGTCATCGCCATCCCGGCGCTGCTCGTAGCCGGGAGGGCGGTCAGCGCCGCCCGGCGAGCGGGCAGGACGGCGGCGGCCCGCCTCGGCGCGGCCGGGATCGCGGCGGTCGCGGTCATCGGCTGGACCCGGCTGGCGCAGGCAACTCCCGCCTCAGGCTGGCTCGCCATGCCCGCCCCCGCCCTGGCGTGCAGCGCCGCCTACGTCCTCATCGGCCTGTTCACCCTGGCACTGGCCGCCTGGAACCGCCTGCGCGGCACCCCCGGGACGCTCCGCCCGCCGCCAGCTGACGACCTTTAACGCCGGAGGCCGCGCGCTTCCCCTTGCCTTGTCCCGGCCAGCCCACGGCCCCGCAGCCGAACACCGCCGCAAGGGCCCGGAAAATACTCATCTGCCGCATGCAGTGTGAGGACCGCGCGTAGTCAGGTCTGCGGCCAGACCTGAAGGGCACGGAAACGGCAGCCATCCTGCAGGAAGCCGGGATCCTCGTAGGTGAACCTGACCTGCTGGCCCGCGCGGAG
>JBEKJP010000021.1:0-88641 GCA_050011155.1 Streptosporangiaceae bacterium
AAGGCATCCTTAGCCGGTGGCTACAGGGTTTCGGAGGCGGATGCGCCAATATTCGCGATCACGAAATACGCCGCCCGGGGGAGTCGGTCAGGCGTCGGCCGGGTTGACGGCCGCCGAGAACAAGTAGCTGGTGGCCAGGCTGCGGTAGGGGCGCCACTTCTCGGCGATGGCCACGACCTCCTCCTGCGTGGGGCGGTGATCGAGCTGATAGGCGGCCTGGACGGCCTTGCGCAGTGCGAGATCGCCGGGCAGGACGACGTCTTCACGCTGCAGCGCGACGATGAGGGCGCCCTGCACGGTCCACGGGCCAATGCCCGGAATAGCGGTGAGCTCGGTCATCAGCTCGTCGTCCGGCAGCTGGCTCAGGGCATCGGCGTCCAGCCTGCCGTCCGACATCCGCCCGGCCAGGTCCCGGAGCGTGCTGATCTTCCGCCACGAGAGCCCGGCCGCGCGGAGCTGGTCGGGCTCGACGCCCAGCAACTCGGCGGGTGCCGGAAGCCGCCCGCCGAACATGGCCTGGATGCGCGCCAGGGTCCGCCGGGTGGCCGCGACGGACAGCTGCTGCCCGGCGACCTGGAACAGCAGCGCGCCGAACAGGTCCATCGCGGGCAGCTCGGATATCCACGCCCGGGGATCGAAATCCGGCCGGTCGTCGATGAGCCGGGCCAGCACCGGGTCCGCCCCGCGCAGGTACGAACGCGCTCCGGACAGCCACGCGGAATCGTCGGTCACCCATCCATGATGACCGTTCCCAGCTGAAAGGTCTTCACCGGATCACAGTGAATCACCGTGATCCGGTGATGGCCGCTCACCTAGTTGGCGGCGACGGTGGGCTTGTCGCGAAGGCACGGCCGCCAGGGGCGTGCCCGGATTCAAGGATTCAAGGGAGACACCGTGACATCACCAGCCGACTTGCCGGACTATGCGCCGATCCCGCCGTCCGCGCTTGGCCCGGCCCTGAACGACCAGGGCTACTACGTCGGGCGGGTCGAGCGGAACCTGTACTGGGTCACCGACGGCGTGTACCAGTCCGCGTTCCTGACCACCGCCGACGGCGTCGTGCTGTTCGACGCGCCCCCGTCCATCGGCGGCAACCTGCGCCGGGCGGTCGACGAGATCGCCGCCGCCAACGGCGTGACCAACCAGATCACCCACCTGGTCTACTCCCACCACCACGCCGACCACGGCAGCGCCGCCTCGCTGTTCGGCGGGGACATCACCCGCATCGGGCACGAGGAAACCAAGCGGCTGCTGCTCCGCGACGAGGACCCGGCCCGCCCGCTGCCGGACATCACCTTCGCCGACCGTTACACCCTCGAGGTCGGCGGCGAGCGGGTCGAACTGGCCTGGCACGGCCCGAACCACACCCCGGACAACATCTACATCCACTTCCCTGACCACGACACCTTGATGTTCATCGACGTGGTCAACGCCGGCTGGGTGCCGATCTACAACCTCAACCTGTCCGAGGACGTCATCGGGTACATGGGCGCCCCGGCCATCGCGCTTGACTACCCGTGGACCCACCTGATCAGCGGGCACCTGGGCCGGCTGGCCACCCGCGACGACGTCGCGGTGCACCAGCAGTACATCGCCGACATCGACGCCAGCGCGCGCGAGGCGCTGGATTCGGTCAACCCGGTGCCCTACTACGTGGCGGGCGGAGTGAACGTCTGGGCCGGCGTCAAGGGCCACCTGGACGCCGTCACCGAGCGCGCGGCCGCGCCGATCATCGCGAAGTACACCGGCGTGCTCGCCGCCGCGGACATCGAGGCCTTCACCACCACCACGACGTTCCAGATCATGCAGTCGTACCGCCTGGACCGCGGCCACAGCGGACCAGTCCACCCCTGACCGCGGCGCGTGGATGCTCCGGGCCTTTCTTACTCCTCGACGCCGGGGCGGTGGGTGCTGGCCGTCAGCGTGCTCGGCTCGGGCATCGCCGCGCTCGATGCCACCGTCGTCAACATCGCCCTGCCGGTCATCGGGCGTGACTTCCGCGCGGCACGTCCCCGAATCGCGCGACCCGGCCGCGGGCGGCACCACCGATTACCCGGGTGCGGCGGCCATGGTGGTGTTCCTGTCCGGCGTCACCTTCGCGTTCATCGAGGCCCCCGCGCTCGGCTGGTCGTCACCCGCTGTTCTCACCCTGGCGTCGCTCGGCGTGATCGGGCTGGCCGCCTTCCTGACCCGGGAACGCCGGGCCGCGTCGCCGATGCTGCCCCTGTCGGTCTTCGCCCAGCGGCAGTTCGCGGCGGTCAACGCCGTGGCGTTCGTCGTGTACGCGGCGCTGACCGGGGCGACGTTCCTGCTGCCGGTGATGCTCCAGGTCGTGTCGGCCTACTCGCCGTTCGGCTCCGGGCTGGCGCTGCTGCCGCTGACCATCATCATGCTCGCGCTCTCGGGCCGGTCGCGCCGCTCACCGCCACCGCCATGAGCTCGGCACCCGCCGATCACGCGGGTATCGCGTCGGCGGTCAACAACGACGTGGCCCGGTTCGGCGGCTTGCTGGCGGTCGCCATCCTGCCCGCCCTGGCGGGGATCACCGGCTCCGCCTACCTGCACCCGGCCGCACTCGCCGCCGGATTCCGGACCGCGGTGCTCATATCGGGAGCGCTCTGTGCCGCCGGGGGGCTGCTCGCCGCCGTCACGATCACCAACCCGGCCCGCGAGCAAGGCGACGCTGCGATATCCGAGTCGCGCCTGCACTGCGGCCTCGACGCGCCGCCGCTGGCGGTCAGTCCGCCTCGCGGGTGAGCTGGCGGACCTCGAGCAGGTCGAGGCCGAGCGCTTCGATCTCCGCCAGGACGCCGTACAGCCCCGGCTGGTCCAGCAGGCCGGTCAGGACGGTCTCCGGCCCTTGCCGCTCCCAGGCCATCGCCGGGAACGCGGACAGCAGCATAGCGCCGAGATGGCCGTTGATCCGGATCATGTACCGGGCGGATACGGGGCCCATGCGCCGATCGTCCAGGGTGGCCGGGTGAGTCCGCATCGCCGGGATCTGGTGACTCAGCTGAGAGGTGACAGGCTAGCGCGGACCGGGAATCGAGTTCAGAATGCAGGCGTGGTGTTCAGGGCAGATCACCGGCAGGCGGGTCCGCGCCTGATTCAGCGCGGGGACCTTCTCGCGTACCTCGATCGTGCGGCGCAAGCCAGGGTCACGCTGATATCGGCCCCGGCGGGCAGCGGCAAGACCTCGTTGCTGCGGGCCTGGGCGGAGGGGCCGGGACAGCCGTACCGGCGGGCCGTCGTCCAGGTGCAGCGCGACCAGCAGGACTCCCAGCAGTTCTGGCTCGCCGTCCTCGGCGCCATCCAGCGGGCCCACGGCACCTCAGGAGGCGAGCAGCTGGCCGCGACGCCCGGTTTCAGCCCCGGGGCGATCGCCGACCGGATTCGCTCGGAGCTCGCCGAGCACCGCGACCGCACCTTCCTGGTCATCGATGATCTGCACGAGCTGACCTCACCGGAAGCGCTCACGCAGCTGACCCGGCTGCTGGAGCAGCTCCCCCCGCACGTGCACGCGATCCTCGCGACGCGGCGCAGCCTGCCGCTCCGGCTGCACAAGCTCCGCCTGGCCGGCGACCTGGCCGAGATTCGTACCGCGGACCTGCGTTTCACGCCGCGCGAGACCCGCGAGTTCCTGCAGGCATCGGGCATCGCCCTGTCCGAAGCGGGAGCCGCGCAGCTGCACCAGCGCACCGAAGGCTGGGCCGCGGGCCTGCGGCTCGCGGCGATCTCGCTGGCCAGCCGGCCCGACCCCGAGCGGTTCGTCGCGGAATTCTCCGGCAGCAGCCGCACCGTGGCCGAGTACCTGCTGGCCGAGATGCTGGAGGGCCAGCCGGCCGAGGTCCAGCAGTTGCTCCTGCGTACCTCCCTGCTCGAACGCGTCAACGGCGAGCTGGCGGACCTGCTGACCGGCCATCCCGGCGCCGAGCGGATCCTGCTCGACCTCGAAGACGCCAACGCGTTCGTCGTATCGCTCGATCCGGCCCGGACCTGGTTCCGGTATCACCACCTGTTCGCCGACTTGCTCCGGCTCGAGCTGCGCCGCAGGCTCCCCGAACAGCTGCCGGTCCTGCACCGGCTGGCGGCCGGCTGGCTGAGCGAGCACGGCGAGGTCATCGACGCCATCCGGCACACGCAGGCCGCGGGCGACTGGTCCGACGCGGCCCGGCTGCTCGCCGACCACTCGTTCGGCCTGACCCTTGACGGGCAAGCCCAGACCATCCAGACGCTGCTCCGAGCCTTCCCGCCCGGTGCCGTCACCGAGGGGCCTGATATCCCGCTCGCGCGGGCCACCAGCGATGTGGCCCGGGGACGGCTGGACGAGGCGGCCGCCCACCTGACCGTGGCGGAAGCCTCGATCGCCGCCACCCCGGCCAGCCGCCAGCACCGCCTCGAAGTGGCGGCCGCGGCGCTGAGGCTGTCGCTGGCGCGTAAGCGCGGCCACTTCGCGGGTGTCGTCGACCAGGTCACGTTCCTGGCCTCGCCGGTCAGCGGCCAGTCCGACGAGGACATCGCGCTCGACAGCGACCTGCGCGCGATGGCGCTCATGAATCTCGGCATCGTCGAAGCGTGGTCCCTGGGCAACCAGGACAGCCAGCGGCATCTGCGGGAGGGGGCCGATCTGGCGCGCCGGATCGGACGTCCGTACCTCGAAGTCGCCTGCCTGGCCGAGCTCGCCTTCGCCGCGAAGATCGAGCCCTTCGCCACGACGCGGCGCCGCTGCCGCGAGGCGATAGCGCTGGCCGAGCAGCATGGCTGGGGGGCCGAGCCGGTCGTCTCGCCGGCGCTCGTGAACCTGGCCGGCGTGCTCATCTGGACCGGCGAATTCGACGAGGGCGAACGCTGGCTGGGCCGTACCGCCCGCGCGCTGGAGACGGACAGCGGGCTTCTCATCAGGCTGCTGTTGCACCTGGCCACGGGCATGCTGATGTCCGGCCGGCGCAGGCAGCAGGAGGCACTGGCGCAATACCGCGCGGCCGAGCACCTGCAGGCACAGCTGGAAGGCTCGCACGCGCTGGCCAGGCAGCTGACCAGCTTCCGGCTAGCCACCCAGGCCCGGCTCGGGCAGGTCAGCGCGGCCCGGGCGTCGCTGGCGACACTGGACGACGGCCTGGCCCGCTCGGGCGAGATCGGCAATGCCCGGGCGGCCATCTGCCTCGCCGAGGGCAACCCGGCCGCCGCGCTCGCCGCGGTCCGCGATGTCCTGGACGGCATCGCTCCAGCCGTCGGTTACGTGACCGTCGTCGAGGCTCACCTGCTGGCGGCGCTGGCGCACCGCGAACTCGGCGATCAGCGCGCGGCCACCGCGGCCGCCGAGAGCGCGCTGGCCCTGTCGGAGCCGGACCGGCTGGTCCTGCCCTTCGCGGTAACCGGCGCACGTGAGCTGCTCGAAGCCATGCCGCCGCATGAGACGGCGCATGCGGCGCTGATTACCGACATCGTCGAGGTCATCCGGGGATCGTCCATAGCAGCGGCCGACGAGTCCGGGCCGACCGGGTTCGAGCAGCTCAGCCCGAGCGAGCTGCGCGTGCTGCGGTACCTCCCGACGAACCTGTCCCGTCCCGAGATCGCCAGCGAGCTGTCGGTCTCGGTGAACACCGTCAACACCCACATCCGCAACATCTACGCCAAGCTTCAGGCCCAGGATCGTTCCTCGGCCGTAAGGCGCGCGCGTGACCTGCGCCTGCTCTCTGTTGGCCTAACTGGGTCGGCCTGACCGGCTGAACCGGGAATCACCAGGATCTGGTGACGCCCGTTCACCTGCGCGGTGGCCATCATGGCCACGACACCGGAGGAGAACAACAATGATGACGAACGACCTGGGTGTCCGGACCGCTAATGGCTGCGCCCTCACCCGTTCGGCATGGTACCGGCCTCGTGGTTGATGGCGGCGTGAAGGTCTGGTGACCGCTGTGTCCGCCACCGCCGGAGGAGCGGTACCCGACGTCGATGCGTCCACGGCGCCCGCGGCGGCCAGCCGCCGTCACCGGTCCGGTTTCCGGGCCGCCACGTTCGCCGCTGGTGAGGCGGGGCCCGTGCCGGCGCCGGTGGCGCCGATGGCGGCCGCGATGTCGGACAGGTCGTCGTCCTTCAGTTCCAGGGTCGCGGCGGGCAGCCACCCGTCGACCTGGCGAGGACTGCGGGCGCCGACGATAGCGCCGGTCACCCCCGGAAAGGCCAGCGTCCAGGCGACGGCCACCGCGGCTGGCGTGACGCCGTGCCGCTCGGCGACCGGGCGCAGCGCACCGGCCAGGGCCAGGTTGGCCGACAGCGCTGGATCGGTGAAGTCAAGGTGGCCTGCGCGCCAGTCGCCCGGCTCGAGGCGGGCCGCCCGGGCCGCGGTGAACGCGCCCGTGAGCAGGCCTGAGGCCATCGGGCTGTAGACGATCACCCCCGCCTCGTGCTCGCGCGCCCACAGCAGGACGTCGTCGGCGGCGTCGCGGTGGATCAGGTTGAACGGCGGCTGGATAGCGTCGACGTTGCCTATCTCTGAAGCCGCCTCCAGCTGGAAGATGCCGTGATTGGACAACCCGGCGGCACGGATCTTGCCCTCGCGCTTGAGGTCGGTGAAAACCTGCCAGTATTCCTCGACCGGCGTGCCGTCCCCGGCGGGCCAGTGCATCTGGTAGAGGTCGATCCGCTCGACCCGCAGCCGCCGCAGCGAGGCCTCGACCTCGGCCCTGATGCTGGCCGGGGCGCCGACCCGCCTGGGCTCCGCCGACCGGTCGGCCGGATTCCAGACCAGGCCGCCCTTGGTGAAGACGTTGGGCCGGTCCGCCTCGGGCAGCCCGGCCAGCGCCGCCGCCACCACCTCCTCGGAGTGCCCGAGCCCGTAGACGGCGGCGGTGTCGATCCAGTTGATGCCGGATTCCACCGCGTGCCGGATGGCCGCGATCGAGGCGTCGTCGTCCTGGTGGCCCCAGGCGTAAGCCCAGTCGCCGCCGCCGATGGCCCAGGCGCCGAAGCCGGTCCTGGTCAGGTGCATGCCGGTCCAACCCAGCGGGGTGGTGGGAAGGAAGGTGTTCATGGTCGTTTCTCCTTGGTGCAGGTGGGTGGGGTGTGGTGTCAGGCCGCTGCGAGGACGCCCAGGGCGGCGCTCAGGGACGCGATGATCGCTCCGCCGACGGCGACCGCGAGGAACGACCGGGCGAAGCTGGTCTGGAAGAACTTGTGCCGCAGCCAGGCCAGGGTGAGCAGCTCGGCCGCCACGACGCCGATCGCGGCGCTGATCGCCGGGCCGTAGCCGGGAATCAGGAACGGCAGGGTGTGGAAGATGCCGCCGGCGAACGTCCCGCCACCGGTGATCGCGCCGCGGAGCACGGGGTTCCCGCGTCCGGTGAGGTCACCGGTATCGGACAGCCCTTCGGAGAAGGCCATGCTCACCCCGGCGCCCAGGGCGGTCGCGGCGCCGGTGTAGAACGCGGTCAGCGGGTGATGGGTGGCCAGCACCACCGCGAATATCGGCGCCAGCGTCGACAGCGATCCGTCCATCAGCCCGCTCAGCGCGGGCTGCACCCGCTTGAGCAGGAACGACTGGCTGCCGTCGGTGACCGGCGAGGTCTCGGCGTGCGTGATCGTGGTCATGTCCGGGTCCTTTCGGAGATCAGCTGGGTTCAGCCTGGCTGGCGCGGAGGTGAGGCGGCGTCACCCGGCCGGGTGATTCGGCCGTACCGCCGGGAAGGCGCCGGACCTCGAGCAGTTCCAGTCCGAGCGCCCCGATCTGGGCCAGCACGCCATGCAGGGCGGCCTGGTCCGGCAGGGAGCCGGTCAGCAGCGTGTCCCCGTCTTGGGTCTCCGCCTGCAGGGCCGGGAATGCGGTGCGCATCGTCCGGCCCAGCTGGCCCCGGATTCGGATCTGGTAGCTCATCGGCCGACACCGTCCGACGCCGCGGCCCGGGCGATGCGGGCGGACGAGAGCAGGCACAAAACGGCGAGCAGGACCGAGAAGGCCAGGACGGCCGTCCAGGTCCCGGTGAAGCCGGCCAGCACGCCAACGCCGACCACGGGGATGATCAGGCCGGCGTAGCACGCCACGAAGAAGGCGGAGATGACCTGGCCGCGCCGGCCGGCCGGGGCCAGTCGGCTGGCGGTGGCCAGGCTGCCACCGAAGATGGCGCCGACGGCCACGCCGCCGGTCACGGTCCCGGCCAGGAACAGGACCATCCCGGCCTGGGCCAGGGCGGCAAGGATCAGTACGAGCGCGACCAGAAGCAGGCCCATCCCGGCCAGCACGACCCGGCGGCTGCTGAACCGCGACAGCGCGGCCTGGGTGACGGTTCCCACCGCGAACAGACCGAACACGATGGCGCCCTGGACGGCATGGCTGCCCTGGTGCAGCACGCCTCCGATGAAGCCGGGTACCAGGGAACTGAACAGCCCGAGCAGGGCGAAGGCGGCGAACACGGCGACGGCGGCGGCGATGAACTCGCCCCTTCCCCGCTCAGGGATGCCCAGCCCGGCAAAGCGCAGGGCCAGCCGGGTACGGGGGCGCACCGTCTCGGGGACGAACAGCAGGATCAGGGCCGCCCCGGCCAGAACCGCCAGGTACACCTCGAAGACCAGAGTCGTGGGATGCGGCGCGTACTGGGCAAGCAGTCCGGCGACCAGGGACCCGACTCCCAGGCCGCCCATGTTCGCGGCCGTGGCCACCAGCGACGCGCGGTGCCCGGCCGCGGCCGGGACCAGTTCGGTGAGTGCGGCCGTCGCCGTGCCCGTCATCAGGCCCGCCGACAGCCCGGAGACGATCCGGGCCGCGATGAGCACGCCGATGCCGTGGGCCAGGATGAACATGACCGTGCTGAGCGCGCTGGCCGCGAGGGCCACGGCCATGACCGGCTTGCGCCCAGCCTGGTCCGAGGATCGACCGGCCAGCAGCAGGGTCCCGAGCACCGCCGCGGCGTAGACGGCGAACGTCACCGTCACCATGGCCGCGGAGAAATGCCACCGGCCCTGGTAGATGACATAGAGCGGGGTCGGCAGCGTGGTGCCGAGCATGGTGATGCCCAGCACCAGCGCCAGCAGCCAGAACGAGGCCTGCCGCCGGGCGGCACCGCGCTGGCCGCGTACCGCCGGGGGAGCCTGCATGGTGGTGGTCATTTCTGTTCCTTTCGGTCGGCAGTCGAGCCAGGGGCCAGCCTCACGGCCGGCCGGGTGAGCCGGCGTCACCCGGCCGGGTGATCCGCCGGTCAGGCTCGGGCCGCCAGGCAGGAAAAGACGTACTGTGGGACCGGTGCCCGCCGAGGAGAGTCGCCGTGGAGCCTGCCGTCTGGTCCGGGGCCGCCGAAGCTCCGGCGGTCCGGGACGGTGTTGTCCCGCGCCCGGGGCTGTTCGAGCGGCTGACCCAGGCGCAGCGCGTCGTGCAGCTGTCGGCCCCGCCGGGAAGCGGGAAGACGGTCCTGCTCCGGTCCTGGATCGCCGTGACCGGCCTGACCGCATGTACCGCCTGGGTCTCGGTGCCGAACGAGGAGCGTGACCCGCGGCGGCTATGGATCTCGCTCGTCGCCGCGCTGCGCGGCACGGCTACCGGAGCCGCCCTGGTGCGCGAGCTGACAGCGGCGCCTGAGCTAGACGGCTGGACGGTGATCGAGCGGCTGCTTGAAGACCTCGCCTCCCTCGAGGACCGGACCTGGCTGGTGATCGACGACCTGCACGAGCTGTCCTCGGCCGAGGCGCTGCGCCAGCTGGAGCTTTTGATCATGCGCGCTCCGGCTGCCCTGCGGTTCGTCCTGGTCACCCGGCATGACCTGCGGCTGGGCCTGCACCGGCTGCGCCTGGCCGGGGAGCTCACCGAGATCCGCGCGGATGACTTGCGGTTCAGCCGGGCGGAGGCTGGGACGCTGCTTGACGCGGCCGGGGTGACGCTGTCCAGCTCCGCGCTCGACCTGCTGTACGACCGGACCGAAGGCTGGGCGGCCGGGCTGCGGCTGGCCGCGCTATCGCTGGCCGGGCACCCCGATCCGGACCGCTTCGCGGCCGAGTTCGGCGGCAGCGAGCGCACGGTTGCCGAGTACCTGCTGGCCGAGGTCCTGGAGCGGCAGAGCGAGGACGCCCGTCGGCTGCTGCTCAGGACATCGGTGCTAGAACGGGTCAACGGCGAGCTGGCCGACCTGCTGACCGGGCGCTCAGGCGGCGAACGGGTCCTGCAGCAGCTTGAGGAGGCGGGTGCGTTCGTCATCTCGCTGGACGCGCGGCGGTCCTGGTTCCGCTACCACCAGCTGTTCGCCGATCTCCTGCAGCTGGAGCTGCGCGGGAGCGAGCCCGTCGAGCTGACCGCGCTGCACGAAGCCGCAGCCGGGTGGTACGCGGACCACGGCTTCCCCGTCGAAGCGGTCCGGCACGCCCAGGCGGCGAAGAACTGGGCGCTGGCTGCGCGCGTGCTGGCGGACCGCTGGGTCGGCCTGGGCCTGGCCGGCCTGGGCGGCATCGCGCACGAGCTCCTCGCCCGCTTCCCGGCCGACATGATCGCGGCCGATGCCGAGCTGGCGGCGCGGGTGGCCGGGGTCCAGCTGGTCCAGGGATCACTGGAAGAGGCCGAACGGTACCTGGCGCTAGCTTCACGAGCGCTGGAGTCGGCTCCTGCCGACCGGCACGGGCGCTCGCAGGTGGTGCTCGCCGTGGTGCGGATGCGCCTGGCCCGTCAGCGCGGGGATGTCACCGCGGTGGCCGAGGCGGCGCAACGCCTGCTGGCTCCCGCGATGACCACGGAAGCGGCTAGGTATGACCCGGCGCGGACCGGGCTGGGTGAGGACCTGCGGGCGCTGGCCCTGCTCAATCTCGGCATCGCCGAGCTATGGACCTCCCGCTTCGACGAGGCGGACCGGCATCTCGACGACGGGGTCGCCCTTGCCCGCCAGATTGGACGGCCCTACCTGGAGGTCACCGGCCTGGCGCACTGGGCCCAGCTGGTGAGCTGGCGCTCCATGCCGCTCGGGGCGCGGCTCAGCCTGCAGGCGATCGAGCTGGCCGAGCAGCATGGCTGGGCCGACGAGCCGGTGACCGGCGTCGCCTACCTGAACCTCGGCGTGGCGATGATCGCCCAGGGAAGGATCGAGGAAGCGGAACGGGCGCTCGGCCGGGCCGAGCGGACCGTACGGGCCGAAGCCGACCCGTCCGCCGGGGTGCGGCTACGCGCCGGCCGCGGCATGCTCGAATTCGTCAGCGGCCGGCCCGACGCCGCGCTGAGCGCCTTCCGCGCGGCCGAACGGCTGGCCAGCTCGCTCGTCACGCCGCACACGCTCGCCCCGCGGCTGCACTCGCAACTGCTGCAGACACTGGTGCGCACGGGCGAGACGCAGCAGGTCGAGCAAGCCCTCGCCGGCATGGACGGCCCCGAGCGTGACCAGGGCGAGATCCGGATCGCTGAGGCGTCGCTCCGGCTCGCCCAGCACGACCCGGCGGCGGCGGCCGCCGTGCTCGCACCCGTCACCGGCGGCTCGGTCGTGATGCCGAACGCCCATCTGTGGGATGTCCAGGCGCTCCTGCTCCAGGCAATCGCCGGTGACGCCCTCGGCGCCACGGTGGCGGCGAGGCGGGCCCTCGAGCGGGCTCTCGACCATGCCGCGCCCCAGGGCCTGCTCTTTCCCTTCCTGTTCGACCCGGCGCCCGAGCTGCTCGACCGCCATCGCCGGGTCGGTACCGTGCACGCCGACCTGATCGGCGAGATCCTGGACGCGCTGGCCGGGCGGAAACCAGGCGCGCCGCCAGCCGGGCCGCGGCGCTTGCGCGAGCCGCTCAGCCACGCCGAGGCGCGGGTGCTGCGCTACCTGCCCACCAAGCTCTCCGTGCCAGAGATCGCGGACGAGCTGTACCTGTCGGTCAACACGGTCAAGACCCACATGCGCCACCTCTACGACAAGCTCGGCGCGCACCGCCGCCACGAGGCCGTCGAGCAGGCCCGCGCGCTCGGCTTGCTGGCCTCCTCCCCGCGCAGCTCCTGACCGGACCCGCCGTCGCCAATCACCCCGCCGGGTGAGGTCAGCTCACCCCGGCAAGCATGAGGCTTACTGCTGTCCGCCCATCGAGAAGGGAACGACATGACCATCATCCGTCCCGCCGCACCAGCGATCGCATTCCTCGGCACCGGGCGCATGGGCGCCCCGATGGCCGCCAACCTGGCCCGCGGCGGCTTCGACGTACGCGTGTGGAACCGCACCGCCAGCCGCGCCGAGGCCCTCACCGCGGACGGCGCGGTCGTGGCGAGCAGCCCGGCCGACGCCGTCCGCGACGCCGCGATCGTCATCACCATGCTGGCCGATGGACCCGCCACCGAACAGGCCGCCACCGGCCCGGATGGCCTGCTGGCCGCGGATCCGGGGACGATCTGGGTCCAGATGGCGACCGTCGGAGCCGACTGGACGGCCCGGCTCGCCCGCCTCGCCGGCCCGCGCGGAGTCGTGTTCGTCGACGCCCCCGTCTCCGGCAGCGAGGGCCCGGCCCGGGCCGGGCAGCTGGTCATCCTGGCTAGCGGTCCGCACCAGGCACAGGACGTGCTGGCCCCGGTGTTCGGTGCGCTCGGGCGTGCCACCGCCTGGCTGGGCCCGGCCGGCCACGGTACCCGGGCCAAGCTCGTCCTCAACAACTGGCTCGCCGACCTGACCGAGGCCACCGCGGAAACCCTGTCCTTCGCCCGGAAACTGGACCTCGATCCGGTTCAGATCGTGGACCTCCTGCAGTCCACCCCGCTCGGGGCGCCGTACGCCGTGCAGAAGGCCCGCAGCATGCTGGCCGGGGACTTCAGCCCCGCCTTCGCGCTCAAGCACGCCCTCAAGGATGCCGAGCTCGCCGCGCAGGCCGCGCAGGCCAGCGGCGCCACCCTCACCCTCACCAGCGCGCTGCTCCCGCGCTGGCGGGACACCGCCGCCAGCGGGCACGCCGACGACGACCTCTCCGCGGTCTACCTGACGAGCTGACCAGCGCGGCGGTCAGGGATGGATCGGGCCGCTGGGGCCGCGGTCGAGGCGAATCGACTGCATGATCGCGAACGTCGTGGTCCTGGTGTAGATCTCGATGTCGGCACCGCCCAGCACGCCGGTGTACTTCGCGATGACGGGGGCGGCCGCGTGCTCGGTGACCGCGTCGAGGTAGGCGCTGACCCCGGCCCAGACGTTCTCTCCGTAGTGCCCGAAAAGCGGTCCCGGGTTGACCGAGGCCAGCGCCTCGCGTGAGCTGGCTTCGATGTCGGCGATGTACTGCTGATGCATCGCCACGTCCTCGCGGGTGGCCACCCGGCCCAGGTGCCCGCTGATGAGGTGCGTCCACGGGTAGTCCAGCGCGATGGCCGGGGCGCCGGTGTACCCGATGACGTCGTCGCTGAGGTTGAGGTTGTAGATGGGGATCCAGCCGGCGTTGACCACGTCGATGAACATCAAGGTGTCGTGGTCGGGGAAGTGGATGTAGATGTTGTCCGGCGAGTGGTTGGGCCCGTGCCAGGCCAGTTCGACCCGCTCGCCGCCGACCTCCAGGGTGTAGCGGTCGGAGAAGGTCACGTCCGGGACGGGGCGGGCGGGATCGTCGTCGCGCAGCAGCAGTCGCCGGGTCTCCTCGTGGCCGATGCGGACGATGTCCCCGCCGAACAGCGAGGACGCTCCCTGGTGGTCGCAGTGGTGGTGCGAGTAGACCAGGTGGGTGACCTGGTTGGTCAGGCCGTTGGCGGCCGTGGTCTCGTCCACCGCCCGCCGGATGTTGTGGCCGATGTTCGGGGGCGCGTCGAAGATCACGACGCCGTCGGGGGTGGTCAGGAACGCCGACATGTAGACGTTGTCCGTGACCGCGTAGAGGTTCCGCTCGACCTGCCAGACGTGGTACCCGTGCTCGTTCAGGGGTGCCCCCTTCGCGATCGCCGGGACCGGGGCGTACTCGGGCAGGTCTGGGACGTCGGTAGCTGGCGATGTCACTATTTCTCCCTGGATTCTCGGGGCACGTACCTGCTGGCCGTGCGCGTCCGCAAGCTCGTGACGACGCCAAGGATCTCCGTCCGGCGGCGGCAGGTCGTCCCTGGATTCCAGTGATTTTCCGCGCGGCTCCAGCTGGCGGACCTCGAGCAGGACCAGGCCCAGGGCCTCCATCTCAGCGAGCACGCCGTACAGTCCTGACTGGTCCAGCCAGCCGGTGAGGACCGTGTACGTGCCCTTCGGCTGTGACGTCATCCCCGGGAACGCGGACAGCGTCATAGCGCCGAGATGCCCGTCGACCCGGACCATATATAGGGCGGGTGCCCAGTCCATGACCTCATGGTGGCGGGCGGGCAGGTGACGATGAATCACTGTGATCCGGTGATTACATGTCACCGGGCTGGCGGCGAGCCTGGCTGTGTCGCAGCAGTTATACGGCCGAGGAGAAGTGGCATGGCTTTGGACCACGAGCAGCTTGTCCGGCACGCGTACCGGGTCGCCGAGGAGATGGACATGGCGGGATGGGTCGCGGCCTTCACCGAGGACGGCACGTTCACCGACGAGTCCATCGGCGTCACCTGGAAAGGCCCGGCCGAACTCCCGGAGCAGGTCGAGAACTACCACCGGGCCTTCCCGGACATGCACCGCGAGCTGTACCACGTCTATGTCAGCGGCAACAAGGTCGTGGTCCAGCTGGCCCTGCAGGGGACGCATCTCGGCCCGCTGCAGCTGCCCGCCGGGACGCTGCCGCCGACCGGCAAGCGGATGGACGCACCGTGCTGCGACGTCTTCGAGCTGGTGGACGGCAAGATCAAGCGGTTCGACTGCTATCCCGAAGGCACGATCATCCTCACCCAGCTCGGCGTGCTCGGCAACCTCAGCGCCGCGCTGGAGCAGTAACCGCGTGCTTCAGGGCGTGACCACGAGCTTGCGTGATGCCCCGGTCTTGAGGTGCTCCCAGGTCCCGCTGATGTCTTCCAGCCGGGTTTGCTCCAGGTCCACGGTGAGCTTGCCGTCGATCGCGTGGCCTGCCAGCCGCGCGTAGGCCGAACGGCGCACCTCGGCGGGCGTGGCGAACAAGCTGTGACCCACGAGCGTAAGCAGCTTGCCGCGCAGGACAACGCCGGTGATCGTGGAGGCGTCCCCGGCCGAGCTTCCGACCTGGATGTACCGGGCACCGGGTTTGGCGTGGTTCATCGCGTGCGGGGCGACCCCGCCCCACAGGAAGTCAACGATCACGTCGTAGCCGCCGGGCGCCGCGGCGGCCAGCCCGGCGTCGATGGCCTGCTCATCTGCGAGGTCGACAACCGCGTCGGCCCCGAGGTCAGCGGCTTGCGAGGAGTCTTTTCGCCGGGTGGCGCCGACAATCAGGCCGGCGCCGAGGACACGAGCCGATTGCAGTGCCAGTTGGCCCGCCGAGCCGCCTGCCCCGAGCACCAGTACCGTCTCACCGGGCTGGAGATGAGCACGGTAATCCAGCGCCAGCCATCCGGCCAGGCCGGCTACGCCGAGAGCAGCCGCCAGTGTGGGGTCAAGCCCGGCCGGAACCGGGAAGCCGCCCGCATCCGGGACGGGTATCAGCTCAGCCAGGGTGCCGTACGGGGCTGGCGGGGCGGTCACGTACCAGCGGGTGCCGTCGGCGAGCTGCACGACCGCCTCGTAGCCGGCGATACAGGGAGGCTGCAGCCGGCGTAGCGGGAACTGGTCGTTCACGAACGCCACGTCCAGCGGATTCAGGGTCGCCGCGACCAGGGCACCGATCGAGACGCCGGGGCCGGGCCGCGGATCGGTGAACTGCTCAAGGACTGGAGTGGCGCCAGCCTGACGGACTACTGCTGCTCGCATGTGTTCCTCCGCTCGAGGTGCGCTTTCAGGAGCTGCCCGGCCCGGTCAAGGGCACCGGCTGCTTCGTCGAGGATCGGGTAGAAATTCTGGAAGACGTGCGGCACCTTGGGGGTCAGGTCGAGGGTAACCGCGACGTCGTCGTCGGCGGCCTTGCGCGCGAGGCGGACGGCGTCGTCCAAGAGGACCTCGTGCGTCCCGGCCTGGATGATCAGAGGCGGCAAGCCCGACAGGTCAGCGAATACCGGGCTGATGAGGCCGAGGGCGGGGTCCTGCCCGGCCGTGTAGTCCGTGACCCGGGGCTGGAGCAGTTCGCGGCTGAGCACGGGGTCGACGTCCCGCTTGGTGTCCATCGTGGCCCCGGCCAGGGTGAGGTCGGCGTACGGTGACATGACGAAGGCCGCCGCGGGCCCGGGCAGCCCGTGATCGCGGGCGTTGACCAGGGTGGCGACGGCGAGGCCGCCGTCGGCGGAGTCTCCCGCGAAGGCGATGTCCGACGGCGCGGTGCCCGCTCGCAGGAGGGCGTCGTAGGCGGCGAGAGCATCATCGACCGCGGCCGGGTACGGATGCTCGGGAGCGAGCCGGTAGTCGAGAGAAATGACCCTGGCCTGTGACCGTCGGCCGATCTGCGCGGCCAGGTCGGCGGATTGGAAGGCGTCCCCGAGGACGTACACGCCGCCATGGAAGTACAAGATGACGTGGCGGGGCTCGATCCCGTCAACAGTGATATCGGCAGCAGGCACGCCGCCCAGTTCGGCTGGGCTGACAGTGACGCCCGCGGGCGCTAGCCGCGCCGATGCCCGCTCCCGTAGCAGCCGCCGCTGCTCGCTGACGCTGCTGCCGGGCGGAATGGGTGACCGCCGCAGGGCTGCTTCGAGGTTCTCCCGCTGTTCGGCACTCAACGGAGAATCTCCCTTCGGTCGTAGCCGGGCACGAGCCTCTGCCAGGCTCGCCGCCGGCGGGGTGAACAGGCGTCACCGGATCACGGTGATTCACGTGGCGTGACCGCCGGGCGCTCAGGTGCGGCCGACGGACAGCAGCCGCAGTTCGCGGCCTCGCTCCACCGCCGCGGTCCGGTCGGCGACGCCGAGCTTGGCGTAGATCCGGCGGACGTGGGTGTCAATGGTGTTCAGCGAGACGGACAGCTCGCCGGCGATCTCGCGGCGGGTGAGGTTCGTCGGCAGGTAGCGCAGCACGCGCAGCTCGCTTCGGCTGAGTTCCTCGACCGGCATCATGACCGGCTGGTTCAGCGCGTCCCGGCCAGCACCGCGGGTGGCGTCGAGGATGTCGGCGACCAGCGCCGCGTGCGATGTGCTGTGCCGCGGCATGGTTTCGAGGAGCTGCCATGCGCCGGTCATCGCGAAGGGCAAGATCAAGCGGTCCGGCTCGGCGAGGTTCAGCGCCTGCTCGGCTGCCTCCTGGGAGGCGCGCTCGTCACCTAGGCCGCGGCAGGCGAACGCGTCCAGCAGGTGCGCCTCGACCTGGGTGAAGTAGGAAAGAACCGGGACGTCGCCGTCGAGGACAACGCGGAGTTCGCGGCGGGCGGCGGCCGGGTTTTGCTCCGCCAGCAGGATCACCGCGGTCGCGTTGCGGATCTCGCCGGCGCTGGCCTGCCGGCCGTCGAGGGCGGCCAGGGCAGCCCGCGCCTGCCCGGCCATCCCGAGCCGGGCCTGGGTGGCGATCGTCCAGGCGTTGACGCGGGTAGTCAGCCCGTGCTCGCCGATCATGAGCGCCTGCATCTGCCGGGCGGCGGCGAACTCCTCCAGCGCCCGGTGGCCGTGGCCGCGCGCCACCCGCAGGATCGCCGAGGTAAGGCACACCAGCAGCCGGACCCCGGGCTCGCCGTCGGCCTGCGTGGCGCGCCTGGCACGGTCCAGCCAGGGTGCCGCGAGCTCGAACTGGCCCGTCCAGATCAGCACGTAGGCGAGCGCCGCCAGCGCTGGGGCGGTCACCGCCTCGGCTTCCCAGCCATGCCGCGCCGCCACCACGATGGCTTCCTCGCAGCGCTGGCGGGCCACGACCAAGGAGCGGCTCGTGGCGGCGAATCCCAGGTGGGCCAGGCAGGCCACCTCCAGGTAGGGCCGGCCGATACGGCTGGCGAGGGCGGCGCCTTCTGCGAGGTGCCGTTCACTGTCGGCCAGCCGCAGCGACCATGCCTCGGTGACGCCCAGGTTCAGGAGCGCGACGGCTTTCAGGTCGCCGCTGAGCGTGGCGTCGACGCTCGGCTGGCCGTCGCCTGGGCCCAGCAGAGCCGCTGCTTGCTCGAAGATGCTGTCGAAGTTCCCGCGTAGCCGCGCGGACAGCAGGTCCACGGAGGCGACGGCCAGCTGCAGCCGGTGCCTGCGCTCCGGCGCCGTGCTGGCCACGTACGCCCTGACCTGGCGCAGGTGCGCGTCGGTCTGGTCGAGGCGGAGCTGGTACTGGGCGGCGATGGCCCGGACCAGGGTCAGGTCAGGGGAGTCCTCGCCGGCCTGGACCGGGAAGGAGCGCAGCAGCGCCGCCACGGTGCCCGCTTGCCCGTCAAGGGTGAGGCTGAGGGCATGGTCGGTGAGCATGCGGGCTGCCTCGTCCCAGTCACCCGCCGCCTGCAGGTGGCCGATGGCGTCGGCCGCCTGGCCGCGCTCCGCGAGCCAGCGCGCGGCGAGCCGGTGCAGTCCGGCGATGCCCGCGGGCATCGTGCGGCGCAGCTCCAGCCGGAGCAGGCCGCCGAACATGCGGTGGTAGCGGAACCAGGTACGGTCGGGGTCGAGGGACACGACGAACGCGTTGGCGTCCTCTAGCTCCAGCAGGATCCGCTCCGAGCCCGTGGCTCCGGTCAGCAGGTCGGCCAGCTCGCCGTTGACCCGGTCCAGCACCGAGGTGCGCAGCAGCAGGCTCTGGACCTCCGGCGGCTGCCGCTCCAGCATCTCGGCCATCAGGTACTCGGCGACCGTCCGGTCGCTGCCGGAGAACTCGGCCACGAACCGTTCGGGGTCGGGGTGCCCGGCGAGCGACAGCACGGCGAGGCGCAGCCCGGCCGCCCAGCCTTCCGTCCGCTGATGCAGCATCGCGGCCACGTGCTCGGGCAGCGCGATTCCGGCGGCGGCGAGGAGCTGGCGGGTCTCGGGCGCGGTGAAGCGTAGTTGCGTCGCGCGGATCTCGGCCAGGTCACCGGCCAGCCGCAGCTTGTGCAGGTGCAGCGGCAGGTCGCGGCGGGTGGCCACGACCGCCCGGACTCCCGGGGGCAGGCGCGTCAGTAGCGCTGTGAGCTGCCCGGCGGCCTCGGGTGAGCTGAGCTCGTGCAGGTCATCGATGACCAGGACGAAGCGATCACCGGACTCCTCGAGCTTGGACAGCACCTTGTCCACCATGTCGCTGCCGTCCGAGCCGGGTGCCGCCGGCGGCAGCCGCGTATCGCCCGCGCCGGTGCCTGCCGCGGCCCGGACCGCACCCAGCATGGTGAGCCAGAAGAGCTGCATATCGCGCTGGCCCGGCCGTACGGTCGTGAAGGCGATGCGGCCATCCTGACCCGGATGGCCCGCCCACGCGCGCAACAGCGACGTCTTCCCGGTGCCGGCAGGCGCCGAGATAATCGTCACCCGCTTCTCGGCTGCGCGGTTCAAGGCAGCCATCAGGTCGCGACGGTGAATCAGCCCGGGTTCCCGCTGTCCGGCAAGGCGATCCGGTCCGGGATCCTGTGCCCTGCCCACCTCAGCATCATGGCACGCGAGCCGGTGTCCTGGATATTCCGCCAGCTCCGGCCAGTGCATCGGTGACGTGGCGCACGTCGGCGATGAAACGGGACACGTCCTCGGCTGTGGTCGCGAAGCTGGTCATCCAGCGGACCGTGTTGGCGCGAGAGTTCCCAGATACAGAAGAACGACACGAACCGGCCGAACCCCGGCCCTGATCGCCGAGCTGCGCCACCACCTGATCCAGTCCTGGCCTCATCAGCGATAAGGCAGGAGGATTTCGAGGATGCCGGTTAGCTGCGCGCCTCAGAGGCCGCTCCCGCACCACCGGCACCAGCCCCCGTCCGGTCCGAACCGGGCGGGGAAATACTCGTCGAGGGCATCGGTGTCAGCTTCGACGGCACCGTCCGGCCGGAGGAAGCGAAGGGGATCCGGCTGGCGGCCGGCCTGCGCAGCGACCCGTTCTTCGCCGACGTCGAAGGGGCGCTGCACGGGTTCGCCTGGACCGGGCACGACGACTTCGCCGGCAACAACGTCGACTCGATCGTGCTCGAGGTAGCCGACGACATGCTCGGCGGCCCGGTGATCGGCGTGTGGGCCTCGATCAGCCGGCACCGCGACGGCGTGCTCGAGCAGCTGGACCGTGGCGGGAACCCGACCATCAACCCGTTCATCAACCCGGACGGGGAGAAGAACCTGTTCAACTCGCGCCAGCCCGCCGACGACGTGGCCAACTACCTGGAAGCGTGGTCGGCGATCCTGCAGAACGCCGGCGGCTACCCGCCCGAGCAGGCCAAGGCGGCCGCCCTGGAGGTGCTGCCCGACATCCTGCGCTACGACCGCACCAAGCCCGCCACCTACCCCAACGGCCGCATCCTCACCGACGACGTGTACAGCCAGCGCTTCGCCTGGCTGACCAACGGCAAGGTCCCGCCGTCCGGCCTCAAGCCGCACGAAGACCTGCTGGCCCGCTTTCCCTACCTCGGGCCGCCCACCGCGAGCCGCTGACGCGGATTGGCGGCCACTCGCCGACCGCATGCGGGCCGTAGCACCATGGCCCGTTCGGGATGATCGATGTTCTTTTTCGCCGAACGGGTCATGGTTTCACCCCGACTACCCAGGAAGAGCCAGCCATGGACCGGCGGGTCGCCATCATCACCGGGGGCGCTCAGGACATCCGCGCCGGCCTGGTGGCCGCGTACGTCGGGCGCGGCTGGGCGGTGGTCACCAACGCGCGCAGGATCGGGCCGTCGGTGGACCCGGACGTGCTCACGGTCGACGGCGACATCGCGAAGCCTGCCACCGCCGACCGGATCGTCGAGGGCGCGCTGGAGCGCTTCGGCCGCATCGACACCCTGGTCAACAACGCCGGGGTGTGCGTGTCCAAGCCGTTCACCGCCTACACCGCGGCCGACTACGCCCTGCTCACCGGGGTCAACCTGGGCGGCTTCTTCTGGCTGACCCAGCGGGTCATCGCCGAGATGGCGCGGCGGTACGGCGGCCACGTGGTCAGCATCTCGGCCCCCCTGGCCGAGGTCCCGAACTCGCCTGCGCCCTCGGTCCTGGCCGCGCTGACCAAGGGCGGGCTGGCCGCGGCCACCAGGTCGCTGGCGGTCGAGTACGCCGCGCGCGGCATCCGGGTCAACGCCGTCGCGCCCGGCATCATCCAGACCCCGATGCAGCTTCCCCCGCTCGGGCGGGCCGGCCAGGTCAGCGACGTCGTCGACGGCATCTTGTTCCTGGAGTCCTCGCCCTACATCACCGGGGAGATCCTGCACATCGACGGCGGCCAGACCGCCGGCTCGTTGCGGCCCAGCTGAGGCGGCGAGTAGCGTTGAGGCGAAGCGGCTCCGATGTTCTCACTCGAGATGATCGGCGTGACCTGCATCCTGCTCCCCGGCTGTTCGGCCGGACCGGCGAGCGGGAGATCCTGGGGCGGCTGATCGCGAACGTTCGCCGGGGCCGAAGTGCCGTCCTGGTCGTGCGGGGAGAGCCGGGGATCGGCAAGACGGAACTGCTGCGGCGGCTGATCGCCGAGGCACCTGGGTTCGGCGTGACCCGCGTGGCCGGCGTCGAGTCGGAGATGGAGCTCCCCTACGCGGGGCTGCACCAGCTGTGCGCGCCGATGCTCGGCCGGCTCGGGTGGCTGGCCGAGCCGCAGCGTCGCGGGCTCAGCGTCGCGTTCGGGCTCGCCTCCGGCGACCGCCCGGACCCGTTCCTGGTCGCCCTCGCGACGCTCAGCCTCATGGCCGAGGCCGCCCAGGAGCGGCCGATGCTGTGCGTCGTGGACGACGCGCAGTGGCTCGACCAGGCCTCGGCCCAGGTCCTCGGATTCGTCGCCCGCCGCCTGCTGGCGGAGCCGGTAGTGCTGGTGTTCGCGGTCCGGACGCCGGTGCCGGGCGCTCCCGCGCCTGAGCACCTGGCCGGCCTGCCCGAACTGCGGCTGGCCGGACTGGACGAGGAGTCGGCCCGGGCGCTGCTGGCGACGGTCATCCCGGGTCCGCTCGACGAGAGCGTCCGCGCCCGGATCCTGGCCGAGACCCGCGGCCACCCGCTGGCCCTGCTCGAGCTCTACCGCGGCCGCGGCCCGGCCGACCTGGCCGGCGGGTTCGCCCTGCCGGACGCGGGTGACCTGCCCGGGCGCATCGAGGATCAGTACGCGGCCCACCTGGGTGAGCTGCCCGCCGAGGTCCAGCGGCTGGTCCTGCTGGCGGCGGCCGATCCGGTCGGCGACCCGGCCCTGATCCTCCGGGCGTCGCAGGTACTCGGCCTGGACCCCCGGGCCGTCAGCCTGGCCGTCGAGGCCGGCCTGCTCGAGTTCGGTGCGAACGTGCGCTTCCGGCATCCCCTGGTGCGTTCGGCCGCCTACCGGACCGCCACCGCCGATGACCGGCGCGCCGTACACCAGGCGCTGGCCGCCGTGACCGATCCGCTGGCTGACCCCGACCGCCGGGCGTGGCACCGCGCCCACGCGACGGCCGGCCCCGACGAGGCGGTGGCGCAGGAGCTCATCAGCTCGGCCAGCCGGGCCATGCGCCGCGGCGGGGTAGCCGCCGCGGCGGCCTTCTGGGCGCGAGCCGTGGCGCTCACTCCGGACCCGGGCCAGCGCGCCTCACGGGCGCTGACGGCGGCCGAGGCGAAGTACGCCGCCGGAGACTTCGAGGCCGCGCAGGCCCTGCTGGTCACGGCTGAGGTCGGGCCGCCGGGCGAGTTGGACGAGGCGCGCGCGCAGCGGATGCGGGCGCAGGTCGCGTTCGCGCTGCGGCGGGGCGGTGACGCGCCGCCGCTGATGCTGCGGGCCGCGCAGCGGCTGCAGCACCTGGACCCGGAACTGGCCCGGCCGACTTATCTCGAGGCCCTGCTGGCCACGATCTACGCCGGCCGGCTGGCCCACGGACAGGACGCGAGGCAGGTCGCGCGGGCCGCGAGATCCGCGACGCAACCGCCTTCCGGGTCGCAGCCGCCTTCCGCGCAGCTGCTCATCCACGGCCTCGCCGTGCGCTTGGCCGATGGGTACGTTGCCGCGGCCCCCACGCTGAAGGAGGCACTGTGCCGCTACCGGGCGCAGCCGCCCGAGCTGGGCTGGCTGTCCGTCTCGTGCAACATCGTCGCCATGGACCTGTGGGACGACGAGGCGTGGTTCGAGCTCGCGGCCGGCCAGCTCCGGCTGGCCCGCGCGAACGGCACCCTCAGCTGGCTGCCGTTCACGCTGGACTATCTGGCCGAGTTCCACGTCCAGGCCGGCGAGCTGCCGAAGGCGGAGGCCTTGCTGATGGAGCGTGAGCGCGTCGACCTGGGGACCAGAGAGGCCACCTTGCCCTATCTCCCGCTGCTGCTCGCCGCGTGGCGCGGGGACGCGCCGGGCACGGCCGGCCTGGCGCGCGAGATGACCCGCGCCGCCTCGGACCGGGGCGAGGGCGGCGCGCTGACCTACACCGACTACGCGCAGGCGGTGCTGTACAACGGCCACGGCAACTACCGGGCCGCCGCCGAGGCGGCGCACCGGGCCAGCGCCGTCGGCGAGATCGTCGTCTCGCCGTGGGCCCTGTATGAGCTGGTGGAAGCCGCGGTACGCAGCGATCAGCCGGAGCAGGCCTGGACCGCGGCTGATCAGCTGTCGCAGCTAGCCGCGGCGAGCGCCACCAACTGGGCGCGCGGGGCGGCGGCCCGGTCCCGGGCGCTGGCGTCCGGGGGAGACGCCGCCGAAGCGGAGTACCGCGCGGCGATCGAACTGCTTGGCCGAACCCGGATGGCCACCCACCTGGCCCGCGCCCGCCTGGTCTACGGCGAATGGCTGCGCCGGGAGAAGCGCCGGGCCGAGGCCCGCGACCAGCTGCGGTCCGCGTTCGACGCGTTCACGTCCATAGGCGCCGAGGCCTTCGCCGAACGCGCCCGGCGCGAGCTCCAGGCCACCGGCGAGACGGTCCGCAAGCGCAGCGACGACACCCGCACCGACCTGACCCCGCAAGAGGAGGAGATCGCCCAGCTGGCCCGCGAGGGACGAACCAACTCCGAGATCGCCGCCCAGCTCTTCATCGGCCGCCGCACCGTGGAGTGGCACCTAGGCAAGGTGTTCGCCAAACTAAACATCAGCTCCCGCCAAGAACTAGACCAGGCGCTGCGAAGGCGGGCGGCATGAAACCGGGCTTCCACCGCGTTCTGACGCGCTGAGCTCCGGGTTTCATCGCATCCCGCCCGGGCTGTGCGAATCGATAGCTTCAGGCTATCGGTTATCGCGCTGACAGGTCTTGGACGGCGGCGAGGCAGCGGGGCTAGACCTTGGAGCACCAGGAATCTCCGGTGCCAAGGAGGCATGCATGACCGAAAACCCAGCGATCGCGTCGAACATCGAAATCGCCCGCGACTACACGCGCAGGGTATTCAACGCGCATAACCCCGACCTGGCGTCAGAGTTCGTCACGCCTGATGTCCGCTGGCATGGCGGGACGCTCGGCACCGTTGAAGGAGTCGCGAACCTCGTCGCCCTGCTACGGGGATTCATCGGCGCGCTGCCTGACCTCCACCCCGAGGAGCAGGATGTTGTCGCCGATGGTGACACTGTGGCCCTGCGTTTCGTGGTCGAGGCGACGCACAAGGGAGAGTTGCTCGGTATCGCGCCGACGGGCCGCAAGGTGCGCTGGGATGCGGTCGACATCTACCGGCTCAGAGACGGAAAGATCACCGAGGAGTGGGCGGCCGACGACCTGACGGCAATCCTCCACAGCGTGGGCGCGTACACGCCACCGTGGCTTGCCTAGCGCCGAGGGCCGGCTACCGAGCGGGTAGCCAGCCGTTCTCGGCCGCGCAGCGCCGGGCGGTGCCGAGGACGCGCTCGACCGCGGCGGACCGGCCATGAGCGGACCAGACCAGCGACCACTGGTCGAGAATCTCCGGTTCGACAATCCTGCGTGCGACCACGTCCGGTGCGGCCTGGACCGCGTGAAAGGCAAACGAGGCCGGGGTCAGGCCGACCTCTCGCCCGGCGTGCAGGCGAGCGAGCATCGCCTGCGGCGGCGCATTCCGGACCGCCTTGATCCGAGGCTGAAAGCCGGATTGCTCGCAGGCGGCGACGATGTGATCGTAGTGAGCCGGCGCAAGCTCGCGCGGGAACAGGAGAATGGTCTCGTGCTGGAGGCTGGTGAGCGGGATGGCGGCGGCTTCAGCCAGGCGGTGTCGCTTGCTCAGCACGGCGGCAACCGGCTCGATGCGCAGGAGTTCGCGGCGGACACCTCTCATCGGCTCGGTGTGCATTGCCAGCCCGACGTCCTGTTCACCCGCCAGAATACGGCGGGGTATCTCGGCGCTGAAGAGCTCGCTGGGGGTGACGCTCAATTCCGGGATCTCGTTTTCGATGGCGGTCAGGATCACCCGCAGCATCTCGAAGCTGGCCATCGGGCTGTAGCTCAACCGGATCTCGCCGGCGATGCCGGCGCCCGCGAGCCGGGCGCTCTCGGCTGCGCGCTCGAGGGCTGCGAGTGCCACCGGTGCTTCCTCGAGCAGGGCTCGGCCGGCGGCGGTCAGCTCGACCTTGCGGCTCGTGCGCACGAATAGGTCGGTGCCGAGCATGCTCTCGAGGCCGTGGATCTGGTTGCTCAGCGACGGCTGGGAGATGTAGAGCCGCGCCGCGGCCCGGCCGAAGTGGAGCTCCTCTGCGACGGCCATAAAGTACCGAAGCAGGCGCGGTTGCAGATCCATAGCTTCAGGCTATCGGCCGCCAGGCGGGCAAGTCTTTCAGGGAAACACCTGGGCCAAGGAGGGCGCGGTTGGCGGGTAGTGAGAGCCAGGGGGACGGCTCGGTGCGGCTTGCCTCGGCCGCCGGCCGCTGGGTGCTGGCGGTGGCGGTGCTGGGCGACGCGATGATCTTGCTCGAGGCGACGGTCGTCAACGTGTCGTTGCCGGCGATCGGCCGTGATCTCGGTGCGAGCGTCGCCGGGCTGCAGTGGACGCTGAACGGGTACGTGCTGACGCTCGCGGCGCTTGTCCTGGTGTGCGGTTCGCTCAGCGATACCTACGGCCGCCGTCGCATCTTCATCCTGGGGACGGTGGTCTTCGTGGCCGCGTCGGCGCTGTGCGCCGCCGCCCCGACGATCGGGCTGCTCGTCGGGGCCCGGTTCGTCCAGGGGATCGGGGGTGCCCTGCTGACGCCGGGGAGCCTTGCGATCATCGAGGCGGTGTTCCACCCCGATGACCGCACCCGGGCGATCGGTGCGTGGGCCGGCCTGGGTGCGGTCGCGGGCGCGATCGGCCCCTCCGTCGGCGGGTACCTGACCGACGCGGTGTCATGGCGCGCGGTCTTCCTGATCAATCTTCCGCTGGGGGCCTTCGTTGTCGTCGCCGCGGTTCGCCACGTACCGGAGACCCGGGACCCGACGCGGGCTGGCGGCCTGGATCTGCGCGGCGCCGCGCTCGCCACGCTGGCCATCGCCGGCATGTGCTTCGCGCTGATCGAGGCTTCCGGGGGCCTGACGCCAGCGGTGATCGCCGCCGCGGCTGTCGGCCTGGCCGCCGCGGCTGCCTTCGTCGCCGTCGAGCGGCGGGCCAGGAACCCTATGCTTCCGCTGGGGTTGTTCCGCTCCCGCCAGTTCGCCAGCGCCAACCTGCTCGCGCTCCTCACCTACGCGGCGCTCGGCGGCGTGATCTTCCTGTTCGTCGCGTTCCTGCAGGTCAGTCTCCGCTACACCGCCCTGCAGGCCGGTGCCGCCACCCTGCCGATCACCGTGCTGCTGCTGGCCTTGTCTACCCCGTCGGGGACGATCGCCCAGCGGATCGGCCCGCGTATCCCGCTGACGATCGGAGCTGTCCTGGTCGGGGCGGGGCTGCTGATGATGGCGCGGATCCACCCCGGCGACAGGTTCCTCCCCGGGGTGCTGCCCCCGCTGATCGTATTCGGGGTCGGCCTGGGCGTGCTGATCACCCCGATCACCGCGACGGTCCTGGCGAGCGTCGATTCGCGGCACTCCGGGATCGCTTCCGCCGTCAACAACGCGCTCTCGCGCCTCGGCCAGCTGATCGCGGTGGCCGCCCTTCCCCTGGTCGCGGGGCTTTCCGGCGCCGCCTTCGAGGACCCGGCCAAGATGGCGGCCGGGTTCCCGGTCGCCATGGCCGTCGCCGCCGGGGTGTCATTCGCGGCCGCGCTGCTCGCCTGGACGACGATCAGCAACGACGTCCTGAGCCGATCCGGTCCGGGCGCCCGGCCAGAACCGATGGAACTCCCGCCGTCCCTCAAGCGGCACTGCCCGGTGGCCGGCACCCCGCTGACCGCGCCCCTCGAATCCCGGCCCAGTCCCCGCCCGCCGGCGGACCGGCCGCCGCCCGGTTAATCAGGCTGAGCTGGCACGTCGGTGAGGCAGGCCTGAGCGTACTTGGCGAAGGCAGCCACCAGGCGGTTGCGGTCGTCGGCGCGGATGGCCAGCACGACGTGGGCCGGCTCGATCCCGTCGAGCGGGACTGTGATGAGGTCGGGATGAAGGCGGTCGGCGCGCAAGCCGGTCGAGACGATGGCAACGGCTTGCCCGGCGGCGATGAACTCGAGCTTGTCCTCGACGGCGTTGACGAGAGGACCGTCCGGCGCCGGGGTCCCGTCCGGCCGGGGATCGATCCGCCAGTATGCGTTCCACGCCGGGTCGGGCAGCCGCGGAATCGGCTCGTCGGCGATGTCGTCGAGCGTCACCGATTCCTGGCCGGCGAGCCGGTGGTCGCGCGGGATCAGCAGGACCCGGGGTTCGTCGTACAGGATCGTGACGAGCAGCCCCCGGGTCTCGAGCGGCAGCCGGCCCACCACCGCGTCCACCCGGTGGTCGAGCAGGGCCGCGCGCGGTTCGTCCCAGGGCAAGAACAACGTGTGCACGTCGGCGTCGGTGTAGCGGTGGCGCAGCTCGCGCACGGCCGGGGTGACGATGATCCCGGCGGTGTAACCGATGGTGATGCGGCTAGGCGTGGCGGCCGCCCGCACCGCGGCCGTGGCCTGGGCTGCGGACCGCAGCAGCGCCTTGGCGCGGGGCAGGAATGCCTCGCCCGCCTCGGTGAGCTCGGTGCCCTGCGGGGTGCGATCGAACAGGCGGGCACCCAGCTCCTGCTCGAGACGGCGGATCTGCCGGCTGAGGGACGGCTGGGCGACGCGCAACGCCGCGGCGGCGCGGCCAAAGTGCCGGTAATCGGCGACCACGGTGAAGTACCGCACCAGCCTCAGGTCGAGGTCGGCCTGAGGCAGCGGCGAATCAGGCATGCGATCAGCATAGCCACCGGCCAGCTATACGGCATCAGATAGGCCCTCTGAACTGCGATGATGCAGAAATTGCATTGCCTCTCATAATAGGTATTGGACGCCCCGCACCGGTGCTCGCAAGCTGGAACTACCACGCAGATGGAGTTGGTACCGGAGGTTCCCCATGATCGTCATCACCACTCCGACCGGCCAGATCGGCCGCCAGGTGCTCGGCAACCTGCTCGACAGCGGCGAAGAGCTCCGGGTCATCGCCCGCGACGCGTCCGAACTCCCGGCCCGCGCCCGCTCGGATCTCGATGTCGTCGTCGGCTCGCACGGCGACGCGGCAGTCGTCGACAAGGCCTTCACCGGCGCCGACGCCGTTTTCTGGCTGACGCCGCCTGACCCGCGGGCGCCCTCGGTCGAAGCCGCCTTCGTCGGCTTCACGCGACCCGCCGCCGAGGCGTTTCAGCGGCATGGCGTCGGGCGCGTCGTCGCGGTCTCCGCGCTCGGGCGCGGCACGCCCTGGGCCGGCCGGGCTGGTTACGTCGCCGGCTCGCTGGCGATGGATGACCTCATCGCGTCCAGCGCGGGAGCGTACCGCGCGCTGACCAACCCCTCGTTCATGGACAACATCGCCCGCCAGGCCGAGTCGATCAAGAACCAGGGCATGTTCTTCTCGCCGATCGCGGGTGACCGCAAGCTGCCGACCGTCGCTACCCGCGACATCGCGGCCGCGGCCTCGCGCCTGCTGCTCGACGCGAGCTGGAGCGGTACCGGCGAGGTCCCCCTGCTCGGCCCCGAGGACCTGTCCTTCAACGACATGGCCGGGATCATGTCGCAGGTACTGGGCCAAGAGGTCCGCTACAAGCGGACCACGTTCGATGCCTACAAGGACCGCTTCGTCAGCTTCGGCCTGTCCGAGGCGATGGCGCAGGGCATGACCGACATGGCCTGGGCGAAGAACGAGGGCCTTGACAACGGCGTCCAGCGCACCGCGGAGAACTCGACGCCGACCAGCTTCCGCCAGTGGTGCGAAGAGGTGCTGAAGCAGGCGGTCGCCTCGTAAGCGCCAATGGGCTCGCAAACGCAGAAAGGGCAGGATCCCGGCTGCCGGCGCGGCCGAAACCGCCGACGTGTCCGCCCAGCTAGACGCAGGCTGCGCGGATGTGCGCGCTGGTCCGCGATAGCCGCGGCCGGGGCACCAAGGCGGATCCGGCCGCCCCGTTCGGCTCGGGTGATTGTCATCTTTGTTTTCTTACTCAACGGTCAGCGAGCCGTGACGGCCCGGCCGGGGCGGCGGCTACTCGGGGGGATCTATCCGTTAGAGATCCGCATTCTCTCCGATGGCGGCGGAGCGCTGCGGCGCCGGAGCTGGTGCGGACGGGGATGACGGGGGCGCGTGTGGTTGGGCACCGGGCGGCTAGCGCCGGCGGCCGTTCCTTATTTACAGCGGGGGCGGCCGGCTGCAAGGCTTTGGCATGACTTCGGACGCGGCGGGCGTGGCGGACGCGGCAAGCGCCGCGGGCGCACCGGAACCGGGACAGTCGCCGGCGGCCGGCGTGCTGGCGTGGCACACGCTCGGCGTGGATCAGGTCCTGCGCTCAGAAGAGGTGGACAGGCAGCGCGGCCTCAGCTCGGCCGAGGCGGCCACCCGGGCTCAGCGGTTCGGCCCGAATAGCTTCGCCGCCGGTCACGCCGAGCCCCGCTGGCACGCGTTCGTCCGCCAGTACCGCGACCCGATGCAGCTGGTGCTGCTCGCGGCCGGCATCGGCAGCCTCTACCCGCTCAAGCAGCTCGGCACGGGCGCTCTGCTGATCCTGCTGACGCTGTTCAACGCGGTGGAGGGGCTGCAGCAGGAGGGGAAGGCCGCGTCGGCGGTGGCCGCCCTGCAGAAGATGGTGATCATCAAGGCGCGGGTGAGGCGGGACGGCCAGCTGGCGGAGATCCCCGCCGCGCAACTCGTTCCCGGCGATATCGTCGCGATCGAGGCGGGTGATGTCGTGCCCGCGGACGGGCGGCTGGTGACGGCGGTCACGCTGGAGGCCGGCGAGTCCGCGCTGACCGGCGAGAGCCTCCCCGTCGCCAAGAGCACCGACCCGGTGGCGGGCGTCGGCACGCCGCTCGGCGACCGGACCGACATGGTGTACATGAACACCAACGTCACCCGCGGCGCGGGCGAGTTCGTCGTCACCGCGACCGGGATGGCCACCGAGGTCGGCCACATCTCCGGGCTGCTGGCCGGGGAACAGCCGGTCAAGACCCCGCTCACCCGCCAGATGGACCGGCTGACCGGGCAGATCCTGGTGATCGCGGGCATCGCGCTGGTCGCGTCGATGGGGCTGAACCTGGCCCGGGGCGAGACGTTCATCGCGGTCTTCAACGCGGCCATCGCCTTCGCCATCGCCGCGATCCCGGTCGGGCTGCCCACGGTGGTCACGACCATCCTGGCCTGGGGGACGCAGCGGCTGGCCAAGGCCGGCGCGATCATGAAACGGCTGACGTCGACCCAGACGCTGGGTTCGACCTCGGCGATCAACTCGGACAAGACCGGCACGCTGACCATGAACCAGATGACCGCGGTCCAGATGACCGCCGCCGGCCGCCGGTACGCGATCGACGGCACGGGCTACTCGACCGCCGGGCGGATCACCCGGGTGGGCGGGCAGGCGGACATCGGCCTGGATGAGTTCCTGGTGCCGATGGTGCTGTGCTCGGACGCGGTGGTCAGGAACGGCGAGCTGATCGGGGATCCGACCGAGGGCGCGCTGATCGTGCTGGCGGCCAAGGGCGGCATCGACGCGGTCTCGACCAGGGAGCGGTACCCGCGGATCGCCGAGTTGCCGTTCGACGCGGCTTACAAGCTGATGGCCACCTTCCACGCGATGACCGACGAGGCCGGCCACGAGGTGGTCCGGTGCTTCGTCAAGGGCGCACCGGACCAGCTGCTGACGCGGGCCGCCACGGTCCTCGACGCCGACGCTGGGGCCGGCCCGGCGGCCGCTGACAGCGAGTTCAGGAAACGGTACCTGGCCGAGAACCAGCGGCTGGGTGAGCAGGGCCTGCGGGTGATGGCCACCGCGCGCAAGGACTTCGACCCGGCCGCCTTCGACGCGGCCGGCTCCGGCGCCGGCGCCGACCTGCTCCCGCTGGTCACCGGGCTGGAGCTGCTCGCCCTGGTCGGCATCGTCGACCCGCCCCGCCCCACCGCCAAGGCATCGATCGCGACCGCGAAGAAAGCCGGCATCAGGGTCCGGATGATCACCGGCGACTACGCCGTCACCGCGGCCTCGGTCGCGAGCCAGCTCGGCATCGAGGGCTCCGTGCTGACCGGGGCCGAGTTCGGCGCCATGAGCGACGCCGACGCACTGGCCAAGGTCGGCGACATCGGCGTGATCGCCCGTGTCACCCCGGAGCACAAGGTCCGCCTGGTGGAGCTGCTCAGGAAGCAAGGCGATATCGTCGCGATGACCGGCGACGGCGTCAACGACGCGCCCGCCGTGAAGAAGGCCGACATCGGCATCGCGATGGGCATCACCGGCACCGAGGTGACCAAGGAAGCCGCGGTGATGATCCTGACCGACGACAATTTCTCCACCATCGTCAAGGCCGTCGAACTGGGCCGCGGGCTGTACGACAACCTCGCCCGGTACGTCCGGTTCCAGATCGGCGGCCTGTTCGGCTACATCATCACCTTCCTCGGTGCCGCCATCTTCAACGTCGCCGCGGGCATCCCGCTGCTGCCGCTGCAGACGCTGTGGGTGAGCTTCACCATGCTGTCCATCCAGTCGGTCGGGCTCGGCTACAGCAAGCCCGCCGCCGGGTTGATGGACCGCCCGCCGCTGCCGCCCAGCCACCCGATCCTGACCCGCGCGCTCATCGCCTGGCTCGCCTTCGCCGGCCTGGTGGCGGCGACCGGCACCCTCATCGTGATCAGCTGGGCCGAGCCTGGGCACGGGCTCGCCGTCGCCCGGACCATGGGCATGGTCACCTTCGCGCTGTTCATCTTGTTCTTCGCGATCGAGTCCAAGGACGAACGGGACTCGGCGTTCTCCCTCGATACCTTCTCCGACAAGACGTTCGTGATCACGACCAGCGGATCCTTCGTCCTGCTGATCCTGTCGACGGTCTTGAGCATCTTCCAGGTCGTGCTCAAGACCGTCAGGCTGGATGTCCGGCAGTGGCTGCTCTGCACCGCCGTGGCCCTGTCGATCGTGGTCGCCGCCGAGATCCGCAAAGCGGTCCTGGTCAGGACCGCAGCCACGCCAGCAGGTCGGCGTTGATCGTCTCGGCCTGCGTGGTCGGCATGCCGTGCGGGAAGCCGTGGTAGGTCTTCAGCGTCCCGTTCTGCACGAGCTTGGCCGACAGCGGCCCGGAGTCGGCGTACGGGACGATCTGGTCGTCGTCGCCGTGCATGACCAGCACCGGCACGGAGATCTGCTGCAGGTCCCCGGTGAAGTCGGTCTGGGAGAACGCGACGATCCCGTCGTAGTGCGCCTTGGCCCGCCGGTCATGCCCTGCCGCCACCAGTTCGCGATGATCGCCTCCGAGGGCTGCACCCCCGGCCGGTTGAAGCCGTAGAACGGGCCGGACGCCCGTATCGGCCAAGAGCCATTCGCTACCGGCCCATAGTGGCCGCCTATAACACGGATCGCTATAGCTCCAGGCAATGCCGCGAAAGGCCTTACCGACTTTTCTGGTTTCGCTCTATGGGGTGGAGTTAAAAGGCCGCTACAGGAAGGACGCAGGCTGATGAGCCAGACCAAAGACATCCGCGACGCAGTGGAAACCGAGCTCGGCTACGACCCGCTCATCGACGACTCGGATATCACGGTGAAGAACATCAACGGGGACGTGGCGCTCAACGGCACCGTGCCCAGCTACCCCCAGTACCTGGAGGCAGCCGCGGCCGCGCGGCGCGTCGCCGGCGTGAAGAAGGTGCAGAACCACCTCGAGGTCGTGCTCCCGACCGAGAACTACCGGGACGACGCCCTGCTGACCACGACGGCGAACAACGCGCTCACGCTGAACATCGCCGTGCCCGACGGCGTCGAGGCGACCGCGCGCGACGGCAACCTCACCCTCACCGGCTGACGGCCCGCCCGGAGGCGGTGACCGAGATGAACGAAACCAACAAGACGAGCGAGACGAACGACGTTGGCGCTTCCGTCACCGACGACCTCACCTTCGACCCGGGCATCGACGCCGCAGGCATCACCGTCGAGAGCCGGGTTGGAGACGTGGTGCTCTCCGGCAGCGTGCCGAGCTATCCGCAGTACCTCGAGGCCGCCGCGGTGGCGAGGCGCGTCGCGCTCACCCTGGGCCACTCCATCGCGGTAGGCGTCGAGGCGAGGGCGAAGAACGGCGACATCATCCTCACCGGTGCCGTCCGCAACGGCCCGGAACGGGCCGCGGCGGAAGCGATGATCGCCAGCCTCACCGGCGTCTGCGGCGTCACCAACGACATCCAGCTCCGCGCCAACGCCACCCCCCTGCCTCCGTACCGCGAGGCGATGGGGCAGGTATGAGAGACAGGCACCGCGCCGCCCGCGCACCAGCCTCACCGCCGTTCCCGCTCGCACCACCACCCCCACCTCGCCGTCGGCGGCACCGTGCTCATACAGCACCGTTGTGCCATCGGTGCTGTTCTACGGGTTGTTGCGAGTTCTTGAGTTCTGCGCTGGTGCCGTGGCGGGCCAGCCAGTGTGACGCACGCGCCCCGTGATGTCCCGGAGCCCCCGTCCCGTGCAGTCCGCGCCAGATAGCGCGGTTGATCCGGGTTACGCGGTTGATCTGGTGCACCATAGCCCCCCAAATCGACCACATAACCCAGATCGACCACGTTAACTTGCAACTGGGTGAACAAGTTTTCGAGTCATGTGACGGGCGGGGCCTCGGTGACCAGTGCGGCATTGCGGCGGCGGGGCGCCGGGTGCCGCTTCGTCCGCAGCGAAGCCCGGACCGCCGATCCCGCAACAGCCCGTCTATGTGACCTGGTGTGCCATCGGTGCTGCTAGCCCGGGCCGCCGGAACCGCTGAGCCCAGGTCCGGCGGCCCCCGGGCTGACCATGGTCGTGTCACTGCCCGCGGTGCCTGCCTGCGGACGGCTGCGAGCCAGGCCGGCGCAGCCGGAGCCGGATATAGGCGATCGCGCCGGGGATGAGCGGGAGCCAGTAGTTCGCGATCCGGTAGCCGATCACGGCTAGCACCGCCGTGGCGCGGGGCGCGCCGAAGCCGACGCTGACGGCCACCAGGGTGACCTCGATGACGCCAAGCCCGCCGGGGGTCAGCGGGATGGCGCTGGCGATGTTCGCCGCCGCGTAGGCCACCGCCAGCGGCCCGAAGCCGGGCTGGTACCGCAGCGCGAGGAACACCAGGTCCAGCGAGAGCAGGTCGAACAGCAGGTCACCGGACGCGAACCCGAAGCTGACGGCGGCGGCCCGTCCGGTCAGCGCGGTCCGGCCCAGCGACGCGAGGCGGCTGGCGGTCTGGCCGGCCTTCGCCGGGTCGATGCCCGGCCGGACGTGCCGCGCCACGGTGGCGGCCCAGCGCCCCGCCCGCCCGGCGACGGCGGGATGGGCGCCCACGGCGAGCACGGCGGCCAGCACCGCCACGATCAGGAAAAGCGCGACGCCCGCGAGCACGAGGTACTCGTGGGAGACGTGCCGCCCGGCCGTCGCCGCGAACCCGGCCCCGAACAGGACGATCAGCGCGACCGTGGACATCAGGCTGGTCAGCGCGATGGCTTCGCCGGTGGTGGCGGCCGGGATGCCCTCGGACTCCAGCGTGCTGGCGTTCACCAGCGTGCCGGTGGCCGACCCGAACGGGGTGAGGTGGCTGACGAAGAAGGTGGCCAGGATGACATCCGCCGCCAGCCGGAACCGGATCCGCGCCCCGAGCGCGGCCAGCACCCGCCGGTAGAGCTGGGCGTAGCTGCCGAGTGAGATCGCCTGCGCCACGATCGCCGCGACCAGGAAGGCCGGCCGGGCCTGCCGCAGGCCCGCCGCGTCACGCGTCAGCCCGCCCAGCCGCGGCAGCACGCCGAAGATGCCGGCGGTCAGCGCCACGAGCAGCGCGACGTGCCAGATCCAGCGCCTGGCCGGGCGCCGCCGACCCCCGCCCGGCTGAGCCTTCACGCCGGATCGCCGGCGTCGCCATCATCTGGCGGCGGCGGCCGGGCGCTGGCCTGCCACAGTTCCCGGGTGATGACCTGCAGGGCGCCCGCGGTGGGGATGGCCAGCAGGGCCGCCACGAAACTGCCGAACAAGCCGCCCACCCAGTCGCCGATCGACGTCCCGATCAGGATTGAGAGCAGGACCAGGAGCGGGTTGACGTTGGCCGTGCGGCTCATGATCACCGGGTTCAGCACATGGTTTTCGATCTCCTGGTAGATGAGGAACGCCGCCGCGGTGACGATGCCCGCGGTGAGCGAGTGGCCGAGCGCGAACAGGACGGTGGGGATGCCGGCCAGCGCGCCGCCGACCATGGGCAGGAAATCGACCAGGGTGACCCACAGCGCCCACAGGAGCGGGAACGGAACCCCGAGGACGGTGAGCGTGACGAACACGACGGCGCCGGCGATGAGCGACGTCAGGAGGTTGCCGAACGCGTAGCCGGTCGCCGACTGGCCGATCTCGCGCGCCACCCGCGTGCAGTACTCCGCTCGCTCCGGCGACATCAGCTGCAGCAGGCCCTGGCGCATCTTGGGGCCCTCGAGCAGGAAGAGCACGATCAGGGCGAAGATCGTCGCGAGGGTGGCCAGGAAGGATGCCGCGCCCTTGCCGACGGTCAGGGCCGGCTTGGCCAGCGTCGTCCCCAGGCTCTGCAGCTTGGGTGCGTTGCGGGCGACCCAGGCCGACAGGTGAAAGCGGGTGACCAGGTGACCGATCCAGCCGCGCCCGTGCTCGGCGGCCTGCACGTAGGCAGGCAGCGCATGCGAGAAATGGGCTACCCCGTGCGCCAGCGGATAGCCGAACGCCGCCAGCAGGCCGGTGAAGACGATCACCGTCCAGGCGGTCACCAGGGCCACCGCCCCGCCGCGGCGCCGGATTCCCCACCGCTGCAGGGCCACCACCAAGGGGTTCAGGATCAGGCTGACGAACGTCGCGATCGCGATCATCAGCAGCACATCGCGTATCCGGTAGGCGAGCTTGCCCGCGAGGTACACCAGGACCACGACCGCGACGGTCGTGAGGATGGTAGCGAGCGGGACGCCGCGCTTGGCCGCGGCGTCCCGCAGGCGTCCGTGCCGGACGGGCACCTTACCGGGGATCAGGCGACGTGGCTCAGGTCCGCCAGTGATTTCACGCCCCCGCCCAGTCGGCGGACCTCGAAGCCCGCGGTGATCTGCGAGAACCCGTAGATCAGGCTGTACAGGCCGAACAGCAGCGCCAGGGTGACCGCGCCCACGCCGGGCCGGGCGAACAGCAGCACGCCGAACAGGACCGACACCAGCCCGGACAAGATGAACAGGGCGCGCGTGCCGGCCGACTCCCCGACACCGAAACCGGCGAAGAACTCGGCCAAGCCGCCGACAAGCGCCCACGCGGCCACCACGATGACCAGCACGAGGGCGGTCGGCGCGGGCCACGCGAGCGCGACCACGCCGGCCGCCAGGTCGATCAGCGCGAGCAGCAGGTGGCCGAGGACCGGCCCGGCGCCCCCGCCGCTGAAGGCCCTCGCCCCTTGAAGTCCGGCGGCCGCGAACGCGTAGACCGCGAACAGGATGACCAGCGCGAGAATCGTGACGCCCGGCCACGCGATGGCGAGGATCCCGGCGATGACGGCCAAGATGCCGACCAGGATCAACGAGGTGGATGTCGACTTGAACATGACGCGCATTCCCTTCGCTTGCCGGTGCCATGTTCAGCAGACCGGACGACGGCCGGTCCCGGCCAATACTTTCCGCCTATAGCGGCATAGCCGTCGGGTCTTTTCCATCCACGGCACCGCAGCGCCGAAGCCGGCGGGAGATCCCGCAGTTGCGCGGCGATAAACGGCTCCTCGCGCTGCTGGAAGCCAGCGTCTCCGGCTTCCGCCGCACTCACCGGTCGTGCTGTATGCGGCGCACTATCGTCGGCCCGGGTTTGGTGACGCGCGCCCGTTGCCGGGAGGTGCCGTCGGCCGTAGCGTCGGGACAGCGCCAACCCGGACAGCGCGGAAGGGTACCGCCATGACCGCAGGCCCCGTTCCCGGCCAACGGTCCCTGACCACCTTCGTCGGCCGAGAACGAGAACTGCATGCGCTCCGGTCGCTCGGCGTGGCCAACCGGACCGAGCTGGCCCGGCTCGCTAACGGTGCGAGTGACCACGGTGTCGACGTCACCGAGGAGCAAAAAGTTCTTCTGAAAACGCGGCCCGCGGGGCCAACGGCACTCGCCGCCGGAGGAGTCGTGTCTCGCCGCGCGTTGTTCAGGCGGCTGGCCGAAGCGGAGCGAGTAGTCCACATATCGGCGCCGGCCGGGAGCGGGAAGACGGTGCTGGTGCGGTCGTGGATCGCCGAGATGGCCCTGGACCAGCGGGCTGGGTGGGGGCCGGCCGACAGAGAGGAGCGTGATCCGCGACGGTTCTGGATCTCGGTCGCCGACGCGCTGCGGGGCACGGCGGCCGGGGCGGCCCTGGTGCGGCCGCTGACGGCGGCACCGGATCTGGACGGCTGGGCGGTGGTGGAACGGCTGCTGAAGGATCTGGCGCCGCTGGCAGACCGGCTGTGGCTGGTGATCGACGATGCGCATGACCTCGGGCCCGAGGTGCTGGCCCAGCTGGAGCTCTTGGTGTTGCGGGCACCGCCGGAACTGCGGTTCGTGCTGGCCACCCGGCACGATCTGCGACTGGGGCTGCACCGGCTGCGGCTGGCGGGCGAGCTGACCGAGCTCCGCGCGGATGATCTGCGGTTCAGCCTGGCGGAGGCCCAGGCGCTGTTCGGCGCGGCGGGGGTGGAGCTGCCCGCCGACGCGCTAGCCCGGTTGCACGAGCGAACAGAAGGCTGGGCGGCGGGACTGCGGCTGGCGGCGCTGTCGCTGGCTGGATGCGCGGACCCGGAGCGGTTCGCGGCCGAGTTCTCCGGCAGCGAGCGGACGGTGGCGGACTACCTGCTGGCCGAGGTGCTCGACCGGCAGAGCGAGCAGGTGCGGCGGCTGCTGCTGCGGACTTCGCTGCTGGAACGGGTCAATGGCGACCTCGCCGACCTGCTGACCGAGTCCAGCGGCGGGGAACGGATCCTGCAGGATCTGGAGCGGGCCGGGGCGTTCGTGGTCTCGCTGGACGCGACCCGGTCGTGGTTCCGCTACCACCGCCTGTTCGCCGATCTGCTGCAGCTGGAGTTGCGTCGCACCGAGCCAGGTGAGGTCGCCGCACTGCACCGCGCGGCCGCTGAGTGGCTGGCCGGGAACGGATGCCCGATGGCGGCAGTCCGGCACGCCCAGGCCGCGCAGGACTGGGGACTGGCCGCCCGGCTGCTGTCGAACCACTGGCCCGACGAATACCTCAGCGGACGGGACTTCGCCTTGGGCGAGCTCCTGGCCAGGTTCCCCGGCGGGGCCGTCGCGGCTGACGCTGAGCTCACCGCGGTGCGGGTGGCCAGCGATCTCTGCCGGGGATCGCTCGACCAAGCCGGACGGAATCTGGCCCTGGCCGCCAGCACATTGTCATCGATACCGGCCGGCCGCCGCGGACATGTGCAGGTCCTGCTCTCGGTGCTGCGATTTTCCCTGGCTCGGCGGCGCCTGGACATCTCGGTCGCGGCCGAGGAGGCGCAGCGTCTGCTGGCCTGCATGAAGACCGCCGGCACGGCGCGGCTGGGGCTCGGCGAGGACCTCCGCGCGACGGCGCTGATCAGCCTCGGCGCCACCGAGATCTGGGCGTTTCGCTTCGAGGAGGCGGAGCGGCATCTCGAGCAGGGGGTCGACCTGGCCCGGCGGATCGGCCGGCCGTACCTGGAATTCATCGGACTGACCTACTGGGCCCACGGGATGATGTTGTTCCGGCCGGGCGGGCGGCAGCCCGAGTGCGGCTGGCAGGCGGTGGAACTGGCCGAACGGCACGGCTGGGGCGACGAGCCGCTGGCCGGGATCGCTTACACCGGGCTCGGCGGCGCACTGCTCTACCAGGGGCGGCTGGCCGATGCGGAGGCGTGGCTGAATCGCGCCGAGCGTACCCTGCGCACCGAGGTGGAGCCCGCCGCCGGGATGAGCCTGCGGTACGCCCGGGCGATCCTGGAGATGGCCTGGGGCCGGTACCCGCAGGCGCTGACGGCGTTCCGGGGCGCGGACGAGCTGGCCGCGGAGCTGGTCAGGCCGAACACCAGCGTGACCTCGATGCGGGCCCGGATGGTCCAGGCACTGGTCCGGGCGGGCCAGGCCGATCAGGCCGCGGCGATCCTGGCCGGGCTGGACCACGGTGAGCAGGCCAGCGCGGAGATGCGCACCGCCACGGCGTCATTGCGGCTGGCCGAGGGCCAGCCGCGGGCGGCGGCCGACGTCCTCGCGCCGGTCCTTGACGGCTCGGTCCCCGGCGTCCGCCGGGCGAGGATGATGACGGCGTGGCTGCAGGAAGCGGCCGCCCGCGACGCCCTCGGCGACCGGCCCCGCGCCCGCCGCGCCCTGGAGCAGGCGCTGGACATAGCCGCCGCCACCGGCATAGTCCTGCCTTTCCTCCTAGACCCCGCCCCCGCCCTCCTCGAGCACCACCGCACCGCCTACCCCGCCCTGGTCACCGACATTTTGGCTCTCCTGGCCTCCGCCGGCGGCCTCGCCCTCCGGGTGACCCCCGGGTCCGCCCGGCTAGCAGAGCCGCTAACAGAACCGATTACCGACGGCGAGGCTCGCATCTTGCGGTACCTGCCGACCCACCTGACCGCGCCGGAGATCGCCAGCGACCTGTCCCTGTCGACCCATACGGTCACGACCCACCTGCGTCACCTGTACGCCAAGCTCGGCGTCCACCGCCGCCACGAGGCCGTCGAGCACGCCCGTGCCCTCGGCCTGCTCGCACCCGCTCCGCGCGGCTCTTCCGGCGCGCTAGCCGGGCGGTAATCACAAGAACGGTAATCACAAGAATTATGTGATGCCGGCCCCTCAGGTCTGGCCCCAGGCTCGGGACTGTACGTAGGGGAGGCCCTGTGCATTACCAGGTCCGTGTCCGCGGCCGGCTGAGCGAGACGATGCTGGTCGCGTTTCCGGATTTGCGCCCTCAGCTCCTGGCATCCGAGACCGTGCTCGCGGGGGAGCTACCGGATCAGGCGGCGCTCTTCGGCGTGCTGTACCGGATCGAAGCGCTTGGCCTCGAACTACTCGAGGTCCTCCGCACGCAAGATCATTAGGCCGTCCGGTCGTCCCGGTGGCGCCGGGGGGCCGGCGCGAGCAGGCCGAGGGCGCGGGCCCGGGCGACGGCCTCGCTCCGGCGGTGCACGCCGAGCTTGGCGAACAGGTGGCGGATATGGGTACGGACCGTCGTCACAGAAACCGACAGTTCGCGGGCGATCTCTGGCGCCGGCAAGTTGGTCGGCAGGTAGCGCAGTACCCGGATCTCGCTCCGGCTCAGCGGATCTACCAGGCGGGGGGAGCCGGCTGGCCCGGGCCCTCCCGGCGGCGGCGCCGTCGGCCTTGGCTCGGCCGGGAGCAGGCCGCGGATCTCGGCCACCAGGGCAGCCTGTTCACCGACATCCGGGGCGTAGCGGTCGAACAGCTCCCGCGCGGGGGGATGGAGAAGGAAAGCCGTGAGCGCGCCTTCGGGCCCGGCCAGAGCGAGCGCGCGCCGCATGGCGTCCCCGGCGGCGGCCGGGTCACCGAGTGCGTCCCGGGCCATCGCCTCCAGCAGGCAGGCGTGCGCCAGCCAGGTCGTCGGGGGGACGAGTACGGCGCCATCCAGCACCGGCGCGAGCGCGACCGTCGCCGCGTGCGGGTCGCCCTGGGCGATCCGCAGCGCCGCCAGCGCCACCCGCACATCGCCGCTGGCCTGGCCCTGCTCGCCGGCTTCTGCGATGTCCTGCTCGGCCCGCCCGGTTTCGCCCAGCCGGACCAGGGCGTGCAGCCGCAGCGCGCGGGTCCGCATCAGCGGCCAGTCCGGTGCGTCGAGCAGCCGGGACAGCCGCTCGGCGGCCGCGAAAGTGGCCAGCACCTCCTGGTCGCGGCCGCGCGCCAGCTCAAGCAGCGCGCGGACATAGCGGATCGCGATCGCCGTCACCGGCTCGGCTTCGGCCCGCAGGGTGCGCTCGGCGCGCCGTACCCAGTCCGCCGCCTCGCCGAGCTGCCGCCGCCAGATCAGCCCGGCCGCGAGCGATATGCAGGCGATGCCCGCGGCTGGCTCGTCGGTCCAGCCGTGCCGCCGAGCCAGCTCGATCACCTGCCTGGCCCGCTCCTCCGCCACCGCGTACGGCGCTGACCGCACGCTGGCGATCGACGTGCGGTGCGCCAGGCCGAGGAACTCCAGGTACGGCCGCCCGATCCGCCGGGCCAGGTCGACCCCCTGGGCCAGGTGCGGTTCCGCCTCCGCCAGGCGGCCACCCCAGTACTCGGTGATCCCGAGGTTGATCAGCGCCAGCGCGCGGAGCTCCTCGCCCAGGCCGAGCGACGCCATATCCGGGGCGTCGGCCACGACCCGCAGCCGGCGGGCCGCCGCGGACGCCGCCGGGAGGTTCATCCGCTGCCGGGCCAGCAGCAGCCGGACGATGCCGAGCAACACGTCCAGCTGGCCGCGCCGGTCAGGCGGCACCGACGCCGTGCCCCGTTCCGCCCGCTCCAGGAACTGTTCCGCTTCCGTGAAGGATCCCGCCGCCAGCTCGTCCGCCGCGGCCAGCACCGCGAGCTCAGCGTCCGTCCCGCGGGCCTCGGCCGGGAACCCGGCCAGCAGCGCGTGCACGGTGGCGGCCCGCCCGTCCAGGTGCAGGCCGGGCCAGTGGTCGGCCAGCAGGCGGGCGGCCGGCCCCCAGTCCCGCGCCGCCTGGGCGTGCCGGACCGCCTCCACCGGATATCCGTGGTCGGCGAACCACCGGGCGGCGGTGCGGTGCAACGCGTCGACCTCGGCCGGCGCGGTCCGGCGCAGCTCCAGTTGCAGGAGGTCGGCGAACAGGCGGTGGTAGCGGAACCACGACCGGGCCACGTCCACCGACACGACGAACGCGTTGGCGGACTCCAGTTCCTGCAAGATCAGCTCTCCGCCGGCGCCCCCGGCGAGAGCATCGGCGAGCGGGCCGCTGACGCGCTCGAGCACGCTGGTCCGCAGCAGGAGCCGGCGCACCTGCTCGCTCTGCCGGTCGAGCACCTCGGCCAGCAGGTAGTCGGCCACCGTCCGCTCGCTGCCGGAAAACTCAGCCGCGAACCGCGCCGGATCCGGGTACCCGGTAGCGACAGCGCGGCCAGCCGACGCGTTCCGCCAGGGCCGCCTCGCTGATCCACGACCGCAGCAGCATCGTCTTGCCGCTGCCGGCCGGCGCTGAGGTCACCGCCACCCGCGCCGACAGCTGGAGCCGCTCGAACAGCCCCGGCCGGGAAACGACACCGCCGGCGGGCTCCACCGCCAGATCATCGCACGGCCGGACAGCGAGCGGAAATCATCAGAACTAGACGAGGCGGCATCGCCGGGCCGACGGTAAATCGCAAGATACATGCGATGCCGGCTCACAAGGCCGAACGTGACGCTGAGGTAGTCCGAGAAAGGTGTGCCCGCCCCGGAGGAAAGATCATGAGTACCGATGCCCAGCTGACGCTGGCGACGCCTGAGCACCGGGTGCGGCTGGCCGACGCGGACTGGACCCCGGCCGGCCCGGCGGCGGGGGTGCCGCAGGCCCTTGAGCTGCGGCACCTGCGCTACTTCGTGGCGCTGGCCGACGCGGGCAGCTTCACCCGCGCCGCCGAGAAGATCTTCATTGCCCAGCCGACCTTGAGCCAGCAGATCAGGCGGCTGGAGGAACTCGTGGGCGCGCCGCTGCTGCAACGCCGGCGCGAAGGGCTGCGGCTGACTCCGGCGGGCCGCGCGCTGCTCGACGGGGCCCGGAACGTGCTGGCGCTCGTCGATCAGGAGGTGAGCCGGACCCGGCAGGCGGCCGGCCTCGGACGGCCGCAACTGCGGATGGTGCTGCCGCCCGGACTGCCCGAATGCCTGGCCGTCCCGGCCACGGCCACGCTGCAGGGGTCGGCCGCCGCCGCGAATGTAGACCTGGCCTGGCTGGAAATGGCGCTGGACGCGGATTTCGCGCTGATCAGCACGCGGCGGGCCGACGCCGGCCTGGCCTGGCTGGCCGGCCGGCCAGCCGTGCCCGCGCCGCTCGAGGCGATGACCGTGGGCGAATACGAGCCGCAGGTGTGGATCCCGGCCGCCCACGCCGCCGCCCGCACCGGCATGATCAGCCTGGAGGAGCTGGCCGCCCTGCCGGTCATCCACGGGCCACGCCGTGCGCACGCGGGCACCTACGACGCCTGGGTCACGGCCATCCGGGCGGTCGACCCGAGCTTCGAGTTCACCGACCCGCCCTTCCGGCACTCGCTGGCCATGACCCTGGCGCTGGCCGCGGCCGGAAACCGGCCTGCCGCCGTCCTGACCGGCCCGGCCGTCGCCGCGAGCACGCAAGCCCGGCCGATCCGCCGAACGCGGCCGGCCGGCATCTCCGGCATGGTCCGGGTGATGCTCCAGCACCATCCTCTGACCGCGTCCGCCGTCCTGGCGTGGAGCGGCGACCTGCCCCGCCCGCTGCAGCAGCTGCTCTTCGAAACCGCTGACCGCCTGACCTCCCCGTCGCACCCGCAGTCGGCCGACCTGATTCCGCTGACCACCGCGTAGGGCTAGGATTACTGCGGCTTTGTCCGCTGGAGGGGGTCTATGGGTGGTGGTATTCCGGCTGGCCAGGCGCCCGGGTCGCTGATCGGGCAGTCTGACGATCTGGGGTACGTCACCGCGTTCGTCGATCAGGCGGCGGTCCATGGCGGCGCGCTGCTGCTGTCGGGAGAGGCGGGCGTCGGCAAGACCGCGCTGCTGGACGCGGCGGCCGCGCACGCCGTGGCCGCGGGCCACCGGGTCCTGCGGGCGGCTGGCGCTGAGTTCGAGCGTGAGGTCAGCTTCGCCGGGCTTAACCAGCTGCTTCGCCCGCTGCTGGACCAGGCGCGGGAGCTGAGCGCGCCCTATCGGCGGGCGCTGGACGTCGCGCTGGGCGTGCGCGAGGGCTCCTCGCCTGACCGGCTGCTGTTGTCCAACGCGGCGCTGGCGCTGCTGGCCCAGGCCACGCAGACCGGGCCGGTGCTGGCGGTGGTGGATGACCTGCCGTGGCTGGACCGGGCCAGCGCCGTGGTGCTGGGCGTCGTGGCTCGCCGCCTGCCCGGCAGCCGGGTCGGGTTCCTGGCCGTGGCCCGATCGGGCGAGGACGGCTTCTTCGACCGCGGCGGGCTGCCGGTGCACGAGGTGCTTCCGCTCGGCCGAGCCGCCGCGGCCGAGCCGCCGCGGCCGAGCTGGTTGGCGACCGCTTTCCCGCGCTGGCGCCGCGGGTCCGTCAGCGGCTGCTAGCCGACGCCCGGGGTAACCCGCTGGCCCTGCTGGAGCTGCCGGTGGCGCTCAGCGGCAGCCAGCGGGCCGGGACCGGCCCGCTGCCCGAGTGGCTGCCGCTGAGCCGGCGCCTGCAGGCGGTGTTCGAGTCGCGGATCGCCGCCTTGCCCGCGCGGGCCCGGTACTTGCTGGTGCTGGCCGCCCTGGACGGCACCGGGAGCTTGCCCACCCTGCAATCGGCCGCGCCGGGGCCAGCTGGGCTCGATGACCTGGCTCCGGCCGAACGGGCCGGACTGGTCCGCGTCGCCCAGGACGGGAGCCGGCTGGAGTTCCGGCACCCGCTGACCCGTTCGGCCGTGGTGGCCCGTTCCACCAGCACGGAACTCCGCCGGGCCCACGCGGCGCTGGCCCGCCAGCTCAGCGCCGAGCCCGAGCGCCGTGCGTGGCACCTCGCCCAGGCGGCGACCGGACCCGATGAGCGGGTGGCCTGCCTGCTCGAGGAGGCCGCGCACCGGGTCAGGTCGCGCGGCGATGCGGCCGGGGCGGTCACGGCCCTGCTGCGCGCCGCCGACCTGACCCCGCCGGGGGCCGAGCGGAGCCGCCGGCTGGCGGAGGCGGCCTATCTGGGCGCGGTCGTGACCGGCGGGCTGCGTGACGTGCCGCGCCTGCTGGAAGACGCGCGCCAGGCCGATGCCGGCCGCGCGGGATCCCTCGTCGCCTCGGTCGCGGCCGCACACCACCTGCAGCTCAGCGGGGATGGTGACATCGATACCGCGCACCGCCTGCTCACCGGCGCGATCGAGCTGCAGCCGCCGCCCTACGACGCCGCCAGCGACACCATGGTCGAGGCGCTGTACACCCTGGGCTGGGTCTGCTACTTCGGCGGCCGCGCCGAGCTGTGGGCGCCGTTCCACCGGGCGCTGGGCCAGCTGGTACCGGACGTTCCCGAGTTGCTGGCGCTGCTGTCCGTGACCTTCGCCGACCCGGCTCGCACGGTGCTGCCCGCGCTCGCCCGGATCGACGCCGCCGTCGCGTCGCTGACCGATCAGGCCGACCCGGGTGACCCCGTGCGGGTGGCCCGGGTCGGCCTGGCCTGCATGTACGTCGACCGGCTGACGGGCTGCCGCGGTCCGCTGTGGCGGGTTCTGCGGGCTGGGCGGGACGGCGGCGCCGTCACCTTGTCCCTCCATGCGCTGTCCCTGCTCGGCCTGGACCACTTCATGACGGGGGAGTGGGACGTGCTGGCTGCGCTCGCCGACGAGCACGTGAGCCTGTGCCGGGCCCACAACTACCGGCTGCTGGCCTGCCGCGGGCTGTACCTGCAGGCCATGCTGGCCGCGGCCCGCGGCGACGACACCGCGACCAGGACGCTGACCGACCAGATGACCAGGTGGTCGGCCCCCCGCCGGGTCGGGGCGATTCTGCGGCTCGCGGCTCAGGCCAGGACGTTGTCGGCGCTCGGTCGTGGTGACTTCGAGGATGCCTACCAGTCCGTCATCACGATCACGCCGCCCGGTGAGCTCGCCGACCACGTGCCGCACGCACTGTGGATGACCCTGGACCTGACCGAGGCCGCCGTCCGGACCGGCCGGCCCGCCGAGGCCCGGGCTCACGTCGCCGCCGCGCTGTTCGGGCGGGCGCTCGCCGTGCCCGGCGCCGATCGCTGGCCGTTCGACCGGGCCCGGATCCAGCTCGCCTGCGGCGAGCGGCTGCGCCGGACGAAGGCCACCACCGGCGCACGGGCCCAGCTGGCCGCGGCGCTCGATACCTTCCAGCGGCTGGGCGCGGCGCCGTGGGCCGCGCGAGCCAGCAGCGAACTCCGGGCGACCGGCCTGACCATCGGCCAGCCGGCTGGCCACGGGTCCGCGTCGCTGACACCCCAGCAGCTCCAGATCGCGACGCTGGCCGCGGCCGGGCTGACCAACAAGCAGATTGCCGAACGGCTTTACCTCTCGCCCCGGACTATCGCCACCCACCTGCACCAGGCGTTCCCCAAGCTGGGCATCACCTCTCGGGCCGCGCTGCGCGACGCGCTCGGCGGCCTTCCGGCCGAGCATTCCTAGCCGCCGGTCTACGTCATTTGATCGAAGCGAGCTCCGGCCGCCGGCACCTAACGTCGTCAGCAGGTCAAGCAAGCGAAGGAGATCATCATGAGCTCAGTGCGTAACGTGGTGCTGGTGCACGGCGGGTTCGTCGACGGGTCCGGCTGGCAGGGCGTGCACGACGCGCTCACCGCGGACGGCTACCGCGTCGCCGTGGTGCAGAACCCGACCCTGTCCCTGGAAGACGACGCCGCCACCACCCGCCGGGTCATCGGCTCACTGGACGGCCCGGTCGTCCTGGTCGGCCACTCCTACGGCGGCGCCGTCATCACCGAGGCTGGCCTGCACGACCAGGTCAGCGCCCTGGTCTACGTCACCGCCTTCGCCCCGGACAAGGGCGAATCCGTCAATGCCCTCATCGCCGGGTTCCCCGCCGACGGTCCGCAGCCGCCGATCCTGCCTCCGGTGGACGGCTTCTTGTTCCTGGACCGGGACAAGTTCGCCGCCTCGTTCGCCGGGGACCTGCCCGCCGGGCAGGCCGCGTTCATGGCCGACTCCCAGGTCCCCTGGGGCGTCAACGCGCTCGGCGGGACGATCAGCGAGGCCGCCTGGCGGATGAAGCCCAGCTGGTACCTGGTCGTCACCGACGACAAGATGATCCCCCCGCCCGCCCAGCGGTCCATGTCCGAGCGGATCGGCGCCACCGTCACCGAGGTCCCCGGCAGCCACTCCATCTACGTGTCCCAGCCCGCCGCCGTAGCCGCCCTCATCAAGCAGGCCGCGGCCGCCGCCTGAGGCTACGCGCGCCACGAACTCCTCCCCGGCCGGACGGCCCCACGCCGTCCGGCCGGGACCGGGAGTGATGACCTCGGTCAGCTCGAATTCTTGCACCCCCGACATGTGCGAGACATTGCTTATTATAGGCAACTTGTTACACTTGAAGGCATGAGCGCTCAGACTCTTGGCTTCGCTGTCCACCCTGAAGACCGCCCGCTCCTTGAGGAACTCGTCGCGTATTTCGGCGACGGCAACCGGTCCGCCTACCTGCGCGCCACCCTCCGGGTCATGAGGTCGGTCATGCTGGCCGACCAGCTACGCGACCTGCAGGCCTACGGCCAGCAGCGGACCGCGGAGCTCGGCATCGAAACCGCGGACGTCGCCGCGCGCGTGCAGGAATTCCTGAAGGACAGTGCCGGACGCGGTGAGTAATGAGCCCGGTCGAGCCCGTCCCCACCGTCGCCGTCTATGACGTCAACGTGCTGGTGACCGCCGTCGCCGCCGGCAACAGCCCGTTCCGTTCCTGGCCGTCCCCGCCTCCCACCTCAGGTAACCCCTGCGCCGACTGCGTGGGGATCATCGTGGATGCCGCCGAGTTCGCCCTATGGCTGTCGCCCCACATCCTCGGCAACGTCAGCCGGGTCCTTGAGGACCTGTTCAAGTGGGAGCCCCAGCAGGCCGAAGCCTATGTCGCGCTCCTGTCCGAGGCGGCCGAGCACAGCGGGGGAGGACTGCTGAGGGACGTGCCCCGCACAGTGCACGATTGCCCCGATCACGAGGACAACCTGATCCTGGACCTCGCCGCAGAGGTAGGAGCCATGCTCATCGTGTCCAACGACACGGACCTGCTGGCGATGTCACCGTGGCGCGGCACGCCCATCCTGGTGCCCGCTGCCTTCGCCGCCAAGGTCGACGCGATGCGGCGTCATGCCCGCCGAAGGCGACGCTGAAAGACGAGCCTCAGCGGCCCTGATCCATGGTCCGTTCCCGGGTGCGCCGGGCTTCTCCCACCCGGCGCTTCTCCGGATCGTTCAGCTTCCGGGTGTCGCGCAGCTCGGCGAACGGCTCGACGTCATCGGGCATCCCGGCCCGAATGGCGCGTTCGCGCTGGGCCTCGGCGTTGAACTCCGCGCCGAGCAAGATCGCGATGTTGGAGATCCACAACCAGACCAGGAAGATGATCACGGTCGCGAGCGATCCGTAGGTCTTGTTGTAGGAACCGGAGAAGCTGACGTACAGGGCGAACGCGCCGGAGGCGATCAGCCAGATGACGACGGCGATGACGCCGCCCGCCGAGATCCACCGGAAGCTGGGCTGCCTGACGTTCGGGCTGGCCTTGTACAGCAGCGACATCATCACGGTGACGATGATCACCAGCACCGGCCATTTCGCGATGTCCCAGATCAGCACCGAGGCGTGGCCGATGCCGAAGGCCGTGCCGACCTGATTGGCGATCGGCCCGGTCAGCACCACGATCGCCGCGGCGATCACGAGCATGATGACGAGCGCCAGCGTGGTGATGACCCGGACCGGAACGGTCTTCCAGATCGGACGCCCCTCGTCGACGTCGTAGATGGCGTTCGAGGCGCGCATGAACGCCGCGACGTAGCCCGAGGCGGACCACAGGGCGACCAGCAGGCCGATGATTCCCGCGATCCCGGCGATGCCCGCCTTGCCCTGGACCTGGGTGACGACGCCCTTCAGGAAGGAGTTCACCCCGCCCGGAGCGACCTGGCCGAGGTTATTGAGCACCTGCTGGGTCGTGGACTTCCCGAGCAGCCCGAGGATGGAGACCAGCACCAGCATGGCCGGGAACAGCGCGAGCACGCCGAAGTAGGTCAGCGCGGCGGCGCGGTCGGTGATGTCGTCGTGCTTGAACTCGCGGATCGCGCGTTTGCCGATGGCAAGCCACCCGGCCCTGGGCATGTCGGTCAGCGTCCGCGGCGCCTGGCTGGTGTGCTCGTCCTCGCTCATGGCCGACGGCTCTACCCCCCATCACCGTTTCAAACCCCTTGGAACGAACGAGTGGGGTTCCACGCGGCTGGTCAGGCCAGCCGCCCGATGGCGACTGCGGTCGTCAGCGCCAGGCGAATACGGGCTGCTCGAAATGGGCTACGCGGGTGGTCAGGCCGTGCAGCGCCAGCTGGCAGAACTGGTGGATGATGGCGCCGGTCGGGGCGTAGACATGGCCGTCAAGCAGCGCCAGCCGCAGGACCGGCGCAGGCGATTGCGGGATGCGCAGGAGCTCGGGCGGGCGGTCGAAGTCGGCCAGCGGGATCATGTGGATCCGGGCCACCTCTGATGATTGCCTGACCAGCGTGCCCACGGGGCCGCCCCACACGACCACGGGAGTGATGAGGAAGCCGGACCGGGTGGCGTAGTCGTCGAGAGTGCCCAGGACATCGCCCATCTCGGCCGTCACGCCGGTTTCCTCGCGCAGTTCCCGCAGCGCCGCGTCCTCGGCGGACTCGCCGGGCTCGCGGCTTCCGCCGGGCAGCGCCCACTGCCCGGAATGGTTCCGCAGGCCGGCTGCTCGCCTGGTGATCAGCAGGCAGGGGACGTCCTGCTGCTCCAGGACGCACACGGCCACCGCGGCGGCGCGCAGCCCCGGTCGTGTGATGCCGACGCGGCGGAAGGTAGCCAAGTTGGCGGCGACGGCGGCTTGGAGCCCCCGAATTCGCGGATCATGTTCCATCTGAGGTCCCTGCCACGATAGCGGCACCCGCATCGCGGTCATGCGGCCTACTCGGTACCTGCGACCTCGTAATGCTTCACGGTGAGATCCCGCTCGATGAGGAACTGCTCGTCGTCGGGATAGAAGACAGCCGTGTCGATATCCTGGCCGGCGAAGGCCTCGATGGCTTCCCGGGACTCCCAGAAGCTCACCGTGATGACCTCGGCCCGGTCGCCCTCGGTCCGCCTCAGCAGCCAGGCTCCGCGGTTGCCCGGCGTGCTCAGGTAGCCATCGATCCCGGTCCGCTGCACATACTCCGCATATGCGGCCGCATCGTCCGCCTGGACCGCTCCGCGCCAGATCCTCGCAATCATGCGCAGCATCTGCCCGCCCGCATCAGCTCAAAACGAAATGCCGCTTCTATTGCTGGGTGCGCCAGATGCCGCCACCGCGGCGGCCAACGAGTCACGTGCTGGGCGCCAATATCGGGAATGATTTTCATTATCAAACTGTTGTAGAGAGCATGAGTCGCAGCACCCTTCGCCCAGTCATCAAGCTGAGGTCGACCGCTGGGACTGGCTACACCTACGTGACCACGAAGAGCCGGAGAAACGATCCCGACCGCCTCGTGATCCGCAAGTACGACCCAGTGACCGGCCGTCACGTCGAGTTCCGGGAGGAGCGATAACCATGAAGCAGGCAATCCACCCCGACTACCATCCGGTCGTCTTCCGCGACCGTTCGGCGGACTTCGCCTTCCTCACCAGGTCGACCGCGACCAGCGAGCGGACCATCACCTGGCCGGACGGCAAGACCTATCCCGTCATCGACGTCGAGACCTCGTCGGCGAGCCACCCGTTCTACACCGGGCAGTCCCGCGTCCTCGACACCGCCGGCCGGGTAGAGCAGTTCCGCCGCCGGTACGGCAGCAACGCCAAGGGCGCCTGACCAGCTCAGCCAGCTTCGGGCGGGTGGCCGGGGCGCGGGTTCAGCAGCCGCTGCTCGATGTCGGCCCACCTCCTGCTCCACTCCGCGAGCGGTTCGAGCATGCCCTCGAGCACGGCCAACTGCTCGTCGAACGAGGACAGCTGAGCCTTCAGCGCCTCGATGCTGCGCCGCTGAGCGACGATGCTGTCGGCGATCGAGTTGACCTGCGCCGCGGAGATCGCACCAGGCAGCGCCATCGCGTCCAGCCCCGGCGGAAGGCGCGTGCCGGACCGGGCGAGAGCCTCCAGCCGTTCGGTGCCCGCGCGGAGCTGGCTGAAGAATTCCTCGAACAACCGAGGGACCCCGCCGGCTGGTTGCTGCTCATCATCGGTCATCGGCGTCATCCTTTGTTTCTCCGATGGTAGAGGACCACACCGCTAAGGCCCGGTCACCGGGTCCGCGGCCGGGCCGCGTGCTGGCGCTCGGGACCGGCCTGGGTCAGCACGGACGAGCCGAGCCACTGGCTGGCCCGCAGCGCGAGTTCGACGTCGTGGCGGCTGTCGCCCAGGGGCCGGCCGAGGCTTTCCTCCGCCTTCCGGATCCGGTACTGGACAGTGTTCTTGTGCAGCATGAGCCGTTCGGCCGTCGTCTTATAGCTTCCTCCGGTCTGGAGGAAGACCAGCAGGGTCTCCCGCAGGCGGGCGTGGTGCTCGTCGTCGGCGGCCAGGTCAGCCAGGGTGCTGAGTACCCACGCCCGCAGCAGGTCGGGGGATCCCAGCATCATCGCCACCGGTGCGACCTGGCCGAACGCTATCGCCTGCGGGGGAGTCCCGGCAGCGAGCGCGACCGCCTGGGCGGCGAGCGCCTGCCGGTGGGTGAGCCGGAACCCGGACGCCCCCTTGGCCGCGTCGCCGAACGCGAAATGGATCCCGCCGCCCGCATCGGCCGAAGCCGCGGCCGCGGCCGACGACACCGCGTCCAACCTGTCCCGGATCCCCAGCGGCAGCCAGGCCCACGCGCTGGATACGTCGCGGGCCAGGAAGACAGGATCGGCGCACGCCGCCTTCGCCGCGACGTGGCTGATCGCGTGCTCGAGCCGGGTGATGCTGTCGACGGCGACCGCCGAACCATCCGTCCAGCACACCACGCCCACGTGGTACTGCCGTAGCCGGTAGCCCAGGGTCGCCTCGGTCACGCTCGCGTTGATCCGCTCGCCGGAGAGCAGGTCCCGGATCCGGGCGGCTCGGGCGGTACTGCGGTTCCGCAGCCAGGTCTCCCGTTCGCCGGTATAGGCCGCGACGATCTCCTCGGAGGTCTGGTCGACGTATCCGGCCACGATCTTGGACATGGACAGCGTGGCGGCGGTGATCAGCTGGGCGTCGTCGGCCTGCTGAGCCAGTCCCCTGAGGCACCAGTCGGCGAAGCACGCGTGCCCGAGCCGGTAGGAGCGCAGCAGCGCGGGCAACGACGTGCCGTGCTGCGCCCGCCGGCGCGCGTATTCCAGCGCGGCGGCCGGAGCCCGCACGCCGGCCAGGTCGATCTGGTGCCGCATGACCTGCAGGCAGGTCGCGATGTTGCTGTGCACGCTCGAGGCGAGCAGGGCGAGCACCGGCTTGTCGTCGCGCAGCTCCGGGATCTCCCGCAGGATCACCTCGTAGACGTCCTCGGACACCGCGGCGATCCGGCGGCTCACCGCTGCCGCGACGTCGGCCACCAGCTCGGCGACCGCGGGACTGTCGTCGTCCACCCGCGGATTCTCGCACATCCAGGCCAGCCTGCCGAGGGGCAGCCGACCGGCCTGTGCCCGCAGAACCATGTCTGGTCGAGGGTTCGTGACGAGCGCCCAATGGAAGAGCGCGGCCCGCCGGGCTACGCTCAGCTGATAATGAGCGACGACACCGATCCGACCAGGTCCGCCGCCGACGCCGCGGCGGCACCGCTGGACCTGCTACTCGCCGACGCGGCGACCGGCATGCTGCGCCGGGTGAATCCCGGCGGCGCCGGCCTGCGCCTGGCCGCCGCCCTGGCGGGCCGGCCCCGGCTGGTCGCCGGCCGGGGGACCCAGCTGGCCGGCGAGCTGGCCCGCATCGCCGCGGGCCGCTCGCAGGTGCAGCCGTCCCGGCGGGACCGCCGGTTCTCCGATCCCGGCTGGGCGGGCAACCCCCTGCTGCGCCGCACGATGCAGGCCTACCTGGCGGCCGCTCAGGCCGCGGAAGGCGTGGTCGCCGAAGCCGGTTTGGAAGAGAAGGATGCCGAACGGGTCGGGTTCGTGCTCACCAACCTCATCGACGCGCTCGCTCCGAGCAACAACCCGCTGCTGAACCCGGCGGCGGTGAAGGCGGCCATCGACTCGGGCGGCCAGAGCGCCCTGGCGGGCCTGCGCAACTTCGCCGCCGACATGGCCGTGGCGCCGCGGGTGCCGTCCATGGTCGAGCCGGACGCGTTCGAAGTCGGGGTGGACCTAGCCGTCACGCCCGGCTCGGTGATCCTGCGGACCCCGGTGTTCGAGCTGATCCAGTACCGCCCGGCCACACCAGCGGTCCGGCCGGTCCCGCTGGTGATCGTCCCGCCGGTGATCAACAAGTTCTACGTGATGGACCTGGCCACCAACCGGAGCATGGTGGAGTACCTGGTCGGCCAGGGCCTGCAGGTGTTCATGATCTCCTGGCGTAACCCGGACGCCCGGCACGCCAAATGGGACCTCGACACGTACGGGCAGGCCGTCCTGGACGCCATGGACGCGGCCGAGCGGATTACCGGGAGCGAGCAGACCGCACTGACCGGGGCCTGCTCCGGCGGCATCGTCGCGGCGATGGTGGCCGCGCACCTCGCGCACACGGGCCAGCAGGACCGGCTCGCCGCGTTTACCCTCATGGTCACCGTGCTCGACCAGGCGCACGCGGGCCTGGCCAGCGCCGTCATCGACGAGCGGACCGCGCGGCTGGCCGAGGCTTCGTCCCGCGCCCGCGGCTACCTGGACGGCCGGTCGCTGGCCGAGGTGTTCGCCTGGCTGCGGCCCAACGACCTGATCTGGAACTACTGGGTCAACAACTACCTGCTCGGTAAGAAGCCGCCGGCCTTCGACATCTTGTTCTGGAACGCGGACACCACCCGGATGACCGCGGGCCTGCACCGGGACTTCCTCGAGCTGGGTGCGGCCAACGCGCTGGTCACCCCGGGCACGGCGACCATGCTCGGCTCACCGGTGGACCTGGCCTCGGTCGACCGGGATAGCTACATCGTCGCCGGGATCACCGACCACATCTGCCCCTGGCAGAGCTGCTACCGGTCCACCCAGCTGCTGGGCGGCCGGTCCCAGTTCCTGCTGTCGACCAGCGGGCACGTGGCCGCGATGGTCAACCCGCCGGGCAACGAGAAGGCCAGGTACCAGATCGCCAAGGAGTCCCCGGAGGATCCGCAGGAGTGGCTGCGCCTGGCCGAGACCCGCCACGGGTCCTGGTGGCCGGACTACGCGGGCTGGCTGGCCGAGCGCTGCGGCGAGGAAAGGGCCGCCCCCGGGGAACTGGGCGGCGGCGGTCTGGCGCCGGTCGGCGACGCGCCGGGAACCTACGTCTATGACCATTGACCGGGTCCTGGGCCTCCGGCGGCGGGTCAAGCCCAAGGAGCCGCCCCAGCGGATGAGGATCCTGACGGTCGGCGGCCGCTCCCTCCGCGTCTCGGTGCGGGAGGGGACCGCGGACTCGACGCCGCTGCTGCTGTGCAACGGCATCGGCGCGAGCCTGGAGCTGTTCCAGCCGTTCGTCGACGCGCTCGATCCGCGGCGGCCCGTCATCCGGTTCGACATGCCGGGCATCGGCGGCTCGCCGTCCCCGGTCCTGCCCTACCACCTGCTCACGTTGCCGTCGCTGCTGGCCGGCCTGCTCGACCAGCTCGGCTACGCCCGGGCCGACGTCCTGGGCATCTCCTGGGGCGGCGGCCTCGCGCAGCAGTTCGCGCTGAGCCGCCCGGACCGGGTCCGCCGCCTGGTGCTGGTGGCGACCGCGCCGGGCACGATCATGGTTCCCGGGCGTCCGTGGGTCCTGCTGCGCATGCTCACGCCGCGGCGCCACCGGGACGCGGGCTACGCGGCCCGCATCGCCGGCGAGCTGTACGGGGGCAGCGCCCGGGAACACCCGATCGGGGCCCGTGACCTGCTGCACGGTAACACCCGGCTGGGCCCGCCCCGCGGCTACTACTACCAGCTGATCTCCATGCTCGGCTGGACCAGCCTGCCGCGGCTGCCGCGGCTGCGGCCGCCCACCTTGATCCTGGCCGGCGACGACGACCCGATCATCCCGGTGATCAACGGACGGATCATGAACTGGCTGATACCGCGCAGCCGGCTGCACATCTACCACGGCGGCCACCTCGAGCTGGGCGCCAACCCCGAACGCCTGGCCGCCGCCGTGCAGGCGTTCCTGGATGCCGACCTCACCGAGGAGGAGGATCAGCGATGACGCAGGTGACGAACGCCCATCTCGGGGAGGCCCTCGGGACGGACTTCTTCTCCGTCCGCGAGCAGTTCACCGACGAGCAGTGGGAGCACTTCATCACGGTGCGGAGGTTCGCCGACGAGGAGGTCGTGCCGGTCGTCGGCCCGTACTGGGAACGGGCCGAGATCTGCTGGCCGCTGGTCAGGCGGCTGCCCGAGCTCGGCATCGTCGGCGAGGACATCAAGGGCTACGGGTGCGCCGGGATGAGCCCGATGGCGTGCGGTCTTGTCACCATGGAACTGCACCGCGGCGACGGCAGCCTCGGCGTGTTCCTCGGCGTGCACGCGGGCCTGGCCATGATGTCGATCGCCCTGTGCGGCTCGGAAGAGCAGAAGGAGCGCTGGCTGCCCGCCATGGCGACCCTGGACAAGCTGGGCGCCTTCGCGCTGACCGAACCGGAGCACGGCTCGGACTCGGTGGCCCTGCAAACCTCGGCCCGGCGGGACGGCGACGGGTGGGTGCTGACCGGCCGCAAGCGGTGGATCGGCCTGGGCAGCGTGGCCGACCTGGTCGTGGTCTGGGCCCGCAACACCGAGGACGGGCAGGTCGGCGCGTTCGTGGTGGAGAAGGGCGCGCCGGGCTACCAGGCCAAGGTCATCGAGGGCAAGGTGTCGCTGCGCTCGGTGTGGCAGGCCGAGATCACGCTGGACGACGTGCGCGTGCCGGCCGAGAACCGGCTGCCCGGGGCGCGTTCGTTCAAGGACACCACCCGGGTCCTGGCCACCACCCGGAGCACCTGCGCCTGGGCGGCGCTGGGCCACGCCACCGCCGCGTACGACGTCGCCTTGCGGTACGCGCTGGAGCGGCGCCAGTTCGGCGAGCAGCTGGCCAGCTTCCAGATCATCCAGCAGCGGCTGGTCTCGATGCTGGCCGACCTGACCGCGATGCAGCTGTACTGCCTGCAGATCGGCCGCCTGGCCGAGGCCGGCCAGCTGACCCCCACCGTGGCCGGCCTGGCCAAGATGCACAACACCGGCAAGGCCCGCCTGATCGCCGCCGCGGCCCGCGACATGCTCGGCGGCAACGGCATCCTGCTCGACTACCAGGTCATGCGGCACATGGTCGACCTCGAGGCGATCCACACCTTCGAAGGCACCGAGACCATGCAGACCCTCATCGTCGGCCGCGCCATCACCGGCCTCGGCGCCTTCACCTAACCCCCGTCGCAATCGCTCAGCCAGCCGCAATCGCTCAGCTTCCCGTTTCCGCGGTGCTTTCCATGATCGCGGCCGCTGTGACACCTGAGACGTAACTCTGGGCGGCATGCGCGGTGTCCCGGGCTGGTGCAGCGGGACGGGCGAGGGCAGTGCGAGGGCGCCGGGATGCGACGGGGACGGATCATCGAGAGAGCCCAGACGCGCCGCTTCTGGGGTGTGTTACCTGCGGGTGGCGCGTGATCCAGGTGCATGCTGATGTGCCATGCCGGGAATCGCCCCGGTAAGCAGCTCGAGGAGAGACCGGGGCATCGCACCCCGGCCCGTTCGGTTCAATGCTCTTGGGTCTCCTGCAGGCGGCGGCGTGACGCCTCGACCTCGGCCTCGGCGGCGGCGCGGTCGGCCCAGGCGGTGTCGCGGACGCTCTTGCCCGGCTCCAGCGCCTTGTAGATCAGGAAGAAGTGCTCGATCTCCAGCCGGTCGAATTCGGGCAGGTGGTGGAGGTCACGCAGGTGCTCCTGGCGCGGATCGCCCGCGGGCACGCACAGGACCTTGTCATCCCCGCCCTTCTCGTCGGTCATCCGGAACATGCCGATCGGGCGGCTGCGAATGAGGCAGCCCGGGAACGTGGGCTCGAGCACCAGCACCAGCGCGTCGAGCGGGTCGCCGTCCTCGCCCAGGGTTTCGGGCACGAACCCGTAGTCGGCCGGGTACTGGGTCGCGGTGAACAGCGTCCGGTCCAGCCGGATCAGGCCGCTGTCGTGGTCGACCTCATACTTGTTCCGGCTGCCGCGCGGGATCTCGATGACGACGTCGAACTCCATGGCTTACGACGCTAGGCCGGGGTGAACCACCGATGAACGTGCCGGCGATACGAGGATGAGCCGGTTCCTTGGTATCGCGGACCGACGACCCCCCTGAGCCGCGGACGGACAATGAGCAGCGTGACGAACCTGGCCAGGAACCTGACGGACACCACCCGGGCGCACGCGGCACAGGTGGCCGTCCGGGTGGATAACGCCGCGATGACCTACCGGGCCCTGGACGAGGCGAGCGCCCGGGTGGCCGGGCTGCTGCGCGAACGCGGCCTCAAGCCCGGCGACCGAGTCGGCATCATGATGCCGAACGTGGCCGAGGTCCCCGTGGTGTACTACGGCGTGCTCCGGGCCGGCGGCGTGGTCGTCCCGATGAACCCGCTGCTCAAGGCGCGGGAGGTCGCCTACTACCTCGGCGATTCCGGAGCCCGGCTGATATTCGCCTGGCACGCGTTCGCGGACCCCGCCCGCGACGGCGCGGCGCAGGCCGAGGCCGAGGCCATCGTCGTCGACGCGGACAGCTTCCCGGACCTGCTGGCCTCCGCCGACCCGGATAACGAAGTCGCGGACGCCGGTGACGAGGACACCGCGGTCATCCTCTACACCTCCGGCACGACGGGCCACCCGAAGGGCGCCGAGCTCACCCACGGCAACCTCATCAGCAACACCGAGGTGTCGTGCACCGACATCGTCCAGGCCGGCCCGGACGACGTTATCTTCGGCGGGCTGCCGCTGTTCCACGTGTTCGGGCAGACGGTCGCGCTCAACGTCGCGGTGGCGTCCGGGGCCTGCCTGACCCTGCTGCCGCGGTTCGACGCCGCCCACGCGCTGCGGATCATCGCCGGCCACCGGGTCACCGTCTTCGAAGGCGTGCCGACCATGCACGTCGCGCTGCTGCACGCCCCCGATCGCGCGGACTACGACACTTCCTCGCTCCGGATGTGCATCTCCGGCGGCGCCGCGCTGCCGGTCGAGGTGCTGCGCGGGTTCGAGGAGGCGTTCGGCGTCCCGGTGCTCGAGGGGTACGGCCTGTCGGAGACCTCGCCGGTCGCCTCGTTCAACCACCCCGGCCGGGAGCGCAAGCCCGGCTCGATCGGCACGCCCATCCGGGACGTGCGGATGCGCGCCGTGGACAGCGAAGACCACGAGGTCCCGCGGGGCGAGGTGGGCGAGATCGTCATCAGCGGGCCGAACGTGATGAAGGGCTACTGGCTCCGCCCCGAGGCCACCGCCGAGGCGATCCGCGACGGCTGGTTCCACACCGGTGACCTGGCCCGCGTCGACGAGGATGGCTATTTCTACATCGTCGACCGGAAGAAAGACCTGATCATCAGGGGTGGCTACAACGTCTACCCGCGCGAGATCGAGGAAGTGCTCTACGAGCATCCCGCGGTCGCCGAGGCGGCCGTGATCGGCCTGCCGCACTCGTCCCTGGGGGAGGAGGTCGCGGCCGCCGTGGCCCTCAAGCCTGGTGCCGTCATCACCGCCGGGGAACTGCGCGACTACGTCAAGGGCCAGGTCGCGGCGTACAAGTACCCGCGCCACGTGTGGATCATGGACGCGCTGCCCAAGGGCGCGACCGGCAAGATCCAGAAGCGGGACATCGAGATCCCGGCCGACCTGACCGGCCAATGAAGCCAGCACAGTGAGGCTGCTGCTGCTCGCTCCCCCCGGCGCCGGCAAGGGCACCCAGGGGGAACGGCTGGCGGCCTGGTCCGGCGCCCGGCACATCGCGGCCGGCGACCTGCTGCGGGCGCAGGCCCAGGCGGAAGGCCCGCTGGGCCGCGAGATCGCGGCCTGCCAGGCCCGCGGCGACCTGGTCCCCGACCAGATCGTGCTGGACGTGCTGACCCCGGTGGTCGTCGAGGCGGCCGCCCACGGCGGGTACATCCTGGACGGCTTCCCGCGGACCCTGCCGCAGGCGCAGGCGGCGGCGGAACTCGCGGCCCGGCTCGGCGTGACCCTGGACGCGGCGATCTACCTGCACGCACCCGATGTGGTGCTGACCCAGCGGCTGCTCGACCGCGCCCGCCAGAGCGGGCGCTCCGACGACAAGGCCGACGTGATCCGGCACCGGCTGCAGGTGTACGCCGAGACCACCGGCCCGCTCGTGCCCTACTACGACGAACGGGGCATCCTGGTCGCGGTCGACGCCGACCAGCCACCCGATTCCGTCACCGCCGGCATCCAGGCCCGGCTGGCCCGCCTGCCGGGCGCGCCCGGCCGCTAGCGACAATGGAGCGGTGCCACCAGAAAATCAGCCCGCCCCGTCGTACGAGACCGGGATGGCGGCGCTGCAGGCGGGCTGGTATCACGGGCATCGCGACGTCTCGGGCGGCTGGCTGCGGCCGGCGGTGTTCGGCGCGGTGGACGGGCTGGTCACGAACGCCTCGCTGATCTCCGGGCTCGGCGGCGGCGGCGTCTCGTCGCACACCGTGGTGCTGACCGGCGTGGCGGCGCTGGTGGCCGGCGCGTTCTCGATGGGGACCGGCGAGTACATCTCGGTGACCAACCAGAACGAACTGGTCCAGTCCGAGGTCGCGCTGGAGCGCCAGATGCTCTCCCGGTTCCCCGCCGCCGAGCAGGAGGAACTGGCCGGGTACTTCCGTCAGTACGGCGCCGACCCGGAAACCGCGGACCGGATGGCCGCTGCGGTGTCCAGCGATCCCGGCACCGCGCTGCGCATTCACGCCCGCGAGGAACTCGGCGTCGACCCCGGGGAACTGCCGTCCCCGGTGCTGGCCGGCGTCGCGTCGCTGCTGGCCTTCTCGTGCGGCGCGCTGGTGCCGCTGTTTCCCTACCTGGTCGGGGCGTCGGTGCTGTGGGTGTCCCTGGCGCTGACGGCCGTCGCGCTGGCCGGCGGCGGGATGGTGGTCGGCCGCCTGACCGGCCGCCCGGTGCTGCGCTCGGGCCTGCGCCAGGTCGCCCTGGGCGGCACCGCCATCGCGGTGACCTTCCTCGTCGGCCACCTGATCGGCAGCCATGGTGCTTGACCCGCGATCACCGCGCGGCAGGCGGGGGCGGCACCGGCCCGCGGGCCCGGCCCGAGGTGGGCGACGCCACCGCGTCGTCGGCCGCGACCCGGACGGTCAGGTCGCGGCCGAGCCCGGATAGTTCCAGCCGGATGGTGTCGCCGGCCGTGAGCGGCCCGACCCCGGCCGGGGTGCCGGTGCTGATCACGTCGCCCGGGTAGAGGGTCGTGACCGAGGACGCGTAGGACACCAGGCGCGCCACGTCCCAGATCAGGTCGCGCGTGCTGGCCTGCTGGCGCAGCTCGCCGGACACCCAGCAGCGCAGCTCCACGGCGCCCGGGTCCCCGAACTCATCCGCCGTGACCAGCACCGGCCCCATCGGGGTGAAAGTCTCAAAAGATTTTCGGACCGAACGGTCTTCTCCGCCGCGCATCGTAATATCCAGCAGCCCGGTGTAACCGAAGACATGCCCAAGCGCGTCCTGTTCGCTGACCCGCCGCGCGGTCCGGCCGATCACCAAGGCGAGCTCGCCCTCCTGGTCGAACCGCCGGTCATGGTAGGGCAGCTGGATGATCCCGCCCGGATCGAGCAGCGACGACGGGGCCTTGAGGAAGAACCCGAGCGCGCCGACCTGGGACTCGGTGCTCATCTCGGCCTGATGGTCCCGGTAGTTCACCGGCGCTGCGATGATCTTGGACGGATCGGCGACCGGAACCCGCAGCCGGGCGTCACCGAGCGGGAACCCTGCTGTGCCCCCCGGGACAGCCAGTTCTCCGGCATCCCAGGCGGCGATCGCGTCCCGCATCGTGCGGACGGGCAGCGGAAGTATCCGGTCGCCGTGCAGGCGGCCGACCCGGCCGTCGTTATAGCTCACCAGCCGCATGCGCGGCCACCCCCGGGCCGGCCACCCCCGGGCCGGCCAATGCCGGGCCAGCCAATGCCGTCCGGGCCAGCCCGAGCGCCTCGAGCACCGGCCGGTCGGACAGCAGGAACAGGTCGGCGTCGTCGTCGGCCTCGTGACTGACCGCCGCCCACGACGGCGTGACGAACATGTCTCCCGCCGTCCATGTCAAGCGGCGCTCGTCGACTACCGTCGCCCCCGCTCCGCGGTAGACGACCCAGATCGCGCTGCCGACGGCCCGGACCGGCTCGGTCCGGTGCCCGGCCAGCACCCGGTGCATCTCCGCCCGCAGCGTCGGCATGACGTCCCGCCCGGTGGCGGGGTCGGCGTAGCGGACGGAGGCCGCGGGCCGTCCCGAGGACTCGATCAGGCGGGACAGGGCCGTATCGACGGCCGCCCGCCGGTAGGCCAGCAGCCGGGAGAACCGGCCCGACGCCGGATCCCCGACGGTCCTCGCGTCGCCGTCGGCCGGCAGCAGTCCCGCGCCGCCGTAGCGCTGCTCGGACCCGGACACGCCGGCCGGCTGATAATTGGCCGCCTGGTAGCCGGCCGGCTCCTCGCCGCCCGGCTCGAAGAACACCGCGTCCAGGTTCCGCACCAGCGGCAGGTCAAGCCCGTCGAACCAGATCATCGGCTCGGTGCCCGGGTTGTGGTGCTCGTGCCAGGTCCAGCTGGGGGTGAGCACCAGGTCGCCCGGGGCCATGTGGACCGGATCGCCATTGACCAGGGTCCATACCCCGCTGCCTTCCAGCACGAAGCGCAGCGCGGCCGGGGTGTGGCGGTGCGCGGGGGCGAGTTCCCCGCCGCCCAGGAACTGCACCGCTCCCCACAGCGTGGGCGTGGCGTACGGCAACCCGCCCAGGTCGGGATGGGTCAGCGACAGCACCCGGCGATCGCCGCCGCGGTCGATGCCGACCAGTTCGCCGGACCGTTCGGCCAGGCCGCGCAGCGTCTTCCAGCGCCAGATATGCGGTCTGAGCCGGCCGGGCGTCCGGGGCAGCAGATCCTCCTGCACCCACAGCGGCTGGATGTCGGCGGCGGCCATGTCGCCGTACAGGACGTCCACGTCGGGGGAATCGTCATGAAATCGGGTGGTACTCATACCGTCAGTTCGCCTCCGGCCGGTGCTGGTAGAGCCAGTCCAGGTCGGTGTAATCGTACGGGTCGCGCCGGGTCAGGATCCGGTCGCGCAGCAGTGGGACGACCGGGCCCGGCGCTCCGGTACTCAGTAACCTGAGCCGCATGAGCGCGGACGCATCGGTCCCGAACGCGGCCCGGGTCTAGCATTGTTAATGCTACATGAGTAGAGTTAGCGTTCATGCAGCGTAACCGGCCTCCGTCCGCGCAGGCGATCAGTGTCCTGAGGGCGCTGGCGGCCGATCCGGCGCGGTGGCGCTACGGCTATGACCTGGTCGCCGAGGTACACCTGAAGTCTGGCTCCCTGTATCCGATGCTGGTCCGGCTGGCCGACCGCGGCCTGCTGGAAACGGCGTGGGAGCCCGGCCAGGGAAGCCGGCCGCCCCGCCACCTGTACCGGCTGACCCTGGCCGGCCGGGAGTACGTCGCGGCGCTGCCCACCACCCTGGCCGGGCAAGCCATCCCGCGATCGCGCACCCGCTGGAGTGAGGCGTAATGGCCCTTTCGTTCGTCTTCATGATCTGCCCAGTGGGCATCGGGATCGCGCTGATCCGGCGCTATGCCCAGGCGGTCCCGGCTGGTCAGGCGGCGCGCGGTGACCGGCCTGAGCGGCTGCTGCGATGGGCGGCCGGCCTGCTGTCCGCCCGGCGGGCCGAGTGGGGCCAGGCGATGATCGGCGAGCTCGACCACATCGACGGCCGGGGCCGGCGGTGGCGCTTCGCGGTCGGCTGCGCGGGCGCCACGCTGCTGATGCCGCCCTGGGGCCGAGCCGCCGCCGCGGTGCAGGCGATGGCCGTGGCCGCGGCCGGGGGCGCCGGCGTGGAAGCGGCCGTGGCCGTCCGGTACCGGCTGGGCGGCGGCGGCGGTCTGGTCTTCGAGGTGATCGAGCTGGTTTTCCTGGCCGCTTTCACCCTCGCCGCGGTGACCCTGCTGCGCCGCCCCGGCCTTGCCCTGCCCGGCCTCCTTGGCGGCGCGGTCGTCGCCCTGACCTGGCTGGCGATGCAAGGATTCACCTTCTACGACGTCATCGCCCCGTGGATCGCCCCATTTTGGCCGCTGGTCCCGATGGTCGCGGTGCCGGCCGCCGTGGGGGCGGCTGGCGCGCTGTGGGCCGGCAGCGCCGTCGACGGCCGGCGTATCGCCCGGCTGGCCGCCATCAGCGCCGGCCTGGGCCTGTACCTGTACGGAGCCATCGCGGTCGCGGTGCTCGGCGCCGGCGGCCCGCCCGGGACCCCGGGCTGGACCGGCGGCCAGAACGTCGGCGACCGGCTCGCCAACAACATGACCGAAAACCTGCTGGTCATCCCGCTGGTGACGGCCACCATCGGCTGGGCCGCCGCCGCGGCCACCGCCCGTCTCCGCCTCCGCCCCGCCGCCAGCGTGCTGCCGGTCCCGCTCCCGGCCACCGGCTGGGCGAGCGAGGAGAACCAGAGGTCGATCCCGTCGCCGCCCGAGCCAGCCCCGGCCGGCCGCCCCCGCCCCCGCCCCTGGCGCCGCGCCGCCTGGCTCCTGCTCCTGAGTGCCGGCGTGGCCGCCGCCGCGTTCCTGACCGTCATCAGCGGTCTCAGGGGATAAGGCACGCTGTCAGGAGCGCAGGGGGCCGCCAAGACGCAAATGAAACCCCGGTTCCAGCGCGTAGTAACGCACTGGAAGTCCAGTTTCATCGCGTCAGGAACGCGGCCCGATTCCACTCCACCTGCTGACGCTCCACTCGTAACGGTTAAGACAGGCCCGCTGAATTCTCTCTATTCGGTGTGCCCCACCCTGTTATCGTCGGCGTGCCCCGCCTTGACTACTGTTGTGAGGACTGCCCCGATGCGCTTGTCCAGAGCGAATTCCATCCGGATTGCGGTAGCGGCCGCCGCCGTGCTGACCGCCGTGGCCGGCAGCGCCACCGCGCTCGGCAGCACCGCAAGCAGTGCCAGCACCGCGAGCGATCCAGGCACGCTGATCGTCCACCCGACCACCGGCGATGTCCGCGGCGCGCCCATGACGCCGGTCCCGCTCAGTGATGCCCAGTGCGAGGCCACCTTCCAGGTCGAGTGCTACGTTCCCGACCAGGTCGAGGCGGCGTACAACTTGCCTTCCCTGTACAGCAAGGGCATCAACGGCAAGGGCCGGACCATCGTGATCGTCGACGCCTTCGGGTCGCCGACGATCGCCAATGACCTGCTGAATTTCGACCAGTACCTGGGCCTGGGCACGCCGTCGCCGCGGATCGTCAAGCTGGGGAAGGTGCCGGCCTTCAACCCCGGCAACGGCGACATGATCGGCTGGGCCGACGAGACCAGCCTGGATGTGGAGTACGCGCACGCGGGCGCGCCGGCCGCGAAGCTCGTGCTGGTCGAGGTGGCCAACGATAGCCTGGCGCAGCTCGCGGGCGGCGTCCGGTACGCGGTCCAGCACAAGCTGGGCAACGTGATCAGCCTGAGCTGGGGCGCGCCCGAGCAGGATATGTCGAAGAGCTTCGCCGAGGCTTACACCTCCCTCTTCAGCCAGGCCGCGAACAGCGGCATCACGATCGTCGCCTCCTCCGGCGACAGCGGCGCGTCCGGCCAGCAGAACAACGGCAGCTATTACCGCTACCCGGTCGCGAGCTGGCCGGCCACCAGCCCGTTCGTGACGGCCGTCGGCGGTACCAGGCTCAACCTGAACGCCAGCGGCGGTCGCAACGGCCTCGACACGGCCTGGAACGACACCTTCAGCACCGCCGTGAATAACTTCTTCTTCGGCAATGACGGCCCGAACCCGCTCGCCACCGGCGGCGGCAAGTCCGCGTACTTCGGCCGGCCCGGCTACCAGAAGGCCGTGCGCGGCGTCACCGGCGGCCAGCGCGGCATCCCGGACATCTCGATGAGCGCGTCGTGCAGCGTCGCGGTGAACGTCTTCGAGACCTTCACCGGCGGGCAGGGCGGCTGGACCGCGTCCTGCGGCACCAGCGAGTCTTCGCCGATGTTCGCGGCCATCGTCGCGCTCGCCGACCAAGAGGCCGACCGCGGGCTCGGGCTGATCAACCCAACGCTGTACGCCCTCGCCGCCAAGCACGCTCCGGGCATCGTCCGGGTGGCGTCCGGCAACAACACCGTTTCTTTCTCCGGTGCGACGGTGCACGGGTACTCGGTCCGGAACGGCTACAACCTGGTCACCGGCCTCGGCACCGTCAACGGGAAGTTCTTCGTCCCGGAGCTGGCGCACGCGGCCTAGCCAGCTGGGCCGCCGCACCCCGCCGCACCCCCAGTCAGGCGCCGCTTCCGCGCCAGCCGCTTCCATACCACCGTGGCCGAGAGCGATCTGGGCGCAGCGGCGGCCCTGGTCGCGCAGGGACTGCCGGACCGTGGTCAGCCCGGCCGGAGCGGCCGCGTCGCTGTCGTCCCAGCCGGTGACGGCGGCGTCGCCCGGCACGGCCAGGCCGGCCCGGGCAGCGGCGCGCAGCGCGCCGAGGGCCAGTTCGTCGCTCATCGCGGCGATCGTGTCCGGCGGATCGGCGCCGCGGAACAGTTCGCTGGCGAAGGCCTCCCCGAGCTCGGTGGCATTGGCCTGGCACACGGCGACCCGCAGGCCGGCCGGGTCACCGCCTGCCTCGCGCCAGGCGTCGAGGAAGCCCTCCCACCGGTGCCGGGTCACCGGATAGGGCACGAGCGGACCCGGCCCCCCCGTGAGCAGCGCCCGGGTGCGGTCCCGGTTGACCGGGAAGCTGAGCACGACGGGCCGGAGGGCACCGGCGAAGGCCAGCCGGCCGATCGCCGCGGCCGCGGCCCGGTCATCGATGCCGACCACCGGCAACCCCGGCCGGGGCGTGCCCGCGTGCATGACCGCGGGCAGGCGGCGGGCCGTAACCGCCGCCAGGACCGGATCGTCGTCGCTGGTCGTCCACATGACAAAGCCGTCCACCACCGCCTCGGCGACCCGCTGCACGTCGCTGGCGGCGCCGGTGATCGGCACCAGGGTCAGGCCGACGCCCTCGGCCGCGCAGACTTCCGCCACGCCGGCCAGGAACCTGGCCGCCTGCGGGTCGTCGAAGGCGTAGGTGAGCCGTTCGCCCAGGATCACCCCGAGGCTTCCCGCCCGGCCCCGGCGCAGCGACCGGGCACCGGGGTGCGGCCCGGGATACCCCAGCCGCTGCGCCGCCGCCCGCACCTTGGCCGCGGTGGCGGGCGCCACCCGGCCGGGCTGCGAGTACACGTAGGACACGGTCATGGGGGACACCCCGGCCAGGTCCGCGACCTCCCGCAGCGTCGGCCTGCTGCCTCGTTCACCCACCCCGGTAGTCTCGCCTCAGCTCAGAACTGGACGCCGCGGGTGAGCGCCCCGTCCACCACCAGGTTCGTGCCAGTGATGAAGCTGGCGGCCGGGCTGGCCAGGAAGACCGCGGCCCGGGCGATCTCCTGCGGCCGCGCCATCCGCCCGGTGGGGTTCAGCCCCAGCGCCGCGGCGAACAGCTCGGGGTTGTTCTGCTCGATGTTCTCCCAGACCCCGCCGGGGAAGTAGGTGTTACCCGGCGACACGCTGTTGGCCCGGATGCTCTTACCCGCGAGCTGGTAGGCGAGGCTCTGCGTGTAGTGGATGATCGCGGCCTTCATGGTCCCGTAGGGGCCCGCGGCGAAGTCCACCTCGCGGCCGGACACGCTGGAGATCGTCACGATCGAGGCCGCCTCGCTGCGCTCGAGGTGCGGCATCGCGGCGTTCACCAGGTGAACCGTGCCCATCAGGTCCACGTCGAAGCTGGCGTGCCAGTTGGCTTCGGAATCCGGTATCGCCAGCGCGCTGACGTTGGCCACCACGATGTCCAGGCCGCCCAGCTCGGCGGCGGCGTCGGCGACCCACTGGCGCACGCCGTCGGCGTCGGCGACGTCGACCCGGCGCCCGGTCACCACGCCGCCCCGCTCGGTCAGTTCCACGGCCGCCTGGGCCACGTCGGCCTCGGTCCGGGCGCAGAACGCGACCGCCGCGCCCTCGTCCGCGAGCGTCTCCACGATGGCGCGCCCGATTCCCCGGGTGCCGCCGGTCACCAGGGCGCGCAGTCCCTTCAGTCCCAGATCCACGTGCTTGCCTCCTTAACGTGCCGTCTCGGCCAGCCCGCGCAGCCGGCCGTGCATGCCCTCGTAGGCGTCCGCCGCGGGCAGCAGGCTCTTGCGCACCTTCGTGACCGAGCTGTAGTTGACGTCGACCACGTTGGCCAGCGGGCACTCGCTCACCTGCGTGAGCAGCTGGTAAGCGTCGAGCTTGTCCAGCCCGTACAGGTCGCTCAGCCAGCTGACCATGCCCGCCTGGCCGATCCGCCAGGCGTCCTCGAGCGGCCGGCTCGAACCCACCACCATGAGGTAGTCGTCGGTCTCGATCCGCGGCCAGGCCGGCCCGCCGCCCTTGACCAGGTCCACGATGAGGCAGACGTCCATCGCCCCCTCCACCGCGGTCCCGCACGACTCGCCCTCGCCCTGCCGGTAGTGGCCGTCGCCGACCGAGAACAGCGCCCCCGGCACGTTGACCCCCAGGTAGCAGCTGGCGCCGGCCCGCATTTCCGGGGTGTCCATGTTCCCGCCGAAGGCGTCGGGGACCAGCGAGGACCGCACCTCGCCGGCCGCCGGGGCCACGCCCACCGTCCCCAGCATCGGGTCCATCGGCAGCTCCAGCCGCAGCTCGCTGGACCGGGCCTCGAAAAGAACCGTGCGCCGGTCGCGGTCCACCTGGTAGATCCAGGTCCGTTCCTCGAGCGGGTCCTGCAGCGTGACGGTGCGGTCCGTGCCGGTCAGGCCGCCGAACAGCGGAATGGTGCTGGACGCGCCGAAGTCCCGGGCCGGGCTGAGATCCACGAAGTGCAGCGCGAGGGTGTCGCCTGGTTCCGCCCCCGCCACGTAGAACGGGCCGGTCTGCGGGTTGACGAACGGCATCGTCAGCTTGGCGCTGGGCATGTCCGACGGGTCCCGCAGGGCACCGCAGAACGCGTCGTCCGTCCACAGCCGCAGCATGGTTCCGGGCTGGATCTTCCGGACCGGCGCGACGCCGCCGAAGGTGAACGCGTACTGGTCCCGGTCCGGGCGGAACTCGATGACATCCATCAGCGGCTCCCTCTCCTGATCGCCTAGCGCTCTTTCTACCGCGTGACCGCCCGCGGGCCTAGGCCGGAAGCTGGTCGATGACCTCAGCCTTGATCCGGGCCAGGGCATCCGAGCGCTCGGCCTGGCCGTCGCCGAAGTTCCACTCGGGCATGATGAACTCGTCGAAGCCCAGCTTGGCGTACTGCCCGAACTGGTCGACCAGTTGCTGGGCCGAGCCGGCCAGCGCGGCCCGGCCAGGCGGCGACGCGCTGCGGCCGAGCTGCACGAGGGCATTGACCGAGGTCCACATGGTCGCCGGGTCACGGCCGGTCGCCTCGCAGGCCTCGACCAGTGCCGCCCGCCGGGCCGCCAGCTCCGGATCCGGGACGCCCCAGGTGTTCCACTCGCTGGCGTGCCGCGCGGCGATGCGGAGCATCCGCGGCCCGCGCGTGCCGACCAGCAGCGGCAGCGGCGACTGGACCGGCTTGGGGTCGCACGGGGCGTCGGTGATGTCGTAGAACTCGCCGTGGAACGTGGTGGAATCCTCGGTCAGCATCGAGTGGACGATCCCGATCGCCTCGGCGAACCGGCTGACCCGCTTCCCGGGCGGCTCGAGGGCGATGCCGTAGGCGTGGTGCTCGTTGATCTGCCAGCCCGCCCCGAGCCCGAGCACCATCCGGCCGCCGGAGAGCCGGTCGATGGTGACGGCCCGCTTGGCCAGCAGCGCCGGGTGGTGGACCGAGGTCGGCGAGACGAGCGTCCCGATCCTGACCCGTTCGGTCACCGCGGCCAGGGCGGGCAGCAGCGCCCAGCATTCGTAGGTGTCGCCCCGCGCGGGCGTCGTGTCGCCGGTATCGGGCATGTAGTGGTCGGCCAGCCAGACGCCGTGCCAGCCGGCTGCCTCGGCGGTGCGCGCCTCCGCCAGGATCTCGGCGGGCGTGCGGTCGTTGCGTGGCCACAGTGAGAACTTCACGGGGCCCACTCTAGGCGCTGGCTTTGTCCAGAGCCTGGGCGAAGTCGCTGACCAGGTCCTGGGTGCCCTCGATGCCCGAGCTGATCCGGACCAGGTCCGCGGTGATGCCCAGGCGGTCCCGGTCCTCGGCGCTCATGCCCGCGTGCGAGGTGACGGCCGGGCGGGTGATGAGCGTTTCCACCCCACCCAGGCTCGGTGCCGAGTAGGCCAGGGTCACCGCGTCGATCAGGGCTTGCGCGGCCCGCTCGCCGCCGTGCAGTCGCAGGCTCAGCATGCCGCCGGAGCCGGACAGCAGCTTGTCCGCGTGCGCGTGATCAGGGTGGGACGCTAGCCCCGGGTAGTTCACCGCGGCGACCGCGGGATGATCCTCGCAGAACCGGGCCAGCGCCAGCGCGTTGGCGTTGTGCGCCTGCACCCGCAGGGCGAGGGTCTTGATGCCCCGGGCGAGCAGGAAGCCCGCGTGCGGATCCAGCGAGCCGCCGAACAGGTTGAGCGTCTCGCGGACCCGCTCGATCACGTCCGCGCCGCCCATCACCGCGCCCGCGACCAGGTCCGAGTGGCCGCCCAGGTACTTGGTGGCGCTGTGGAAGACCACGTCGAAGCCGGCCGCCAGCGGACGGAAGTTCACCGGCGAGGCGAAGGTGTTGTCGATGACCGTGACGATTCCCAGCTGCCGCCCGAAGTCCGCCACCTGGTCCAGCCGCCCGACCCGCATCAGCGGATTGGTGATCGTCTCCACCAGGAAGACCTTGGTCCGCTCGGTGCGCGCGGCCTCCCAGGTCTCCGGCCGCCCGGCGTCGACGAAGCTGACGGACCAGCCCAGATTCGCCGCGTGGCCGGTCAGGAAGTCGTGCGTCCCGCCGTACAGGCAGTCGCTGGCGAGCAGGTGATCCCCGGCGCGCATCAGGCTGAGCAGGATCGTCGTCACCGCCGCCATCCCGGACGACGTGGCCACCGCGGCCTCGGCGTCCTCGAGCGCCGCGAGCTTGTCGTGCAGGTACTGCTGGGACGGCGTCGAGTTGAGCCGGATGTACTTGATGTCGTGGTAGCTCGTCCCCGGCTCGACCTCGTACACCGTGCCCTGGTAGATCGGGAAGACCACGGAGCCGTCAGGCCCGGGCCTGCGTTCCCCGCCGTGCACCGCCACCGTGTGCATCGATCCGCCGTTTCCGGACATGCGGCCTCCCGTCGCGTCATACCGCCGCCAACCATCACAACAGGTCCCGCGATAAATACGCAAACCCAGGCACCAAACGGGGCCGGGTGCCCGCCCAGCTACTGGCGCCGCGCTGGTCGCGGCGGGACGCGCTGGCTACGGCATCAGCAGCTGTCGCACCGCGAACGGCTGCCTCAGCATCCCCGCCTCGAGCATCAGGTCCGCGACCCGCTGCAGCCGGACCTGGCTCAGCGAGGTGGGATAGGAGTCCAGGTGCACCGCCGCGTCGAGCCGCGGCACCATCCCGCTGATGTATGTCGGCAAGGCCCGTTCGACGACTGACCGGGTGGCGGCGAGTACCTGCGCCTGCTCGATCGCCCGCTGGAACGCGGCGACCACCGAGGGGTGCCGCTGCGCGTATCCGAGCAGTGCCTCGTACCCGGCGATCGGGAAGTTCGTCATCGGGCCGCTCGCGGTATCGGCCAGTTCCTCGGCGCCGATCTGCTCACCCGACTGCGTGATGAACGGCTCGGACACCCAGGCCGCGTCGACGATGCGATCCTTCAGCGCCGCCGCCATCTGAGGAAACGCGATAACCTTGAATTTCACCGAATTGACGGGGACGCCGTAGGTCCGCAACGTCGAATCGACCATCAGCGATCCGATGTTGCCGAGCGCATTCACGGCTATCGTCTTCCCGCGCAGCTCCGGCACGGTGCGGATCGCGGAGTTCTTATCGATCATGAGCACATTCGTGCCGGGCAGCGTCTGCGCGCCATCGGCCACAATGCGGAGTTTCGCCCCCTGGCTCGCGGCCAGGATAGTCGTGACGTAATTGCTGAAGGCGAACTGCAGTTTCCCGGAGAGCAGTTCGGCGGTGGAGGCCTCGCCGCTGTCGAGGATCACCGGTGTGACGTCGAGGCCCTGCGCCCTGAACAAGCCGCGCTGCAACGCGATGAAGACCGGCGCGTCATCGATGATCGGCAGGACGCCGACGTCAATGCGCGTCGGCGGGCCGACGTCAGCGTCCTTCGGCGCCGCGGGGGACGCGGTGCACCCGGCGACGGCCACGAGTGCGGCGACTGCGGTGAACCTTACGAGTTGATGAAATTTCATGGCTACCACCGAAGCGATGAAGGCACAACTGGGCAGCGTGATTCGTGGCGCCTCGAGCCGCGCCGAATTATCACTTTCTGAGAGGTGCCGATGTGGTCGTGATGGTCATGTCGTTGCTTTCGCTATTATCCCACCAGCACCACGGCTAAAGTGGTGAAGAGATCATATTGCTGTTATTGGGACGGCGTAGAACCTGGGGTGGCACGTTCCATAGCCAATGTCATCGATAGCCAAGCGTTTCGATACGAACGCGCAACCAGCGGGGACATCAGCGATGGAGCATCCCGAGGCACCCGGGGCCAAACCGCCGCCCGCCCATGCCGCCGCACCGGCCGGCCGGCGGGTACCTTCGGCGCTGGCCTGGCGGAACTGGCCGATTTCGTGGCGGCTTACCGCCGTCGTGGTGGTCGCCGTCGTCCTGGACGGCGTGCTGGGCGGCCTGCGCCTGGCGGCGGCGGCCAGCAGCACCGCCCAGTTCGGCCGGGTGGCGCAGCTCGCGGTCCTCGGCCAGCAGGTCACCGGGCTCGCCCACGCGATGGAGGACGAACGTGACCAGACGGCCGGCTTCATCGCGGCCGGCCGGCCCGACGCGGGCGCGGCCGCCGTCCAGCAGGACTACGCCGTGACCGATGCCAGGGCGAGGGAGGTCCGGTCGGCGGCGGCGGGAATCGGCACCGCGTTCCCGGCGGGCACGCGGGCCAAGGTCACCGCCGTGCTCAACCGGATCGGCGATCTCGGCGGACTGCGTGACGCGGCCCTGCACACCCAGCTCCCGTCGCTGCCCGTGATCACTGACTACTCGGAATCGATCACCGACCTGTTCTCATTGAACGACGAGATCGCGCAGAGCAGCGCCGATTCGACCCTGGAGACCGACGTCCGCACGCTCGGATCCCTGTCCCGGATGACGGATGACGCCTCTATCCAGCGGGCCCTGTTGTATGCCGCCTTCGCCGAGCACCAGTTCGAGCCCGGCGCCCTGGCTGACCTGATCACGGCCCAGGCCGCGCAGGCCAGTGACCTGGCCTCGTTCCAGGCCTCAGCCTCGCTCGCGCAGCAGCAGGCCTTCGACAACACGGTGACCGGGCCGGGCGTCAGCTCGGCCCTGCTCATGGAGCAGCACGCGATTCAGGCCGGCCGCCCGCAGACCGCGGGCCTCGGTATCAGCGGCGCGGCGGCACCCCGGCAGTGGTACTCCGCGATGTCCGACACGATCAGCGGGATGCGGCAGGTCGAAGGGAAGGTATCCGGTTCCGTCGTCGCCCAGAGCCGGGCCCTGAGACAGGGCCCGGAGCGGTCGGCGCTGCTCACGGGCACGCTGACCGGAACGATCCTGCTCTTCCTGCTGCTCGCGACGCTGGTCGTGGCCCGCTCGCTGGTCCTGCCGCTACGGCGGCTGCGGGCGGGCGCGCTGGACATCGCCACGTCGAGCCTGCCCGCCCGGGTACGGGAGCTGGGCGAGGCCAGGGACCCGTCGGCGAACCTCGACGTCGCGCCGATCGCCGTGCATTCCACCGATGAGATCGGCCAGGTCGCCCGCGCCTTCGACCTCGTACACTCCGAAGCGGTGCGGCTGGCGGGCAACGAGGCCATGCTGCGCCACAGCGTCAGCGCGATGTTCGTCAGCCTGGCCCGGCGCAGCCAGTCGCTGATCGAGCGGCTGGCGCAGCTGATGCAGTCCGCCGGGCAGCGGGAACGAGATCCCGACCAGCGTTCCGAGATCTCCGCGATGGAGCACCTGGTCATCCGGATGCGCCGGAACTCGGAGAACCTGCTCGTGCTGGCTGGCTTCGAGGCCGTCCGCCGGTGGAGCGGGTCGGTGTCGCTCGAGGAACTGGTGCGGGCGGCGAGGTCGGAGATCGAGCAGCACAGCCGGGTCGACCTGGACATCGCGGCCGGGATCCTGGTCGGCGGCCAGGCCGCCACCGACCTGGTGCACCTGCTCGCCGAGCTTCTCGAGAACGCCGCCAAGTTCTCGCCGCGGGACACCCGGGTTCAGGTGACGGGTTACGAGGTGGCCAGCGGCGGGGTGCTCGTCGAGATCCGGGACAGCGGGGTCGGCGTGGCCGCCGACCGGCTGGACGAGATGAACCGGCGGCTCGATGACCCGCCGGAGGCCGACGTGTCGGTGTCGCGGCACATGGGGCTGTTCGCGGTATCCCATCTCGCGGCCAGGCACAGGGTGCGGGTCCGGCTGCGGGCGGCGTTCCCTGGGGGCCTGATCGCCCTGGTCTGGCTGCCGGACACCATCACCGACCGCGAGGCAGCTCCCGAGCAGGCACCCACGCCGCCGGGCAGCATCTTGCGAGTCGGCGGCTACTACCTGCCCGCGGGCGGCCGGCGTTACGGCGCTCACGAGCGCGTGCCCTCGCCTGCCCTCGCCGCCCCGCCGCCAGCCGTCCCGGAGACGACCGCCCCGGAGACGACCGCCCCGGAGATGGGCGCCGCGGTCGCGCCCGTTCCTGACGGCCTCGCCGTCACCGGCCTGCCGGTGCGCATCCCGCAGGCGGACCGCGGGCCCGGGTTCGCGGGCCTGCGACCGGACGCGGCGCCGCGGCCACCGGTGCCGCCGGTCACGCGATCGGCCGACGCGGTCCGCTCTCGTCTGAGCGGATACCAGCGCGGGACCCGTCGCGCCGAACAGCAGATAACACGCGCGGACACCGAAAGGGCGGATCATTGAGTCAGTCCCGGCTTGATTGGCTGATCACCGACTTCACCGAACGGGTGGCCCATGTCGCGCACGCCATCGTGGTGTCAGCGGATGGGGTGACGCTGGCGAAGTCCGATGCCTTCCCGGAAGACCGCGCCGGGCAGCTCGCCGCGATCACGTGCGGCCTCGGCAGCCTGGTGGACGGGGCGGCGCAGATCCTCGACGCCGGGCCGGCCGTCCAGGCCATGGTGGAGATGACCCGCGGCCTGATGCTGATCAAGGCGATTAGCGGCACCGCCGTCCTGGCCGCCCTCGCGGCGACCGAGTGCGACATCGACCTCGTGGCCTACGAGATGACCATGCTGGTGGAGGAGGTCGGCGAGGTCCTGACCCCGCCGACCCGCGTCACCAGGTAACCCAGCTAGCCGCGGCCACCGCCCGCTGTTGTCGTTGAGGTGCGGGTGCCTGCTGAGGTTCTGCCCTGCCCCGGCCACCGGCATGAAACCGGGCTTCGAGTGCGTTCGAACGCGCTGATGTGATCCCGTGATGCATGGCCAGGAGCAGGCACTTCATGACGCGAAGAGTTTATTCGGAAAATAGTTAGCCGTCCCGTACAAGCCGCGCGGCATTTGCTTATGGCAAGGCGCCGAGACGGGGGTACACCCGGCGGGCGTTGTGCTCATAGACCTGGGCGCGCGTCTCCGGCGCCAGGCCGAGCGCGTCGACGTACCGCCGGGTGTCGTCGAAGTAATGCCCGGTCTGCGGGTCGATGCCGCGGACGGCGCCGATCATCTCCGAGCCGAACAAGATGTTGTCCGTTTCGATGACGGTGAACAGCAGGTCGATGCCGGGCTGGTGGTAGACGCAGGTGTCGAAGTAGACGTTGCCCATCACCGACTCGGCCAGCGGCGGCCGGCCCAGCATGTCGGCCAGGCCGCGGAAGCGTCCCCAGTGGTACGGGACGGCACCGCCGCCGTGCGGGATGACCAGCCGCAGGTCGGGGAAGTCCTTGAACAGGTCGGCCTGCAGGAGCTGCATGAACGCGGTGGTGTCGGCGTTGAGGTAGTGCGAGCCGGTGGCGTGGAAGACCGGGTTGGTCACCGCGGACACGTGCACCATGGCGGGCACGCCGAGCTCGCACATGGCCTCGTAGAACGGGTACCAGGACCGGTCGGTCAGCGGCGGGGCGGTCCAGTGGCCGCCGCTGGGGTCCGGGTTGAGGTTGCAGCCCACGAAGCCGAGCTCGAGCACGCACCGGCGCAGCTCCGGGACGGACCGCTCGACCGGGACGCCGGGGGACTGGGGCAGCTGGCACACTCCGGCGAACCGGTCCGGGAACAGCGCGACGACGCGGGCGATCAGGTCGTTGCTGACCGTGGCCCACCGCTGGCCGACCGCCTCGTCGCCGAAATGGTGTTCCATCGCCGAGGCACGCGGCGAGAAGATGGTGAGATCGATGCCCCGTTCGGTCATCAGCTCGATCTGGCTGCCCTCGACCGACGCGCGGATGTCGTCGTCGGGAATGTCCGGGTACGGCGGCGGCGCCAGGCCGGCCTCGAACGCGGCCTTCTGCGCCTGCCGCCAGTCCGTGTGCGCCCGCGGCGCGGTGGTGTAGTGGCCGTGACAGTCGATGATCACTAAGACTCCCCGACCGGACCATGAACAGGGGGGGTGCCATGAGTGTGGAAGGACGCGATCGTCTTCAGCCCCCAGGCTTGCCCCTTGGCCCGTTCGGCCTCGGTCCAGTCGACCGGCTGCCAGTCCGGCGCCAGGACGAGCCGCGCCCCGGCGTTGCACAGCTCGATGCGGTTGCCGCCGGGCTCGTACACGTACAGGAAGAACGTCTGCTGGATGGCGTGCTTGTGCGGCCCGGTCTCGATGAACACGCCGTGGTCCAGGGCGAGGTCGGCCGCCCGGAGGATGTCGGCCCTGGTGTCGGTCGCGAAGGCGATGTGGTGCAGCCGCCCCGCCGTCCCGGTCCAGTCGCGGGTGTAGACCGCGTCGTACCCCTTGTTGGTGAAGGTGGTCCAGCTGCCTGCCGTGCTGCCGTCGTCCAGCACGATCTGCTCGGTGACCAGCGCGCCGAGCACATCGCGGAGGTAGTCGCGGTTGGGCAGCACCTCGGCCCCGAGGTAGTTGACGTGGTCCAGGCGGCGCACCCCCACCCCGTGATCGGGGTAGGCCTGGGCCTGGTTCTTCAGCGACGGCGTCCGCCCGGCGGGCGGGGTGTACCAGCGCGACTCGTAGTACAGGCCGAACTCGTGGCCGTCCGGATCGGTGAACACGTAGGTCGGGCCGTAACCGGGATCGCCGTCGGCCCAGCCCACCCCGCGGCCGGAGGCGTCGATCGCCTTGACCCGCCGTTCCAGCGCCTCCGGGCTGGCCGCCCGCAGGTTCGTCCGCCCCACGCCGGACGTCTCGTGCGCGGTCAGCTTGACCGTCGTCTGCTCGTAGTCGTCCCAGGTGCGCAGGAACACCGAGTTCCCGGCCGAGCCTGTCTCGGTCAGGCCGAGGTAGCCGGTGAAGAACGCCAGGCTCTGCTCGGGTACCGGTGTCAGCAGCTCGATATGAGCCAGGTGAGCGATCTCATGCAGGGGCGGCATAGGGCCTCCAGATCAGGACCGAACGGGCTGGGTCATTCCCTCCCTTTCTACCGCTACACCCGTGGACCAGTGAGAACCCCGTGATGAACACGGGGTCATTACGGGCGCGACGCCGCGCCCGGCGCCGTTAGCGTCGTGGGCATCGCGACCGCGACGTCAGGAGATCGAAATGCCCGCAGCAGACGACGCCATCCACCCGTTCAAGATCGGCTTTGCCGAGGCGGAGCTCACCGAACTGCGCAGGCGCGTAGCCGCGACCCGGTGGCCAGAACGCGAGTTGGTCACCGACGACTCGCAGGGCGCACCGCTCGCGATGATGCAGGATCTCGCCCAGCACTGGGCGACGGATTACGACTGGCGCAAGTGCGAGGCGTACCTGAACAGCCTGCCCAACTTCATCACCGAGATCGACGGGCTGGACATTCACTTCATCCACGTCCGCTCCCGGCACTCCGGCGCGCTCCCGCTGATCGTCACGCACGGGTGGCCCGGATCGCCAATCGAGCAGCTGAAGATCATCGAGCCGCTCACCAACCCCACGGCGCACGGCGCCAGCGCGGCCGACGCGTTCCACCTGGTGATCCCCTCGCTGCCCGGCCACGGGTTCTCGGCCAAGCCGGCCGCCACCGGGTGGGATCCCACTCGCACCGCAAGGGCCTGGGTCGTGCTGATGAAGCGCCTGGGATACACCCGGTTCGTAGCCCAGGGCGGCGACTGGGGTGCGGCCGTCACCCAGGCCATGGGGGAGCAGGCCCCACCGGAACTGGCCGGCATCCACTCCAACATGCCCGGCACCGCTCCGGCCGCGATCAACCAGGCGGTCCAGCGCGGTGACCCGCCGCCGCCGGATCTCTCGGCCGAAGAAGCACGCGCGTTCCAGCAGCTGAGCACCTTCTTCGCCAAGCATGTGGCCTACGCCCAGATCATGACGACGCGTCCGCAAACGCTGTACGGGCTGGCGGACTCGCCCATCGACCTGGCCGCGTTCATGCTCGACCACGGCGACGGCACCGGCCAGCCCGGGCTCGTGGAAAAGGTCCTTCAGGGGCAGCTGGACAGCGCCCTGACCCGCGACGACCTCCTCGACAACATCACGCTGTACTGGCTGACCAACACCGGGATCTCCGCCGCCCGGCTGTACTGGGAGAACAAGGCGCAGTTCTTCGACGCCAAGCCCATCACCATCCCCTACGCCATCAGCGTCTTCCCCGACGAGCTCTACCAGGCCCCGCGGAGCTGGGCCGAACGCGCCTACCCGCACAACCTGCTCTACTTCAACGAGCTCGACCGAGGCGGCCACTTCGCCGCCTGGGAACAGCCGGACCTGTTCGCCGCCGAAATGCGCGCCGCGTTCCGGTCCCTGCGTACCGGGGACTAGGGTGCGCCCGGTTTCCCGGTCCGCCGCGGGCCGTCCGGCTCGCAGGGGTGCGGACCAGGGTATGACCCGGGTGCGGACGGCGGGCTCGGTACGCCATCCTTGACATCGGACCCACCGGAAAACGAGGAGCCGGCACCATGAGCGACACGCTGACCTATCAGCAAATGGGGACGACGGCCCGCGGCCAGGTCCACACTCTGTTCGCGCAGACGATGGGCTACGTCGCGATCACCGCCGCGTTGTTCGCGCTCGGCGCCTGGCTCGGCCGTGACCTGAGCGGCGGCGCGGGCATCGTCGCGTTCATCGCGGCCTTCATCTGCCTGTTCGGCATGCGGTTCGCGGCGCGCCGGTCGTCGCAGCTGACGGTGTGGCTGCTCGGGGCCTTCGGCTTGCTGATCGGAGTGGGTACGGGGCCGGTCGTGGCGTACTACGCGTCCGCCGACCCGCGCGCGGTGTGGGAGGCGGGCGGGGCGACCGCGCTGTTCATCGCGGGGTTCGGCGCGGCCGGCTACGCCACCCGGCGGGATCTGGCCGTGGTCGCCCGGGTGTGCTTCTGGGCCCTGGTGGCCCTGATCGTGTTCGGCATTGTGCTGATCTTCGTCAATATTCCGGGCGGCGAGCTGACCTACTCCGTGCTGGGACTGGTCATCTTCGCCGGCTTCACCATGTTCGACTTCCAGCGCCTGCGCGGCAAGCAGGCGGACGAGGCCTCCGCCCCCTTCCTGGCCGCGTCGATCTTCCTGGACATACTGAACGTCTTCCTGTTCTTCCTGGAGATCTTCTCCGGCGGGCAACGCGACTGAGACCAGGTTCTCTCTCAGTCCTGGATCCGGTCGCGCAGGATCTTCTTCTGGATCTTGCCGGTGGACGTCTTGGGCAGCTCACCGAACTCGAAGCGCCTGGGCACCTTAGGTGAAGCTGCGCTCGCCGTCCACGATCGCGGTCCGGTCGGCGAAGACCGCGGCCGCGCGATCGAGGAACGAGGCGGGCGTCAGCGGTGAGAAGGTGAATTCTGCCATCTGGTCCGTCTTCCCCCCGCAGCCAGCCATCGAGGCTAATCTGACGCCTTAACGACGAATCGGTGCGAAAGGTGATCATCAGCGGAACCAAGGGCCACCGGCACGTCAAAGTACCAGCCTGGAACGGCCTCGACCCCGAAGCGTGAGCTGGCCCGCTACCGGCTAGGGCGATGCTCGGCGAGCCACCGTTCCATGCGATCGAGAAGCGCGTGCGGGTCGCCGTCCCGGAGACGAATCGTGAACCAGGCGAATAGCAGGTCCTCCAGGGCCGGGCTGGGATCCTCCTCCTGGCTGCGGGTGGCCAGCGCGATGACGTGCTCGCGCGGGCTGCCGGCTATCCGCAGCTGGTTCAGGTAGCTGGCGCGGTGCAGCGCGGCGAGGTCGGCGAGGTCCGCGACGGCCTGCGCGCGCAGGTGGTCCCGGACGCGCAGCCAGGCGGTGGCGACAGGAGCCATCAGGAGCGAGCGCAGATCCTGGTCCGGGATGCGGCTGACCGTTCGCTCTAGGTCGATGAGAGCGCCGGGGGAAGAGGGAGGGTGAGCGCACCACGAGGCGAGCCTGGTCGCGGTTTCGAACAGCCGGCGTTCTCGCGGGCTGCGGAACTCCCGTTCTACCGCGCTGGCGATGCTCTGGACGATGACCTGGAAACCGGACGGGTCCCCGCGCTCGGAATCGAGCGTGCCGAGCCAATCCGCGAGCGCGTTCTCGTAGCAGCTCGCGGACAGCGTGGCCGCGAGCGGCTTCAGCCGGGTGGCCGCGGGCAGGGTGACCGGCCCGCTCGCGGAGAGGGGCTGCCCGGCTAGGTCGCCGAAATCTGCTTCTTCCGGTTCCTGGCCCCGGTTCTCGCGGTCATCCAGGAAGTGGCCGAGAATGGTCACGACGGCGTCGGTCCCCGGGCCGGGAACCGCTTCAGGTGCATCCTCCGGTACAGCGAGCAGCTTTTCCGCCAGGCCGTTGTCGGCTTGCCAGGCGGCCAGGATCCGGGCGGTCATGTCGCCGGCGATGGCCGACAGCTGCTCGTCGTCGCGGGAAATCCCGGTCGCGAGCCATAGCTGCGCGGCCAGCGTCTGACCCTCGGGTTCCGCCTGGTCCAGGCGGCTGGCCATGTCCCGCATGACGCGCGCCAGGCGCGGACGCAGCGCCTGGTGCGGCAGCCACAGGCTGCATATGTCCACGGCACCCTCCGGGGCGATCTCGCCCACGTCGAAACGGGCGAGCTGGTCAGGATGCGAGTCGGCGAAGGCCGTGGCCACGGTCGCCGCCGCCGCGCCCAGATCCTCAGGATGCAGCCGCGGCACCAGTTCGTCCCACCAGGAAAGCGCCACATCGGCATCGTTCACGGCCGCAAGGCGGCAGCACAGGACAAGCATGTTCACGTCGTTGTCGGCCAACGCCGAGGTCCGGGTGGCGGTGAGCTCGGCAAGCAGCAGGTCGGCCGCACCGAGCTGGGCCAGTGCCCTGAAACGGTGAACCAGGAAACCCCAGAGATCGAAGGTCGTGCGGTCGCGCCGTGCTTCCGTGCGCGCTTGATCGAGCCGGGTGGCCGCGTCCATGGCCCAGGAAACGGGCAGCGGCGACACGGCCTGGGATACCGCCTCGGCCACCAGGTCGGTCAGCGGCGGACGCGAGCCTGGCTCGGGCTTGGCGTGCTCTGGCGGTGCCGCCGCCAGGGCTTGCGTCAGGCTGTCCAGGCTGGCCGAGCCCTGCTGCCACAGCCTGAGCGCCATCTTGCCCCGGCTGTAGGCGGAATGGGCGCGGCCCAACGCCTCGAGAGAGACCGCACGCGGTTCCGCGGGGGTGCCGAACCGGCCGGCTTCCTCGGTCAGCTGCAGCTGGCCGGCCAGGACCCTGGCTCGGGCCGTGGTCTTCGTGTCTGCCATCTGGCCCAGCCAGTGCAAGGCTTCGGCGATGGCCGGAAGCGGAGCGTCGTCCGATGACGCGTCGAGCTCGCAGGCGCGCAGGGCGACCTGGGCAGCTCGGTGCCACTGCCGCAGGCCCGCTCGTTCGAGCAGGTACGCGTAATGACCAAGCATCGCCGCCCGCCGGTCGTAGGAGAACGTGGCGGGCATGTCCAGGGGCGGCAGCCCCTCGACGAGGCCCTTGACGCCCTGCAGGACGAAGCCCCGGAGATCGCTGTGCGCCGGTGCGGCATCTATCAGGCCGACGAGCCCGGCCAGGTTCGCGGTAGCGCCGTCCAGCCAGCGGTCGGCCCGGAGCCCGGTCACGGATTCGTACCGCATCTTCACGGTGACGGCGAGACGGCTCGCGAACCACGACGTATCACCCGGGGCCGCGGCGGCCACACGCCTCATGAGCACGAACAGTGCGTCGGCCACGCCCGCCCGGCCCACCGGATAGGGTCTCTTCGCCATCCAGGCGACCGTGACGTCGACCGCCTTACGGCACGCGGCCGGTGCTGGCTCGCGGGTGATCAGGGCGCTCAGGGTGTCGCGCCACCGAGTCTGCAGGTTCGGTATCTGATTCCACGGGCTCTCGCCGTACAGGCGCTGGTTGAGCCGCAGCGCCAGGCTGGCATCGAGTTCCGCCACCCGCCCTAGGAAGGACGCGGCTTCATCGTCGGGGATGTCGAAAATCAGGCCCTCAGGCACGACGCCGTGGATGCCCCGGCTCGAAAAACTCCGGTCGGGCCGGTACTTGGGCCAGGGGCGGCCCGGGAGGGAGTCAAGGAGCTCAAGCGCCTGGCTGTCGTGGCCGAGATCGAGCAGGCGCTCGACGCACAGGAAGGCCGACCACGGCAGCCTGCGCCCGCCGGTCCGCATCCGGATTTCAGCAGCCGGGTCCCCGGTGAGCAGGCCGAGGACGAAGCGGCCGCCTTCCCACTCGTCATCCATGTCGGCGGTCAGGTCGCGGGCGCGCGCCAGCATGTCGAGGAAGATCTCGTCCTGGCCGTCGTCGGCGGCCAGCCGCGCCGTCGCCATCGTGGTGGCGTGGGCCGAGCTGGGGCCGACGACCTCCCACTGCCGCCGCAGGAATTCGCCGCCGGCGAGCGCGGAAAGCTGGCCGACCGCTCCCGCCGTGGCCAGGTGATCTGGCAGGTGGGTGAGCGCGTACAGGTCGCTGCAGCGTTGCCAGTCGGCGTCGGCGAAGGCCGCGTAATGGCTGCCGATGCGCAGGTGATGCTCCCGGCTGGGCTCGAGCGGGAAGGGGTTGCGTGAGCGATCCTGGGTGAGCAGGAACTCGGCGAACGAATGGTGGTAAAAGGTAAAGGTCAAGTCGCCGGGGATCTCGGCGCGCTCGATGAACTGGGTGATGAGGTTCAGCGCGTTATCGACGAAGGCGGACTCGACATCCGCCAGCCAGGCGAGCTGGCCCGCGGTGAGCGGTTCGAACTGCACCGCCATGACGCCCAGGACGCGGCGGAATGCGGTGTCTCCGCTGGTGTGGACATGCTGGGAGACGAAATAACGGTAGATCGCCTCAAGGCCACGCGGCAGGGGGATGTTGCCGGTCAGCTGCGGGAGCAGCCGTCCGGCGGGCGTGGCTTCCTCGAGGCCGAACAGCATATGGCGCAAGTAGAGGAAGTTCCCGTCACTGGCCTCGGCGATCGCCCGGACCGTATCGTCCAGCGTGCCTTCCAGCTGGCGCTGGACGGCGTCCGCGACGGCCGGGTCCGTCAGCCGGCGGCGCACGTAGTCGGCCGCGTCGGCCAGCTGCGGCCGGCGCAGCTCCGCGGCGTCGAGGCTGATCCGCGTAATCTGCCCGTCGATGTCCGGCACGAACCGGTCCAGGTAAGAACCAGGACGCGTGGTGATCAGCCAGGAAGAGTTCTCGGGCAGCTCTGCGCCCAGCGGCAGCGACCTGGCCAGGTCAGGCGATTCGTCCAGGGCGTCGATGACGATGCGCACCCTGGCGTCCGGCCGGATCCGCGCCAGCCGCCGCAGCGGGTCGATGATCGCGTCCCGGGCCAGCTGAGCGACACTCAGCTCGGCGGCCGCGTCGGTAAGCTCCCCGATCCGTACGTTCACTGCCTCGCCGGCCAGGGTCTCCACCCGCAGTTCGCTCTCGATCAGGACCCGCTTGAACGGTGAGAGGCTTACCCGGCCGATATCGGTCCCCGCCAGCGTCCCGCTGGAGGTGACGTCGCCGGCCGTCGTATCAGTCCGGATATGGAGGGCGGGGCCGCCGAATATCTCCGGGCCGTACCGGTCCCGGAGCTGAAGGCCCAGCATGATCAGGGCGTTCTTCGGGTCGGCGGCGATCGTTCCGCCCACCGCGCCGCCGCGCAGGATGAGGCACGGACAGTTCCACCGCATCGCGGCCAGCGCGGCGAATACGGTCTTGCCGCACCCGGGCTCGCCCGTTACCAGCGCGATGCTGCCTCCCGGGCCAGCGCAAAGCGCGCTGTCGACCCGGCTGTCGAGCCATGCCCGGGGTACCGCCCCCGGAAGCAGGCGAGCGATCGACGGCGGAACCGGCGGCTCGAAGTGTGCGCCCACGGCGGGCTCTCCCCGAGCTTCAGGTGCCTCTGGCATGGCCCACTCCGTCGGGTCGAAGATGCGTGGTGTCGCCGCTGCGTCTCGGCTACCGTAGCTATGTGTTAGTGTCCGGCGCCATGGCTCATGAGCCGCTTCCCCGGCAGCCCCTCGGCTACGCGGATATCCATATCCGGCTGAGCGGATACGAGGGCGGCGAGGACGGCGGCACCTTCCAGGTCTGGGTCGAGGGCGAGACGCCCGCGGGCACGATGCGGCCGGACGACGCGAGCCGCTGCTCCTTCGATCCCGGGCGGTTCTGGAATAACCCGGCCGCGGGCATCGGGGGCCTTGTCGGCCTGCTCGAGCGACGCAGGCTCGAGGAGCCGCAGCTGTACGAGCTGGGCGGGCTGCTCGCCGGCCTGGCTCTCCCCGAAGGCCCGGTGCGCAGCCTGTTCGACCGCAGCCTGGCCGGGCTCAAGCCCGGTCAGGGGCTGCGGCTTCGCCTGCAGGTAGATGCGGAGCCGCTGCTTCGCCTGCCGTGGGAATACCTGGCGCTGCCCGAGGCCTCAGGCGCGCCGCAGCCGACCGACTTCCTGGCGCTGCGCCGGGAGGTGTCGATCGTACGGACCGACACGGTCCAGGCAGCTGCCCGTGACCTGCCACAGCGCGGCCATGCGGCGCTGGTGGGGGTGCTGTCTACCCCCGTGGATCAGCCCGAGCTCGACGTCGCCAAGGACCGCCGGTACCTCGAGGCGGCCGTGGCCGCCCTCACCCACGCGGCCGGAGGGGAGGCGGTGCGACTGCGCTGGTGCGAGCAGCCCGCCACTAGGGAAGCTCTCATCCGCGTGCTGGCTGGCGGCGCCGACATCTTCCACTTCGCCGGGCATGGCCGCTTCAGCGCGGCCACCCACATCGGCAGCATCCTGCTGGAGACGGACCGCAGCGAGACCGATGAGTACCCGAGCTCGATGCTCGCGCAGCTCCTGCGCGATAGCGGGATCCGGCTGGCCGTGCTGGGCGCCTGCGACACTGGCCGCCGCGGCGGTGAGGATGCCTGGAGCGGGGTGGCGCCCGCCTTGACCGGCCAGCGGATCCCCGCGGTCATCGGCAACCAGTTCACCATCGAGGACCAGAACGCCGGGCTACTCGCTGCGAATGCCTATCCGCTGCTGTTCGCCGGGTTCACCATCGACGAGGCGCTGTACGAGGTCCGTCAGGCGATCTTCCAGCGATCCGGGCTGGCCCACCGCGACTGGGGAGCGCCGGTACTGTACTTGAGGGATGCGGACGGGGTGCTGTTCCCGGTGCCGTCCGGGCAGGCGGCCGAGGGGGCGGTCGGCCCGTTCGTGCGGGTCGCCAACTCGTTCGGCCACGTGCTGGGCAAGGTGGTGGACGTCGACGTGGGCGAGATGTCGGCGGGCCGCCTGGAGGTGCGTGACCAGGTAGACGTCGTTGGCCAGGGAGGCACCTTCACCGCTGTCCGGATTGAGCGGCTCGGGAGCCACGGCGGCCGCCCGGACGAGACCAGCCCGCCCCCAGGTGACTGAGTCCGTGCCGTGACCGCAAGAGGAGGCCGCAGTGCCCACTGACGCAGCCCAGGATGCCTGGGCGGACTACCGGCAGGCCATCGAACGCCTCTATCAGCCCGGCGAGCAAGATCAGCAGGACCGTGGCGACGCCGGCCTCAGGGTCGACCGCCTGGACGACGTGGTGGTGAGTTCCGGGCGGCTGAGGGCCGAGCTTGCGGCCAGCCTGACCGCGGAGGACCTGGGGGAGCGGGAACTGACCGCCCTCAAGCTGGTAGCCGCGGCGGCCTATGACTTGTCGGTGGCCGCGGACGCGGCCCTGACCGACGAGGAAGGGCCAGCGGCGACCGGCGACCGGGCGGCCGCCAGCGAGGTCCTAACCGACCCGGGCCTGCGCCGGATCCTGGAGGCCCCGCCCGGGGCGGACACGCTCACCGTGGTGACCGTCGATCGCAGGGCCCGGGCCTCCGATCCGGTCGAGGCGGCCAGCGAGCTCAGCGACGAGATCGCCGGGTTCCTCGACGAAATCCCCGAGCGGACGGCCAAGACCAGCCTGCAGTCGGTCACCGGCCTAGCCGGCCTGGCGGACAATCTGCTGCTGGGCGCCGTCTCACTGCCCGTGCCCGACATGCTGGCCACTGTGCCCGACCACACGTCAGGACTGCTGCACCGGGCGGCCCGGCTGGTGACCGAGGCCCTGGCCAAGCTGCTCGCCGCGATCGGCGGAGAGCACGGGGCCGACGTCCGCGAGGCGGCCTACGAATGGTTCGCGGAGATCAAGGGCGTAGAGAAGCTCGTGGCAGGGCTGCTCGGGCGGCTGTACGAGGTCGACCGGATCCGGGCCGAAGTAGACCTGCTGCTTGAGCATGCGTCCGGGGTGGCCGACGCCGGTCAGTACAACCGGGCCATCGACGCGCTCGAGGACCTGCTCGCGCGGTACGACACCACCATCAAGACCGTGACGTGGGTCCTGCGGGCGTTGTCGCTGGTCAAGCGGCCGCTGCTCGGCGCGGTGCCCTGGGGGCCGGTCGTGGTCGGCTCCTGTTACATCGGCGCCCTCGGTTACGTCGTCTACGCGGGCGGGGACTACCTGGACTGGTATCGCCTCGGTGAGACGGCATGGCTCGACCGAGTGCACGGCCTGCGAGCCGCCGTCCACGACGCGTTCGCGGCCCCGTAACGGGCCATGGACACGCGCCCAACCCCGTTCGGCATTAAAAGATCTTTTGATCCGAACGGGGTGGGCGCGAGCCGCGGCCTCAGCCGGAAGCGCCCGAGGTGGCCGACGCGGCAGCCAGCGCTTCGTCCAGCGAGTGCGCCAGCGGGATCCGCCGGTCCACTCCGGTCAGCCAGAGCAGCTTGCGGGTCTGCGGCTGGGTGCAGACCGCGTCGCCGGCCTGGTCACGGCGCTGCTCGTCGTGCTCGCGCTGGGCGGCGGGAGCCACCAGAACATGATCGCCGCACGGTCACTGTCCGAGTAGGACTGAGCCGGGGCCGGAGGCTGACGCCCTCGTCATGGCGCTGGCCGGTCGCGGCTGGCTGGCGGCTGTACCGGGCCCGACAATGTGATCATGGCGTCAGATGGCCGCCCGGCGGGGCAGTGGGAACCGGCTGAGCTCGGCGTGCACCCCGTCTCGGGCGGCGGTCCGACGCCCGCGTACATCCGGCGGCCGCACGACGCGACGCTGCGCCTGGTGCTCGACCCGGACGTACCCGACAGCCGGCTGGTCGTGATCCGCGGCGAGGCGTGCGCGGGCAAGTCCCGGGCCGCCTACGAGGCGGTCGCGGACCGGCTCGCGGACTGGCGGCTGGAGTATCCGCCGACCGCCGCGGCGCTCGCGGCCCGCCTCGACCAGGGCATCCCGCCCTGGACCGTGCTGTGGCTGGGCAAGCTGTGCCGGTACGTTGACGCCGACGGCGGCGCGGCGGCGCTGAGCCGGCTGGCCAGGCTCCTGGACGGCGAGGGCCACCTGGTCATCACCACCGCCTGGCCCGAGCACGTGGCTGCTTACGTGGCCGCGGCGGGCGCCCGGCGGGGGGAGGACGATCCGGTCCGGCTGGCCGGCCGGCTGGTCGCCGGGCTGGACGAGCTGGCCCTGTTTTTCGAGCCCGATCCCGCCCGCGGTGGGGTTATCGACGTCCCGGCCCGGTTCACGGATGAAGAACTGACCGCCGCGGCCGTCCGCGGCGACCCGGTGCTGGCCGCCGCGGCTGCCGCCGCCGGGCCGGACGGGCAGGTCACCCAGCACCTGGCCGGCGGCCCCAGCCTGCTGCGCCGCTACCAAGCCCCCGACGGCGACCCGCACGGACAGGCCATCATCACCGCGGCCATGGACGCGGCCCGCCTCGGCCACACGGGCCCGCTGCCCGCCGTGCTACTCCAGGACGCCGCCGTCGGCTACCTGGACGACACGGCCGCCACCGACGCCGCGAGCGCCCTGGCCTGGGCCAGCGCCGAGCTCGCGGGCGAGCCCCGCCCGCTCGAGCCGGTCCCGCCCGTCGGCTTCCTGATCGCCGGCTACCTGGATCAGCATGGCCGCCGCACCCGCCGGGACCGGCTGGGGCCGGCCTCGCTCTGGGACGCCCTGGCCGCGCAGGCCGCCGGGACCGGCGCCGGCAACCTGATCCGGGTCGCCCAGTCAGCCAGGGACCGCGGACTCTATCGCCACGCGGCTGCCCTGTGGACCGCCGCCGTCGGCTCCGGGAGCGCCGACGCCGCCCGTCGGCTCGTCGCTCACCTGCGCGATGTGAGCCCGGATGACGCCGCACCGGCCGCCCGGTGGGCCGTCGGCCAGGTCCGTCTCGACGACCCCTGGGACCTCGCCCGGCTGCTGGACGAACTGCTCGCCGCCAACGCCGGCGACGCGGTCCTGGCCCTGCTCGCCCGGGACCCGGCCCGCCAGGTGCGCGTCGACCACCTCTGGGACGCCGTCGAACTGCTCCGGGCACTGCACACGGCCGGGGCCGCTGAGCAGGCCGGCGTCCTGGCCGCCCGTCTCGTTGGCGATGTCAGCCTCGAGCAGCTGCCGGTCGTCGCCTCGTTGCTGACGGCCCTGCGCGCAGCCGGCGCCGCGGACGCCATCGGCGCCTTGGTGGCCCGGGACCCCGCCCGCCACGCCAACCCGGAGGAGCCGGAGGAGATCGCGGTGCTGCTCGAGGCGCTGCACGCGACCGGCGCCGCGGACGCGGTCCGGTCCCTGGCCAGCTGGGCCGCCAATGACGTAAGCCTGGAACGGCCGCTGGTACTGGCCCGGCTGCTCAAGGCGTTCCGCA
>JBEKJP010000022.1:0-68235 GCA_050011155.1 Streptosporangiaceae bacterium
GACCTCGATCACTATCTGGCGCTAGCGGGCGAGTTCGGGGCGCGCAGCCTGCTGGATGTCGGCTGCGGGACGGGCATCTTGGCCTGCCGGGCGGCTCGGGCGGGCATGGATGTGACCGGGGTTGACCCGGCCGGGGCGTCGCTCGACGTGGCCCGGGCCCGGCCAGGTGCGGAAAAGGTGCGGTGGCTGCACGGCGACGCGACCGGGCTGCCCGAGCTTCAGGTGGACCTGGCCACGATGACCGCCAATGTGGCCCACGTGTTCCTGACCGACGAGGACTGGGCCGCGACGCTGGGCGGCGTACACGCGGCGCTACGCCCTGGCGGGCACTTGGTGTTCGAGGTCAGGGACCCCGCGCGGCGGCCCTGGGAACGGTGGACCCGCGGTAACACCTACCAGCGGCTCGACGTGCCCGGCACCGGCGTGGTCGAGACTTGGTGGGACGTGACCGAGGTTGACAGCGCCCTGGTGAGCTACCGGCGGACCTACGTCTTCGCCGCGGATGGGGCCACGCTGACCTCGGATTCCATCCGGCGCTTCTGGACCAGGGACGAGATCGAAGATTCGCTCCGGACGGCCGGCTACGCGCTGGCCGATGTCCGTGACGCCCCGGACCGGCCCGGCTGGGAGTGGGTCTTCATCGCCCGCAAGCCCTGAATTCCAGGCGCGGGTCAGCGGGCGGCGGCGCGGCGGGCGCGTTCGACGATCTCGCCGATGACCAGGCCGAGGGCGTCGACGTCATGCTTGGTGGAGGTGTGGCCGAGCGAGAAGCGGAGCGAGCCGCGGGCGCGGGCGTCGTCGGCGCCCATGGCCAGCAGCACGTGGCTGGGCTCGGCCACGCCCGCGGTGCAGGCCGAACCGGTCGAGCAGGCGATGCCGTTCGCGTCCAGCAGCATGAGCAGCGCGTCGCCCTCGCAGCCGGGGAAGGAGAAGTGCGCGTTGCCCGGGAGCCGCCCTGGGCCCGGCGGCGGCCCGTTGAGCACCGCGTCCGGCACGGCGGCCACGACCTGACGCACGAGGTCGTCGCGCAACGCGCCCACCCGTTCGGCCTCATCGGCTCGTTGCCTGGCGCAGACCTCGGCGGCGACCGCGAACGCCCGGATGGCCGGGGTGTCCAGGGTGCCGGAGCGGATGTCCCGCTCCTGGCCGCCGCCGTGCAGGACGGGGACCGGCGCGGCGCCGCGGGCCAGGATGAGCGCCCCGACGCCGACCGGGCCGCCGAGCTTGTGGCCGGTCACCGTGAGCGCGTCCGCGCCGCTGGCCGCGAAGTCGACCGGCAGTTGCGCGGCGGCCTGCACCGCGTCGGTATGGAACGGCACGCCGTACTCGTGCGCCACCGCGGCCAGCTCACCGATGGGCTGGATGGCGCCGACCTCGTTGTTGGCCCACATCACGCTGACCACGGCGGCCTGCTCGGGGGCGCGGGCGATGGCCGCGCGCAGGGCGCCGGGGGTGACCAGGCCGTCGGCGCCGGTCACGAGCCAGACGGCCGCCGCGCCCTGGGCTTCTTCCAGCCAGCGGACCGAGTCCAGGACCGCGTGGTGCTCGACCGGAGTCGTCAGGACGCGGCACCGATTAACAGAGCGGCGGGCCCAGTACAGGCCCTTGACGGCGAGGTTGTCCGCCTCGGTCCCGCCGCTGGTGAAGACGATCTCGCTCGGGCGGGCGCCGAACACCTCGGCCAGCTGCTCCCGGGACTCCTCCACCACCCGGCGGGCCCGGCGCCCCGCCGCGTGCAGCGACGACGGGTTGCCGAGCTGGCCGAGCTCCTCGGTCATGGCGGCGATCGCCTCGGGCCGCATCGGCGTGGTCGCCGCGTGATCCAGGTACACCGGGTTGGTGCGATACGAACTCATAGTTCGTACCAGCCTAGCCGCCGGGCGGATTCTTCAGTAACAGGTGTAACCGGGCTATTTCCGCTTGCCGATCTCCTCGAGCAGCTGCGGGACCACCTTGAACAGGTCCCCGACGACGCCGAAGTCGGCCAGCTCGAAGATCGGCGCCTCCGGGTCCTTGTTCACGGCGATGATCGTCTTGGAGGTCTGCATGCCGGCCCGGTGCTGGATCGCGCCGGAGATGCCGATCGCCATGTACAGCTGCGGCGAGACGGTCTTGCCGGTCTGGCCGACCTGGAACTGGTGCGGGTACCAGCCGGCGTCGGTCACCGCCCGGGAGGCGCCCACGGCCGCGCCGAGCGCGTCCGCGAGCTGCTCGATCACGCCGAAGCCCTCGGCCCCGCCGGTGCCGCGGCCGCCGGAGACGACGATCGAGGCCTCGGTCAGGTCCGGGCGCTCGCCGCGCTCGGCTACCACCCGGTTGGTTACCCTGGCCCCGGTGGCGTCGCCGGACAGGGATACCTCCGAGATCTCGGCCGCGCCGGCCTGAGCCTCGGGGGCCACCGCGTTCGGCCGCATGGCCACGATCGGCGTGCCGCGGCGGACCCGGGAGTGCACGATCGTGCCGCCGCCGAAGGCGGACTGCTCGGCCACCGGGCCGTCGTCGCCCGGCTGCAGGTCCACCGCGTCGGTGAGCACGCCGGAGTCGATCTTGACCGCGAGCCGGCCCGCGATCTCCTTGCCCTGCGCGTTGCCCGCCACCAGCACCAGCGCCGGAGACTTCTCCTGGACCAGCTGGGCCAGCAGTGACGCGGCCGGGTTGGTCACGTAGTCGTCGTAGACCGAGTCGGCGGCCACGTACACCTTGGCCGCGCCGTACTCGGCCAGGCGCGCCTGGCCTTCCTCGGCGCCCGGCCCGGTCCACACCACCGACGGCTCGCCGAACCGGCGGGCCAGCGTGATCAGCTCGAGCGTGACCTTCTTGACGTCCGCGTCCACGTGCTCGGCGAGCACCAGGATCTCAGCCATGTCGCCTTCCCCTCCGGCCCTAGATGACTTCCCCTCCGGCCCTAGATGAACTTCTGCGCGGCGAGGAACTCGGCGACCTTCGCGCCGCCGTCGCCTTCGTCCTTGACCACCGTGCCGGCCTGCCGCGGCGGCCGCTGGGTGTGGTCGACCACCTCGGTGGCGGCGCCGGCCAGGCCGACCAGGGCCTGCTCGATGCCCGCGTCGGCGATGGACATCGTCTGGACCGGCTTTTTCTTGGCCGCCATGATGCCCTTGAACGACGGGTAGCGCGGCTCGTTGGTCTTCTCGACCACGCTGATCACGGCGGGCAGGGTGGACTCGACCTCGAAGTACCCGTCCTCGGAGACCCGGCGGATCTTCAGCTCCGAGCCGTTGATCTCCACCTTGTTAGCCAGCGAGACCTGCGGCACCCCGAGTCGCTCGGCCAGCATCGCGGCCATCACGCCCATCCGCGCGTCGGTCGACTCCGAGCCGGTGATCACCAGGTCGAAGCCGATCTGCCCGAGGACCTGGGCCAGGGCGTAGGAGGTGGAGAGCCCGTCCGAGCCGGCCAGCCCGTCGTCCAGCAGGTGCACGGCCTTGTCGGCGCCCATGGACAGCGCCTTGCGGATCGACTCGGCCGCCTTCGCCGGGCCCATGGTCACGATCGTGACCTCGGCCTCGTTGCCCGCCGCGCGCTGCGCCTCGGCGATCTGCAGGCCCTCCTCGATGGCGTACTCATCGAGCTCGTTGATGAGGCCGTCCACCGACGCGCGGTCCAGCGTGCCGTCCGTGTCCTTGAGCTTGCGTTCGGCCCAGGTATCGGGCACCTGCTTGACCAACACGACGATGTTCATAGACAACGACCTTCCTTGGTTGCTGGCATCTAAGCCTGCCAAACCATGTGACGTCCTCCCGCACCGGGTCCGCGAGCATATGTTACTCATTAGTAACCTCGGAAGCCAAAACGGGGGTCACGACCGTTTCACGTAACGGCAAAGTACCCGCCACTTCGGCGTCGGCACCTAGTGTCCCTGGTAAACGAGAATAGTAAGGCGAGCACGTCACGCGGAGGAGGGCCAGTTTGCCTCGGGTCACCGTCGTCGGAACCGGCTATCTCGGGCTCACCCATGCCGTCTGCCTGGCCGATCTCGGCCACGAGGTGCTGGCGATCGACGTCGACGCGGAGAAGATCGCCAAGGCGGCCGGGGGCGAGGCCCCGTTCTTCGAGCCCGGCCTGGAGCCGCTGCTGCGGAAGAACCTGGACGCCGGACGGCTCCGGTTCACCCTGTCGTTCGCCGAGGTCGCCGCGTTCGGTGACGTCCACTTCCTGTGCGTGGGGACGCCGGAGGGCGAGGCCGGCCGGGCCGACCTCGGCGCGGTCCACGCGGCGACCGCCGCGCTCGCCCCGCACCTGACGGGGCCGTGCCTGGTCGTGGGGAAGTCGACGGTCCCGGTCGGGACCGCGCGGCAGGTGCTGACCTCGCTGCGCGCGGCGGCACCGGCCGGGGAGGCGGTCGACCTGGCCTGGAACCCCGAGTTCCTGCGGGAAGGCTTCGCGGTGCAGGACAGCCTGGCGCCGGACCGGATCGTCGCTGGCGTGACCTGCGACAGCGCCGAGGCCCGGCTGCGCGAGGTGTACCGCACGGCGCTCGAGGCGGGCAGCCCGCTGCTGGTCATGGACCTGGAGACGGCGGAGTTGGTCAAGGTGGCGGCCAACGCGTTCCTGGCCACCAAGATCTCCTTCATCAACGCCATGGCCGAGGTCTGCGAGCAGTCCGGCGCCGACGTGATAGCGCTGGCCGAGGCGCTCGGCCACGACGCGCGGATCGGCCGCCGGTTCCTGTCACCCGGGCTCGGGTACGGCGGCGGCTGCCTGCCCAAGGACATCCGCGGGTTCCGCGCCACCGCCGCCGAACTGGGGGTGGATTCGCTGGTCAGCTGGCTGGGCACGGTGGACGAGATCAACCTGGGGCGGCGCGAGCGGGTGGTGACGCTGGCTCGCCAGGCGGCGGGCGGATCACTGGACGGGCGGCGGGTCGCGGTGCTCGGCGTCGCGTTCAAGCCGAACAGCGACGACGTCCGGGACTCCCCCAGCCTGGCCGTCTGCGACCGGCTGGCGGCCGAGGGGGCGACCGTGACGGTACACGACCCGGTGGCCATGCCCAGCGCGGTCAGGAAGCGGCCGGCCCTGCGCTGCGCGCCTTCGGTGTCGGAGGCGGCCGAGGACGCCGACCTGGTGCTGCACTTGACCGAGTGGTCCGACTACCGGGCTATCGACCCGGCCGCGCTCGCCCAGCTGGTCGCCCGCCGGGTGATCATCGACGCCCGCTGCTGCCTGGATGCCTCACTCTGGCGCGAGGCCGGTTGGACGGTGCACATCCTGGGGCGGCCCTAGGCGCGTTCGGCGGCTTCGACGACGTTGAGCAGGAGCATGGCGCGGGTCATGGGGCCGACGCCGCCGGGCATGGGGGCGAGCCAGGCCGCCACGTCCGCGACGTCCTTGGCGACGTCGCCGGTCAGGCCCGCGTCGGTGCGGGTGATGCCGACGTCCACCACGGCCGCGCCGGGCTTGATCATGTCCGCGGTCACCAGCCCCGGCCGGCCGGCCGCCACCACCACGATGTCGGCGGTCCTGGTGTGCGCGGCCAGGTCCTTGGTCCCGGTGTGGCACGAGGTCACGGTGGCGTTCTCGGTGCGCCTGGTCAGCAGCAGGCCGAGCGCGCGGCCGACGGTGATCCCGCGGCCGATCACGGTCACGTCGGCGCCCGCGATGGCCACCCCGTAGTGGCGCAGCAGTTCCACGATGCCGCGCGGGGTGCACGGCAGCGGGCCCCGCTCGTTCAGCACCAGCTTGCCCAGGCTGACCGGGTGCAGCCCGTCCGCGTCCTTGGCCGGGTCCATCCGGTTGAGCACGGCGTTGGCGTCCAGGCCGTCAGGCAACGGCAGCTGGACGATGTACCCGGTGCAGGCGGGGTCGGCGTTCAGTTCGTCGACGACCGCCTCGACCTGGGCCTGGGTGGCGTCGGCGGGCAGGTCGCGGCGGATGGAGGCGATCCCGACCTGGGCGCAGTCCCGGTGCTTGCCGTTCACGTAGGCCCGGCTGCCGGGGTCGTCGCCGACCAGGACCGTGCCGAGCCCGGGCACGATACCACGCGCGGCCAGGGCGGCCACCCGTTCGGTCAGACCGGCCCGGATCTCCGCGGCCAGGGCCTTGCCGTCGAGCACCTGTGCGGTCACGTCGCGTCCCCTTAGTGGTAGAAGTGGCGCACGCCGGTGAAGTAAAGACCGATACCGGCGGCTTCGGCGGCGGTGATGGTCAGGTGGTCCCGGATCGAGCCGCCCGGCTCCACGACGGCGGCCACCCCGGCCTCGGCCAGGATCTCGAAGCCGTCGGCGAACGGGAAGTACGCGTCGCTGGCGGCGACAGAACCGGCCGCCCGGTCCCCGGCCCGCAGCACCGCCAGGCGGGCCGAGTCCACCCGGTTGACCTGCCCCATCCCCACCCCGACGGAGGCACCGCCCGAGGCCAGCAAGATGGCATTCGATTTGACCGAACGGCATGCCTTCCACGCGAACGCCATGTCCGCGAGCTGCCCCGGGGTGGCCTGCGGCCCCGCCTTGAGCTGCCAGTTGGCCGGGTCGTCGCCGGGCTCGTCCACCCGGTCGGCCGACTGGAGCAGCATCCCGCCGGTCACCGGCCTGAATTCGGTAGCCGGCCCGGCTCCGGGCGGGGCGCAGCGCAGCAGCCGGACGTTCTTGCTGGCGGACAGGATGTCCAGTGCCTCGGCGTCGAAGTCGGGGGCGATGACCACCTCGGTGAAGATCTCGGCGATCTGCCGCGCCAGCGCCGCGGTCACCGGCCCGTTGACCGCGATGACCCCGCCGAACGCCGAGGTAGGGTCGCACGCGTTGGCCTTGGCGTGCGCCTGCGCCAGGTCGGCCCCGACCGCGATCCCGCACGGGTTGGAGTGCTTGATGATGGCCGCGCACGGCTCGGCGAAGTCGTAGGCCGCGCGCCGGGCCGCGTCGGCGTCCACGTAGTTGTTGTAGGACATGGCCTTGCCGTGCAGGAGTTCGGCCGCCGCGATGCCCTCCGCCGCGCTCTTCGGGCCGGGGCGCGTGTACAGGGCGGCCCGCTGGTGCGGGTTCTCGCCGTAGCGGAGCACGTCGGCGCGCTGCCACAGGGCACCGGTCACCGCGGGCCACCCGGCCTCGCGGGCCGTCTCGTCGGGCGCGTAGACGCTCGCGAACCAGGACGCCACCGCGATGTCGTAGGCGGCGGTGTGCGCGAACGCCTCGGCCGCCAGCGTTCGGCGCTGGTCCAGGGTGAACCCGCCGGGCAGGGCGGCCAGCACGTCGGCGTACCGGGCCGGGTCGGTGATGACGGCCACCGAGCGGTGGTTCTTGGCGGCGGCGCGAACCATGGCCGGGCCGCCGATGTCGATCTGCTCGACGCATTCTTCCGGCGTGGCGCCGGACGCGACCGTGGCCTCGAACGGGTACAGGTTGGACACCAGCAGCTGGAACGGCTCGATGTGGAGCTCGGCCAGCTGGGCCTCGTGCGACGGGAGGGCCAGGTCGGCCAGCAGGCCCGCGTGCACCCGCGGGTGCAGCGTCTTGACCCGCCCGTCCAGGCACTCGGGGAAGCCGGTCAGCTCCTCCACCCGGGTGACCGGCACCCCGGCGGCCGCGATCCGGGCCGCGGTCGTGCCGGTGGAGACTATCTCGACGCCGGCCGCGTGCAGCCCGGACGCCAGATCCTCGAGGCCGGTCTTGTCGTAGACGCTGATCAGTGCGCGCCTGAACGGAATCGCAGTCATCGGCCGATCCTCACCTTCCTGCCGCGGACGGACCAGCCTTCGCGGACCATCCTGCCTACCGTGTCCACGAGCAGCGCCCGCTCCGCCACCTTGATGCGTTCGTGCAGCGCGGCTTCGTCGTCGTCATCGGCGACCGGCACGCTGGCCTGGGCCACGATCGGCCCCTCGTCGACACCGGCGTCGACGATGAAGACGGTGCAGCCTGCGATCTTCACGCCATGCGCCAGCGCGTCCCGCACGCCATGCGTTCCGGGGAACGACGGTAGCAGCGCCGGGTGCGTGTTCAGGCAGCGGCCGCCGAACGCGTCCAGGAACGGCTTACCGACCAGCTTCATGAACCCGGCCAGGATGATCAGGTCCGGCTGGTAGCTCGCGCACGTGCGGGCCAGGGCCGCGTCCCACTCCTCGCGCGCCGGGTAGTCGGACAGCTTGGTGACGAAGGCGGGAACGCCAGCCCGTTCGGCCCGATTAAGCCCGTTGATGCCGGGCCGGTCCGCACCGACCGCCACCACCTTCGCGCCGTACGCCTCGTCCCGGCACGCGTCGATCAGGGCCTGAAGGTTGGTCCCCTCTCCGGAAACGAGCACGACAAGCCGCGAGGTCACGGGCTTAACCCTATGGCACCGGGGCGGAAGGCCGGCCCAGCCGGTCGGCACAGAGGGCAGAATAGGGGTGATGGCCAGATACCAGCCGCCGGGCGGGCGCGGGCCGCAGCGTCAAGGCGCGCTGCCCAACCGCCGGCAGCTGCCGCCCCCCGACCCCGCCGTGCGCCAGCGGGCGCTAGCGGCGTTGCTGCTCGGCGTACTCAGCCTGATCGGGCTGATGCTCGGGCTCGGCAACCTGCGCCGCGGCATCTTCGTGGCCGCCCTGACCTTGGTGTTCGCCCTGGTCGCGATCTGGCTCGGCGTCACCGCGAGCAAGCAGGCCCGGCGGGCCGGCACCGCCCGGCCGCGCGGGGCGGTCAGCGGCGTGGTGGTCGGCGCGTTCGGCCTCGCGTTCAGTGCCCTGTGGCTGATGGTGCTGGCGGTGTTCTGGCCGCAGCTGAACTCCTACTACACCTGCATGAACGGCGCGAACACGGTGACCGCCCAGCAGGCCTGCCACAACCAGTTCACCAACTCGGTCGGCAGCGAGATGAGCATCCTGCAAGGCGGCCGGTTACACCAGCGCCGACCGATGACGGCAGTGCTGGCCGATGACGGCAGTGCCGGCCGAGGACGCCGACGGCGACACGTAAGCCGACGCGTGCACTCCAGCCCCATCTTGAGTGGCGCCTCAGGATCCCAAGCCCCATTGGTCACACCGAGGCCAGTATCCCCGCCAGCCTCAGGCTCCTAGGCATCGAGTTCCAGGAAGCGACGAGAGTTCCTGAAGGACACACCCTAGCGGTCTTCGGGGTACTCCTCGATCACGCCGAGGGGGATTTCCTCGTCGTCGTCCAGTCCGTTCTCGTGGTCGGCGGCCCACGGGTTCAGGTAGATCCGGTGGCCGCTGGCGTCGTCGGTCTCGTCGTGCTGGCCTGGCGGGAGGAGTGGCCCCTGGGACGAGTACGGTCCGTGGGGCAGATGCGACTCTGGCGACAGGTATGGGCCCTGGGGCATATGGGGTTCCTGGGCCTGGTGGGGTTCCTGGGCCTGGTGGGGGTCCATGAGCAGGTATGGGTCGGTGACCATGGCTGACTGAGCTTGGGTGGCCTCGCGGTACCGCTTCTGCGCGCGGCGGAGGATGAGCCAGTTGGTGGCCGCGGCGGACAACGCGGCGGTGATGCCGATCTCGAGTATCGCCACCAGGCCCACCTGGAAACCGGACGGGCCGACCGCGGCCAAGCGGCCGTTGCCGAGCGGTCCGCCCGCGAAGGCGGCGCCCAGGCCGGCCAGGGCACCCGTCGCCGTGCCGGCGGCGAAACCCCAGAGCGGAGCCGCTTCGATTACCGGCGTGGGCGCGATCCGCACCGTGACGATCCCGGCGAAGGCGCCGGCCAGGTAGGGCAGGGCCAGCACCACGACGGGCACCCAGGCCGGACCGCCTGGCCGGGCGTCCGACGGGATGGCCGCGAGCATCGGGAAGAGCGGGACCGCGCCGAGCGCCGATCCGGTCGGGGCGACCACGGTGCCGATGCCGAACGCGAAGCCGGGACCGAGGGTGTAGCTGATCGCCCAGACGATGGCGTTCGGGACGTAGGCCAGCTGGGCCAGTAGCAGCAGCGCGGCACCGCCCACCCCCGGCGAGAGCGCGTCGCTGGCCGTCCTGACTTCGGGCAGGTGCACCGCGAGCGAGGCTCCCGCCAGCGCCGCGCCGGCCGCGGCGAGAACGGCGGACGAGCCGAGCATGCCCGCCGCGATCGAGCGCGGCCGGGCCGGCATCAGGCCGCCCAGCCGGGACCACGGCGCCAGTCCCCGCGCGCCGCCGAGACCGCCTGCCACCAGGGCCAGCAGGAAGGACTCGACCACCGCCTCCAGCAGCGAGGGCGACACCACGTCGGTCCGGGTGGCCAGCGCGAGCGCCCCGGCCAGCAGGGCGTACGGCAGGGCCAGCGCGATGGCGGCGTAACCGACGTGGCGTAGCCGGGTGACCGCCCCGGCCCGGACCACCCACCGCCCGGCTATGGCCAGCAGCACGCCGGGCAGCAGGACCAAGCCGAGCGGGAGCAGGCCGATGTGCCCGGCGCCGCGGACGGTGAAGCCGACGTGGTGGGCCACTAGCCAGAGCATCCCCGCGGTGCGCAGCACCCCGACCAGGCCGGTGCCGATGCCCACGTGCGGGGCGGTGATCCAGCCGATCGCGGTGAGCGTGATGAGCACCGCGAGCCCGCTGCCGGCCGCCGCGCAGGCCGCGATGCCGCCGGTAATAACCAGCGGCCGGCCCGGCTGGGCGTCCTGATCCCCGCGGCCGCGGGGCTTGCGGCCGCCAGGCCCGGGCGACCCCGGCGGCCGGTTCGGCTCGGGGGCCAGCGGCGCCTCGGCGGAAACACTCACACCCCCGATCCTCGCAACGATCCCTTCCCACCCGCCGGAGGCGCGCCGGGCACCACGCCGCGAAACCCAGGCACAGCAGCCGCGGATACGGCGAAAAGCGCGGGCGCACCAGCCGCCGTACGGCGAAAAGCGCGGGCGCAAGCCCGCCATCGCCCGGCCCGCGAGGGGCGTCAGCCCCTCCGGCCGGGCGATACTACGGCGAGCACCCCAGCGGGGTGCGGAGCACACGTGGGGGGTTCCGGGGGGTCATCCCCCCGGGCTAAAACAGCGCCCGGACGAGTTCGGCGGTCTCGCTCGGGGTCTTGCCGACGCGGACACCGGCCTTTTCCAGGGCTTCCTTCTTGGCCTGGGCGGTACCGGAAGAGCCCGAGATGATCGCGCCCGCGTGGCCCATGGTCTTGCCCTCGGGGGCGGTGAACCCGGCCACGTAGCCGATGACCGGCTTGGTCACATGCTGCTCGATGAACGCGCCGGCCCGCTCCTCGGCGTCGCCGCCGATCTCGCCGATCATGACGATCGCGTCGGTCTCCGGGTCTTCCTGGAACGCCTGCAGGCAGTCGATGTGGGTGGTCCCGATGACCGGGTCGCCGCCGATGCCGACGGCGGTGGAGAAACCGATGTCCCGTAGCTCGTACATCATCTGGTAGGTCAGCGTGCCCGACTTGGAGACCAGCCCGATCCGCCCCTCGCTGGTGATGTCGGCGGGGATGATGCCGGCGTTGGACTTGCCGGGCGAGGCCACGCCCGGGCAGTTCGGCCCGATGATCCTGGTGCGGTTGCCCGCCGCGCTGGCGCGCGCCCAGAATTCGGCCGTGTCGTGCACCGGAATGCCTTCGGTGATCACGATGCACAGCGGGATCTGTGCCTCGATGGCCTCGATCACCGCGTCCTTGGTGCCCGACGCGGGCACGAACACGACCGACACGTCGGCGCCGGTCTCGGCCATGGTGTCGGCGACCGTGCCGAACACCGGCACGCCGGTGCCGCCGAGGTCGACGGTCTGGCCCGCCTTGCGCGGGTTGGTGCCGCCGACGATCTTGGTGCCCGCCGCGATCATGCGGGCGCCGTGCTTGCGGCCCTCCGAGCCGGTGATGCCCTGGATCATGACCCGGCTCTGGGCGGTCAGGAAGATCGCCACCTCACGCTCCCTTCGCGGCGCTGGCCAGTTCGGCGGCCCGGCGGGCCGCGCCGTCCATCGTGGCCACCTGTTCGACCACGCCGATGCTGGCTTCGGACAAGATGCGCCGGCCCTCGGCGGCGTTGTTGCCGTCCAGGCGGACCACGATCGGCCGGTCGACCTGGTCACCGCGGCTCTCCAGCATGCCGATGGCCGAGACGATCCCGTTGGCTACCGCGTCGCAGGAGGTGATCCCGCCGAAGACGTTCACGAACACGCTGCGCACGCTGGGGTCGGACAGCACGATCTCCAGGCCGTTCGCCATGACCTCGGCCGACGCGCCGCCGCCGATGTCGAGGAAGTTGGCCGGGCGGATCCCGCCGAACGGCTGGCCCGCGTAGGCCACCACGTCCAGGGTCGACATGACCAGGCCCGCCCCGTTGCCGATGATGCCGACCTCGCCCTCGAGCTTGACGTAGTTGAGGTGCTTCTCGCGGGCGCGGGCCTCGATCGGGTCGGTGTTGGTGATGTCGTCGAACCGGGCGTGCTCCTGGCGGAAGGACGCGTTGTCGTCCAGCGTCACCTTGCCGTCGACCGCGATCACGTCACCCTGCTCGGTCACCGCCATGGGGTTGACCTCGACCAGCGTGGCGTCTTCATCGCTGAACATGGACCAGAGCCGTTCGGCTAGCAGGGCGGCGCCCTCGGCCGCCTCGGCCGGGATCCGGCCCGCGGCGATGATCTCCGCCGCCTTGGCCGCGTCCACGCCGTTCAGCGCGGAGACCGGGATGCGCGCCACCGCCTCGGGTGAGCTGTGCGCGACCTCCTCGATCTCCATGCCGCCCTGCACCGAGCAGATGGCGAGGAACGTGCGGTTGGCCCGGTCCAGCAGGAAGGAAAGGTAGTACTCGGCCGCGATGTCCACCGCCTGGGCGATGAGCACCGAATGCACGGTGTGGCCTTTGATGTCCATGCCGAGAATCTGACTGGCCTTCGCGAAGGCTTCGTCCGGGCCATCGGCCAGCTTCACACCGCCGGCCTTCCCGCGGCCGCCGACCTTGACCTGGGCCTTCACCACCACGAGCGGGTGGCCCTTCGCGGCGAACTCCGCAGCGATCTCACGCGCTTCGTCGGCCGTGCTCGCGACCTGGCCGGCCTGTACCGGGACGCCGTACTCGGCGAACAGCTCTTTCGCCTGATACTCAAACAGGTCCACGCTCAACCCTCACTGTTTTCGCTGCTCATAAGCTTCTGTCCATTCGATTCGGGGTCTTGGCAGCCTAACTGGAAGCCTAAAGGTTCAGTTCCGGCCTCCGTCGGTCTTCCCTCGGCTCTCGAACAGCGGGCCCAGCGCGACGGCGGCGGTGCGGGTAACTGGCCGGAGCTGATGCCTATATACAACCTCGGTGGTACGGGTGCTCGAGTGGCCTACCGCGTCCGCGATTTGCTCGATGGGCACGCCGGAATCGGACAGGAGCGAGACGAAGGTGTGGCGAAGCTCACGCGGTCCCCGATCCCGGCCGATGCCCGCTTCCTCGATGCGGATGCCGCCGAGCATACTCACGGCGACGTACGGCCACAGGCGTTCTCCCCTGGCTGGGTCCAGCCCGGCCAGGGCCTGCTCCAGGTTGAGCGACCTGGACGGCGGTCCCGGCATGCCGGGGGGCCCGGCAGCCAGGTCCGCCACGTTCCGCACCACGGGGTCGTTCACCTTCGCGTTCCGGCTGGCCTGGATCAGGATCATCCTGGCCAGCCTAACGCTCCTGATTGACGGACGCCTGCGCGTCATGCCCCGGCCTGGGCTATCTCCTTCCGCACGCTGCGGCCGGCGAGGGCCCAGTAGGCTAGCGCGCCGACCACGATGCCGATGGCCCAGCTGAAGTCGCCGCCGTGCAGACCGGGGAAGTGATTGGAGAGGGGGCCGGTGTATGCCGGCTTGGCGAAGTCGGCGTTGAGCCACATGAGGGCGGCGGCCATGCCGAGCACCTGGGCGATGATGGCAGGCCAGTGGACGCCGTCATGACGCCAGTAGAGGCCGTCGCGCGCGGACCGCAGTGACAACGAGTGATAGGTCCCGCCGCGCATCAGGTAGTCGGTGATCAAGATGCCGAACCAAGCCGACAGCCACACCACGACGTAGAGCAGGAACCCAGAGAAGTCGGCGTAGAAGTTCCCGTGGAACAAGATGATGCCGGTGACGACGGCGCAGACCACCGTGTCGATGATGACCGCGCCCCACCGCTTGACCGGCAGGCCCAGGGCCTGCAGCGTGACCCCGGAGGAGTACATGTTGATGGTGTCGATCGCGAGCAGCTGGAAGATGGCGAAGATGAGGAACGGGGTCACGAACCAGGCCGGGAAGGACTGCGGCACGCCGATCTGCGCGATCCCCACTGACTTGGCCGTGATGGTATAGGCGAGGACGCCGAGGATCTCCAGGATGACTGACGGGATCGCGCCGCCCAGCGTCGCGGCCCAGAAGGTCCGGGACGGCGCGGTGTCGCGGGGCAGGTAGCGCGAGTAGTCGTTGCCGTTCACCGTCCAGCCCAGGCCACCGACGGAGATGAGCAGCACCAGCGCGGTGGTCCAGACCGCGAGGGAGGCTGGCTTGACGTGGAAAGCGGACAGGTGCAGCCGCTGGAAGGTGAATGCCGCCAGCACCGCGAAGAACACGATGAATACGTAGGCCAGGTAACGCAGGAACTTGCTGATCGTGGCGTGGCCGAGCAGCGGCGTGATCATCTGGAGCAGCGCGGCGAGGATGATCACCGCGATCTTGGCCGCCGCATCGAGCCTGATCCCGTGCAGGGAGAACAGCAAGATCACCGTGGCGACCACGAAGTAGATGCCCTCGATCTCGAAACCGACCTGGGTGACCCAGTTGAACAAGGCCACCAGGCGGTTCCCGTTCTGGCCGAACGGCGCCCGGTTCACCATGAAAGCGGTGGTCCCCGCCTTCGGCCCCTGCAGGCTGGCCAGGCCGAGCAGCGCGTAGAGCAGGTTGCCCACCAAGATCGCGAGGATGGCCTGGAGCACGGTCAGGCCGAAGGTCATGATCAGGGTGCCGTAGAACAGGAACTCCACGTTGAACACCGCGCCTGACCACAACCAGAACAGCCCCGACGGCCGCATCTTGCGCTCGGCGTCGGGAATCAGGTCGATCCCGCGTTTCTCTATCTTGAATGCCGCGTATTCCTGCGGCAACTCCTCCAGTTGGCGCGATCTGGCATGTCTGCCCGTGACAATATCGCTACTCACGGTTTAACCCCCCCAGGGCTTAATACCGGGACACTGACGCCCGCGGCCTCGGTCGCTCATATTAAACATTTGCATCCGTACGACATGGGGTTAATAGCAAAAGTCGACTTTTCAATTGCCTGAGAACCGGGACGCAGGCAGGCCAGCGGCAAGCAACGCGGCCGGAATACTTAAGTCCCTGATGTTCGCAGGAGCTGGGACGACGTCGGCGTCTAGCATAAGTCGACCATCAGCACTAGGGTCTTTAGTCCCGAAAACCAGCTTAATCACAGATCGGCGCATCACGGCAGGCGGTGATGTCGCGCCGGATTCATCAGGCCGGCGGAAGGAAGGCACCCCCGTTTCGCAAATAAGGACCGGGCAGGCCGTTTGGGAGCTAACATGAGCGTCTTGCGGGTTACCGGGACGGGCGGCAATGACGGCTGCGCCCGGCCGCCTGACATCGCGGGGAGGGATGTCACCGTGGTCATGGGACAGCGCGCGGAAACGCCGCCTCAGTCGCCGGCGCTGCTGTCGGGAATCGTTCCGCCGCTCGCGGACTCGTACTGTCAGCGCCCGGAAACCGGTCCTGACTTGCGCTCCGGTCTGCGGCTCGGCGAGATCGTCGTGCTGACGCAGGGCGAGAAGACGGTCGCCGCCCCGGCCGGTCAGGGCGGGACCGGCACGACCCAGTTGGCCGCGGAGTTCGCGCACGCCGTGTGGAGCAGCCAGACAGTAGATTTGCTGGCCTGGGTGACCGCTACCGGCCGCGATGCGATCATCTCCGGCTTCGCTCACGCAGCGGACTCGGTGGGCGTCGCCGTGCCGGAAGATGACGCTGCGACGGCTGCGGCTCGCTTCGTCACCTGGCTGGCACACACCGAGCGCCCGTGGGTCCTGATCCTGGACCACCTGACCGCGGCGCACGACCTCGAGGACCTGTGGCCATCCGGGCCGGCCGGCCGGGTCGTCGTCACGACGCAGCTGACCGAGTCCGCGCTGCGCCAGACGGCCGCTGGCCACCGCCTGGGGGTCCGGATCATACCGGTCAGCGGGTTCAGCCGCCGGGAAGCCGTATCCTATCTGGCCGGCTGGCTCACGGCCGACCAGCAGGCCGAGGCCATCGACCTGGCCGAGGACCTGGATGACCTGCCGCTCGGACTCGCTCAGGCGGCCGCCGTGATGAGCATCACCGGGCTTGGCTGCCGCGAGTACCGAACGCTGCTGGCCGAACGCCGAAGGCACGTGCCCGTCGTACCCGGCGTGTCCGCGGCGGTGCTGGCCACCACGTCGCTAGCCGCCGAATGCGCGGACCGGGAGCGGCCGCAGGACATGGCCTGGCCCGCCCTCGCGCTCGCCGCCATGCTCGATCCGCACGGGATCCCAGAGGCGGTGCTGACCAGCCCGGCCGCGTGCGGCTACATCACCGGCCAGCCAGGCGCCGGGGACGGCGCCGATCAGCAGATGGCCCGGGCCGCTATCAGCGCCCTGGCCGCGGTCGACCTGGTCAGCGTCGACCCGGAGAGCCTGGTCCGCACGGTGCGCATGCACCCGGGCGTCCATGCGGCCGTACGCGCCCTGGTGTCACCCAAGGCCTCCGGGCAGGTGGTCCTGGCCGCAGCCGACGCGCTGATGCAGGCATGGCCGGAGGGCGGCCGCCGACGCACACAGCTTGACCAGGCCCTCCGCGACTGCGCGATCGCTCTCGGCGCGGCCGCCGAGACCCTGGCGCAGAGTACGGCGACCACGACGGACCCGCAGCAGGAACCCGCCGGCCCGGTGAACCCGCTATGGCAGCCCGAGGCCCATCCGCTGCTGTTCCGCCACGGCCTGAGCCTGGAAGACAGCGGCCTGACCAGCTCGGCGATCAGCTACTGGCAGCGGCTGGTCGCGACCAGTACCCGGCTGCTCGGGTCCGGGCACGCCAGCACGGCCGCCGCCAGGGACAGGCTCGCCGCCACGTACGAATTGGCGGGCCGTTCCACCGAGGCGATCACGATGTTCCAGAACGCGCTGGCCGACCGGGAACGGACCCAGGGCTCCGAAGCGGAGACGATCGCCGCCCGCAGCCGTCTCGCGCACGCCTACGTCAGCGCGGGGCAGGCCGCCGCGGCCATCACGCTGTACGACCAGGCAGCAGAAGATTCGAGCCGCCAGCTCGGGGCCGGGCACCTGACCACCCTGACCATGCGGGCCAGTCTGGCCGACGCTTACCAGGCCAGCGGACGCGGCCGGGAGGCGACGGCCACCTACGCCTCGCTGGTGGCCGACGCGGAGCGGATGCTCGGCGCCGGGCACACCGTCACGCTGGCCGCCCGGGCCGGCCTGGCCGACGCCTACCTGGCCAGCGGGAAAGACAAGAAAGGGATCGAGCAGTACAAGCGCATGCTGACCGACCAGGAGGCGGTCCGCGGGCACGACCACCCGGACACGATCAGGGCCAGCGCCGACCTCGCCTCCGCGCTGCGGCGCAGCGGACGGTGGCAAGAGGCAATCACCCAGTACGAGCAGGTGCTGGCCGACCGGGAGCGGACGGTAGGCCCCGACCACCCGGATACGATCGCGGCCCGGGCCAACCTCGCCTTCGGCTATCGCAGCGCCGGGCGGCTGCGCGAAGCCATCCCCGGCTACGAGCAGACGCTGGCCGCCCGGCAGCGGGTATCCGGAACCGACCACGCGGACACCCGGACCGCCCGCTCCAACCTGGCTGGCGCGTACCTGCAGGCCGGGCGGCCCGCTGACGCCATCACGCACTACGAGCGGGCGCTGGCCGACTGCGAGCACATCCTGGGGCCCGGCGAACTGGAGACGCTGACCGCACGCTCCGGCCTCGCCGCGGCACAGTACGCGGACGGCCGCCTGGTGGAGGCGATCGCGCAGCTCAAGCGCACCCTGGCCGACAGTGAAAGGTATCTCGGCCATGACCACCCGTTTACCAGGACCGTGCGGGGCAACCTCGCCGCCGTCGGCGAGACCTGACGGCAACGCTGGGGTCAGGCCTGGCTTTCCGCCACCTCGCGGCCGAACTTCTCGCGGACCCAGGCGACGATCTCGGTGGTGGGCGCGCCCGGGGTGAAGATCCTGGCCACGCCCATCCGGGTCAGCTCAGTGATGTCCTCGTCCGGGATGATGCCGCCGCCGAATACCACGATGTCGGCGGCGTCCCGCTCCTTGAGCAGTTCGATCACCCGGGCGAAGAGCGTCATGTGCGCGCCGGAGAGAATGGAGAGCCCGACCGCGTCCACGTCTTCCTGGATGGCGGCCGCGACGATCTGCTCGGGCGTCTGGTGCAGGCCCGTGTAGATGACCTCTACGCCGGCGTCGCGCAGCGCGCGGGCCACCACCTTCGCCCCGCGGTCGTGGCCGTCGAGCCCGGCCTTCGCGACGATCACCCGGATCTTGCCCATGACAGCAAGCCTAGCTGGCGCGTCCGGCCAGATGACGGCCAGGCTGGCCCGGGGCCGGCGATCGGGCCGGGTCCGGGTGGCTCAGTCGACGCAGGGGATGCCGTTCTTGGCGTTGACCGCCCCGCCCTGGACCCCGGTGGTGGGGATGCCGGCCGACCCGCTCGCGGAGGAGGATGGCGTGGCCCCGGGCACCGCGGCGTTGCCGCCCAGCATGACCTGGACGTGGCCGGCCGCTACCTCGGTGCTCGCCGTCGCGCTGACGCCGAACAGCTTGGCGATCTGGCCGGCGCTGGTGGCGGAGCCCGTGCCGTAGAGCACCTGGGTCGCGGCCAGCGCGTCGGTGTTGCCCACCAGGCCGGCCGTGAACCCGTCCTTGACCAGGGCTTGCGAGACCTGGCCGGCCAGACCAGGGGTGCCGCCGCCGTTGTACACATCCACCGTGGTCTTGGCCGCCTGGGCCGGGTTGATCGAAGGCGTGCTGGCGGCCTTCGGCTCGGCCGAGCCGGAGGCGGCGGGCGCCGGGTAGAAGGCCTCCTGGGTGATCTTCTGGATAGCGCCGGGATCGACCTGGTTGGCGGACTGCCCGTCGATGGTCGCGTAGCCCAGGATCGGGTACGTGTGGAAGGTCAGGTTGCCGCTGTTCAGGCTGCGCATCTGAGTAGCGAAGTCGAGCAGGTCCCAGCCGGAATCGGTGATCACGTACTGCCTGGCCACCGAGAGCAGCGAGTTGATCTTGCCCAGGTCGCTGAGCACGCCATCGGTGCGCAGCTGCTGCATCACCGAGTCCAGGAACGCCTGCTGCCGGTGGGTGCGGTCTAGGTCGCCGTTGACCAGGCCGTGCCGCTGGCGGACGAAGGCCAGCGCCATCTTCGCGTCCAGGTGCTGGTAGCCGGCCTTCTTGGCGTAGAAGCCCGAGTAGGTGTCCAGCGGGACCGGGTTCCGCAGGCAGACCTCCACGCCGCCGAGCACCTTGGCCAGCTCGTAGAAACCGTCCAGGTTGACCTCGGCGAAGTGGTCGATGCGCACCCCGGTGAACATTTCCACGGTGTCCACCGCGGCCGCGCGGCCCGCCTCGTTGCCCTGGAAGGCGATCTGGTTCCTGGGCATCTTGGGGTCCTGCTGGTAGAGCTGGGACTCCTTTTCCGCCAGGGCGTCCCCGTAGGCCTGGTCGATCTTGCCCTGGGTCTGCCCGTCGTAGGTCTGGGGGAAGTTGACCCAGTCGTCGCGCGGGATGGAGAAGGCGGTCGCCTTCTTGCCGCCAGCCGGGATATGGATCAGGATCAGCGTGTTGGTGGCGTTCCCGCCGACTCCGTTCTCGACGCCCTGCCTGCTCCCGGCGTGCAGGGCGTTGAGGATGTCGTTCGGCAGGATGTTGCCGTTCCAGTCGGTCCGGCTCTCCAAGCCCATGAGCAGGATGTTCTGCGCGCCGATGGAGGGTCCGCTGTTGATCGCGTGCGAGCCGCCGATGCTGCTCACGTCGCTGACGAAGAAGTAGGAAAAGCCGCTCACGGCCAACACCAGAGCCGCTGCTACGCAGCTCAGGGCATATCCGGCTTTTCCGGCGACCCCCCACGTCGAGGCCGGAAAACCAGGCCTAACCATGGCATCGTTCCTCAGCAGTCCCGCCCTGAACCCGTAATCGTCCGACGAAGCCTACCTTCACGCCCCCGCTACCATGGCGCAACGGCTAACATCCGAAGCACACATGACCGATCCCCCCCGGCGCGAACCGCGCCCGAGCAGGCCGTACGGCGGCGAGCCTGGAGCCAGGCCGCGCGACCGCGATGACGGCCTTCCCCGGGCCCCCGGGCCCGGATCCGGTGCCCGGACGCCCCGGCGCGATCCCGGTCAGGGAGCCGGCAGCCCAGGGGCTGGAGGCCAATGGACTGGTGGCCAGGCGGGCCGGGGATGGGGCGATTCCCGCGGGCCGGATGCCCGGGTACGTAACCCTGGCGTGGGCGGCCGCGAGCCGCGGATCGACCCGTCGACCCGGCGGCTGCCGGCTCAGCCCGAGACGCCCCGTACTCAGCCCGCCAGGTCCCCGTCAGCCGGGAGGCGGCAGGCCGCGGGCCAGCTGGGGGTGCGGCAGGCCGCGGTGGAGACCGGCGGCCGACGAGATGGCGTCGACCGTGGCGGCGGCCGTGACGACACCGGGGTGCGCGCTGCGCGCGGCCGGACCGGGCGCAATGCCCGGCGTTCGCCGGGCCCGGGCCGGTGGGGCACGCTGCAGGGCGGCCTCGGCGTCTGCATCATCGTCTCGAGCGCGGCCGTCGGCACCATCGCCACCATGGTGTCCAGGAGCACGCCCGGCCTCCTGCTCGCGATCTTCGTCATCGCGGGCACGGTGGCCGCCGCGCTGGCTGTCCGGCCCAGCGCGGGCCGGACCATCATTCCCGTCCCGGCGCTGGCCTACGTGGTGGCCGCGCTGATCAGCGGCGTGGTCTTCAACCGGTCGGCGGCGACATCGAAGGCCGCGCTGGCCATCGGCGCGGCCCAGTGGATCGCCGACGGCTTCTTCGCGATGATCCTCGCCACGGTGCTTGCCATCGTGATTACCGTCGCCCGGTGGTTTCTCTGGCGTCGCCGCCGCCCGGTCGCACGTGACCGGGGCCTGGCCGTACCGGCGGTCACGCCGACGCGGTCCGGCCTGAGCCAGGTAACCCCGGTGGGCGCGATGGCTCCCGCGGGCACCGGTCCGGTAGCGGCGGGGCCGGCCGGCGTTCCAGAACACGGGGGCGTTCACGGATCCGGGGGTGTCCCCAGGCCAGGCAGCGCGCCGGGGCCGGGAACCGCCCCCAGGCCGGGCAACGCGCCGGGGCGAGGCGTCCCTCGGGGACCGGGCGGCGCGGCCAGACCAGGCGGCGCCGGGGACTGGAACGAGGCGGATCCGCGCGAAGGCGGCCCGTCCGGTCCACGGGCCCGGCCACGCCCGGGTTCCGGGCCTTATTTACCCGACCCGTACGAACCGGGCAAAAGGCCGCCGGACCCTATTCACCAGACCGGACTCGGCCTTACAACTTCTCCAGCGGGGCGTAGCGCAGGACCAGGTGCTTGACGCCGTAGTCGGCCCCGAAGTCGATCTTCGCCTCGGCCTGGTCGCCGAAGCCGTCGGTGGACACCACGGTCCCGAGGCCGAACTTGTCGTGGGTCACCATGTCCCCGGGCGCGAGCGCGGGCACCGGGCGGTTTCCCGGTGACCGGGTGCCCGGGCGCTGTGCCATCCGCTCCTGGGCGGGCGCGACCGACGCCATCGCCGCCCGCTCGTTGCGGCGCCATTCGATGAGGTTCGCCGGGATCTCGGCGAGGAACCTCGACTCCTTGTGGAAGGACGGGCGGCCCCACCACATCCTGGCGATGGCCCGGGTCAGGTACAACCGCTGCTCGGCGCGGGTGATGCCGACGTAGGCCAGCCGGCGCTCCTCTTCCAGTTCCTTCGGGTTGGTCAGCGAGCGCTGGTGCGGGAAGACCTCTTCCTCCATGCCGGTCAGGAACACCACCGGGAACTCCAGGCCCTTGGCCGTGTGCAGGGTCATCATGGTGACCAGGCCGCCGTGATCGTCCCCTTCGGGGATCTGGTCGGCGTCGGCCACCAGGGACACCTGCTCGAGGAAGTCAGCCAGGGTACCGTCCTCGTGCGCGCCGTCGTACTCGCGCGCCACCGAGACCAGTTCCTCCAGGTTCTCGATCCGGCTGGCGTCCTGCAGGTCGGAGGACTGCTCCAGCGATTCGACGTACCCGGTGCGATCCAGCACGGCCTCGGTGAAATCGGCCACGGGAACGGTCTCGGACAGCTCCCGCAGTTCCGTGATGAGCGTGTTGAACCCGGCGATCGCGTTGGCCGAGCGCGCCGCGAGGCCGGGCACGCCGGCCGGGCGCCCCAGCGCCTCGGCGAACGTGATCCGCTCCCGCTGCGCGAACCCGGCCACGTACTCCTCGGCCCGGTCGCCGATACCGCGCTTGGGCACGTTCAGCACCCGCCGCAGCGACACCTCGTCCGCCGGGTTGGCGATCAGCCGGAGGTAGGCGAGCAGGTCGCGGACCTCGCGCCGCTCGTAAAACCGCACCCCGCCGACGACCCGGTAGGGCAGCCCGACCCGGATGAACACATCCTCGAAGACACGGGACTGTGCGTTGGTCCGGTAGAACACCGCCACCTGGCCCGGGATGGCCTGCCCGGCGTCGGTGAGCCGGTCTACCTCCTCGGCCACGAACGCGGCCTCGTCGTGCTCGTTGTCGGCCACGTAGCCGATGATCGGCGGACCCGCGCCCTGGTCGGACCACAGGTTCTTGGGCTTGCGACCCTGGTTCTTCGAGACCACGGCGTTGGCCGCGGCCAGGATGTTCTGGGTGGAGCGGTAGTTCTGCTCGAGCAAGATGACCTTGGCATCGGGGTAGTCCTGCTCGAACTCCACGATGTTGCGGATGGTGGCCCCGCGGAAGGCGTAAATCGACTGGTCGGCGTCGCCGACCACGCATAGTTCTGAGGGCTCGACGGGGTCGGTGCCGGGATCAGCCTGCCCCGTTTGGTGAGAAAAAAGAGGAGCACCGCCCGAGACCAGTTCCCTGATCAGGACGTACTGGGCATGGTTGGTGTCCTGATACTCGTCCACGAGCACGTGCCGGAACCGGCGACGGTACTCCTGGGCGACCTCCGGCATGGCCTGGAACAGGTTGACCGTGACCATGATCAGGTCGTCGAAGTCCATCGCGCCGGCCGCCAGCAGCCGGCGCTGGTACTCGCCGTAGGCCTCGGCCAGGGCCTTGTCCCGCGCGGTCTGCGCCTGGGCGGCGAAGGTCTCGTAGTCGATCAGCTCGTTCTTCAGGTTCGACACCGCCGCGGCCATCGCCTTCGGCGGGTACTGCTTGGCGTCGAGCTCGAGTTCACGGCAGGTGAGCGCCATCAGGCGCTGAGAGTCCGCCTGGTCGTAGATGGAGAACGACGAGGGGTACCCGAACCGCTTGGCCTCCCGGCGCAGGATGCGCACGCAGGCCGAATGGAACGTCATCACCCACATGAACCGGGCCTGCGGGCCGACCAGCGCGGCGACGCGAGCGGCCATCTCCCCGGCCGCCTTGTTGGTGAAGGTGATGGCCAGGATCTCCTGCGGCGCCACCTCCCGCGCGGCGAGCAGGTAGGCGATCCGGTGGGTGAGCACGCGGGTCTTTCCCGAGCCCGCGCCCGCCACGATCAGCAGCGGGCCGCCCTGGTGGATCACGGCAGCGCGCTGCTCCGGATTGAGTCCGTCGAGGAGGGCATCTATAGCGAGGGCAGCCACCTCCTTAGGGTAGGGGGTTCCGCCGACAAAAGCGGGGCAGGCCCGTCGCCTGACCCGGATGGCACCGACCATGATCATCTGCGACTTCCCGGCAAAGATCAACAAAATCCGCGTTTGTGATCACACACAATCCCATCGCCACCTATATCCTTCTTTGCCTCCGGCGCGTGCCTGTTATGGGCTATTCTGGCCGTCTTGACCGTTAGTTGGATGCGACGGGGAGCAACTCGCATCTACGCCTCTCGATAGTGGGGGTGCCATGGGATCGCGCGGTCGATCCATCAGGCTCCGAATATATTTTCTTGTCGCGATCCCGCTCGTCGCCATGGCGGGGCTGCTGGCCTACACGGCCAGCACGTCCATCACCAACGCCATCGACCTGGACCGGGTCCCCAACCTGATCAACGCGGCCGGGGTACCGGCCGCGAAGTTCGGCGTGGTCCTGCAGGCCGAGCGGACCGCGGCCGTGGTCTACCTGTTCGAGCCGAACGCGGCCAACCTGGCCGCTTACCAGGCGACGACCAGCGCGACCGACAAGGCCGAGCCGAGCTTTGTCGCGGCTATGACCTCCAATAAGGTCCTCGGCAGCGAGTCGCCCGCCGGGGCCAAGGAGATCCAGACGATCCTCGGCGGGCTGAAGCAGCTCCCGACCCTGCGCGGTGCGGTCAAGACGCAGGCCCTCACCCCGCTGAACGCGCTCGGCGCCTACAGCCAGGGCCCGGCCGACACGATCCAGCTGTTCCTGATCCAGACCAAGAGCGTCAATCCCCCCACCGACCAGCTGCCCCCGGCCCTCGGGCTGATCGCCACCGTGCAGGCCAGGGAGCAGCTCTCCCAGGAGAACGCGCTGCTGGCCGGCATGCTGGCCGGCCGGAGGATGACGACCGCCGACCGGGTGGCCTTCGCCAACATGGCCGCGGCCAGGCAGACCCAGCTGCAGAACGTGGACAACCTCCTGGACACGCCCTCGCTGGCCGCGTGGAATGGCGCGCAAGCCGGATCCAAGACCGAGCTGCAGCAGCTGGCCGGCATCGAGCAGGCGATCACCGCGGGCACCCCGGTGACCAAGCTTCCGCTGACCTCGCAGCAGTGGCAGGGGATCACCGGCCCGCTGATGACGGACAACTTCGACGGCGGCATCGCGGTCTCGCAGGCGATCATCAACGCCGATCAGAAGATCGCTAAGTCGGCCTGGATCCGGGTCGCCGTCGTCTCCGGCGCCGGCCTGCTGGGGCTGCTCATCACCATCTTGGTCACCACGCTCGTCGCCCGTACCATCATCCGCCGCCTCCGCGGCCTGGAGCGCAACGCCCTCCAGCTCGCCGAGGTCCAGCTGCCCGACGTGGTGGGCCGGCTCAGGCGCGGCGAGGACGTCGACGTGAACGCCGAGGCGCCGGAGCTCCGGGTCGGCCGGGACGAGATCGGCCGCGTCGGGCAGGCGTTCGACCTGGTCCGGCAGACCGCCGTCCGGGCCGCGGTGGACGAGGCCAGGCTGCGGCAGGGCCTCAACGACGTGTTCCGCAGCCTGGCCCGGCGCAGCCAGTCGCTGCTGCACCGCCAGCTGACCCTGCTGGACCAGATGGAGCGGCGGGCCAGCGACCCGGAGGCACTGGACGACCTGTTCCGCCTCGACCACCTGACCACGCGCATGCGCCGTCACGCGGAAGGCCTGGTCATCCTGGCCGGCGCGCCGCCCGGCCGGGGCTGGAGCAGCCCGGTCCGGATGGTCGACGTCATGCGCGGTGCCATCGCCGAGGTCGAGGACTACGCGCGCGTCTCGGTCGCGACCCGCAGCCAGGCGGCGCTGACCGGCTCGGCCGTCGCGGACGTCATCCACCTGCTGGCCGAGCTCATCGAGAACGCCACTACGCTGTCGCCGCCTTACACCTCGGTGCGCGTGTCGGGCGATACGGTCGCCAACGGGTTCGCGATCGAGGTCGAGGACCGCGGGCTGGGGATGAACCCGGCGCGGCTGGCCGAGCTCAACGACCGGCTGGCCAACCCGCCCGAGTTCAACCCGTCGGACAGCGAGCAGCTGGGCCTGTTCGTCGTCAGCCAGCTGGCCAAACGGCACGGGGTCCGAGTGACGCTGAAGGCCTCCCCGTACGGCGGTACCACCGCCATCGTGCTGATTCCGCGGCACCTGGTGGTGACGGAGGAGGCGTTCCGGTCCGGGCTGCCCGGCGAGGCCCCCATGGCGCAGCTCACCGCCAACGGGCACCATGCCCCGGCCGAGCCGGACAGCCATACGATTCCGGGCCCCGGGCTGGCCGAGATCAACGGCGGCGGCCTGTCCGGGAACGGCACGTCCGGGCTGACCCCGGGCGTCCGCATCTCTGGGCCGCTGCGCCGCTCCCAGGGGAACACCCCCGAGTGGCCTCTCGAGCGGACGCAGCGGGGCGCCCACGCCGCGCCGCCGCCCGCGCTCGCCCCGGCCAATGGCACCAACGGAACCGGCACCAGCGGAACCGGCCCCGACGGAACCGGCCCCGACGACCTGCCCAGGCGGCGCCACGACCCGTCGGCGGCTCCGGCCGGCGCCGGCGGACCAGGACCCAACGGCACTGTGCCCGGTAATACTGTGCCCGGTAATACTGGGCCCGGTAGTACTGGGCCCGGCAGCATGAGGCCCGGCGACGCCGTCCCCTTCGGCATCGGGACGGCCGGCGGCCCGCCGTCGCCCTTCGACGTATTCGAGCCGCGGCACCCCGCCCAGCCGGGCGTCTCGCCCTACCCGGACCCGGGTACCGCGCCAGTGCCTGGGGCCGCGCCCTTCGCCGGGGCGGGCCCAGGTCCCGCGGCCCCCGCAGGCCCGACGACCCCACCCGGGGTCCCGGCCGGCCCCGGAATCCCGGTGACTCCCTTCCCTGGTAGCGGCGCGGCCTACCAGGGCGGCGAGCAGGCGCCCTATCCGGATCAGCCAGCGCCGTTCCCCGGCTGGACCGTGCGCAACCCGCCGGCCGTACCCGGCGGACGGGGCACGCCAGGCCCGGTCGGAACCCAAGGCTCCCAGGGCCCGGCCACCCCCATGACCCCGGTGGCTTCGGCCCGGCCGACGCAGGCCGCGGGGCCCCCCTGGGAGATCTCCCGCGAGACCGGGCCGCTGCCCGCGGTGTCCGCCGGACCCGGATCCGACCCGGCCGGCCACGACGGTAATAGCGACGTCAAGGGGCTGCCGCGCCGGGTCAGGCAGGCCAGCCTGGCGCCCCAGCTCCGGGACAGCCCGCCGGCCCGGCGGACCACGGTGGCTAGCACCGGCCTGACCGGCAACTCGCAGGGACCGAGCCCGGCGGAGATCCGCCAGACCATGTCGGCGCTGCAGCGTGGCTGGCGGGAAGGTCGCTCGCAGATGGCCGGCGAACCGCCGGGGGCACCGGGCCGTCCGGCCGGACCCGAAACACCGCCCGCCGGAGCCGGGGGCGATGAACCGACCGCCAGTGAGGAGACACGTGGGGACTGAAGATGGATCCTGAAGCAGGCGCGGGCAACCGCGCCGGCCAGCTCGACTGGCTGCTCGACGACCTGGTCCGGCGGGTCGGGCCGGTCGCCAAGGCCGTCATCTTGTCCCAGGACGGGATGGCACTCGGCGCGTCGCAGACCCTCGGGCGCGACGACGCGGAGCACCTGGCCGCACTGGCCGCCGGGTTCCAGTCACTGGCCCGGGGGGCCGAACGGCACTTCGGTAACGGCGGCGGGGTCCGCCAGGTCGTGATCGAGATGGAGTCGGGCTTCCTGCTGGTGTCCGCCGCGGGCAGCGGTACCTGCCTGGCCGTCATCGCCGAGCGGGGCGCGGACCTCGGGCTTGTGGCCTACGAGATGGCCATGCTGGTCCGCAGGACCGGAGAGCACATCCGGGTCAACATGCGCGCTTCCGCGCTGAGCGGCTGGGGATAAGGCACCATGCCGGCCAACGATGAACGGTGGCTAGACGCCGCGGCCGGGCCGGTGGTCCGGCCCTACGCCCTCACTCAGGGGCGGACCAGGCACGCCGGGGAATCGTTCGATCTGGTCGCCACCGTCATGGCCACGCCCGCCGCGCTCACCGAGCCGACCGCGCTGGCGCCCGAGCACATGAGCGTCCTGCAGCTCGCCCGCGTCCCCACCACCGTGGCGGACATCGCCTCGGACGTCGACCTCCCGCTCGGTGTCGTCCGGATCATCCTCGCCGACCTGCGTGAACTCGGCCTGGTGGCGATCCGCCACCCGGTCGTGATGGCCGAGCGGGTCGACAAGCACACTTTGAGGGAGGTCCTCAATGGACTACGGGGCCTCTGATCCCGCCCGTGGAAACCAACGGAGCCAATCCCAGCACCGCGCCATCAAGATCTTGCTGGCGGGGGGGTTCGGGGTCGGCAAGACGACGCTTGTCGGCGCGGTGAGCGAGATCAGGCCGCTGCGGACCGAGGAACCCCTCACCGAGGGCAGCTTGCACACGGACAGCACGGTCGGGGTGGAAGGCAAGACCACGACCACGGTGGCGATGGACTTCGGCCGGATCAGCCTGCGCAGCGATCTGGTGCTCTATCTTTTCGGCACGCCCGGCCAGCAGCGGTTCTGGTTCATGTGGGACGAGCTCGCCATCGGGGCGCTCGGCGCGGTCGTCCTGGCCGATACCCGGCGGCTGGCCGATAGTTTTCCCGCCATCGACTACTTCGAGCGCAGGCAGATACCGTTTATTATCGCGCTGAACTGCTTCGACGGCGCCCGCAGGTACGACATGGATGACGTCAGGATGGCGCTGGACCTCGACCCCGACCTGCCGATCGTGCTGTGCGACGCGCGGAGCCGGGAATCGGCCAAGGACGTGCTTATCGCCTTGGTCGAGCACGTGCTCATGACGACGTCCGAGGAGCCGGTCTCTGGGATCGTGTAAGGGCCGCGAGCCGGGCGGCGGCCCGCTCCGGGGCGCTGGCCTCAGGTCGCCGTCTCGCGCAGCACGGCCCAGACGGCCTTGCCGTGGCCGGCGATGGGGCTCCAGCCCCACACGTGGCTCAGCGCGCCGACGATCTGCAGGCCGCGTCCGCTTTCCCCGCCCCAGTCGGGCTGCCGGGGTACTGGCGTCTCGTTGCCTGGATCGACCACGGCCAGCATGACTTCCCCTGCCCGCCTGAGCATGCACAGCCGCAGCACGGTCAGTCCGGAACCCTGCACGGCCGATCCATTACGGCTCAGGCCCGCTCGCGTGCCGTGCAGGACGGCGTTGACGACCAGTTCGTCGACGATCATCTCGGCGTCGTCCGACAGCGCCTCAAGGCCCCAGCAGGTCAGCATCTCGCGGACGAAGCGGCGCGCGGTCCTGGCTTCCTCCGGCCGGGCGCTTAGCGCGCGGGTGGTGACGGCCGGGGTTTCCCACCATGCCGAAGGTACCGGCAGCAGCCGCGGCATGCCGTCGGCAACGGCCGGCCAGGGGATGCTGACGTCCTCGTCGTCATCCCCGCTACCCGTAGCGACACTGAGATGCGCCAACGCAACAGCTTCCTGCATGTCAGCGGGCACGAAAACGATTGCCCATCACGGTGGTTATCTACGTGCTTTAACCACATGTTGCCTGATATATTGTGCAAATGCAAGACCAGATGCACGTTCATTCGCTTTGTGCACAGGTCTCCAGGGGAAGCTCACAGGGGCCAGCAGGCAAGCGAGACTCATCAGGCAACTTGTTCACCAGCTGTTAACCAAATCTTACAGTGAGTGAACCTTCCTTGCCTGGCGTGCGTTACCCTGTCGAAAGGGGATAAAGATGGTCATTACGTACAACGGTATGCTCGCCGCCGAGCTCGGTGAGGTCCGCTGGCAAAAGAGCTGGCACAGCAATCCGAACGGGGAGTGCGTGGAGCTGGCGGCGCTGCCGACCGGCGAGATCGCTATGCGGAACTCTCGATTCCCGACCGGCCCCGTCTTGCTCTACACTCAGGCGGAGATCACCGCATTCCTGGCCGGGGCCAAGGATGGGGCGTTTGATCACCTACTCGGCGAGGCCAAGCACTCTACTCGTCAGTAACAACGCTACCGGTCGTCACCCCTCGACTCGGGAGTCATAACCTGGCAAACTGGTACCTCACGGTCTACGGAAACCCGAAGAGATTCAGACATCTATCGAATTGTCATGCTTCCCCTTCCGTAAGCGTGAGACAGCGTGGGAGACTGGTCCACACCCCGCCAGAATCTTAGGGTGCGACGATGCGAGGAGTGCCGATGGTCTCGTCGGAAGACTCGGCCTGGGATGTTCCCCCCAGCATTTTCGGCACGCGTTCGGGCGGGCCGACCGTCCAGCGCTTGGTGCTCGGCAGCCAGCTGCACCGCCTGCGTGAGTCGCGCGGGATCACCGCCGAGCAGGCGGCCGACTCTATCCGCGGCTCGCACTCCAAGATCAGCCGGATGGAACACGGGCGGGTCGGTTTCAAGGAGCGCGACGTGGCCGACCTGCTGACCCTGTACGGCGTCACCGACAACGAGGAGCGCGCCGCACTGCTCAACCTGGCCCGGGAAGCCAACACCCCGGGCTGGTGGCACGCCTACTCCGACATCCTCCCGGCCTGGCTCGAGCCCTACGTGGGCCTGGAGGCGGCGGCCTCGGTCATCCGCACCTACCAGATCCAGATCATCCCCGGCCTGCTCCAGACCGAGGGCTACGCCCGCGCGCTGATCCGCCAGGGCTCGGCCGCCTCCGAAGAGGAGATCGCGCGGCGGAGCGAGCTGCGGTCCAGCCGCCAGGAGGTCCTGCGCCGACCGGACTCGCCGCAGCTGTGGGTGGTCGTCGACGAGGGCGCGCTGCGCCGCCCGGTCGGCAGCCGCGAGGTCGTCCGCGAGCAGATCAAGCACCTGATCGAGGTCGCGGATCACCCGGCCGTGACGCTGCAGATCCTGCCGTTCAGCGCGGGTGCGCACTCGGCCATGGGCGGACCGTTCACGATCTTGCGGTTCGCCGAGCCCGACCTGGCCGACGTCGTCTACATCGAGCAGCTGACCAGCGCGCTCTACCTCGACAAGCCGGTCGAGGTGGACAGCTACCTCGAGGTCATGGAGCAGCTCTGCCTGCAAGCCGAGCCGGTGGCCGACACCGCCAAGCTGCTCCAGCAGATCTACGCCGATATCTGACCGCCCGGCTCTGGCCGGCCTCCCCCGTCAGCCCGGGGTGCGTTCGTCGCATGCCCACGGCGAGCCGTATTCGGTCAGCAGGTCGAGGAACGGCCGCGGCGGCAGCGCCTCCGGGCCGAGCACGCCCGTCCCGGACCAGGCGCCCGAGTCGATAAGCTCCAGCGCGACCACCGGATTCACCGCGGTCTGCCAGACCACCGCCTGGGACCCGTACTCGGCCATCGACCAGGCGTTGTCGACCACGTGGTAGAGGTACACCTCGCGCGGCGCACCGTCTTTCGATGTCCCCGTCACCCACGTACCCGCGCAGGTCAGGCCGCTCATCTTGTCACCCAGGGCGGCCGGTTCTGGCAGGCAGGCCGCTACCACGTCACGCGGTGACACGCTCGCGGCGCCGACCCGCACCGGTTCGGTAGCATCCAGGCCGAGCTTGTGCAGGGTCCGCAGCACGCCGATGAATTCCTCGCCGAGCCCGTACTTGAAGGTGACCCGCCGCGCCTCGACCCACCGCGGCATCAGCAGCACCTCTTCGTGCTCCACGTTCACGCACTCGACCGGGCCGATGCCGGCCGGGAAGGTGAAGGTCTCGGGCTCGCTGAACGGCTCGGTAGTGAACCAGCCCCGGCCGCGCTCCCAGACCACCGGCGGGTTCAGGCACTCCTCGATCGTGGTCCAGATGGAGAAGGTGGGGGCGAAGTCGTACCCGGCTACCTCGAGGTTCGCCCCGTCCCTGACGCCGAGCTCGGCGATCTCGCCGAACAGTTCGTCGGCGGCGTACCTGGCGAACACGTCGGACAGGCCCGGCTCCACGCCGATTCCGGCCAGCGCCAGCTTTCCTGCCTGCTCCCACCGCGCGGCCAGCGCGAACTGCTCGTCGCCGAGCTTGACGCCGACCTGGCGGTACGGGTCGTCGGGGTGGGGGCGGGACAACGACATCGCCATGTCCAGGTAATGGGTGCCCGCGGCGAGCGCGGCCCGGAATAGCGGCATCACGAAGCGCGGATCCGTGGCGTTCATGAGCACATCGCAACGATGCTGGGCGAGCAAGGCGGTCGTGGCCTGTTCGTCGCGCGCGTCCAGTTGCACGGCCCGGTACCCGTCGCGGGCCGCCGCCGCGCGCTGGGCCCGGCCGAGGTCGTAGTCGGCCACGATCAGCTCGGCGAACGGGCGCCTCGCGGCGATCCGGGCAAATGCCGTGCCGACGCCACCCGCGCCGACGAGTAGTATCCGCATGGAGTGATCCTAGACCTTTGACGTTTACGCTGACGAGACCAGCCGTGATATCTAGCTGTTACTACGGATATCGTTGCCGAAAAGTGCCGTTCGTGCTAGAACCGTAGCACCGGAACTGCGGAATCAGTCGCCCGACGCAGCGCGATCCGACCTCTGGCCCAAGGCGTCCCTCGCCTCAGAGGCGCAGGCGGCTTGTCCGGCTTGGCCGGCTGACGTACAGGAGGGTGAGGATGGCCACCGCTTCAGAGATCCCGACAGAACAGTTCGTGGATAAGGGCCTTAAAACAGGCACGCTGGGCCTGATCTCGGCCACCGTCATCGCCACCGCGTCGGTCGCCCCCGCCTACAGCCTGGCGGCGACCCTGGCGTTCATCGTCGCCGCGGTCGGGCTGCAAGCCCCGGCCATCGCGGTACTGGCGTTCGTGCCGATGCTGCTCTGCTCGATCGGCTACAACGAGATGAACAAGGCCGACCCCGATTGCGGCACCACGTTCACCTGGGCGACCCGGGCGTTCAACCCCCGGCTGGGCTGGGCGGGCGGCTGGGGGATCGTGGCCGCCGACGTCCTGGTCATGGCCAGCCTGGCCCAGGTGGCCGGGCAGTACATCTTTCTGCTGTTCAACGCCAACGGCATCGGCGGCAACCCGGCCAGCGGCTGGGTGCTGCTGACGGGCGTGCTGTGGATCGTGGCGATGACCTACATCTGCTACCGCGGCATCGAGGTGTCGGCCAACTTCCAGAAGGCGCTGCTGACCATCGAACTCGGCATGCTGCTGGTGTTCTCCATCGTCGCGCTGATCAGGGTCGGCACCGGGCACCACCCGGCCGAGTCGCTGACCCCGAGCGTCTCCTGGCTGAACCCGTTCGACGTGTCGAGCTTCAACGCCTTCGCCAGCGGCCTGATCCTGATGGTGTTCATCTACTGGGGCTGGGACACCGCGCTGTCGGTGAACGAGGAGACCAAGGACCCGGGCAAGACCCCGGGCCGGGCGGCCATGCTGTCCACCATCATCTTGCTGTTCACCTACGCGATCATCATCTTCGCGGCGGAGTCGTTCTCCGGCATCGGGACCAAGGGCATCGGCATCTTGAACCCCGCGCACGCCAGCGACGTGATCTCGGTGCTCGGCACCGCGGTCTTCGGCAGCGCCTGGGTCGGAACGCTGTTCAGCCACCTGCTGCTGCTGATGGTGCTGTCCTCGGCGGCCGCGTCGACCCAGACCACGATCTTGCCCACCGCGCGGACCACGCTGTCGATGGCGACCTACCGGGCGCTGCCCAAGGCCTTCGCCAAGATCCACGCCAAGCACATGACGCCCACGGTGTCGACCCTGGTCATGGGCGGTATCTCGATCGTGCTGTACGCGGCGATGAACTACATCTCAGGTGGCAACGTGATCGCCGACGCGGTGACGTCCTGCGGCGTCTACATCGCGCTCTACTACGGGCTCACCGGCTTCACGTCCTTCTGGTACTACCGCAAGACCCTGCGGGAGAGCGCCAGGAACCTGTGGGTACGCGGCATCCTCCCGCTGCTCGGCGGGCTCATCATGTACTTCCTGGGCGGCTGGAGCCTGTGGGAGGACTACGACGTGGCCACCGGGAACAGCTACACGACGTACACGGTGCCCGGCCTGCACTGGCACATCGGCGGCGTTTTCGTGATCGTCTTCCTGACCGCCGTGGTCGGGCTCATCGTGTTCCTCTACTGCCGGTTCACCATGCCCGCCTTCTTCCGGGGCCAGACGCTCAACCGGGCGACGCCGACCCTGGTCCCAGATGAGTAGCGCCGAGTAGACATCTCCGGGGCGCACGCCGGACACGCCCGCCATCGGTTCTAGGATGGCGGGCGTGCTCGATGACACGGAGATAAGCCGGGTGCTCGCCATCACGGCCCACCCGGACGACGTGGACTTCTCGGCGGCCGGGACCGTCGCGCGGTGGACCGAGGCCGGCCTCGAGGTGGTCTACTGCATCGTGACCGACGGCGACGCCGGCGGTTTCGACGAGGACTTCCCCCGGGCGGAGATGCCGGCCCTGCGCCGGGCCGAGCAGATTGCCGCGGCCAAGTGCGTCGGCGTGCACGACGTGCGGTTCCTCGGCTACCCGGACGGCCGGGTGGAGGCCACCCTGGACCTGCGCCGGGACCTGGCCCGGGTGATCAGGCAGGTCCGCCCGGACCGGGTGCTGAGCCCCAGCCCGGAGCGGAGCTATGTCAGGATCGGCATCGGCCATCCCGACCACCGCGCGGTGGGCGCGGCCACCCTGGACGCCGTCTACCCGGACGCGCGCAACCCGTTCGCCTTCCCCGAACTCCGCGAGCGCGAGTCGCTGGCCGCCTGGACCGTGCGCGAGGTCTGGATCGCCGGCGGCCCCGACCCGAACCACTACGTGGACGTGACCGAGACGTTCGGCCGCAAGGTCGCCGCGCTGCGCGCGCACGAGAGCCAGACCGGGCACATGGCGGACCTAGCCGAGCGGATCAGGACCAGGCTGACGCTCATGGCTCAGCAGGCCGGGCTGGCCGAGGGCCGCCTGGCCGAAGGCTTCCGGGTGCTGGATACCGCCTGACCTGCAGCGACGGCGTTTGGTGCCGCAGCCAGAAACCAGGCATAATTCACTGATTGAAATCGAGCCAGGAGAGTGACACACCATGGCCATGGAGATGGACCACTCCTTTACCGTCCCCGTTTCGCCCGACCAGGCCTGGAATGTCCTGCTCGACGTGGAGAAGATCGCGCCGTGCATGCCCGGCGCCACCGTCGACGAGTTCGACGGCGAGGTGGTCAACGGGCGGATCAAGGTCAAGGTCGGCCCGGTCTCGCTGACGTACCGCGGGACCGCGAAGTTCACCGAGCGGGACGCCGACGCCAAGCACATCGTGCTCGAGGCCTCCGGCAAGGAGACCCGCGGCGCGGGCACCGCCTCGGCGACCGTCCAGGCTTCCCTGGAGCCTGAGTCGGCCGGACAGGCGACCTCGGTCAGCATGCACACGACGATGAACGTCACCGGACGGCCGGCCCAGTTCGGCCGGGGGGTGATGGTCGAGGTCGGCAGCAAGCTGGTCGAGCAGTTCGCGCAGAACCTGCGCCAGTACATCGCCAACGGCGGCGCCGCGGCCGACAGCGCCGCGCCCGCGGAGACCGCGCCTGGCGAGGCCGGGACCGCTGAGGCTGGGACTACCGGGGGTGGGACTACCGGGGCTGGGACTACCGGGGCTGGGACTACCGGGGCTGGGACTACCGGGGCTGGGACTACCGGGGCTGGGACCGCCACCGCCGGCGACGGTACCGCGGCGAACGCGAGCCCGGGTCCGGCCGCCGTTACCACGGATGAACGAACGAGTGGCATCACGCCCGCGCCCAGCGCACCCGTGACCAGTACCGCGTCCGCCCCTCCGGCCGCGGCTAGCGAAGACTCCATCAACCTGATCCGGCTGGTCGGCCCGGCGATCCTCAAGCGGGTCATCCCGGTCGCCGCCGCGCTGGCCGCTCTCGCCCTGCTCGGCCGCCGCTTCCGCCACATCTTCCGCCGCGGCGCCAAGAAGTAGCGCGGCAGTCAGCCGGATCCGGACCTGGCGGGCCTGGCGCGCGGTGCCCAGGAGTCACGTGATGCGCCATCTCTGGGGTGGATCCGGGTTACGGGGCGGATTTGGTACCGCCCAGGGTACCGAATCGACCCGGTAACCCGAATCAACCCCGTTAACTTACAACTGGTCGGACAAGTTTGCGCCTCATGTGGCGGGTGATGCTCGCACAGCACCGGTGGCATACCGGGTCGCCTAAGTGGGGGATCCCGAAATAACGTCAGTTCTCGCCGTGTCTCGTCACGAGGCCGCCACGGGCTAACGGCTGACCGGTTTGCGGCGATTCATCCGGTCTCCGGCAGTCGCGGCGACCTTACCGGGAGGCGCACGCCCGTCTTTTCCGTCCGTTCGGGCCGTCATAGGGGCTGCTGCAGGATCATGGTGTCTCGTGGCTGGCTGGCTGGCGTGCCGCCGGATGCTGTGGTGCCCTGGGGGGCCGGTGGTGCGCTGTCCCGCGGGAATAGCGGGGTGAGCTGTCCCGCACCGGACCGGATCCATGAGCAACCAATCCCGGACCAGCCCCCATAGCAACCCAAACTGCCGAACGATCCCCGGCCGCGTGACGCGAGTGGCATGAAACCACGTCCGGGAACCGCGACACGCCGGAAGCGCACCTTACTCTGGAACGCTTACAGAGATGCACCGGTGGCATACCGGTGCCGTCGGCCAAGCGGGCGTCAGCGTCCCCGGCGGGGAACCAGGGTCAGGGGATCGGCGTCAGGGGATCAGCAGGGGGCGCAGCGCTAGGCCGGCTTCCAGGTCGTCCAGGCTGGCTGACGCGGCCTCGAGCGACCGCCGGGAGCTGACCAGTTCCTCCAGCCGGAGCTAGCCGTCCATGTAGCGGTCAGCGGACCACGACGTCGGTGACGGGCAGGGAGGAATCGGCCGGGATGTCGAGCGGGGACGGGGACAGGCCGCGGGACACGATCTCCGCGCCGAGAGCCGCGACCATCGCGCCGTTGTCGGTGCACAGGCCCGGCCGCGGCACGCGCAGCTTGATACCGGCCGCCGCGCATCGCTCGGCGGCCAGCCCGCGCAGCCGGGAGTTGGCCGCCACGCCACCGCCGACGATCAGGTCGGTGACGTCGTGCCGCTGGCAGGCCTGGATGGCCTTGCGGGTGAGCACGTCGGCGACCGCCTCCTGGAAGGAGGCGGCCACGTCGGCGGCGGGGACCGGTTCCCCGGCCGCCTGCCGGGCCTCCACCCACCGGGCCACCGCGGTCTTCAGGCCCGCGAACGAGAAGTCGAGGGTGCTGTCGTGGTACTTGGCGCGGGGGAAGCTGATCGCGGCGGGATCGCCCGCGCGGGCCGCCTGGTCGATCGGCGGGCCGCCGGGGAACGGCATGCCGAGCACCCGGGCCACCTTGTCGTACGCCTCGCCGGCCGCGTCGTCGATGGTCGCACCGAGCGGGATGACGTCCTGGGCCACGTCCGGCACGAGCAGCAGCGAAGAATGCCCGCCGGACACCAGCAGGGCCACCGCCGGAGTCGGCAGCGTGCCGTGTTCCAGCTGGTCGACGGCGATGTGCGCAGCCAGGTGGTTGACGCCGTACAGCGGCTTGCCCAGCGCGAACGCGTACGCCTTGGCCGCCGCCACCCCCACCAGCAGCGCCCCGGCCAGGCCGGGCCCGGCGGTGACGGCCACGGCGTCGATGTCGCAGGCCCGGACGCCCGCGGTGGCCAGCGCCCGGTCGAAGGTGGGGATCATCGCTTCCAGGTGCGCCCGGCTGGCCACCTCGGGCACTACGCCGCCGAACCGCGCGTGCTCGGCCACGCTGGAGGCGACCGCGTCGGCGAGCAGGTCGTGGCCGCGGACCAGGCCGATGCCGGTCTCGTCGCAAGACGTCTCGATACCCAGGACCAACGGGGAGGTCATGGCGCGAGCTCCTTTCGCATGACCACGGCGTCCACCCCTGACGGCTGGTAGTAGCCGCGCCTGATCCCGATCTCGGTGAACCCGTGCCGCAAGTACAGCTGCCTGGCCCTGGGATTGTCCTCCCGCACCTCGAGCAAGACCTCCTCGTAACCGCGCTTTTCCGCCTCGCCGACGAGCGCCGTGAGCAATGCCGTCCCGGTCCCCTGGCCCCAGCGGGCTGGGGTCACGGCCAGCGTGACCACGTCCGCCTGCGATCCGCCGGTGAACATCATCCCCGCGTAGCCGGCCAGCGCGTGCCCGTCCTCGGCGACCAGGTACAGCCGTCGCGAGGGCGGCTGCGCGAACTCGGCCGCGAACATCTCCGGGGTCCACGCGTCCTCGGGGAAGAGCCGCTGTTCCAGGGCCATGATCCCGGCCATATCGGCCCGCCTCATCGGCCGCAGCCGCACCCGGCTCCCCAGGCCCCGGCCGGGGCCGTCCTGACCGGCCCCGCTCTGACCGGCCCCGCTCTGACCGGGCCCACCATGACCAGTACCGTCCAGCCGGGCCTCCTCCGGAGGGGCGCTCATGACGGCGTAACCCGCTTCGGCGGCCCCGGCTCCCTGGCGTCCGGGCGCCGCAGGTAAAGGGGATCCGCCGCCAGCAGCGGCACGACGCCAGCCGGACCGGAGGGCGGCTGGGGCCCGGCGAGCTGGGCCGCGACGATGCCGCAGAGCGTGCGGGCGTCGGGATAGGCAGGCTCGATCACCGCGCCGAACGCCTCCGGGTACAGCTGTCCCCCGGCCCCGGCCACGACGAGCTCGGCGGCGCCGGGGATGCCGGCCGCCGGGCCGACCAGCGGACCCGCCAGGCGGCGGCCGTCGGCGGCGTACCTGGCCCAGTAGACCTCCTTACGGCGCGCGTCGGTCGCCACCACGAACTCCCGCCCGGCGGGCGGGGTGACGGCGGCCGCGATGATGTCCAGGGAGCACACCCCGTGCACCGGGATGCCGAGCACGGCACCGAGCACCCGGGCGGTCACCACGCCGACCCGCAGGCCGGTATACGGGCCGGGCCCGACGCCGACGGCGACTCCGGTCAGGTCCGCGCGGGACGCGCCCGCTGCGGCGAGCACCTTCGCGATCATCGGCGCGAGCAGCTCGCCGTGCCGGCGGCCGTCGGCGGCGGACGCCTCGGCCACGACTCGGTCGCCGTCATGGACGGCTACGCTCACCGCCGGGGTCGCGGTATCAAAACCCACCACAAGCACGCCGACCAGCCTAGCGGCCGTCCGGCGTGACCGAGCCAGTCAGCGCGGAGTAAGTGGTGCCGGACGCCAGACCGGCCCGTCAGTACCGGCCCGTCAGTACCGGCCCGTCAGTGCAGTGACGCCTCAGCCGCCTGCGCGAACGCCATCGCCGCCTGGGCCAGCTGGGATTGCGACACGGGTCCGTAGTCCCCGCGGTTGGAGTGAGCCAGCCCGTCCAGCGTCACCGTCACCACCACGTTGTGGTAGCGCACCATGACCGTGGCCACGTCGGTCACCGCCCCGCCGACGTGAAACACCTGCTGGGCGGTGAAGGCCGCGCTGCCGAACCCGGTCAGCTCCCGCACCGTGGCCCGGCTGGACGGGGAGTTCTTGGGCGGGGTCCGCAGCTCCTGCAGCGCGAGCTGGTAGGCGTCGGTCGCGGCGAACGTGGCACTGCCGTCGCCGCTGGCCAGGCCGTTGGGCGCGTAGGCCTGCAGGCTGAGCTCCATCAGCCGGTACCGTGGCGGCTGGTCGATGGTCCAGTTGCACGCGGAACCGGCCGACCCGCTGACCGAGAGCGGGGCCGCCACCTTGGCCTTACCCGGGAGGTACTGCTGGACGGTGGCGGCGGGCACGACCTGGCACGCGTTCGGCACCTGCTTCAGCTCGCCCGACTGGAAGGTGGTGATGAGGGTGCTCTGGGCTGCGGCCGCCGGGGCCTTGTGGCCGCCGGTCAGGAACACCACCGCGACCACGGCCGCGGCCAGCACGGCACCCGCGCCGCCGGTGATCAGCCACCGCCGCCGCCGACGGGCCGCGGCCCGCAAGGCCCTTCCCCCTTGGGCGCCGCGTGGCTCGCGAGCCCGGACGGGCGGCAGGCCTTCCTCGTCGTCCGGCGCCGATTCCTGCCATTGGGCCCACGACGGCGCCGGCTCGTCCTCGCGCGGCTCAGAACCAGAAGGACGTCGGTGGCCACCCGCGGAGCCGGAACCCGCGGGAACCTCGGAACGGTCCAGGGAACCGCCGGCATCGCCGTAACCACCCGGGCCGCCCCGGCCATCCTGGCGGCCGCCAGGACCGTCAGGGCGCGCGTCGGGGCCATCGGGACGGCCATGCCGGCCTGAGCCCGCTGGACTCCCGTAGCCACCGGATCCGTCCGGGCTACCGGAACGGCCATCGGGGCGGTCCCGGGAACCGCCGGAGGCACCACCGTGACGTCCACCCGGCGCACCGGGGCGCGCGGGGGCGCCCGGGTACCCCCCGGCCGCCGGACGACCGGGCCGGACCGGGCGGACCGGCGGCAGGTCAGCCCACGGCGGCGGACCCTCGTCGTCGTGGTCAGGACGGTTGGACCTGGCCAGGCGGCGGGGCGGAGGGAACTCCTGCTCGGGCACGGCGCGCCTCCGGTTTCGGGGTACGGTACGTAACGGCGCGATACGCGAAACTGGGGTAAGTACAGCGGAACTATAAACGATCTGCGGCGCCCGCGAGCACTGCATGCCATCTCGCGCCATGTCCATTTAGCCGGACGGTCCGCGCGTCACTGTCCGGATCGGGCTCGATCGAGATCTCCAGGCGGTCCTCGGCCAGGCTCTCGGCCAGCCCGGAACCCCACTCCACGACCGTGACGGCGCTGGCCACGTCGGTGTCCAGGTCCAGGTCGTCCACCTCGCTGATGCTACCGAGCCGGTAGGCGTCGGCGTGCACGAGCGCCGGGCCGGGACCGTCAAGCACGGGGTGGACCCGGGCGATGACGAAGGTCGGCGACGTGATCGGGCCGCGCACGCCCAGGCCCGCCCCGATGCCCTGCACCAGCGTGGTCTTGCCGGCCCCGAGCGGCCCGGCCAGGATCAGCAGGTCCCCGGCACGCAGCCCGGCCGCGAGGCGGCGGCCCAGGTCGCGCATGTCCGCATCAGTGGGCACGCGGGTTACCGCGGGCGGGAACGAAGGCTCGTTCGGGAAATTCAATGGTCACCACCTGTATGGTGCGCGGACATGGAGCGGTCACAGGCTCCGGAACGCGGCCGGCACCGCCCGGACCAGGTCCGAGGCGCCGATCGGGCCGGCGCCGCCAGCTGGGCCGCCATCGGGGCCGTCGCCGGGGTCAGCATAGGGCGCCGCCGCCAGCCGCCCGGCCAGGCCGTGCAGGTAGGCACCCGCCAGACCCGCCTGAGCGGGCGGCAGGCCCTGCGCGAGCAGCGCGCCGGCCAGCCCGGACAGCACGTCGCCGCTGCCCGCGGTGGCCAGCCAGGGCGTGCCGGTGGGGTTCACAAGCACCGGTCCGCCGTCCGGCGCCGCGATGACCGTCGTGGAGCCCTTGAGCAGGACCGTGACGCCCAGCTCGGCGGCGGCCCGGCGGGCGTGCTCGAGGCGCCGGGCTTCGACATCGGCCGGTTCGGCGCCGAGCAGCCGGGCCAGCTCGCCGGCGTGCGGAGTGATCAGCGTCGGCGCGCTCCTGGGGAGGAGGTCCCGGTGCTGGCTCAGGATCGTCAGCCCGTCCGCGTCTACCAGCACGGGCAGATCGGTGCGCACGATGGCGGTCAGCCGGGCCACGGCCCCAGGATCGGTGCCCATCCCCGGTCCGGCTACCCAGGCCTGGACCCGGCCGACCGAACCGGGCAGGTCCCAGTCCGGGTCGTCGGGGTGCACGCTGATCACGGTCTCCGGCCAGGCCTGGCGGACCAGCACGGCGGCGACGTCCGCGGTGACCACGCGGATCATGCCGGCCCCGCCGTGCACCGCTCCGCCCGTCGAGAGCAGCGCCGCCCCGGTGTAACGGTCGCTGCCGGCCAGCAGGCCGAGCACGCCCCGGCGGTACTTGTCCGACTCGGCCCCGGGCCGGGGCAGCAGCGCGCGGATGTCGTCCCGCTGCGGGGCCGCGGCGTCCGGCTGGTCTGGCAGGTAGGGCGCCAGGCCGATGTCGACCAGCTCCACGGTGCCGGCGTGCCCGGCGCCGGGGTCGACCAGCAGGCCGGTCTTGAGCGTCCCGAAGGTCACGGTCACGTCCGCCCGGACAGCGGGCCCGTCCACCGTTCCGGTATCGGCGTCGATGCCGCTCGGCAGGTCGACGGCGACCACCGTGGCGCCGTCCTGGCGGGCCTGCTCGGCGCGGGCGGCCAGGCCGGCGAACGACTCGCGCAGGCCGCCGTGGCCGCCGATGCCGAGCAGCCCGTCGATGATCAGGTCGGCGTCGTCGATGGCGTCGCCCTGGCCGGTGACCCGGCCGCCGGCCGCACGCAGGGCGTCCAGGCCGCCCCGGTGGGTTTTCGATCCGGCCGTGATCGCGGTGACGCCCGCACCCCGGCGGGCCAGCCGGGCGCCCGCGTAGAGGGCGTCGCCGCCGTTATCCCCGCTGCCCGCCAGCACGGCCACCCGGGCCCCGTACACGAAGCCGGGCTCGCGCCGCAGCAGGGCGGCGCAGACCGAGGCGAGGCCCGCGGCGGCTTGCTGCATCAGCGCCCCGTCCGGGACGAACTCCATCAGCGCCTGCTCCGCCGCGCGCACCGCGGCCACCTGGTATGCGTCTCGCATGCGGGGCTCCTACCGGTCGGCGAGGGCCCGCCGGATCTCCTCGGCGAGCTGGCCGATGACGCGCTCGGCCAGGGTGGCGTCCCTGGCCTGGATCATCAGCCTGATCTTGGGTTCGGTGCCGCTCGGCCGGACCAGGATCCGCCCGTCGCCGCCGAGCTGCGCCTCGGCCCGCCGGACGGCCGCGTCCACCTCCGGGCCCAGCTGCGAGGCGTCGCCGGGGACGTTGACGAGGACCTGGGGGTACTTCGGCATCACCTTGGCGGCGGCCGCCAGCGGGACACCCTGCCGGTTCACCGCGGCCAGCAGCTGCAGGCTGGTCAGCAGGCCGTCGCCGGTGGTGGCGTGCTCGCCCATGATGATGTGCCCGGACTGCTCGCCGCCGAGGACGTAGCCCCCGTCTCGCATGGCCGCGGATACGTGCTTGTCGCCGACCGGCGTCTCGATCACCGCGATGCCGGCCTCGCGCATGGCCACGTGGAAGCCCTGGTTCGACATCACCGTGACCACCACCGCGTCGCCGGTGAGCCGGCCCGCTTCCTTCAGCCCGGTGGCCAGCACGGTCAGGATCTGGTCGCCGTCGAGCGGCTGCCCTTCCCCGTCGACCGCGAGGCAGCGGTCGGCGTCCCCGTCGTAGGCGATGCCCGCGTCCGCGCCGTGCTCCACCACCGCCGCGCGCAGCGGGCCCAGCGCGGTCGAGCCGCAGCCTTCGTTGATGTTCAGGCCGTCCGGGGCGGTGCCGATCGTGATGACCTCCGCACCCGCCCGGCGCAGCGCCTGCGGGGCGAGGCGGTAGGCCGCGCCGTGCGCGCAGTCGACCACGACCCGCAGGCCGCCCAGCGGGGGCTGCGGTGAACCGGGCAGCGTGGCCAGCAGGTAGTCGAGGTAGCGGCCGTGTTCGGCGGAGGCGTCACGGACCCGGCCGAAGTCTGTCGTTTTCGGCGGCGCCGCGTTGAGCTGCGCCTCGATGGCGTCCTCGGTGGCGTCGGGCAGCTTGACCCCGCCACGGCCGAAGAACTTGATCCCGTTGTCGGCGGCCGGGTTATGGCTGGCCGAGATGACCACGCCGAAATCCGCGTCCAGCGCCCCGGTCAGGTAGGCCACCCCGGGCGTGGGGATGACCCCGAGCCTGCGCACGTCGACCCCGGCGCTGGCCAGCCCGGCCACCACCGCCGCCTCGAGGAACTCACCCGAGAGGCGCGGATCCCGGCCCACCACGGCCAGCGGGCGCCCGTCGCGGGCACCGCCGAGCACGGTGGCCCCGAGCACGGTGGCCGCGGCCACGCTGAGGTCCAGGGCCAACCGCGCGGTCAGCTCCAGACCAGCGACCCCCCGGACACCGTCGGTACCGAACAACCGGCTACGCTGCCCCGCTTCAGCCATCTCGCTCCGCTGCTCCGCTGGTGCCCTCTCGGCACCGGCCCCGCTGGTACCGGTCGGCATGAATGCGGCAGGCCCCGCTGCATGCAGCAGGGCCTGCCGGAGAGTACTACCGCTTGGAGTACTGAGGCGCCTTCCGGGCCTTCTTCAGGCCGTACTTCTTGCGCTCCTTGACCCGGGCGTCCCTGGTCAGGAAGCCGGCCTTCTTCAGGGCCGGCCGGTTCTCCGGGTCGACCAGGATCAGCGCCCTGGTCACGCCGAGGCGCAGCGCGCCGGCCTGGCCGGTGACGCCGCCGCCGGAGATCCGGGCGATCACGTCGAACTGGTTCTCCGCGCCCAGGGTGACGAACGGCTCGTTGACCAGCTGCTGGTGCACCTTGTTGGGGAAGTACGTGTCGAGCGTGCGGCCGTTGATCAGCCACTGGCCCGAGCCCGGGAGGATGCGGACCCTGGCGATGGCCTCCTTGCGGCGGCCGGTACCCGACGCGTTGCCGGTCACCACCGGGCGCCGCGTGACGGTCCGCGCCGAGGGGTCCTGCGTGGATTCCGTGGTGTACTCCGACGGGGTCTCCCCGCCGAACTCGTCGTCGGTGGCGGCGGCGCCGAATTCGGCGCCGTCCTCGACGCTGGTGGTTGCGCCAGTGGGCTCAGACACGCGTACTTCCTCTGCTCTGTCTACTGCTCGATCTGCGTAATCTCGTACGGCTGCGGCTGCTGCGCCGCGTGCGGGTGGTCAGGGCCCGCGTACACCTTGAGCTTGCGCAGCGTCTTGCGGCCGAGAGTGTTCTTCGGCAGCATGCCGCGCACCGCCTTCTCCACGGCCCGCTCGGGGTGAGTGGCCATCAGGGTGGCGTAGGAGACGGTGCGCAGGCCGCCCGGGTAACCCGAGTGCCGGTAGGCGTTCTTCTGCTCGAGCTTGTTGCCGGTGAGCGCCACCTTCGCCGCGTTGACCACGACCACGAAGTCGCCGGTGTCCACGTGCGGCGCGAATATCGGCTTGTGCTTCCCCCTGAGCAGCACAGCCACGTGGCTGGCCAGGCGGCCGAGCACCACGTCGGAAGCGTCGATGACATGCCACTGCCGCGTTATGTCACGGTCCTTCGGGCTGAATGTGCGCACAGTCCTGAGCCTTCGCGTATGTATCGTGATCTTCCCTGGCCGTGCACCTGCTGGTGACGGCCCCCTAGGCGTCCTGCTGGTAAACCCCGGCCCGGTTATCACAGCCTGGGAGACCACCGCTGGTACATCGCGCGGACGCACCGCGCCGCGCAGATCGCGCGTACGAGGGCATACCGCGTGCATGCCCGTCGCGCATGACGCCAATGCAGCATACTCTGTCTCACGCAGCGATGCCAAAGCGACGCAGCGGGAACCTCTTTATCCTAGCGGCCCCCGGGCGCGGTTCGGCCGGTGATCACGACTCGCGATCAGGCGTATACCACGGAACGGGAAAGTTCCGCGAGCACCATACCGGAACTGAACAGGACGCTACTCTCGAGGATATGGATCAGCAGGGCGCGGGACGCTCACGTCGAGACGCGGACGCCCGCCGCCAGCCGACCTGGCCGCCACCGGATGGCGCCCCAGGCGATTCCGCGTTCCCAGGCGGTGGTCCTACCGGGCCGCTGCCCGGACGGGTACGCAAGCACGGTGCTGGCGGGAACGATGCCCCCTCCGGGCCGCCGTGGGCCGCCGCCGGCCCTGCTACTGGCCCGTCGCGGGTGCTGGGGCCGGGCACGGGCCCGCAGCGGCTGATCGGCTCCGGGACCGGCACGCATCCGGTCTTCCCGCCGGGTACCGGGCGAATGGCCAGCCCCGGGCAGATGGCTGGTTCCGGGCAGATGGCTGGTTCCGGGCCGCATCCGGTGCTCGGCGCGGCCGGTCCGGCCGCGCCGACGCCGCCCGCTGGCTTCCCTGCGGCCGGCCAGGAGTCCACCGGCTCGTTCGGTGCCTGGCATGCGCCCCGGGAGCCGCTGACCGGCCCGGAGGCCGCGGACACGGCCGATATCTACCAGCCCGACGACACTTTTATCTTCGACCAGAGAGCCACGGCCGCCGCCACTTCGCGGAACGCCGCTCCCCCGGCCGACCAGCGCCGCGGCGATCGGGACAAACGGCGTTTCCAGCCTCGCATCGCCTGGATCACCGCGGCCGTCCTGGTCGCGGCCGCGGCGGGCTTCGGCGGCTGGAAGTACCTGTACGAGGCGAGAGTCAACGCCCCGGTTCCCTCGACGCTGCGGCTGCCCACGACCGCGCCGAGCGACAACGGGCTCGACAAGACCCTCGGTAAGTGGCAGCACATCGGGAGCCGCTCGCAGGACTCCCAGCCGCTGACGATCGCGGCGCTGTTCCCGCCGCAGTTCGAACTCAACGGCAGGTCCTACGCCAGGACGGCCGCCAGCATCACCAAGACCTGCTCGCTCGCGGTTTACGGCCCGGACTTGCAGGCGGCGCTCCAGTTGGGTCACTGCAGCCAGGTGGTGCGGGCCAGCTACATCTCGGGTGACGGCAAGATGATGGGCACCGTCGGCGTCGTCAACCTGAGCACCGCCAACGCCGCGCAGAAAGCCGGGCAGGCGACCAGCACGCAGGAGATCCTCGCTCCGCTGACCAGCAAGAAGGGGCCCACCAGCAAGCTGGGCAACGGCACCGGGGTGGTGCTGGCCGAGATCAAGGGGCACTACCTGATCCTGGTATACGCCGAGTACGCCAATCTGAAGTCGCCGTCGGGCACGACCCAGCGCGACGCTCTCGAGCAGTTCGCCACCACCATCATCACTGGCAGCGCCAACATCGACCTCAGCACCCGCATGCTCACCGGCAAGCCATAACCCGGCTGTTTGCGCCCTTCGGGAACTCCTTTTTCATGATCGCGGGCAGTTAGGGCTGTTTTTCAACCGGAACTGCCCGCGATCATGAACTGGTGCCGCGGCAGTTGCCTCACCAGCCGCTGGAGCCTCACCATTTACGCTTCCAGGCCGCGCCGCCATGATCCCGAAGGCTTTTGCCCCCGCTTCGGGCGTGTTGCAGGATTGTTTGCTCATGGGTCCGGTCCGGCGCGGGACGGCTGGCGTATGACGCCCCGGGCATGACGCCCCGGGCCGTGCCCCGGGCATGACGCCCCGGTATGACGCCCCGGCATGACGCCCCGCGCGGTGCCCCCGCCAGCCACGCCAGCACCACCAGCCGCAAACCTGCACCCGCACTTGCAAGTTAACCGGGTGGATCCGGGCTACCGGGTGAAAAAGGGGGACCATGATGCACCAAAATCACCCCGGAGCCCGAAACCACCCCGCTATTCCCCCGGGACAGCGCACCACCGGCCCCCCAGGACACCACAGCACCCCACGGCACGCCAGCCAGCCAGCAGGCAGCCAGCCAGCCGCTGGCGACCACGAGACACCATGATCCTGCAACAGCCCCCTTCGGGGGTGCAACCCTTCGGGATCATGAAGAGCCCGTACTGGTCAGGGACGGCTGTGACTGCGGAGGCGGGTGAGGTCGCGAGCCCAGCACCTAGCCGCCTGGCGCGTCGACTGCTTCATGATCGCGGCCAGTTTCGGTCGATATTCGCCTGTTTCTGGCCACGATCGCCAAAATGGCGTTCCGATGCTTGGTGATACCACGGGGCCTCAGCGATCTGGCCGAGTGGCGTGGTGCCAGCGACTGGAGTGCTGGCTGGTGTCGGCGGCTGGAGTGCTGGCGGCTGGAGTGCTGGCGGCTGGAGTGCTGGCGGCTAGAGTGCTGGCTGGCCGTGTCGGAGCTAGCTGAGGGTGCGGACGACGCGGGTGGCGGCGGCGCGGGCGGCTAGTTCGGCCGGCGGCGGGTAGCCCACTTCTTCCAGGCACAGGCCGTGCGGAGCGACGACCCGGACGGCGGGATCGCGGACGGCGGCGGCGAGTAGCGCGGCGGGCCAGCTGGGCGGATGCCGTCCCTCGCCCACGGCCAGGAGCGCGCCGACCAGGGCGCGGACCATGTTGTGGCAGAACGCGTCGGCGACCACGGTCGCGATAGCGATGCCGTCATCGTCGCGGTGCCAGTCCAGGACGCGCAGCGCGCGGATGGTGGTGGCGCCTTCGCGGCGGCGGCAGAAGGCGGCGAAATCATGCTCGCCCGTCAAGGTCCGGGCGGCTTCGTTCATGGCGGCCAGGTCGAGCCGCCGGAAGTACCACAGCGTCTCGTGCCGCCGCAGCGGATCGGCGGAGGCCTCGTCGTCACAGACGCGATACGCGTAACGCCGCCACAGCGCGGAAAAGCGGGCGTCGAAGCCGTCGGGCGCCCGGTCCGCGACGCGGACCCGGACGTCGGCCGGGAGTACCCCGGCCAGCCGGGCTACCGCCCGGTCCGACGCGGCCGACCAGGCCTCGGCGGATACGTCCGCGTGGACGACTTGGCCGCGGGCGTGCACTCCGGCGTCGGTGCGGCCGGCCACGGTCAGCTTCGGCGGAACGGGCAGCCGCAGCACTCGTCCGAGTGCCGCGGCCACCACGTCCTCAACCGTGCGCCTGCCGGGCTGGGCGGCCCAGCCGGAAAAGGCCGACCCGTCGTAGGAAAGATCAATCCGGAGACGAACGATCCGGCTCTCCCCTACCGCGTCCACCTCGAGGTAGACCTGGGTCAGGCGTCCTTGGCCGGCTCATCCGCGGCGGCCTCGTCCGAAGCATCGTCGGCCGCCTCGTCCGCGGCGGCGTCGTCGGCCGCCTCGTCCGTGACGTCCGCGTCCTCGGCTTCGGCTGTCGCGTCCTCGGCGGCCGCGCTGGCCTCGTCCGCCTCGGCCGCCGTCTCGGTGGCAGTGGCTTCGGCGGCCTGGGCGGTGGCCCGCGGCTCGGGCCGGCGGGTGCGGCGGCGCGGCTTGGCCGCGACCGGCTCGCCCCGGACCAGCTCGATGACCGCCATGGCCGCGTTGTCGCCCTTGCGCGGACCGATCTTGGTGATCCGGGTGTAACCGCCGTCCCGCTCGGAGAATTCCGGCGCGATCTCGGTGAACAGCTGGTGCACCACGCCCTTGTCGGTGACCACAGTCAGCACGTGACGGCGGGCGTGCAGGTCGCCGCGCTTGGCGAAGGTGATCAGCCGCTCGGCCACCGGGCGCAGCCGCTTGGCCTTAGCCTCGGTGGTGGTGATCCGGCCGTGCTGGAACAGCGCAGTGGCCAGGTTGGCCAGGATGTGCCGCTCGTGAGCCGGGCTGCCGCCCAGGCGGTGGCCCTTAGTGGGCGTGGGCATACGGACCTCTCCTTGTTATCCGTGGCGCGGTGCCACGTCAGTACTGCTCGGTCTCCACGTAGCTCTCGTCGTCGTCGCCGTAGGCGCCGACGGCACTGCTCGGGTCGAACCCGGGCGGCGAGTCCTTGAGCGAGAGACCCATGTCAACGAGCTTCTGCTTGACTTCCTCGATCGACTTGGCGCCGAAGTTCCTGATGTCGAGCAGGTCCTGCTCACTACGGCCGACGAGCTCGCCCACCGTGTGGATACCCTCGCGCTTGAGGCAGTTGTACGAGCGCACGGTGAGGTTGAGGTCCTCGATCGGCAGCGCCAGGTCGGCCGCCAGCGCGGCGTCGGTCGGCGACGGGCCGATGTCGATGCCCTCGGCGTCGACGTTGAGCTCCCGGGCCAGGCCGAACAGCTCGACCAGCGTCTTGCCCGCGCTCGCCACCGCGTCCCGCGGCCGCATGCACGGCTTGGTCTCGACGTCGAGGATGAGCCGGTCGAAGTCGGTGCGCTGCTCGACACGGGTGGCTTCGACCTTATAGGTAACCCGTAGCACCGGTGAGTAGATGGAGTCGATCGGCACCCGGCCGATCTCCTGGCCGGGCTGCTTGTTCTGCGTGGCCGAGACGTAACCCCGGCCGCGCTCGACGGTGAGCTCCATCTCGAGCTTGCCCTTGGCGTTCAGGGTGGCGACGTGCAGTTCGGGGTTGTGCACCTCGACGCCGGCCGGCGGCGCGATGTCAGCCGCGGTCACCTCGCCAGGCCCCTGCTTGCGCAGGTACATGACGACCGGCTCGTCGTGCTCGGAGGAAACCACCAGCTCCTTCAGGTTCAAGATGATGTCGGTGACATCCTCCTTGACCCCGGGGACGGTGGAGAACTCGTGCAGGACGCCCTCGATCCTGATGCTGGTGACGGCCGCCCCCGGGATGGAGGACAGCAGCGTGCGCCGGAGCGAGTTTCCGATGGTGTAACCGAACCCCGGCTCCAGCGGCTCGATCACGAACCTGGACCGGTACTCGTCTACCTGCTCCTCGGCGAGCGAGGGGCGCTGAGCGATGAGCATTGATCTTCCTTTCCACGACGCCCGCTATATGACAGTCGTGAGCGGCGGGCCCGAAAACCCGCCTGCCGTGCCGCCATCGGGGCGGCACGGCGGGTCGTGCTTACTTACTTCGAGTAGTACTCGACGATCAGCTGTTCCTGAACCTGGGTGTCGATCTGCGCCCGGACGGGCAGCGAGTGCACCAGGACCCGCATCTGGTCCGACACGACCTCGAGCCAGGCCGGAACGATGCGCTCGCCGATCTCGGCCTGCGCGACGACGAACGGCGTCATGTCACGCGCCTTGGCCACGACCTCGACGATGTCGTTCTCGCTGACCCGGTAGGACGGGATGTCGACCTTCTTGCCGTTCACCGTGAAGTGGCCGTGCCGCACCAGCTGGCGGGCCATGTCGCGGCTCTTGGCGAAGCCGGCCCGGAACACGACGTTGTCCAGGCGGCGCTCGAGCAGCTGGAGCATGGTCTCGCCGGTACGGCCGTGCTTGCGGGCCGCCTCTTCGTAGTAGCCGTGGAACTGGCGCTCCAGGATGCCGTAGATCCGGCGGGCCTTCTGCTTCTCCCGGATCTGCTGCAGGTAGTCGCCTTCCTTCGGCCGGTTCCGGCCGTGCTCGCCCGGCGGGTAAGGCCGGATCTCGATCGGGCACTTCGGCGAATCGCACTTCGCGCCCTTGAGGAAGAGCTTGGTCTTCTCCCGGCGGCACAGCTTGCAGTCCGGGCCTGTGTATCGAGCCATCTGTCGCTATCTCCTCAGACCCGGCGCCGCTTCGGCGGCCGGCAGCCATTGTGCGGGACGGGGGTCATGTCCTGGATCGAACCGACCTCGAGACCGGTCGCCTGCAGCGACCGGATGGCCGTCTCGCGACCCGAACCCGGGCCCTTGACGAAGACATCGACCTTGCGCATGCCGTGCTCCATCGCCCGGCGCGCGGCGGCCTCGGCCGCCATCTGCGCGGCGTACGGCGTCGACTTGCGCGATCCCTTGAACCCGACCTGGCCCGCGGAGGCCCACGAGATGACGTTTCCGGCCGGGTCGGTAATCGAGATGATCGTGTTGTTGAACGTGCTCCTGATGTGGGCGTGCCCGTGAGCTACGTTCTTCCGCTCCTTGCGGCGCACCTTCTTGGCGGCCTGGCTACGGCTCTTTGCTGGCGGCATATCCTTCTTTGGCTTCCTAACGAGGTAATCGATCCGCGGTACGGACTACTTCTTGCCGGCCTTCTTCTTGCCGGCCACCGTCTTCTTCTTGCCCTTGCGGGTGCGCGCGTTGGTCTGCGTCCGCTGCCCGTGCACCGGAAGCCCGCGGCGGTGGCGGATCCCCTGGTAGCAGCCGATCTCGACCTTGCGCCTGATGTCAGCCTGGACCTCACGGCGCAGGTCACCTTCGACCTGGTAGGTGGCGTCGATCCAGTCGCGGAGCTTCATCAGCTCCTCGTCGGTGAGGTTACTGACCCGGGTGTCCCCGCTGACGCCGGTAGCCTCCAGCGTCTGCAGGGAACGGGTCCGGCCGATGCCGTAGATGTAAGTGAGCGCGATCTCGACCCGCTTGTCGCGGGGCAAGTCCACTCCAGAAAGCCTGGCCATACTCGGGCAGTTCTCCTTCGTCTCGCGGAGGTGCTTCGCGCCGCTCCCACGCCCTGCCCGGACGTGGCCCCGGCCTCCGTCCGGGGGTCGCAGCCACTAGGTGGCCTGCTGCGGTGCGCGTCTCTTTTGCGTCAGCCCTGCCGCTGCTTGTGCCGCGGGTCGGTGCAGATAACCATGACGCGGCCGTGCCGACGGATGATCCGGCACTTGCTGCAGATCTTCTTGACGCTCGGCTTGACCTTCACGGTGCTTACTCCACTAGCTCTGTCTTGCTCGCCTGTATTACTTGTACCGGTACACGATCCGCCCGCGACTGAGATCGTAGGGGCTGAGCTCCACGACCACGCGGTCGTCGGGCAGGATGCGGATGTAGTGCATCCGCATTTTCCCGCTGATGTGAGCGAGAACCTTGTGCCCGTTGTCCAGCTCCACCCGGAAGAAGGCATTCGGGAGTGACTCGACAACCGTGCCTTCAATCTCAATGGCGCCGTCTTTTTTGGGCATGTCCTCCGCGCTTCACTCTGTCGTAATGGCCCGCGCCGGAGCGCGGTCTGGTTTTACTAGCCGGGCTAGCCCGTACTGCCATAGCAGCCGTACGGATCTGGCCGTGTCAGCCCGGACGGCAAGCCTGCCCCGCCTGGCTCACGCCGGTGCCGGCTATCGCCAGCGGGACGAGAAAACCTGGAAGGGCCGGTATCGTGATCGCGTACGCGAACCCCCGACGCCGGCCGGGTAGGACCCAACAGATGGGCCGGAGACGAGTGTACTCGACCTCGTGCCCAGACGCGAACCACCCAGGTAGTAAGACACTCCAGCCCTCGCCGGTATTCCCGCCGGACTCAGTCGCCCGGGCGCTGGGAGCGGCGGATGATCGCCCAGATCCAGGGGAGGGCGACCAGGGCCCACCAGGGGAACCAGGTGCCGCCGCCGACCACCGCGGTGACCGCCCAGATGGCGACCATGGCCGAGGTGACCACCGCCCACGCGCCCATGGCCACGGTGCCCGGCGTGAACTTGGCCGGGTGGCCGTGGCCGCCCGGATCGGCCGGGAGCAGCGAATGCCCGGGGCGGGTCGGGCCGCGGCGCAGCGAGGCGTCCGGCAGCTGGTACAGGTCGATAGCGGGCAAGTCGGTCATCAGCTCGTCGAGCTCGCCCAGGGTCTTGGCCTCCAGAGCCTGGTCCATCCGCTCGTGGAACTCCTCAGCGGTCAGCCGGCCCGCGGCGTGGTGCTCGCGCAGCAGCGAGGCGACACGGTCGCGATCCGCGTCCGAGGCGCGGATTCGCGGGTCACCAGGCACCTGGCACCTTCTTAGCTCGGTGTGTCCATTCCTACTTCCTAGTATCGCTCCACGGGACCATCCCCGCGGGCCAGCCCCTCCTTGCCGCCGTCTTCCGCGGTCAGCACCCACGGGCCGTCAGGAGTTATCGCCACCGTGTGCTCGAAGTGCGCGGCCCAGCTCCCGTCGGCGGTGATGACCGTCCAGCCGTCGTCGAGCAGGATCGTCTCCGAGCCGCCGAGCATCACCATCGGCTCGACGGCCAGCGCCATGCCCGGCCGCAGCCGCGGGCCCCGGCCGGGCCGCCCGTAGTTGGGCACCGGCGGGTCCATGTGCATCGCACTGCCGATCCCGTGCCCGGTGTACTCCTCGACCACCCCGTACGAGCCGGAGACGGCCACGCTCGCCTCCACCGCGTGTGAGATGTCGCCGAGCCGGCCTCCCGCCTGGGCCTGCGCGAGCCCGCGCCACAGCGCGGCCTCGCAGGCCCGGAGCAGCCGGGTGTGCTCGGCGGAGATGATACCCACGCCGACGGTGCGAGCGGCGTCCCCGTGCCAGCCGCCGACGATGGCCCCGCAGTCGATCGAGATGATGTCCCCGTCCCGCAGGATCCGCTCGCGGCTGGGGATGCCGTGCACGATCTCCTCGTTCACCGACGTGCAGATCACCGCCGGGTAGCCGTGGTAGCCCTTGAACGACGGGGTCGCGCCGGCGGCGCCGATCTCGGCTTCGGCGAGCTCGTCGAGCTCGGCGGTGGTGACACCGGGCTTGACCGCCGCCGTCACCGCGTCCAGGGTACGCGCGACCACCAGGCCGGCCTCGCGCATCACCGCGAGCTGCTCGGGGGTCTTGATCTCGATGCTCATGCCACCACGCCCCATCGCCAGAGCGGTCTTTCTCGGTTCTCAGCGCACGAACGGGCGGAGCGCGGCCATGGCCCGGCTGGTGATCTCTTCCACCGGGCCGGTCGCGTCGATCCCGATCAGGATGTTCTCGTCGGCGTAAAAGGAAATCAGCGGGGAGGTCTGCTCCGCGTAGACCTCGAGCCGGTGCCTGATGGTCTCCTCGGAGTCGTCATCTCGCTGGAAGAGCTCGCCGCCGCAGTCGTCGCAGATGCCCTTGCGGGCGGGCGGGTCGTACAGCACGTGCTGGACGCGCTCGCAGCGGCGGCAGGTCCGGCGCCCGGACAGCCGCCGCACCACCTCGTCCTCGTCCACCACCAGCTCGAGCACCACACCGAGCCTGACGTCCCACTCGGACAGCATCTTCTTCAGCGTCTCGGCCTGCGGGACGTTCCGCGGGAAGCCGTCGAGCAGGAAGCCCTCCTGGGTGTCGTCCTCGGCCAGCCGGTCCCGGACCATCGCCACCGTCACCTCGTCCGGTACCAGGTCACCCCGGTCCATGAACTCCCTGGCCTTGCGGCCCAGCTCGGTGTTGTTCGTGACGTTGTACCGGAAAATGTCACCTGTCGAGATCCTCGGGATCGCCAGGTGTGAAGCTATGAACTGGGCCTGTGTCCCCTTGCCCGCACCGGGGGGCCCGACGAGGACGATGCGCACTATCGCAAGAAACCCTCATAGTTGCGCTGCTGCAGCTGGCTCTCGATCTGCTTCACCGTGTCGAGACCGACACCGACCATAATCAGCAGGCTGACCCCGCTGAACGGGAACTGCTGGCCGATCCCGATAGCTCCGAGCGCCACCAGCGGGAACAGCGCGACGATGCCGAGGTAAACCGAACCGGGCGCGGTGAGCCTGCTGAGCACGTACTGCAGGTACTCGGCGGTGGGCCGCCCGGGCCTGATGCCCGGGATGAAGCCGCCGTACTTCTTCATGTTGTCGGCCACTTCAGTCGGGTTGAAGGTGATCGACACGTAGAAGTAAGTGAACCCGACGATCAGCACGAAGAACGCGGCCGAGTAGACCACCGAGTCGCCCCGGACCAGGTACCGGTCCACCCAGTTCACCCAGCCCTGCGGGTTGGTCTGGCTGCCGAACAGCTGGGACGCCAAGGTCGGGATGTAGAGCAGGGAGGAGGCGAAGATGACCGGGATGACGCCCGCCTGGTTGACCTTCATCGGGATGTAGGTCGAGGTGCCGCCGTACATCCGGCGGCCCACCATGCGCTTGGCGTACTGGACCGGGATACGGCGCTGGGCCTGCTCCATGAACACGATGAACGCGATGATGGCGACCACCACGACCAGGGCCACGGCGGCGTAGAACGCACCCTTGGTCCGGTAGATGGCCAGCAGCTCGCCCGGGATGACCGAGATCACCGTGGTGAAGATCAGCACCGACATGCCGTTGCCGACGCCGCGGTCGGTGATCAGCTCGCCCATCCACATGATGACCGTGGTCCCGGCCACCATGGTGATCACCATCGTGGCGATGGTGAAGACGGAGCCGTTCGGGATCAGCGGATTAGTGCTGCCCGATGCCCCGCACCCGTTGAACAGGGTGCCAGATCTGGCCAGCTCCACGTACCCGGTCGACTGGAGCAGGGCCAGGCCCACGGTGAGGTAACGGGTGTACTGGGTGATCTTGGACTGTCCGGCCTGGCCCTCATTCTTCAGCGTCTCGAGCCGCGGGATCACGACCGTGAGCAGCTGCAGGATGATGCTGGCGGTGATGTAGGGCATGATGCCGAGCGCGAACACCGACAGCCGCAGCAGCGCCTGGCCGCTGAGCAGGTTCACGATGGCCAGCACGCCCGCCGTGGAACTGCCCGCCGCGGTGGCCGCGTTCGAGCAGAAAGCCACGTTCTTCTCGTCGATGCCCGGCGTGGGCAGCGAGGCACCGAGGCGGAACAGCGCGATGAGGCCGAGCGTGATCAGCAGCTTCTTGCGAAGGTCCGGCGTCTGGAACGCCCGCACGAAGGCCGTGAGCATGCGCAGTCCTCGCTTTGGTTGGTGGGGCAGTCCACGTATCTTACCCGCGGACTGAAACTCTGTCTTGTTGCTAGCTAGCCTCCGGAACACCGTACCCGGCGCCCGGAGGCTTGCTCGAAACCTCAGTTAAGAAAGCTCGGTGACCGAACCGCCGGCCTGCTCGATCTTGGCGGCGGCCGAGGTCGAGAAGGCGTGCGCGGTGACCCGGAGGGCCACCGTGAGATCGCCGGTGCCGAGCACCTTGATCAGCTCGCCCTTGCGGGCGGCGCCCTTGGCCACCAGGTTCTCCGGGGTGACGTCGCCGCCCTCGGGGAACAGCTCGGCCAGGCGGCCGGTGTTCACCACCTGGTAGGTGGTGCCGAAGCCCGCGTTGGAGAAGCCCTTCAGCTTCGGGAGCCGACGGGACAGCGGCATCTGGCCGCCCTCGAAGCCGAGGTGGACCTGAGTGCGCGCCTTGGTGCCCTTGGTGCCGCGTCCGGCGGTCTTGCCCTTGGACGCCTCACCGCGGCCGACTCGCGTCTTGGCCTTGTGCGCTCCCGGTGCGGGCCGCAGGTGATGCAGCTTGAGCCCGCGCCCGGAGGCGTTCTGCTCGTCCGGCATTTAATCCACTTCCTCTACCGTGACCAGGTGGCGCACGGTCTTGATCATGCCGCGGAACTCAGGCCGGTCCGGCTTGACCACCACCTGGCCGATACGGCGCAGCCCGAGCGAACGCAGCGAATTACGCTGCGCGCTGTCCCCGCCTATCTTCGACTTGATCTGTGTCACCTTCAGCTGTGCCATCTGCGTTCTCCCGTCAGGCTCCGGCCGCGGCCGCGCGGGCCCGCAGCATGGCCGCGGGGGCCACGTCCTCGATCGGCAGGCCACGCTTGGCCGCGATCTCCTCCGGCCGGTTCAGGCTCTTGAGCGCGGCCACGGTGGCGTGCACCACGTTGATCGGGTTGGACGAGCCCAGCGACCGGGACAGCACGTCGTGGATGCCCGCGCACTCCAGCACGGCGCGCACCGGGCCGCCGGCGATGACGCCGGTTCCCGGGCTGGCCGGCTTGAGCAGCACGACACCCGCCGCTTCCTCGCCCTGCACGGTGTGCGGGATCGTGCTGGCGATCATCGGCACGCGGAAGAAGTGCTTCTTGGCCTCTTCCACGCCCTTGGCGATCGCGGCCGGCACCTCCTTGGCCTTGCCGTAACCGACGCCGACCATGCCCTTGCCGTCGCCCACCACGACCAGCGCGGTGAAGCTGAAGCGGCGGCCGCCCTTGACGACCTTGGCCACCCGGTTGATGGTAACCACATGCTCGAGGTAGGCGGCCTGCTTCTCGGCCGCGCCGCCACGCCGGTCCTCACGGCGCTCGCGCCGTTCGCCGCCGCCGCCGCCTCGTCGCGGTGCTCCTGGCATTAGCCCTTCCTCATCTCTGTCTTGCTGTTCACAACGGCCCCGCTCACAGTTTCAGGCCGCCTTCGCGTGCGCCGTCCGCGAGCGCCGCGACCCGGCCGTGGTAGCGGTAGCCGCCACGGTCGAACACCACGGCCTCGATGCCGGCGTCCTTGGCCCGCTGCGCGAGCAACTCGCCCACCTGGCGCGCCTTGGCCGTCTTGTCGCCGTCAGCCGTGCGGATCGGCGCGTCCAGGGTGGACGCGGCGGCTAGCGTACGGCCCAGGGTGTCGTCGACGATCTGCGCGAACATGTGCCGCGCCGACCGGTTGACGACCAGCCGGGGACGGCTCGCGCTGCCGCTGACCTTCTTGCGGACCCGCAGGTGCCGGCGGGCGCGCCCGGCGGCAGAGGCCTGCGTCTTCGGACGCACCCGCCCGGTGGCGCGTGCGCGCGACGTCGTCTTGGTGCCAGCCATGACTTACTTACCAGCCTTCCCGACCTTGCGGCGGATCTGCTCACCCTGGTACCGCACGCCCTTGCCCTTGTACGGGTCGGGCTTGCGGAGCTTGCGGATTTGCGCGGCCACCTCGCCCACCTGCTGCTTGTCGATGCCCTCGACGACGAACCTGGTCGGGGCCTCGACGCGGAAGGTGATGCCCTCCGGCGGGGTGATGACCACCGGGTGGCTGAACCCGAGCGCGAACTCGAGGTTGCTGCCCTTGGCCTGGACGCGATAGCCGACCCCGACGATCTCCAGGGTCTTGCGGTAGCCCTCAGTGACACCGGTGACCATGTTGGCGATAAGCGTGCGAGACAAGCCGTGCAGCGCCCGCACCGGGCCATCGTCGTTCGGCCTGGTGACCTTGATGACGCCGTCTTCCCGTACGACGTCGATGGGAGCGGCCACGGTGTGCTGCAGCTGACCTTTCGGTCCCTGCACGGTGACCTGGCGCCCGTCGATGTCGATCTGCACGCCGCTGGGGATGGTGACGGGGAGCCGCCCGATCCTTGACATTGCAGCTCCTCCTTACCAGACGTAGGCGAGGACTTCCCCGCCCACGCCTCGCTTGTTGGCCTGCTTGTCGGTCAGCAGCCCGCCGGACGTGGAGATGATCGCCACGCCGAGACCGCCGAGGACCTTGGGCAGGTTGTCTTTCTTCGCGTACACGCGCAGTCCGGGCTTGGACACCCGCTTGATACCGGCGATGGAACGCTCGCGCTGGTTCCCGAACTTCAGGATGACGACGAGGTTCTTGCCGACTTCGGCGTCTTCCACCCGCCATCCGGCGATGTAGCCCTCCTGCTGGAGGATCTCCGCGATGTGCGACTTGATCTTGGAATACGGCATGTTCACGGTGTCGTGATAGGCCGAGTTCGCATTCCGCAGACGCGTCAGCATGTCCGCGATCGGATCGGTCATCGTCATGGCCAACAGGCCTTCCTCACCGGGGTTTCCCAACTGGAAAGGGACCTACGGTGTGCTCGTTCTTTGGTTGTTACCAGCTGGACTTGGTGATACCGGGCAGTTCGCCGCGGTGTGCCATGGTGCGGAAGCAGATCCGGCACAGGCTGAACCTGCGGTAGACGGCCCGGGGCCGCCCGCAGCGGGTGCAGCGGGTGTAGCCGCGCACCTGGAACTTCGGCGTCCGCTTCTGCTTAGCGACCAGCGCCTTCTTTGCCATTACCTCACCCCTCCCTGAAGGGGAAGCCGAGCCGCCGCAGCAAGGAGCGGCCTTCGGCGTCGTTGGTTGCGGTGGTCACGACGGTGATGTCCATCCCGCGCTGCCTGTCCACCTTGTCCGGGTCGATCTCGTGGAACATGACCTGCTCGACGAGACCGAACGTGTAGTTCCCTTGCCCGTCGAACTGGCGGTCGGACAGACCGCGGAAGTCACGGATACGGGGCAGCGCGATGGCCAGCAGGCGGTCGAGGAACTCCCACATGCGGTCGCCGCGCAGCGTAGTGTGCGCGCCGATGGGCATACCCTCGCGCAGCTTGAACTGGGCCACCGACTTCTTGGCCTTGGCCACGGCGGGCCGCTGCCCGGTGATGGTGGCCAGGTCACGGACCGCGCCCTCGATCAGCTTCGCGTCCCTGGCCGCCTCGCCGACGCCCATGTTCACGACGATCTTGACCAGTCCGGGGATCTGCATCACGTTGGCGTAGCCGAACTCTTCCCTGAGCGCGGGCGCGATCTCGGCCCGGTAGCGCTCCTTGAGCCGCGGGATCGCGGGGGCTTCTGTGGCCATCAGATGTCCTTCCCGCTCGGCCTGGCGACGCGGATCTTGCTGCCGTCCTCGTCGAACCGGTAGCCGACGCGCACGGCCTTCTTGTCGTTGTCCGGATCGGCCAGCTGGACGTTGCTCACGTCGATCGGGGCCTCTTCGTGCGTGATGCCGCCTTCCTTGGCACCGCGCTGGCCCTGGTACGTGACCTTCTTGTTCTTCTTGACCACGTTGACGCCCTGGACCAGCACCTTGCCCCGGTCCGGGTAGGCCGCGATGACCAGACCGGAGCGTCCCCGGTCACGGCCCGCGACCACAACCACATGGTCACCCTTCTTGATCTTCATCACAGCACCTCCGGCGCCAGCGAGATGATCCGCATGAAGCGCTTCTCCCGCAGCTCCCGGCCGACCGGGCCGAAGATGCGGGTACCCCGCGGGTCCCCGCCGTCCCTGATCAGCACCGCCGCGTTCTCGTCGAACCGGATATAGGAGCCGTCGCCGCGGCGGCGCTCCTTGCGGGTACGCACCACGACCGCCTTGACGACATCGCCCTTTTTCACGCCGGCGCCGGGAAGGGCATCCTTCACCGTCGCCACGATGACGTCACCGATGCCCGCGTATCGCCGGCCGCTGCCGCCGAGAACACGGATGCAAAGGATCTCCTTGGCGCCCGTGTTGTCAGCGACCTTAAGCCGCGACTCCTGCTGGATCACGTCAACTCCTGAAGTTCTCGCCGGGCACCGGAGCCAGGCGGATCTGTCCTACTACTTAGCCTTCTCTAGGATCTCGGCTACCCGCCAGCGCTTAGTCGCGGACAGCGGCCGGGTCTCCATCAGCAGCACCCGGTCACCCACGCCACAGGCGTTGGCTTCGTCGTGTGCCTGGTACTTCTTGGTACGGCGCAGAACCTTGCCGTACTTGGGGTGCTTCACGTGGTCCTCGACCTGGACGACAACCGTCTTGTCCATCTTGTCGCTGACCACGAGGCCTTCGCGGCCCTTGCGGTAACCCCTGCTCTCGGGGGCGGTCTCGCTCACTTGCCGGCCTCCTCGTCATTCTCAGCGGAGCCGCTCGCGGCGACGGCCACCGGTGCCTCGTCCTCGCCGGAATCCTCGACCAAGGTGATGATCCCGAGCTCGCGCTCCCGCATCACCGTGTAGATCCGGGCGATTTCCTTGCGGACCGCGTGGAGCCTGCCGTGGCTCTCCAGCTGTCCAGTGGCCCCCTGGAAGCGCAGGTTGAACAGCTCTTCCTTGGCCTCGGCGAGCTTGGTGTGCAGCTCCTCCTCGGTGGAGATACGCAGCTGCGCGGTCAGGCTGTTAGCCATCAGCCCTCACCCACTTCACGCTTGACGACCTTGCACTTCATGGGCAGCTTGTGAATCGCGCGGCGGAGCGCCTCTCGGGCGACCGGCTCGGCGATGCCGGAAATCTCGAACATGACCCGTCCGGGCTTCACGTTCGCGATCCACCATTCCGGCGAGCCCTTGCCGGAGCCCATCCGGGTCTCGGCCGGCTTCTTGGTCAGCGGCCGGTCTGGGTAGATGTTGATCCACACCTTCCCGCCACGGCGGATGTGCCGCGTCATGGCGATACGGGCGGCCTCGATCTGCCGGTTGGTCACGTAGGCGTGCTCGAGCGCCTGGATCCCGAACTCGCCGAAGTTCACGTGGGTCCCGCCGGTCGCATTACCTGTCCGGTGCGGACGGTGCTGCTTCCGGTGCTTGACCCTGCGTGGAATGAGCATGAATCAGCCCTCCTCGCCCGCGCTAGCGCTAGCGGGCGCCGCCTCGGCGCCACGCCTGCCACCGCGCCCGCGCGGACCCTGGCCCTGGCCCTGGCCCTGGCCGTCACGCGGCCGCTGGGTCCGCTGCTGGGCCGCGGCCCGCAGCGCCGCCGCCTGTGCTTCCCGTCCGGCCCGGCTGGTCGGCGCCTCACCCTTGTAGATCCAGACCTTCACGCCGATCCGGCCGAAGGTGGTGCGGGCCTCGTAGAAGCCGTAGTCGATGTCCGCGCGCAGCGTGTGCAGCGGCACCCGGCCCTCGCGGTAGAACTCGGACCGGGACATCTCCGCGCCGCCGAGACGGCCGGAGCACTGCACCCGGATCCCCTTGCAACCCGGGCTCTTCATCGCACTCTGGATCGCCTTGCGCATGGCCCGCCGGAAGGAAACCCGGCTGGACAGCTGCTCGGCGACACCCTGGGCGACCAGCTGGGCATCGATCTCGGGGTTCTTCACCTCGAGGATGTTCAGCTGGATCTGCTTGCTGGTCATCTTCTCCAGGTCGCCCCGGATACGATCCGCCTCGGCGCCGCGGCGGCCGATGACGATGCCTGGCCGGGCGGTATGGATGTCGACCCGCACCCGGTCCCGGGTGCGCTCGATCTCGACCTTGGAGATGCCCGCCCGCTCCATGCCGCGCTGCAGCATGCGCCGGATGGCCACGTCCTCGGCTACGTATTCCTTGTACAGCTTGTCGGCGTACCAGCGGCTCTTGAAGTCGGTGGTGATGCCCAGCCGGAACCCGTGCGGGTTCACCTTCTGCCCCACTAGCGGGTCCTTCCTTCGGAATCGTCGGAGACGATCACCGTGATGTGGCTGGTGCGCTTCAGGACGCGGTAGCCGCGACCCTGCGCGCGCGGCCGGAACCGCTTCAGCGTCGGCCCCTCGTCGACCCAGGCCCGGCGCACCCACAGCATGTCCCGGTCCCCGCGCCCGCCTCGGGCGTCCGCGTTAGCGATCGCGCTGGCGAGCACCTTGCCGACCGGGTCACTGGCCGATTGCGGCGCGAACGCGAGCACGGCCTGCGCCTCGTCGGCGGGCAGTCCGCGGATCAGGTCCACCACCCGGCGGGCCTTCCGCGGCGTGACACGGACGTACCGCGCCATTGCCCTGGCTTCCATAACTCGTTCTCCTATCGGCGGCTGCGCCGGTCGTCCTTGACATGGCTGCGGAAAGTCCGCGTAGGCGCGAACTCGCCGAGCTTGTGGCCCACCATCGACTCGGTGATGAACACCGGGATGTGCTTCCTGCCGTCATGCACCGCGATCGTGTGCCCCAGCATGGCCGGGACGATCATGGAACGCCGGGACCAGGTCCTGATGACGGTCTTCGATCCCCGGTCATTCTGCACGTCCACCTTTTTCATCAGGTGGTCGTCGACGAAGGGACCCTTCTTAAGGCTACGAGGCATCGCGTGCTGCTCCTACCGCTTGTTCCTGCCGCGGCGACGGCTGATCAGCCGGTCACTCGGCTTGTTCGCCTGGCGGGTCCGGCCCTCCGGCTTGCCCCACGGGCTGACCGGGTGGCGACCGCCCGAGCTCTTGCCCTCACCGCCGCCAAGCGGGTGGTCAACCGGGTTCATGGCCACGCCGCGGACGGTCGGGCGCTTGCCCTTCCACCGGTTGCGGCCGGCCTTGCCCAGCTTGATGTTGCCCTGCTCGGCGTTGCCGACCGCGCCGACGGTGGCCCGGCAGGTCGCGTCGACCCGCCGGATCTCGCCGGACGGCATCCGCAGCTGGGCGAAGCCGCCTTCCTTGGCCAGCAGCTGCACGCCGGAACCCGCGGACCGGGCGATCTTGGCGCCGCCGCCCGGACGCAGCTCGATGGCGTGCACCACCGTGCCGGTCGGGATGAAGCGCAGCGGCAGGCAATTGCCCGGCTTGATGTCGGCCCCGGGACCGCTCTCCACCCGGTCGCCCTGGGCCAGGCCCTGCGGGCAGATGATGTAGCGCTTCTCGCCGTCGGCGTAGTGCAGCAGCGCGATCCGCGAGGTGCGGTTCGGGTCGTACTCGATGTGCGCGACCTTGGCCGGCACGCCGTCCTTGTCCGCCCGCCTGAAGTCGATCAGCCGGTAGGCCCGCTTGTGGCCGCCGCCCTGATGCCGGGCGGTGACGCGACCGTGCACGTTCCTGCCGCCGCGGGAGTGCAGCGGGCGCACCAGCGACTTCTCCGGCTCACTCCTGGTGACCTCGGAGAAGTCCGAGCCGCTCGCGCCGCGCCGGCCGGGGGTGGTCGGCTTGTACTTACGGATAGCCATATCTGGTCGTCTCCCCTAGGCGCCGAAAATGTCGATCCGGTCGCCCTCGGCGAGGGAGACGATCGCGCGCTTGGTGTCCGGCCGCTTGCCCCAGCCGTACCGGGTACGCCGCCGCTTGCCCGGACGGTTGAGGGTGTTCACCCCGGTCACCTTGACCCCGAACACCGACTCAACCGCGAGCCTGATCTGGGTCTTGTTGGCCTCCGGGGCGACGACGAAGGTGTACTTGCCCTCGTCGAGCAGCCCGTAGCTCTTCTCCGAGACCACCGGCCGAAGCAGGATGTCCCTCGGGTTGATGACCCGGCTCACTTGGCCGCCTCCTTCGCGGATCCAGACCCGGAAGCCCGGGCGACGAAGGCCTCCAGCGCCTGCTCGGTGAAGACCACGTGATCGCTGGCCAGCACGTCATAGGTGTTGAGCTGGCCCTCGGTGAGCACGTGCACGGTGGGTACGTTGCGCAGCGACTTCCAGGTGAGCTCGTCGTCGCGGTGCACGATCACGAGCACCTTGGCGCCGACGTCGCCGACCGCGGTGGCCAGCACGGCCATCGCGTCCTTGGTGCGGGGCACGTCGCCGCCGACGAAGCCGCTGACCACCACGACCCGGCCGTGGCCGAGCCGGTCGGACAGCGCGCCGCGCAGCGCGGCCGCCTTCATCTTCTTCGGCGTCCGCTGCACGTAGGAACGTGGCTGCGGGCCGTGGACGACACCGCCGCCCGCGTACTGGGGCGCACGCAGCGAGCCCTGACGAGCCCGGCCGGTGCCCTTCTGCCGGTACGGCTTCTTGCCGCCGCCGCGCACTTCGCCACGCGTCTTGGTGGAGTGAGTGCCCTGCCGGGCCGCTGCCTGCTGAGCCACCACGACCTGGTGGATCAGGGGCACGTTCACCTTGGCGGCGAAGATCTCCTCGGGCAGTTCCACCGTCTTGCCCGCGGCATTGCCGTCCGGGCCAATGACGCTGACCGCTGTCATCGGGCTTCCTCCCTCAGGGTCCTGGCCGCGCTGCGGACCAGGACGAGCTGGCCGCGAGGGCCGGGCACCGCGCCCTTGATCAGGAGCAGGCCGCGCTCGGCGTCCACGGCGTGCACGGTGAGCGACTGCGCGGTGGTGCGCACGCCGCCCATCCGGCCCGCCATCCGCAGGCCCTTGAAGACGTGGCCCGGGGTGGCGCAGCCGCCGATGGAGCCGGGCGACCGGTGCTTGCGCTGGGTGCCGTGCGAGGAGGACAGGCCCTTGAACCCGTGGCGTTTCATGACGCCCGCGAAGCCCTTGCCCTTGCTCCGGCCGGTCACGTCCACGTGCTGGCCGCTGGCGAACACCTCGGCCGTGACCTCTTGCCCGAGCGTGTACTCGGACGCGTCGTCGGTGCGGAGCTCGGCTATGTACCGGCGCGGGGTCACGCCGGCCTTCTCGAACACGCCGCTGACCGGCTTGGTCACCTTGCGCGGGTTGATCTCGCCGAAGCCGAGTTGGACGGCCGAGTAGCCGTCGTTGTCCGGGGTCCGCACGCCAGTAACCACGCAGGGCCCGGCCTGCACAACGGTGACCGGCACGATCTGGCCGGCCTCGTTGAAGACCTGGGTCATGCCGAGCTTGGTGCCCAGGATCCCTTTGATCTGCTTAGCCATGTCGGTGCGTTCCTCAGAGCTTGATCTCGATGTCGACGCCGGCCGGCAGGTCGAGGCGCATCAGCGAGTCCACCGTCTTGGGCGTCGGGTCGATGATGTCGATCAGCCGCTTGTGCGTCCGCATCTCGAAGTGCTCGCGCGAGTCCTTGTACTTGTGCGGAGAGCGGATGACGCAGTAAATGTTCTTCTCGGTAGGCAGCGGCACCGGGCCGGCCACCCGCGCGCCGGTACGCGTCACGGTGTCGACGATCTTCCGCGCCGAGCTGTCGATGACCTCGTGGTCATATGCCTTGAGCCGGATGCGGATCTTCTGTCCCGCCATTGTGGCCTCGGTGTCCTTCGCTTGAGTCAGCCGCAGTGTTTGCCCGGGGGCTTCGCCCCCAAGGCGACCCCCCGATTTCGTCGTGCGAGGTGGGCCCAGCCTTCGGCCGGACCCACCGTCACACGACAGTTACTTGATGATCTTCGTGACTCGCCCGGAGCCGACGGTCCTGCCGCCCTCGCGGATCGCGAACCGCAGGCCCTGCTCCATGGCGATCGGCTGAATCAGGCTGACCGTCATGTCGGTCCGGTCGCCCGGCATGACCATCTCGGTGCCCTCGGGGAGGCTCACCACGCCGGTCACGTCGGTGGTCCGGAAGTAGAACTGCGGACGGTAGTTGTTGAAGAACGGCGTGTGCCGCCCGCCCTCGTCCTTGGACAGGATGTAGACCTGGCCCTCGAACTCGGTGTGCGGGGTGCTGGTGCCCGGCTTGATGACGACCTGGCCGCGCTCCACATCCTCGCGCTTGATGCCGCGGAGCAGCAGGCCCACGTTGTCGCCGGCCTGGCCGTCGTCCAGGATCTTGCGGAACATCTCCACGCCGGTGACGGTGGTGGACTGTCCCTTTTCCTTGATCCCGACGATGTCGACGGTCTCGCCGGTGTGGATGGTGCCGCGCTCGATCCGGCCGGTCACCACGGTGCCGCGGCCGGTGATCGAGAACACGTCCTCGACCGGCATCAGGAAGGGCTTGTCGACCTCGCGGACCGGCTCGGGGATGGAGTCGTCGCAGGCGGTCATGAGCTCCATGACCTTCTCGCCCCACGCCGCGTCGCCTTCGAGCGCCTTGAGCGCGGATACCCGGATCACCGGCACGTCGTCGCCGGGGAACTCGTACTCGGTGAGCAGCTCACGGACCTCGAGCTCAACCAGCTCGAGGATCTCCTCGTCGTCCACCATGTCCGCCTTGTTCAGCGCGACCACGATGGAGGGCACACCGACCTGGCGGGCGAGCAGCACGTGCTCGCGGGTCTGCGGCATCGGGCCGTCGGTCGCGGCGACCACCAGGATCGCGCCGTCCATCTGGGCGGCACCGGTGATCATGTTCTTGATGTAGTCCGCGTGACCCGGGCAGTCCACGTGCGCGTAGTGGCGCTTCTCGGTCTGGTACTCGACGTGCGAGATCGAGATGGTGATGCCCCGCTCCTTCTCCTCCTTCGCGTTGTCGATCTGGTCGAAGGGGGTGAAGGGGTTCACGTCCGGCATCTTGTCGTGAAGCACCTTGGTGATTGCCGCAGTCAGCGTGGTCTTGCCGTGGTCGATATGACCGATGGTGCCGATGTTGACGTGCGGCTTAGTCCGCTGGAACTTGGCCTTCGCCACTGGTTTCTCCTCGTTGTATGCGATCCACCCCCCGGAGCTGGGGGGATGGAACCGAACTGAATGCTGCTACTCGCCTCGCGCCTTGGCGATGATCTCCTTGGCAATGCTGGGCGGGACCTCGGCATACGAGTCGAACTGCATGCTGTAGTCCGCCCGGCCCTGGGTCCGGCTGCGCAGATCCCCCACGTAGCCGAACATCTCCGACAGCGGGACAAGAGCCTTGACCACCCTGACCCCGGAACGTTCCTCCATGGCCTGGATGTGGCCGCGGCGGCTGTTCAGGTCGCCGATGACCTCGCCCATGTAATCGTCAGGCGTCCTGACCTCGACGGCCATGAGCGGCTCGAGCAGAACCGGGCCCGCCTGGCCGGCCGCCTTCTTGAACGCCATCGAGCCGGCGATCTTGAAGGCGAGCTCGGACGAGTCGACCTCGTGGTAGGCGCCGTCGGTCAGCGTCACCTTGATGTCGACCATCGGGTAGCCGGCCAGCACGCCGAACTCCGCGGCCTCCTGGCAGCCGGCGTCCACCGACGGGATGTACTCCCGCGGGATCCGCCCACCGGTCACCTTGTTCTCGAACTCGTACCCGCCGCCGTCGCCGCCGGTGGGCTCGAGGTTGATGAGCACGCGACCGTACTGGCCGGAGCCGCCGGTCTGCTTCTTGTGGGTGTACTCGACCTTCTCGACCTTGCGGGTGACCGTCTCGCGGTAGGCGACCTGCGGCCGGCCGATGTTCGCCTCGACCTTGAACTCGCGGCGCATCCGGTCGACCAGCACCTCAAGGTGCAGCTCGCCCATCCCGGCGATGATCGTCTGCCCGGTCTCCTCGTCGGTCCTGACCTGGAAGGTCGGGTCCTCCTCGGCGAGCCGCTGGATCGCGATTCCCAGCCTCTCCTGGTCACTCTTGGTCTTCGGCTCGATGGCCACGTTGATCACCGGCGCCGGGAACGTCATCGACTCGAGCACGACCGGCTTGTCCTGCGCGGACAGCGTGTCGCCGGTGGTGGTGTCCTTCAGGCCCATCACCGCGACGATCTGACCGGCCACCGCGAACGGGCGCTCCTCGCGCTTGTTCGCGTGCATCTGGTAGATCTTGCCGATCCGCTCGCGGCGGCCCTTGATCGAGTTCAGCACGGTGCTGCCGGACTCCACGGTGCCGGAGTAAACCCGGATGTAGGTGAGCTTGCCGAGATGCTGGTCCGCCATGATCTTGAAGGCCAGCGCCGAGAACGGCGCCTCGGGGTCGGGGCTGCGCTCCACCACGGTGTCCTCGTCGCCCACGGCGTGGCCCTGGACAGCCGGGATGTCGACCGGGCTGGGCAAGAAGTCCACGATCGCGTCGAGCATGGGCTGGACGCCCTTGTTCTTGAACGCGGTCCCGCACAGCACCGGGTTCAGCGCACCGGCGACAGTGGCGCGCCTGATGGCCGCGACGAGCTGCTCCTCGGTGGGCTCGGTGCCCTCCAGGTACAGCTCCATCATCTCGTCGTCGTTCTCGGCGATCTTCTCGAGCAGCCGGTCGCGCCATTCGCGCGCGGCCTCGAGGTGGTCGTCCGGGATCCCGACGATGTCGTACTTGTCGCCCTTGCCCTCGGTCTGCCAGAGCAGCGCGCGCATCCGGACGAGGTCGATGACCCCGCGGAAGTCGGACTCCACGCCCCAGGGCAGCTGGACGACGAGCGGCGTCGCGC
>JBEKJP010000023.1:0-77771 GCA_050011155.1 Streptosporangiaceae bacterium
CAATGATCAAGCCCGGCTCAGGTAATGACCCAATGCCGCTTAACTGCTGGTCGCGGACGGACACCAGAAACCCCAGGCTGAACCTGGGTAACACTGGCACCGTCAGCACCGCCAGGCGGGCATCCCGGATCAGCCAAGACGAGATGAAACCTGGGTTCGAGTGCGCCAGAACGCACTGGAAGCCCGGTTTCACTGTCTCCGGCGCCGCATCGGCTGCGGCCGGCGCCGCATCGGCTGCGTCTGGTGCCGCATCGGCTGCGGCCGGCGCCGCATCGGCTGCGGCCGCCCGGAACTCCCAGGCACGGTTCCTCGTTCTCAGGAAAGCCGGACTCGTTCTCAGGGAAACCTGACTCGGCGGAAGGGCGGTGTCGGCACAGGCGACTGATCGTGCGCTGAGATCTTCCGCCGCCCGGCGGCTGCGACCGGGCGTTTGGCCAGGTAGGCAGGTGCCTGGGCACGAAAAAGCCTGGGCTCGGAGCGGGGCCTGGCCACCCCGAGCCCAGACGGAAGGGGCGAGAAGCCCCGCGCCCTTCACAGACGATCATGCCGTTCGATTCTTAAGCAACGCTAGGACAAGCCTGTGAACCCGCCTATCTAGCAAAATTTTCTCGGTGGCGGCTGCCGCGCGGCGGCGTTACGCGCTGGTCGGCGGCTGGTCCGCGGCTGGTGGCAGGCTAGGCGGCCACGGGGCGAACTGCTCGGGCAGCTCACCCGGGTTCCAGCCGACAAGCTCGGCGGCGATGTCACGGCCCTGATCCGGTGCCTGACGCCCCCGGCCGGAAGCGAGCGGCGAGCTGGACAGCGCCGAGTACTCACCTGTGCCTTCCGATACCGGCCCGGCCGACGAGACCTGCTGGAGCGGGCCTGACTGAAGCGGCCCGGCCTGGAGCGGGACCTGCGGAGCCGCTGCCTGCTGAAGCGAGGCCTGCTGGCCTGGGACCTGCCCCCGTGATACGCATTCGTCGCGGTCGAGGAACTCGGCGAGGTACTCGGCCTCGTCGGCGTCGATCCCGATGACGACCCGGGGCTCACCCCAGGGCTCTTTGAGCGAGTAGCCGACGTAGCTTACGACCGGCTGCCCGGGCGCGTCCGCGAGTCCATGCAGCGCGCGCCATTGTTCCCATGCTGATTCCAGGCGCGTCGCCGCGCGCTGAGCACGTGCGACCAATTCTGGATCACGCATCGTGCGATCCTCCCCTGAAAGTGGACCGGCCCCGGCAACGTGCCTGCCGGGATGTGCCCTGGCGTTCCGCTTGCCGGACAACATCCTCGGTGCGACACTGCGCCACCGGGGCCGACCCCCCATTCCCTTGATCGAGTGCTGCCGTTTTCACCCTGGGCCCCACGCCCGTTTGGTGAAGGCGGCCCTAGGTCACTCGGAACGCTGCTGCGGAATACCCGCGAGCAGTGCACGAACCTCAGTCTCCCGGTAGCGCCGGTGTCCCCCCAGCGTGCGGATCGAGGTCAGTTTGCCGGCCTTCGCCCAGCGTGTGACGGTCTTGGGGTCGACACGAAACATCGTGGCGACCTCAGCTGGCGTCAACAGCGGCTCAGCCTCTGGTGTGCGTGCGGACATGTGCGTGGCCTCTCCTCCTGGACCAGTGCTGCGATCCTGCGATTGTCGTAATTGCCTGGTGCTCCATGCGGAGCCTGTCGGGGATGTCTGATATGGCCGACAGAGACCATATTGCCATCACCAGCGGTGACGCGTCGACCACCAGGCGCAAGTTTCTGTACCGGGATGCCCAGTTACTCCGCCGATCACTGTCACTCAGGGTGATTCTAGCGATACTTATCGTCGCATCGTGACGGATTCGGAAATACTTCCCGGCCATATCCTCCGGCGGCCCCCGGGAACTCACCCCGGGGGCTCAGTTCGCCCGCTCGAATTCAGCGAATGCGCGCCACCGGCTGTGCGCGCGCATATACATGGCCATGGCGAGCTCGCATTCGCTCCGGGCGGCCCCGTCGATGGCGGCGCGGATCTCGGCCACCGACTGATCCCCGCTGAGCACGTCGTCGCTCACCAGGTAGACCAGGCCGCCGTAATCGAGCTCGACCAGCGAGTACGGGTGGAACTCGGCCAGCCAGCGGCCGACCTCGGCCAGCTCGTCCGCGGCCCGCCGCGGCTCGATAGCGGCTCCGTCGAATTCAGGCGGGAGCTTACGCAGGGTAGCCACGCCCCGCGCGATCCGGCGGCGCGCCCGGGCCATCGGCGTCGTGTACACCAGCGCACGGGTCGCCGACGCGGTGGCCGGCACGGGCGCCGCGGCGGCGGGCCGGCCGGGGCCGGGGCCGGGGCCGAGGGAAACCCACCGCTCGGCCGCGGCGAACGGAACGAACCAGGCCAGCGGCACGGTCCAGACGCTGCCGAGGATATGCAGCCGGGCCGAGGGATCCGGCGGCCCGGTGATCTCGAGCCGGGCCAGCGCGGTCACCACCTCGTCCTCGTCGCCGGGCGGGATCGTCCCCGGCAGCAGCGGGCTGCCCGACGACACCATCCGGCCGTATCCCAGCAGGCAGCGTAGCCTGGTCTGCCATGGGCATATATAAGTGGTGCCGTCCGTCCGGCGGACGTACGCGTGCTCGCTCTCCTGCCCGGGCACCACGACGTGCGGCGCCGAGATGACCCGGTGCAGCGTCTCGGCGTGTTCCGCCGTCAGCGCGTCGTGCCGCCGCGGCCGGGTCGCTGAGGCCGCGTACGCGGCCCACCGCGAGCGGTCGGGCTCATGGAACGCCGAGACCGGTTCGTAGACCCGGAGATACGCGGCGTAAGTCATCACTGTCGTATCGTGACATACCAGAACGTCACACAGGAGGGGGTCAAGATAACGACATCATCACTACTGTGAGTTACCGGTCGGTACGGTATCGCATCGGACCTTCTCTGCCGACCGGGCCTGGACACCCAATACGCTTGCTTCCAACCCGGTTCAACGAGGAACCGGCACTGGCGATGAGGAGGGTCACTACCGTGACCAACGTATTCGCGACATCCGGCCAGGACCGGGCCCATGAGCAGGTCGTCTTCTGCCAGGACCACCATACCGGCCTCAAGGCGATCATCGGCATCTACTCCACCGCGCTGGGCCCCGCCCTCGGCGGTACCCGCTTCTACCCTTACCCCAGCGAAGACGAGGCGCTGGCCGACGTGCTGCGCCTCTCCGTGGCCATGGCCTACAAGAACGCGCTGGCGGGCCTGGACCACGGCGGCGGCAAGGCGGTCATCATCGGCGACCCCGCCCGGGTCAAGTCCGAAGCCCTGCTGCGCGCCTACGGCCGGTTCGTCGCCTCCCTGGGCGGCCGGTACGTCACCGCCTGCGACGTGGGCACCTACAGCGAGGACATGGACGTCGTCGCCAGGGAATGCCCGTGGACGACGGGCCGCACCACGGCCAACGGCGGGGCCGGCGACTCCTCTGTGCTGACCGCGATGGGCGTCATGCACGGGATGCGGGCGGCGGCCGAGCACGCCTGGGGCCGGACCAGCCTGCGCGGCCGGACCGTCGGCGTGGAGGGCGTGGGCAAGGTCGGGCACCGCCTGGTCGACCACCTCGTCGAAGACGGGGCCGATGTAGTCATATGCGATGTCAGCCCGGCCGCCGTCGAAGCCGTCCGGGCTCGCCACCCGCAGGTCCGCGCGGTCGACGGTGTCCAGGCGCTGATCGGGGAGGATCTCGACGTCCTGGCCCCGTGCGCGCTCGGCGGGACGCTGACCGATTCGGTCGCGACCGCCCTCAACGCCCGGATCGTATGCGGTGGCGCGAACAACCAGCTGGCTCACCACGGCATCGAGAAACTGCTCGCCGACCGGGGCATCCTCTACGCCCCCGACTACGTGGTCAACGCGGGCGGCGTCATCCAGGTCGCGGACGAACGAGCCGGATTCAGCTTCGAGCGGGCCCGCGCCGCCACGATGAGGATTTTCGAGACAACCGGGAAAGTCCTCGCTATCGCGGACGCCGACGGCGTGCCGCCGTCGGTCGCCGCGGACCGTCTCGCCGAGCGCCGGATGGGCGATGTGGGCCGGTTGCGCGGAATCTGGCTGGGCACGATGGGATCAGCGTAGGCATCAGGGGCGCAAAGCGGGTACGGTTGTATCTGTACGGATGCTGGTGAACGTCGCGCTCCCCGTTGCGGGGCGGCGGCGATGTCCTACGACGCACGCATGATGCCGTAGCAGGACTCAGCCAGCGAGGCGGAAATCATGGGGCCTTACGGCTCCGGACGTTCGAGGGGGTCGAGCCAATGGGGCGCGGCCGAGCCAAGGCCAAGCAGGTCAAGGTGGCCCGTCAGCTCAAGTACAAGAGCAGCGACGGCTCCGATCTTGACCGGCTACGTGCGGAGCTGGCCGTCGGCGCGGACTCTGGTGATGGCAATTACGATTCCGCCACCGGAGACTACGACGACGATGAGGACGAGGACGATGAGGACGACGAAGACGATCCTCATGGCGCCTGGAAGGACTCCGGGGATTCCTGGCGATCCTGACCTCGGTCAGGATCCGACGCCCAGGCCGTCCAGGACGTGCTTACCCCGGTCGTCTTCTGCGACCGGGACGGGGTACTGCCCGTCGAAGCAGGCGCGGCACAGCCGGGTTTCCGGCAGTGTCGTCGCTTCGATGAGTCCTGCCAGCGACACGTAGCCGAGTGAGTCGGCGCCGATCGAGGCGCAGATTTCCTCGGGTGACAGCTGCCCGGCGATCAGTTCGGCGCGGGTGGCGAAGTCGATGCCGTAGAAGCACGGCCACCGCACCGGCGGGGCCGCCACCCGGACATGGACTTCGCTGGCCCCCGCCTCGCGGAGCATCGCCACGAGGGCGCGCTGGGTGGTGCCGCGGACGATGGTGTCGTCGACCACCACCAGCCGGCGCCCGGCGATCACGTCCCGGAGCGGGTTCAGCTTCAGCTTGATGCCCCGCTCCCTGATCGTCTGGCTGGGCTGGATGAAGGTCCGGCCGACGTAGGAGTTCTTGACCAGCCCCTGGCCGAACGGGATGCCGCTGGCCTCGGCGAAGCCGATCGCGGCGGGCGTTCCCGACTCGGGGACCGGGATGACCAGGTCGGCGTCGGCGGGATGCTCGGCCGCGAGCCGCCTGCCGACCTCGACCCGGGTGGCGTGCACGCCGACACCGGAGATCGTGGTGTCCGGCCGGGCCAGGTAGACGTACTCGAACAGGCACCCGCGGGGCTGCGCGGCGGCGAAGGTCACCGAGCGCACCCCGCGCCCGTCGATGCAGACGAGTTCGCCCGGCGCGATCTCGCGGACGAACCTGGCGCCCACGATGTCCAGCGCGGCCGTCTCGCTCGCGACCACCCACCCGGTGTCCAGGCGGCCAAGCACGAGCGGCCGGAACCCCTGCGGGTCCCGCGCCGCGTACAGCGTCTGCTCGTCCATGAAGACCAGCGAATACGCGCCCTTGACGAGCGGCAGTACAGCGGCCGCGGCGGCCGCCACCGGGCTGGTTCCGCCCGCGCCTGGCGGCTCGCTGGCCGGCCGGACCGCGTGATCGCTGAGGAACAGCGCGGTGAGCACGTCGGTGTCGGATGTGGCCGCGATGCCGGTACTGCCCGGACCATCCCCGTCGAGCAGGGCGGCCAGCTCGCGGGTGTTGATCAGGTTCCCGTTGTGCCCGAGGGCCAGGCTGACCTGCCCGGTGGAGCGGAACGTGGGCTGGGCATTGGCCCAGGTCGAGGCGCCGGTGGTCGAGTACCGGCAGTGACCCACGGCGATGTGCCCGCGCAGCGCGGTCAGGGCCGGCTCGTCGAAGACCTGGGCGACCAGGCCCATCTCCTTGTGGACCATGATGCGATTGCCGTCGCTGACCGCGATGCCGGCCGATTCCTGACCGCGGTGCTGCAGGGCGTAGAGGCCGTAGTAGGTGAGATTGGCCACGTCTTCGTGCGGAGCCCACACACCGAACACGCCGCACGCGTCACGTGGCGGCCGGTCCTCGGGAAGGGTTTCATCCGTGAGACGACCGTCAAGGGGTGTCACTACTTCATCCTATTCGGGAGATGGGCAGGTAGGGCGCGAGGTCGGCCCGCGGGCCGCTGGCGTGGACGGCGCCGGAACCGAGCGCGCCGGACCAGCCGAGCCGCCCGGTGGCCAGCCGGATCCAGGTCAGCGGGTCGGTCTCGACCACGTTGGGCGGCGTCCCCCGGGTGTGCACAGGACCGGGCAGGCACTGCACCGCCGCGACCGGCGGAACCCGCACCTCGAGGACCCGGCCCGGGTGGCGCTCGGCCAGCGTGTACAGCAGGTACCTGGCCGCGGCGCGCTGGTCGTCCGGCTCGGGCGCGAGCCCCGCGTCCAGCGCGCGCAGCACGGCCGCGACGCGGTCCGGCCCGTGCGGGTCCGGGCGGCGGGGCGGCACGGTGTCACTCTAAACCAACCTCAGCCGAACAGCTCGGGCAGCGTCCGGGCGTGCCCGGCGGCCAGTTCGTCCAGCGGGATCTCGAAGCAGTCCGCCACGATCAGGCGGTCCCCGCCGGTCGTCCCCAGGTCCTGGCCCGGCACCTCATGCGCCGCCAGGAGCGTCGCGAAGGCCGGCTCCGCGCCCGGGCGCACCGCCACCACGCAGCGCCCGGCCGACTCGCTGAACAGGGCGGTGAACGGGTCACCGGCCAGCGAGCCGTCCAGCCGGACGGTGCAGCCGGCCCCGCCCCGCAGGCAGGATTCGGCCAGTGCGACGGCCAGGCCGCCGTCGGACAGGTCGTGCGCGGCGGCCAGTAGCCCGGCCGCGGCCGCCGCGGCCAGCAGCCCGGCCAGCCGCCGTTCGGCCCGCAGGTCCGGGGCCGGCGGGCGCCCGCCGAGGTGGCCGTGCCGGACGTGGGCCCAGGCCGACCCGCCGAACTCCGCTGCCGTCGACCCGAGAAGAACGAGGTTCGCCGGCGCCTCCCCGGCCCGGAATCCCAGGCTGAGACGGCGCCGGACGTCGTCGTGGACGCCGAGCACCCCGATCACCGGGGTGGGGTGGATGGCCACCGTGCCGGTCTGGTTGTAGAAGCTGACGTTCCCGCCGGTGACCGGCACGCCGAGGGCGGCGCAGCCGTCCGCCAGGCCGCGCACGGCCTCGGCGAACTGCCACATCACCGCGGGATCCTCGGGCGAGCCGAAGTTCAGGCAGTTCGTCACGGCCAGCGGCCGCGCCCCGGTCGCCGCCACGTTCCGGTAGGCCTCGCTCAGCGCCAGCTGGGTGCCCAGGTAGGGGTCGAGCCGGGTGTAGCGGCCGTTGCCGTCGGTGGCCAGGGCGATGCCGAGCCCGGTCGCCTCGTCCACCCGGACAAGACCGGCGTCCTCCGGCGTGGCCAGCACGGTGTCGCCGCGGACGTACCGGTCGTACTGGTCGGTGACCCAGCTCTTGTCGGCCAGGCCGGGCGAGGCCAGCAGGGCCAGCAGGTCCGCGCGCAGGCCGGCGCCGTCCGACGGGCGGGGCAGCGCGGCCGGGTCGCTGGCGGCCAGCGTGTCCTGGGCGGCGGGCCGGGCCAGCGGCCGGGTGTAGACCGGGCCCTCGGCCGCGGTGGCGGCCGGGATGTCCACCACCGGCTCGCCGTGCCAGGTCATGACCAGCCGCCCGGTGTCCGTCACCTCGCCGATCACGGCGGCCCGGACGTCCCACCGGGCGCAGACGGCGAGGAACTCCTCCACCCGCCCGGGCTCGACCACGGCCATCATGCGTTCCTGGGACTCGCTCATCAAGATCTCGGGCGGTCCGAGCGTCGCGTCCCGCAGCGGCACCTCGTCCAGCCGGATCGCCATGCCGCCGGTCCCGGCCGCGGCGAGCTCGGTGGTCGCGCAGGCCACCCCGGCCGCGCCTAGGTCCTGGATGCCGGTCACCAGCCCGCCCGCGAAGATCTCCAGGCAGCACTCGACCAGCAGCTTCTCCATGAACGGGTCCCCGACCTGGACACTGGGCCGCTTGGCCGCCTCGGCCCCGCCGAACGTGGCGCTGGCCAGCACCGACGCCCCGCCCACACCGTCCGGTCCGGTGGTGGACCCGAACAAGATCACCTTGTTACCGGGGCCGCGCGCCTCGGCGACCTGCAGGTCACCGTGCCGCATCACGCCCACGCACAGCGCGTTGACCAGCGGGTTCCCCGCGTAGCAGGCGTCGAAGTCGAGCTCGCCGCCGATGTTGGGCAGGCCCAGGCAGTTCCCGTAGAAGGAGATGCCGCTGACCACGCCGGGCAGCACCCGCCCGGTGTCGGGCGCCGCGGCGGGCCCGAACCGCAGCGCGTCCATCACCGCGACCGGGCGCGCGCCCATGGCCAGGATGTCCCGGACGATGCCGCCGACGCCGGTCGCCGCGCCCTGGTGCGGCTCGACGTACGACGGGTGGTTGTGCGACTCGATCTTGAAGGTGACCGCGTAGCCCTGGCCGATGTCGACCACCCCGGCGTTGTGGCCGATGCCGGCGAGCAGCGCGCTGGACGGCGGCGCCTTCTCCGCGAACTGCCGCAGGTACACCTTGGAGGACTTGTACGAGCAGTGCTCGCTCCACATGACCGAGTACAGGGCCAGCTCGGCGGCGGTCGGCCGGCGGCCGAGGATGCCCAGGATCTTCTCGTACTCATCCTGCTTCAGCCCGAGCTCGGCGTAAGGCTGCGGCAGCCCCGCCGTGACCACCGCCCGCGCCACCGTATCCGTTGCGGTCACGCCGCGACCTCCGCCAGCACAGAAGTAAAGAAGCCGAGCCCGTCGGCCGACGGCCCGGTCAGCGGGTCGACCGCGTGCTCCGGGTGCGGCATCAGGCCGACCACGTTGCCGGCCGCGTTGCACACCCCGGCGATCGCGGCGGCCGAGCCGTTCGGGTTGTCCGCGGCGTACCGCAGCACGACCTGACCGGCCGCCTCGAGCTCGGCCAGCGTGCCCGGGTCGGCCGCGTAGGCACCCTCACCGCTCTTCAGCGGCACCACGATCCGCTCGCCGCCGGCGTAGGCCCGGGTCCAGGCGGTATTCGCGTTCTCCACCCGCAGCGGCAGGTCCCGGTTGATGAACCGGAGCCCGGCGTTGCGGGTCAGCGCGCCGGGCAGCAGGTGCGCCTCGCACAGGATCTGGAACCCGTTGCAGATGCCGAGCACCGGCAGCCCGGCCCGGGCGGCGGGCACCAGCTCGCCCATCACCGGCGCGAACCTGGCGATCGCCCCGCAGCGCAGGTAATCCCCGTAGGAGAACCCCCCGGGCAGGATCACCGCGTCCACGCCCCGCAGGTCGCGGTCCCCATGCCAGAGCGCCACCGGCTCCGCCCCGGCCGCCTTCACCGCCCGCGCCGCATCCCGGTCATCCAGCGACCCAGGAAAAGTAACAATCCCTATCCGCACGCAGGGAAGTTTATTCGCCCCGCGAGCCAAAGGCCGCCGGCCCTGTCTGGACTGAGGAGTGAGGAGCTTGCGACGAACGACGAGGGAAGACAGGGCCTCAAGGGCGGCCGGAGGCGAGCGGGGCCTAGGAAGCTGCGCGGAGCGGGGCGTTCTCGGGCCAGCGGATGCGCTTGCGCATGGTCACCACCGTGCCGTGGCCGGGACGGCTGTCCAGGGTGACGTTGTCCACGCAGGCCCGCATGACGGCCAGGCCGCGGCCCGACTCGGGCAGCGTGGCCACCGGTATCTGATCAGCCGGCCGGGGATCAGGCCCGGACGCGCCCGGCGGCACGCCCTCGCCCTCGTCCGCCACTTCGACCTGGCAGCCGACCGCGCCGACGCTGGTCACCACGGCGTAGCCGCGGGTCCGCCGGCCGCCGTGGGTGAGGACGTTGGTGCACGCTTCGGTGGCGGCCAGCAAGATGTCGTACACGGATTCGTCGTCGGCGCCGAGCCCGCGCAGGGTGTCGCCGAGCACGCGGCGCATGACCGGGACGCTGAGGGTCTCGCACTGGAACACCAGGCAGAATTTCACATCAGGAACCGGCGTCACTCGCGTTTGTCCACCCGTACTCACAGTCGAGTGATTCCCCGTTAACGCCGCCGAAACCAGGGTTGGCCAAAACGTAAGGTAATCGACTGATCACGTTTCATCGGCGTGGAGGGTGAAGTCCTCGATGACCGGGTTGGATAGCAGGTCCCGGGCCAGGTTTGTGATTGCGGTCACAGCGGCCTCGTCGGCGGGCCCGTCGAGCTCCACCTCGAACCGCTTACCCTGCCTCACCCCGCGTACCTGACCGAACCCGAGACGATGGCACGCGCTGGCGATAGCCTCCCCCTGCGGGTCATGTATCTCCTGCTTGAGCATGACTTCCACGATCACCCGCGGCACGTATCCTCCCGGTCAATCAGGGCATATATCGTCGGGTGAGAGCGTCCCACGGGCAACGCGGACGCGTGCGGTCCCACCGGGCACGCAGCGTACGCGACCGCTCCGAGACAACGAAGTCCGGGAACCCTACGCCGCCGGTGCTGGTAGACCCCAGTGCCGGCTGGGAAAGGAGTGGCACGTGACCGTCGAATCCGGCATCGCGCCTGCCCCCCCAACAGCTAACCACGAAACACCCGACGAACTCATCCAGTTGCTCACCCCCGAGGGCGAGCGGCTCGATCACCCCAATTACCCGCTGGACCTCACCACCGACGACATCAAGAGCCTGTACCGGGACCTGGTGCTTGTCCGCCGGATCGACACCGAGGCGATCGCCCTGCAGCGCCAGGGCGAGCTCGGCATCTGGGCCTCGCTGCTCGGCCAGGAGGCGGCCCAGATCGGGTCCGGCCGGGCGCTGAGCCCGCGGGACATGGTCTTCCCGACCTACCGCGAGCACGGCGTGGCCTGGTGCCGCGGCATCGACCCGGTCAAGCTGCTCGAGCTGTACCGGGGCGTCAGCCACGGCGGCTGGGCACCCGAGGAGCACAAGTTCCACCTGTACACGATCGTGATCGGCGCGCAGACCCTGCACGCCACCGGCTACGCCATGGGCATCCAGCGGGACGGGGCCGACGAAGCGGTCATCGTGTACTTCGGCGACGGCGCCACCAGCCAGGGTGACGTCAACGAGGCCTTCGTCTGGGCCCCGGTGTTCAACGCCCCCATCGTCTTCTTCTGCCAGAACAACCAGTGGGCCATCTCCGAGCCGCTGGAGAAGCAGAGCCGCATCCCCCTCTACCAGCGGGCCCGCGGGTTCGGCTTCCCCGGGCTCCAGGTCGACGGCAACGACGTGCTGGCCTGCTACGCGGTGACCAAGAAGGCCATGCAGGCGGCCAGGGACGGCCAGGGGCCGACGCTGATCGAGGCGTTCACCTACCGGATGGGCGCGCACACCACCACCGACGACCCGACCAGATACCGGCTGGCCAGCGAGTTGGAGATGTGGAAGCTGAGGGACCCGATCGAGCGGGTCCGGGCCTACCTGGTCCGCAACGGCCTGGCCGAGCCGGAGTTCTTCGCCGAGGTGGACGCGGAGGCCAAGCAGGTCGGCGTGCGGGTGCGCGAGGCGTGCCGGACCATGCCCGACCCGGCGCCGCTGTCGCTGTTCGACCACGTCTACGCCGAGCCCACCGCGCTGCTGACCGAGGAGCGCGAGCAGTACGCGGCCTACCTGGACACGTTCGAGGGCCTCCAGAACGGGGAGGCGCACTGATGGCCAGGCTCACCTTGTCCCGCGGCCTGAACGAGGGGCTGCGCAAGGCACTCGAGAACGACCCCAAGGTCCTGATCATGGGCGAGGATGTCGGCAAGCTCGGCGGCGTGTTCCGGGTCACCGACGGGCTGCAGAAGGACTTCGGCGAGGCCCGGGTGATCGACACCCCGCTGGCCGAGTCTGCCATCGTCGGCACCGCGATCGGGCTGGCCCTGCGCGGCTACCGGCCCATCTGCGAGATCCAGTTCGACGGCTTCGTCTTCCCCGCGTTCGACCAGATCGTCAGCCAGCTGGCCAAGATGCGCTACCGGTCCCGCGGGCAGGTCGCCCTGCCGGTGGTGATCCGCATCCCGTACGGCGGGGGCATCGGCGCGGTCGAGCACCACAGCGAGTCCCCCGAGGCGCTGTTCGCGCACACGTCCGGGCTGCGCGTGGTGGCCTGCTCGGACGCGGCCGACGCGTTCACCATGATCCAGCAGTCGGTCAGCTGTGACGACCCGGTGATCTTCTTCGAGCCGAAGCGGCGCTACTGGGACAAGGCCGAGGTCGAGGTGGCCGGCGGCGTAGCCGACGCGCTCCCGCTGGACCGGGCACGGGTCACCGTCGAGGGCACCGACGTGACCCTGCTCGCCTACGGTCCGGTGCTGCGCACCGCCGTGGAGTCGGCCGCCGCCGCCCGCGAGGACGGCCGCAGCATCGAGGTCGTCGACCTGCGCTCGCTGTCCCCGCTGGACATGGCGACGATCACCGCCTCGGTTCGCAAGACCGGCCGCTGCGTGGTCGCGCACGAGGCGCCGGTATTCGGCGGCCTCGGCGCCGAGATCGCCGCCCGGGTCACCGAGCGGTGCTTCTACCATCTCGAGGCGCCGGTGCTGCGGGTGGGCGGCTTCGCTACCCCGTACCCGCCGTCCCGGCTCGAGGATCACTACCTGCCCGACCTGGACCGGATCCTGGACGTCGTCGACCGCACGTTCGGCTACTGAGGAGACGACGATGGCCGAGCTCAAGGAGTTCAAGCTTCCCGACGTCGGCGAGGGCCTGACCGAAGCCGACATCGTCGCCTGGCACGTCAAGCCGGGCGACCAGGTCGAAGACGGGCAGATCATCGTGGAGATCGAGACGGCCAAGGCGGTGGTCGAGCTGCCGTCCCCGTGGGACGGCACGGTCGCCCGGCTGCTAGCCGAGGAAGGCCAGACCGTCGAGGTCGGCGTCCCGATCATCACCGTGCAGGTCGGCGCGGGTGCCCTAGCCGAGACGGCCGAACGGGGCCGTGTTCCCGCCCCGTCCCCCGCCGCGAGCCCCGCCGACGCCGAAGCTCAGGACGCGGAGCCGGAACGGCACGCGGTCCTGGTCGGCTACGGCGTCAAGACCGCGCCCACCACGCGCCGCGTGCGCAAGGCACCGCTATCCACGTCAGTAACGAGAGAACCAGCGGGCCGGGCACTGGCCAAGCCGCCGGTGCGCAGGCTGGCCAAGGATCTCGGCATCGACCTGGTCGCGCTGGCTGGCAGCGGCAGCGGCCCGGATGGCTCGATTACCCGCGATGACGTGCAGCGGGCGGCGACCACGGAACCGCGGCCCCGTTCGGCCGTCTTGGAAAACGGGGGGCGGACGGTCACCCCGGCTACGGCGGCCAGCGCCCCGTGGCCGGGCGGCGAGGAGCGTATCGCGGTCCGCGGGGTGCGCAAGCACATGGCCGCGGCCATGGTGTCGAGCGCCTTCAGCGCGCCCCACGTCACCGAGTTCCTGCAGGTCGACGTGACCGAGACGATGACGGCGGCAGGCCGGCTGCGGGAGCTGCCCGAGTTCGCCGGGGTGAAGGTGTCGCCGCTGCTTTTCGTGGCCCGGGCGCTGCTGGTCGCCGCGGCCAGGCACCCGCTCATCAACTCGTCCTGGGACGAGGCCGCGGCGGAAATCGTGCTGAAGCACTACGTGAACCTCGGCATCGCGGTGGCCTCCGAGCGCGGCCTGATCGTGCCGAACGTCAAGGACGCCGGCTCGCGGCCGCTCCCGGACCTGGCCCGGCGGCTGCAGGAGCTGACCGAGACCGGCCGGGCGGGCAAGTCCACCCCGGCCGACCTGGCCGGCGGCACGATCACGATCACGAACGTCGGGGTGTTCGGGGTGGACGCGGGCACCCCCATCCTCACCCCCGGGGAGACCGCCATCCTGGCCTTCGGCCAGGTCAAGGAGGCGCCCTGGGTAGTCGGCGGGCAGCTCGCGGTGCGCCAGGTGTGTACCTTGTCGCTGTCCTTCGACCACCGGATCGTGGACGGCGAGCTGGGTTCGGCGGTGCTGCGCGATGTCGGCGCGATGCTCACCGACCCGCTGCGAATCCTGGCCTGGAGCTGAAACGCATGGGGCTGGCGCGATAGCGTCAGCCCCATGATCAGGCACATGGTGATGTTCCGGTGGATTCCGGAAGCGACGCGGGAGCAGAAGGAGCAGGTCAAGGAGGAACTCGGTCGGCTGCCTGGGCTGATCCCGCAGGTGCGGGCCTATCACATCGGCGAGGACCTAGGCCTGGTCGGCGACGTCAACTTTGACTTCGCCGTCGCGGCCGACTTCGACGACCTCGCCGGGTACCTGGCGTACCGGGAAAACGCGGAGCACCGCAAGATCGTGGAGACCTTCATCCAGCCGATCGTCGGCGCCCGCGGCGCGGTCCAGTACGAGATCTAGCCAGTACGAGATCTAGAAGGCGCCCTCGGGCAGGTCCATCAGGTCCAGCGTGGTCTCCTCGAGGGTCTTGCGCTCGGCCGCCAGCCGGGGCAGCACGGTGGCGGCGAAGAACCGGGCCGCGGCCAGCTTGCCCGCGTAGAAGTCACGGTCGGCCGCGGTCTCGGCGAGCTCGTCCAGCCGGGCCTGGGCGATCTCCGCGTGGGTCGCAAGCAGCCACCCGATAACCAGGTCACCGAGCGCCAGCAGCAGCCTGTTCGTGTTCAGGCCCGCCTTGTAGATCTCGGTCGGCTGGCTGGCCGAGGCCATCAGGAAGCCCGCCATGGCCTGGACCATGGCCTCGACGTGCCCGGCCCCTTCGGCCAGCGCGGCCCGTTCGGCCTTGAGCCTGCCGTTGCCGCCGTCCGCCGCGGCGAAGTCCTTGATCTTGGTCAGCAGCACCCCGAACGCCCGGCCGTTGTCCTTGATGATCTTGCGGAAGAACAGGTCCATGCTCTGGATCCCGGTCGTCCCCTCGTACAGGCTGTCGATCTTGGCGTCCCTGATGTACTGCTCGATCGGGTAGTCCTGCAGGAACCCGGAGCCGCCCAGGGTCTGCAGGGACAGCGTGAGCAGCTCGTAGGACCGCTCCGAGCCGGCCCCCTTGACCACCGGCAGCAGCAGGTCGTTCAGGCCCGCGGTCTCCTCGTCTTGCTCGCCCCGGGCGGCCGCGAGCTGCAGCGTGTCCTGGAGGGTGGCGGTGTAGAGCACCAGCGCGCGCATGCCCTCGGCGTAGGCCTTCTGCAGCATCAGCATCCGGCGCACGTCGGGGTGATTGATGATCGTCACCCGGGGCGCGGTCTTGTCCGTCATCCGGGTGAGATCGGCGCCCTGCACCCGGTTCTTCGCGAAGTCCAGCGCGTTCAGGTACCCGGTGGACAAGGTGGCGATGGCCTTGGTACCGACCATCATCCGGGCGTCCTCGATGACCTTGAACATCTGCCTGATGCCGTCGTGCACGCCGCCGACCAGGGTGCCCACGGCGGGATGATCCGTGCCGAACGTGACTTCGCAGGTGGTGGAGGCTTTCAGGCCCATCTTGTGCTCGACGTTGGTGATGTAGACGCCGTTGCGCTCGCCCAGGGACCCGTCCTCGTTCACCATGAACTTGGGCACCAGGAACATGGACAGCCCCTTGGTGCCCGGTCCGGCGCCCTCCGGCCGGGCCAGCACCAGGTGGAAGATGTTGTCGGCCAGGTCGTGCTCGGCGCTGGTGATGAAGCGCTTGACGCCCTCGATGTGCCAGGTCCCGTCGGGCTGCTCGACCGCCCGGGTCCGGCCCGCGCCGACGTCGGAGCCCGCGTCGGGCTCGGTCAGCACCATGGTCGCGCCCCACTCGGCCTCGATGGCCTGCTCGGCGAACCGCTTCTGGGCCGGCGTGCCGAGGTCCCACAGCACCCGGCCCATCGTGTGCCCGCTGGCGTACATCCAGATCGACGGGTTGGAGCCCAGGATCATCTCGGCCATGGCCCAGTTCAGCGAGCGGGGCGCCCCGGTCCCGCCCAGCTCGGCCGGCAGCGAGAGCCGGTACCACTCGGCGTCCATGAAGGCCCGGTAGGACTTGCGCAGCGACTCGGGGATCCGCACCGAGTGGGTGGCCGGGTCGAACACCGGCGGGTTGCGGTCCGCGTCGGCGAACGACTCGGCCAGCGGCCCGGTCGCCAGCCGCTCGAGCTCGCTGAGGAGACCGCGCGCGGTCTGTTCGTCGAGGTCCGGGTAGGGCGGCTGGCCGAGCAGATCCTGGCGCCGCAGCACCTCGAAGAGGTTGAACTCGATGTCTCGCAGGTTGCTCTTGTAGTGGCTCATCGCAGCTCCGCCGTTTCCCTGGCCCGTATCGCCGTGCCCTATCATCGACACCGGCACTGCCTCCTATGCTACCCGCTGGTAACAAGGGGCGCGAGCAGGGGGTTCTATCCGGGCTCAGGCCTGGACCGGCCGGTTTTACGGCCGGCAGGCAAATGGCCGCGTGCGTCACTATTGGCGGCTTCTCTTATTTTTAGGGGTTTTCCCATATCGTTGATCACCGGCGACTAGGCTTCCAACGTGTGACAGACGTTCGCGACTCCTCGGCGGGCCTGCCCGGACGAGGGCGGGACGCGGATGTGCCGTCCGAGATGCCGTCGTCGGGGGCAGGACGGGGAGCAATGCCGCCGCAAGGTCAATTTGCCGCTGGATCAGGGGTGCCGGGTGCTGATTTCCCTGGCCCCGGACAGGTGGATCCCAGCCAGGTGCCGGACAGCGACACGCTGGCCCGCAGGCAGCCGGGCGCGGCTCCGCCGCACGCGCGCCAGCCGGTACGCCAGCCGCAGGCGACGGCCAGGCTGGTCGCGCCGGGCGGCCGCCACCGGCGCCCGATGCCCGCCAGCCTGCCTGACGGTGCGCCGGCCCTGATCCTCGCGGTGCCGGCCGTCGGCGCTGACGGGCTGGCCGGCTCGACCGCGGAGATCGCGACCGTGCTCCGCGTCGACAACCCGGCCCTGGACGTGCAGGTGGCTCTCATCGACCACGGCGGCCGCGGCGACCCCGCCGGGATCCGGTCGGTGCTGGCCGACGCGGCGGCCCGCCGTCCCGCGGGCTCCTTCTCGGCCGTGGTGATACCGCAGGTGGTGACGCCGCACCCGGCCGCCATCAGGGAACTGACCGACGCCATCAGCGCCAGCGGGGCCAAGGCGCACATCGGCGAGGTCTACAACACCAACGCGCTGCTGGCCGAGGCGCTGCACCACCGGCTCGCCGATGCCGGGCTGTGCCGGGCCGACCGGGTGCGCATGTTCAGCATCACCACGTCGGCGGACGGCATCATCTTGGCCACCGTCGGCGGCGAGGAAGCGGTCGGCACCGCCAGCGTCACCGCCTTCCTGCTCTCGGCCCGGCTCGCGCTCCCGGTCATGGCCGCCTCGCTGGACGCCAAGCCCACCATCGAGGACGCCGCGCGCCAGCTGCACGGGATGGGCGTGACCCGGATCGCGCTGGCTCCCTGCGTGATCGGCCCCGAGGCCGACCCCGCCACCGTGCATGAGGCCGCCGCGGCGATCGGCGCCAAGTGCTGCGCTCCGCTCGGCGCGCACGGCAACGTGGTGAAGCTCTTCTCGCAGACCTACGGCCAGGTACTCGGCCAGTTCGGCGGGAATGAGCCCGATACCCAGGTCAGCCCGCCGGGCGGACGGCACAGATAAGGCCCCCCGGGCGCGTAGATGCTGTCGATACGGACGAAGGCCCCGGTGTACGGAGCGTTCACCATCATGCCGTTGCCGGTGTAGTGCAGCAACTGGACGCCCGCGTGTGCCCACGCCATGTTTCCCGTGTTTCCCCGTGCACGCCTCAAGCCCCCAGCGCCCCCGCCAAGCCTCCGAATCCCGATCCCTTACGCTCCCCGAGCATTCACGACTACTAAGAGTAGTTACCGTAACCCGTGATGTGATGTTAGTCTCGTCGCTAGCGCCGTCCCGGGCGAGTCCGGAATGTGATCCCGCGCACATCTGTTCCTGCGGGATGATTCACACTTATAGGGCATGACCAGGACTACCGCTGGCCAGCCCGCTGGCGAAGCGGCCAGCGACGAAGAGGGCGGCAAGGAGGATTCGGTGGAGGACGCCGAAGTTGTGCTGAGGCGGGCACCGCTATTCGAAGGGCTCGACGAGGAAAGCGCACGGGCACTCCGGCGGCAGATGCCAGACATCAAGCTGTCGCGCGGTGAGCACCTGTTCATGGAGGGACAGGAAGGCGACCGGCTGTACATCGTGCTCGAAGGCAAGCTCAAGCTCACCCGCGCGGCGACCGACGGCCGGGAGAACCTGCTCAGCGTGCTGGGACCGGGCGAGATGTTCGGCGAGCTCTCGCTCTTCGACCCGCGGCCGCGGACCGCCACAGTCAGCGCGATCACCGACGCGACCCTGGCCGGGCTGGCCCACGACGCGCTCCGCGCCTGGCTGGGCAACCACCCGGACGTCTCCATCCACATGCTGCAGGCGCTGGCCCGCCGGCTGCGCCGCGCCAACGACGTGGTCGCCGACCTGGTCTTCACCGACGTCCCCGGGCGGGTGGCGAAGAACCTGCTCGACCTGGCCGACCGGTTCGGCGAGCAGGAGCGCGACGGCCTGCACGTCCACCACGACCTGACCCAGGAGGAACTAGCCCAGCTGGTCGGCGCGTCACGAGAAACGGTCAACAAGGCTCTGGCCGACTTCGCCGCCCGCGGCTGGCTGCAGATCTCGGCCCGTTCGGTCCTCATCCTGGACACCGAACGCCTCCGCCGCCGCGCCCGCTAACCGACGCGCGTCACCTGTGCCGGATGTGAACCTAGGACTCTCTATCAGTGAGGTAGTCGAGCTGGGCGCGGACCGACCACTCGGCGGCGGGCCACAGCGACCGGTCGACGTCGGTGTAGATCATGGCCACGATCTCGGCGGGCGTCTTCGCGCCCGCGGCCAGGGCGGACCGGACCTGGTCCAGTCGTTCCTGCCGGTGCGTCAGGTAGTAGCCGAGCGTCCCGAGCGGGTCGGTGAGCATCGGGCCGTGGCCCGGCAGCAGCAGGCCGACCCCGCGGGCCTCGGTCAGGTCCCGTAGCTGGCTCAGGGTCCGCAGGTAGTCGCCGAGGTTCCCGTCGGTGCCGATGACCGTGGTCCCGCGGCCGAGCACCGTGTCGCCGGTGAACAGGGCGTCGTCCGCGGCCAGCAGCAGGCACACCGAGTCGGCCGAATGGCCCGGGGCCGCCATCACCCGCAGCTCGCATCCGGCCGCCATGACCACGTCGCCGTCGGCGAGCCCCTCCGGACCTAGCCGGTGGGCCGGGTCGGCCGCCTGTACCGGCGCCCCGGTCAGCTCGGCCAGCCGCGCCGCCCCGGCCGAATGGTCCGAGTGCCCGTGCGTCAGCAGGATCTTGGCCACCCGCCGGTCGCCCGCGACCGCCTCGGCGTGCACCCGGCGCAGGTGACCCTCGTCGTCCGGGCCGGGGTCAACCACCACGACCGTGGCCGAATCCGGCTCGGCGATCAGCCAGGTATTGGTCCCCTCCAGCGTCATCGGCGAGGGATTGGGCGCCAGCAGGCATGTCGCCCGCGGGGTGCGGAACCCGTCGATGCCCGGCGTCACGGCCGCTCCTCACCAAGCGGTGGCATGCTCAGCCGCACCTTCCCGTCCTCGACGATCACCCGGGGCAGCCGCGGGGTGATGGTCATCCGGCGGGCCAGGATGCCGTCCACGTCCTGATGCGCGGAGAGCTCACGCAGGGTCACCGCGGTCGGCGGCAGCAGCGTGATCCGTCCGGCCTCAGCGTCTTCCAGCGCCGCGGCCGGCCGCAGCCAGGCCCCGGATTCCGACTCGCCGGGATCCGCGTGGCCTTCCGGCGCGGCCGTGGCCGTCTGGCCGGCCGGCAAGGCGGCGGCGAAGAACCAGGTGTCGAAGCGCCTGGGCGAGACCTCCGGCGTGATCCAGCGAGCCCAGGGGGTGAGCAGGTCGGTGCGAAGCACCAGGCCATGCCGGCTGAGCACCTCGCCGAACGACATCGTCCCGGTCAGCAGGGCGTGCCGGTCGGCCGCCAGCACCGCGCTGTCGCTCACCAGCCCGGCACCGTCCGGCCCGGCGAGCAGCACCCCGGACTCCTCGAACGTCTCCCTGATTGCCGCGCACACCAGGGCCCGCGCGCGTTCCTGCGGCACGTCGAGCCGGGCCGCGAAGTCCTCCGGGCCAGGCCCGGCCCACCCGGTGCCGGGATCCGCGTCCCGCTCATCTACCGAACCGCCGGGAAACACGCAGGCCCCCGGCGCGAACTCGAGCTCGGCGGTGCGCCGCAGCAAGAACGCCTCGACGTCGGACCCGGAACCGTGGCGGAGCAGGATCACCGTGGCCGCGTCGCGCGGGACGGCCGGGGTCAGCCGGCCGTCCGACAGATCGCGGGCCCGCTCGGCCAGCACCCGCGGCACCCCCGAGCCGGGCCCCGGAGCCCCAGGAGCACCCGGAGCCCCGGGAGCCCTGGTGAACCCTTCGACCTCAGGCTCGCTCATCGCGCCCGGCTCGTCCGCGCCTCAAGCACGGACTTCGGCGATCAGCTCAACCTCCACCGGCACGTTCAGCGGCAGCTCGGCCACGCCGACGGCGCTGCGGGCGTGCCTGCCATCCTCGCCGAGCACGTCGATGAGCAGCTCGCTCGCGCCGTTGATCACCTGCGGCTGGCCGTTGAAGCCGGGCGCGCTGGCCACGAAGCCGACCACTTTCACGATCCGGCGGATGTTCTCAAGCCCGCCGGCCGCATCCGCCGCCGCGGCCAGCGCGTTCAGCGCGCAGATGCGCGCCAGCCCGGCCGCGTCCTCGGCGCTGACCTCGGCTCCGACCTTGCCGGTGGCGGCGACCTTGCCGTCCACCACCGGCACCTGGCCGGAGACATAGATGCAGGAGCCCGTCCGCAGGGCCGGCACGTACGCCGCGACCGGAGCGGTCACCGGCGGCAGCGTCAGTCCCAGCGCGGCCAGCCGCTCAGCCGCAGTCGTCACTGCTTCTCCCTCTTCAAGTAGGCGACCAGCTGCTCCGAGTTGGGCCCCGGGATCACGGTGACGAGTTCCCACCCGTCGTCACCCCAGTTGTCGAGGATCTGCTTGGTCGCGTGGACCAGCAACGGCACGGTCACGTACTCCCACTTTGGCATGGACTGACCTTACGCCTTGTCCTTGCTGGCCAGATCGGGGCTGGCCAGATCGGGGCTGGCCAGATCGGGGCTGGCCAGATCGGGGCTGGCCAGATCGGGGGCGGTGACCGGCTGGATTTCCTGGGTCAGCTGGGAGCCGGCCTCCACCGCGGGGACCGGCGGGATCGCGTTCTCGTCGAGCTCGGGCACCTTGACGTTCGAGATGGCCGCCTCGGCCTCCGCCACCTCGGCGTCGCCGTAGTCCTCGATCTCCCGGGGCGCCTGGGACTCGGGATTGGCCGGGGCGGGCGCCATCTTGTCGAAGAACCTGAGCAGCTCCACCGGGACGGGCATGACCAGCGTGCTGTTCTTCTCGCCGGCCACCTCGACCACGGTCTGCAGCAGCCGCAGCTGCAGCGCGGCCGGGTCGCGCGCCATCACGTTGGCCGCGGCGGCCAGCCGCTTGGACGCCTGGTACTCGCCGTCGGCGGTGATGATCCGCGCGCGCCGTTCCCGTTCGGCCTCGGCCTGGCGCGACATGGACCGCTTCATCCCCTCGGGCAGCGAGACGTCCTTGATCTCGACGCGCTCGACCCGGATGCCCCACGGGCCCTCGGTCGGCTCGTCGATGATCCGGCGCAGTTCCCGGTTGACGCTGTCCCGCTCGGCCAGCAGCTGGTCCATCTCGGACTGGCCGATGATCGAGCGCAGCGAGGTCTGCGCCTGCTGCGAGATGGCGAACATGTAGTTCTGCACGTTCACGGTGGCCTTGATCGGGTCCACCACGCGGAAGTACACCACCGCGTCCACCCGGACGCTCACGTTGTCCCGGGTGATGCCCTCCTGGGCGGGCACGGCCATGGCCACGATCTGCATGTTGACCTTGGCCAGGCGGTCGCCGACCGGCCGGATCACATGCAGCCCGGGGCCGCGCAGTTCCGGCAGCACCTGCCCGAACCGGTATATGACGCCCTTCTCGTACTGCTGAACCACCTTGAGCGAGCGCGCGGCCGTGATTATCCCGAGTATGACCAGGACCACGATGACGGCGAATACTGCACCCACCGGGATCACCTCTCTTTCCTAGACCCCAGCGTAGTGATAAAGGAATCACGCGCTAGCCACGCCCGCCGAACCATTAGGTAACCGGGCGGAGATAGCCTCCGTGGAGGGAGAGCTAGCTGGAGGCAACATCGGCATGACCACAAGGGATACCGACTGGGACGGCGTGCGGTTGCACGTGGTCACGGGCAAGGGCGGCACCGGGAAGACCACGGTAGCGGCGGCTCTGGCGCTCGCTCTGGCCAGCGCCGGCCGCCGGGTCCTGCTGATGGAGGTCGAGGGCAGGCAGGGCATCGCCCGGCTCTTCGACTGCCCGCCGCTGCCCTACGAGGAGCGCAAGGTGGCGATCGGCCTGGGCGTCAAAGGCACCGGGCAGGGCGGCGACGTCTACGCGCTCGCCGTCGACCCGGAGGGCGCGCTGCTCGATTATCTCGAGATGTTCTACAACCTGCGCCGCACCGGCAAGGCCCTGACCAGGCTCGGCGTGGTCGACTTCGCGACCACCATCGCCCCGGGCCTGTCCGATGTGCTGGTCACAGGCAAGGCGACCGAGGCGGCCAGGCGGCGGGTGAACCGCCGCGACGATACCCACGTGTACCACGCGGTGGTGATGGACGCGCCGCCCACGGGCCGGATCAGCCGCTTCCTCGACGTCAGCACGGAGGTCGGCAGCCTGGCCAAGATGGGCCCGATCCGGACGCACGCGGACACGGTGGCGCGGGTGATCCGGTCACCGCAGACCGCGGTGCACTTCGTCACCACGCTCGAGGAGATGCCGGTCCAGGAGACCCTGGACGGCATCGCGGACCTGAGCGAGCGGACCGGCGGCGCCATCCGGCCCGGCGGCATCTTCATCAACATGGCCCGGCCGGCCATGCTCGACGACGCCGAGCTGGCCGCGGCCGCCCGCGGCGAGCTGGACGTCACCGAGCTAGCGCTCGGCCTGAAGGCCGCCGGCATCAGCGACAACCACGGCCTGGCGGCCGACCTGATGACCGAGCTCAAGGAGCACGCGCAGCAGGTGGAGCTGCAGAACAGGGAGCGGGACGAACTGCTTGCCGTCAGCGGCCCGCACTACGAGCTGCCGATGCTCCCGGAGGGAATCGACCTGGCCGGCCTCTACCAGCTAGCCGCCGCACTCAGGGAACAGGGAGCTGCGTAGCCGATGGCACCCGTCAAGCTGGATATGGACCGGCTCATCGACGACCGCCGGACGAGGATCATCGTCTGCTGCGGGTCGGGCGGAGTAGGCAAGACCACGGCCGCGGCCGCTATCGGCCTGCGCGCGGCCGAACGCGGGCGGCAGGCGTGCGTGCTCACCGTCGACCCGGCCCGGCGGCTGGCCCAGTCAATGGGGCTGACCTCGCTGGATAACACGCCGCGGCGGGTGGACGGGGTGGATACCAGCGGCGGCGGCAGCCTGCACGCGATGATGCTCGACATGAAGCGGACGTTCGACGAGATCGTGGCGGCGCACGCCGACCCGGACCGGGCCGCGCAGATCCTGGCCAACCCCTTCTACCAGTCGCTGTCCTCCAGCTTCGCGGGCACGCAGGAGTACATGGCGATGGAGAAGCTCGGCCAGCTCAGGCGGGCCGACGAGTGGGATCTGATCGTGGTCGACACCCCGCCGAGCCGGTCCGCCCTCGATTTCCTCGACGCCCCGGAGCGGCTCGGCCGGTTCCTCGACGGCCGGCTGATCCGGCTGCTGACCGCCCCGGCCAGGACCGGGATGTCGGCCATGCGCGTGCTGAACGCCGGGTTCGCCATGATGACCGGCGCGCTGACCAAGATCCTCGGCGCGCAGGTACTGAAGGACGCGCAGACGTTCGTCACCGCGTTCGACACCATGTTCGGCGGGTTCCGCGAGCGCGCCGAGGCGACGTACCGGCTGCTCCAGGCGCCGGGCACGGCCTTCCTGGTGGTGGCCGCGCCGGAACCTGACGCGCTGCGCGAGGCGTCCTACTTCGTGGAGCGCCTCGACGCCGAGCGGATGCCGCTCGCCGGGCTCATCCTCAACCGGGTGCATATGTCGCAGGCCGGACGGCTGAGCGCCGCACGGAGCCTAGCCGCCGCCGAGACCCTAGAAACCCAAGATAGGCCGAACGGGTCTGGCTCAGACGCCCCGCGCCACACGATTGCCATCGCGGCGTTGCGGATGCACGCGGAGCGCATGCACCTGAGCAAGCGCGAGCGGCGGCTAGCCGAGCACTTCACCTCGGCCCACCCGGCCATTCCCGTCGCGGAGGTCATCGCACAGCCGCAAGATGTGCACGATCTCGCCGGATTGCGGATAGTCGGGACGATACTGTCCCAGCCGGGCGCGTAGTCCGCCCGGAGCTGAAGTGACCAGGGCCGACTAGCCCGGGGCGGTAAGGCCCGGGCTAGCTGACCTTGGATCAGGTGTGATCTTGGCTTGGATGCGGCCTGGCGACGCTGCCTAGGCCGCGCTGAGCGGCACTTCTTCGGGCTGCTCGGATCCGGTCGGCCAGATCCGGCTACTCAGCTGGCGACGAGCTCGTCGATGGACTGACGCTCGTACTCCTCACGCGCGCGCTCGAGCAGCTCGCGCCACGAGGTGACGTCCGGGCGCCGCCGGAGCAGCGCACGCCGCTCCCGCTCGGTCATCCCGCCCCAGACGCCGAACTCGATTCCGTTGTCGAGCGCATCCGCAAGGCACTCCGTGCGCACCGGGCACCCCCGGCAGATCAGCTTGGCGCGATTCTGCGCTGCTCCCTGGACGAACAGCTCGTCAGGGTCGGTTCCTTTGCATGCGGCGCGTGTGGTCCAGTCAGTGATCCACATGTGCCCACTCCTCTTGATCGGCGTGCGCGAACACACGACGGTCGTCTCGATGGGATTGCGATCCCGGGGCCAGTGCGTGCGGTCGCGCTGCCACGGTTATCTGTTCGTGATCCAGCAACTTACGGAACTCCGGCCGCCGTGCCAAGACCCCGGCATGGCCATTTACCAAATAGTTCTCACGGACTATATCCAAGACCGGAAAATGGTCACCCTCCGGATTCATCCGTGTTCACACAGTAATATTTAGGTCCGGAATGCCACATGCAGGTGACGTAAGGTAATAATTCCGTTTTACCTGAGGTTAGGTGAACCCCAGGAGACTCGGTCGGCTCGTCCCGAATGTCCGGTCCAAGGGGGCAGCCTACTGCCAATCGCGGCGTACCCTAAGTCGCGTGCAGCAGGGAGAGACGATATTCACCCGGACGAGCGTGCTCGGACGCCTCGTCGCCTTCGCAGCCGTCGGCGGGGTACTCGCCGCGGCCATGGTGATTCCCGTGGTGGCAGCCACCGGAGTCCTCGTCAGGAACCAGGCGGATAAGTTCACCACCTTGTCCCTGAACACCCAAGGGCTCCCGCAGCGGTCGGAGATCCTCGACCGGAACGGCAACCTGCTCGCCTACGTGTACACCGTCGACGCGTTCTACTACCAGAACGCCACCAGCGCGAGCGAACTCCACTACACCGGCGGCTGGAACCGGCAGCCGGTCCCCTACGACCAGATCTCCCCGAACATGGCGAACGCGCTGGTCGCCATCGAGGACTCCCGGTACTGGCAGCACGGCGCGATCGACCTGCGCGGCACGATCCGGGCCGCCATGAACGACCTGCAGCACAAGCCGGTCCAGGGCGGTTCCACCATCGCCCAGCAGTACGTGAAGAACGTGCTCCTGCTCACGGCCGAGAAGGCTGACAACAGCCAGGCCCTGCAGGCCGCGAACGCGGAGACGCTGAGCCGCAAGCTGAACGAGCTGCGGATGGCGGTGGCCGCCGAGCATCAGGAGTCCAAGCAGCAGATCCTGGACGGCTACCTGAACGACGCCTACTTCGGCGAGCACGCCTACGGGATCGAGACCGCCGCCGAGACCTACTTCGGCACGACCGCGGCCAAGCTCTCGGTTACCCAGGCGGCCACGCTGGCCGGCATCGTGGAGAACCCGACGGCTTACGATCCGCACACCGATCCTGGCCTAGCCATCACCCGGCGCAACACCGTGCTGGCGCGGATGGCCCAGACCAGCAACGGGCTCACCGCGGCGGAGGCCACGGCCGACGAGGCCAAGCCGCTCGGCCTGAAGTTCAACATCACGCCGAGCGGCTGCGAGTCTGCCTCGGTGGGCACGGCGGGATTCTTCTGCCAGTACGTGGAGGAGTCCTTCCTGCGCGACCCGGCCTTCGGCAAGACCCCGATGGACCGGGCCAAGCTGCTCGCCACCGGCGGCCTGAAGATCTACACCACGCTGGACCCGCAGGACCAGCAGGCCGCCAACACCGCGGTGAACTACGTGCTCCCGGCCCATAGCCACACGTACAACCCGGCCAAGAACGCGGACACCGAGGCCGTCGTCCAGCCTGGTACCGGCCAGATCATGGCGCTCGCCGAGGACCGGCCGTACGGCACCGGCAAGGGCCAGACCACGATCAACTACGCGGTGGACACCGCGTACGGCGGCAGTTTCGGCGTCCAGACCGGTTCCTCGTCCAAGGTGTTCACCCTGCTCACCGCGCTCAAGCAGGGCACACCGTTCGGCGCCACCATGTCCGCGCCCGGCAGCACCACGGTGACCGGCTACACCAACTGCCAGGGCGCCCCGGCCGGCTATTACCAGGGCCAGGCGGGCGCGTTCAACGTGACCAACGCGGAGGGCCCGGGATCCGCCTCCAACCAGTCCCTGTACACCGGCACCGTCCAGTCCGTGAACACCTACTTCGCCGAGCTCGAGAAGCAGGTCGGCCTGTGCAACGTGGTCAAGACCGCGGCCAGCATGGGCATGACCAGGGCCGACGGCACGTCCTTGTTCAGCAAGGACGGCAGCCAGGACTCGGCCGACAACATCCCCTCGTTCACGCTCGGCTCGGTCAACGTCGCGCCGCTGTCGATGGCGGCCGCGTACGCCACCGTCGCGGCCCGCGGCATGTACTGCGCGCCCACTGCCATCTTGAAGATCGAGGACAACACCGGCAAGAACGTGAAGGTGACGTCGGCCGGCTGCCACCGCGCCTTCTCCGCGCAGGTCGCCGACGCCGCGAACTACATCTTGCAGGGCGTGCTGACCAGCGGCACGGCGGCACCGCCGGCGGGCCCCGGCGGCATCGGCCGTCCGGCCGCGGGCAAGACCGGCACCTCGAACGTGGAGGGCGGGGGCGGCACGCCGTACGCCGCCTTCGCCGGATACACGCCGAGCCTGGTCAGCTACACCTCGGTGTTCAATCCGATCTCCCCGACCGGCGACACGATGACCGGCTACAGCGCCTGCTACCGGCTGGAGGACGGCGAAGCGACGTGCCCGGGCGAGATGTTCGGCGCGAACGCACCCGCATCGACCTGGCACATGACGTTCGACCACGCCGCGCTCGGCAAGGTCACTTACTTCGTCCCGGTCCCGGCCGACAGCATCTTCAACGCCCTGGGCAACGGCCAGGTAGTCGCCCAGCCGAAGCCGAAGAAGAAGGGCCCCGGCAACGGAGGCGGAGGCGGCGGCGGCGGCAACGGCGGCGGTAACGGAGGCGGAGGCGGTAACGGAGGTAACGGCGGCGGAGGCGGCAACAACGGCCTCGGCAACAACGGGCCGCAGACGTAGCGCCGGGCTAGCTCAGCCCGAGCTCAGCTGCCGGCGGACCTCGGCGGCGACCCGGGCGCCGTCGGCGCGACCCGCCAGCCGGGGCGTCAGCACCTTCATGACCTGCCCCATGCCCTTCGGACCGGCCGCGCCGGTCTCGGTGATCGCGTCACCGACCAGTGCGGCCAGTTCCTCGTCGCCGAGCTGGGCGGGAAGGTAGGTAGCGAGAACGTCTCCCTCAGCCCGTTCGGCTGCCGCTTGTTCGTCTCGGCCCGCCGCGCCGAACGCCTCGGCCGCCTCCCGGCGCTTCTTGGCCTCCCGGGTGAGCACCTTCACGATCTCTTCGTCGCTGAGGTCGCGGGCTGACGCGCCCGCGACCTCCTCGTTGGTGATCGAGGTCAGCGCCATCCGCAGGGTGCGCAACCGCACCTGATCACGCGCCCGCATGGCGGTGTTCAGATCCGCGCGCAGCCGGTCCTTGAGTTCAGCCACAGGCCTATCCTAGGAACTAGCCCCGCCACGCCGCGCCGTCAGTGGCATACCGGTCGTCATGGCACCATGGGATCGTGAGATTGCGAACCCTGCTCCCGGTCACCGCCGCCCTCGGCGCCGCCGCCGTGGGCTACGTGACGGTGATCGAACGGAACTGGTTTGCCCTGCGCCGGTACGAGGTACCGATCCTGCCGCCGGGCCAGCCGCCGCTGCGCGTCCTGCACATCTCCGACACCCATCTCACCCCAGGCCGCAAACGGCTCCTGGCCTGGCTCCGGTCGCTAGACGACCTCGATCCCGACCTGGTCGTCAACACCGGGGACTCCATCTCCCACCCGCAGGCGGTCGAGCCCCTGCTCGACGCCCTCGGCCCGCTGCTGGACCGGCCCGGCGCCTTCGTGCTCGGCTCCAACGACATGTACGCGCCCGAGCCGCACAACCCGGCGCGGTACCTCTCCGGGGCGAGCTCCCACTGGCGCAAGCCGAAGGAGCCCGACCTGCCCTGGGAGAAGCTCCGCGACGACCTGACCGCGGCCGGCTGGCTGGACCTCAACAACCACCGCGGCCGGCTGACCGCGGGCGGGCGCGACATCGCCCTAGCCGGCGTGCACGACTCGCACATCAAGCGCGACCGCTACGAGCAGGTCGCCGGGCGGGCCGACCCGGCCGCCAACCTGCGCATCGGGGTCATGCACTCCCCTGAGCCGCGCCTGCTCGACCGGTTCGAGGCCGACGGCTACGATCTCCTGCTGGCCGGGCACACTCACGGCGGCCAGCTCCGCCTGCCCTTCTACGGCGCGCTGGTGACCAACTGCGGAATCGAACGGGAGCGGGTCAGCGGCCTGCACAGGCACCCCGCCGACGGCCAGGCCTGGCTGCACGTTTCCGCAGGCCTCGGCACCTCCCCGTGGGCTCCGGCCCGGTTCGCCTGCCGTCCGGAGGCCAGCCTGCTCACCCTGACCTCGCGCGATCCCGGCTAGGTTCGCTTCGTCTAGTGGCCAGTTGCGCAGCCGTGCACGAGCAGCCCCTGGTTTCCGCTAGACTAGCGAAGTCTCGTGCGGCACCGATGAGGTCCGCACGGGCGGGGTGTAGCGCAGCTTGGCAGCGCGCTTCGTTCGGGACGAAGAGGCCGGGAGTTCAAATCTCCCCACCCCGACCACAAAACCGCAGGTCACCGGCTTATAGGTGACCTGCGTTTTCTGGTTTATCCTGTTCGATGTCCGATTTTGGGAGTAGAACAGGAGTGGACCTCCCTTCTGGCGACCTGCTCGGGTACTTAGGACGGCCCCATGAGACCGGAGCACGAGGACGAACCCGCCGCGGCGATCGAGTACCCCGTCAGGGAGTTTTACTGCCGCGACTGCGGGCGACCTGAGCCCTACATCCTCCCGTCTGAGGCTCCTAGCCTTTCTCATGAAGTGAAAGTGCTCGACGTGGCGCGGCTCAAAGCTGGATGGATCACTCAGGGCGAGTTCCGAACGGTCCGCTGCCCTTCGTGTGACGCGGTGATGACGCTTCTGATTCACCGGATTCCGATCGAGTGCGCCACTTTCCCCTGCCCGACCTGCGGGCCGGGTGCAGAGCTGACTACCGAGATCATCAGCATCACCGCGATCGGGACGGGCTACAACTTCGTTGCCCTGCTCAAGTGCAATGCCTGCTCCAAGCAGAGCCGACTCTCCAAGATTCTTGAGGGACTCTCCAGGATCAAGAAGGTCAAGGTCGGCCCGACCGGGGTCGAGGTTGAAGTGAAGCCCTAGCCTCAGTCCTTGGAGAGTTTGCCTGAACGCTCACTAGCAGCCGGTTGAGTAATGGCACCGCGGATATTGGCGACAGCGCAGCTCGCTGCCTCAGTGAGTCCTTCCAGCGGGTTTGGAGCGCGGCCTTCAGTTCCTCCCGCATCGTCGGGCTGACGTGACCGTACACGCCGCGCATGCCGGGTTCGTCGTGGCCTAGCCGTCCGGACTTGAGCACGTCGGGTATCTGGTCTTCGTCCATCCACACCTTGAGGCGGCAGCCAGGCCGAGTGCATCGCGCCAGATGCGTTGATCGCCGTAAACGTGTCACAGGACCAGGGCCGGTGCGCCGCGCTATCCGGCAGGCCAAGGCCAGGCCCGGCGCGCACGCGGCGAATCTCAGGCATGAGTGGCAGCGTCTAGGGCCTCTCGTGCGTCCCCGGCCTCGACCTGGCGCTGCCGCACAACGACGTCGGTCTCGGCGACGACGCGTACGACATCGCCGCGCAAGGCCGGGCCGCAGGGCAAACCGCCGTCTGCTGGGATCCCACCGGGACCGACCAGTTCGCAGTCGAGCGGCTCGCTGAAGTTCGAGCGGTCCGAGCAGCAGCGAATCGACAGAGCGCACCTAGTGCCGCACGATCGCGCATGCCCGATGCAACGACCCCCGTTGCGAGGAGACGAGGCATTCGTGACCCGCCATCGGCGTTACGTCCTCCGGTGTCCGATTTTGGGAGCCGCGACGCCAGCCAGCGCGATCATCGAATTCGCCCGGCGAAGTCCCGCCAACTCGATTTTGCCGCCCGGTGCGGCTGCGCAAACCGGGCAAAGCCAGTTTCGCCGGACTGTTACGCTGGTCCTCAATTATGCCTTTCGGCGGATATACGACGACTCCGGCGGCAGTCGGCGGGGGCCAGCGGATGAGCATGGTGAAGGTGGTCTCAGGATGACCAGTGCCACCGCGCTGCTGGCCACGGCCGGGGGCGCCGCACCCGCCAACGCGGCACCGGCACCGGCACCGCGGAGCGGACGTGAGCGAGGACCTCTACTGGTCCAACACGACCGCCAGCGGAAACAGCATGATCGGCCGCGCCCGGCTCAACGGTACCGACGTCGACCAGAACTTCATCGCCGTTCCCGACGGCCCCAGTGGCGTCTCCGCGCTGGCCGTCAACGCGCGCTACATCTACTGGACCGATGAGACCGGCCGCACGATCGGCCGGGCCCGGCTCGACGACACTCAGGTCAACCAGCAGTTCATCGAGGTCCCCAACGCGGACATCCTCCTCGGCGTGGCCGTGGACCCCGGCCCGCACGACTAGGGTGCGTCTTGCAGATCATGCGAGGGAGACGGCACCCGGCTTGGTGACCTCACCCGTCTCCCATGCCCCGTCCGCGCCATCGCGGCTCAGCGCCGTGGGTCCCGGCCGTGCGGCGGACCGGGGCTATGCCACAGCCAGCCCGTTATATCCCTATATGTCTCAACTTCAGGTTAAAGAATCCCGGACACAGATCATGATCGCGGGCAGTTCCGGTCGGATTTCGACCGTTTCTGCCCGCGATCATGGAACAGCATGACGCGAGGGTGTCGCCTTCCTGGCAGTGGGTTCTATGCAGGTCGATGTGACTACGCTCTCGATGTAGGCACGGAAGGGTTCAGCGAAGGGTTATTCCGAGGCATGGGCAAGCTCAACCTGTATTACGGCACCGTCAAGTCCATGACGGGCCAGCGCCACGTCATGGCCTGGGCAAAGTCGCGGGAGAATGCCCTTGACCAGCTGGAATCCGCGCTCACGACCAGTGAGCCTGTCCTAGGGTCGGTAGTCGGACCGCTCACGAGCCTGCCCGACGACGTCATGAAACCTGGCGTGTTCGTCGAAGTGACCCCTGTCCCGAACGCCTGACCCGTGCTCCTGCTGGCAGAGGAGCCCGAGGCTGGGCCGTGGCATGCGGAGCGATTGACCGCGGTCGCCGACGACCTGATGCGCTTGGGACAACAGAGAAGCGCTGGCCGCCGCCCGGTCGTGCTGGCGATCGACGGGCGCAGTTCCGGCGGCAAGACGACGCTGGCGGGACGGCTCCAGGCTGTCGTGGCGGGCTCGGCGGTCGTGCACACCGACGACATCGCCTGGTGGTATTCCCGGTTCGGCTGGGCCGAGCTGCTGATCAACGGCGTCCTCCTCCCCGCGCGCTCGGGCCGGCCGGTGTCCTACCGGCCGCCTCCCTGGGATGAGCGGATGCGGCCGGGCGCGATCGAGGTGCCCGCTGGCGTCCCGCTGCTGATCGTGGAAGGCGTCGGCGCCGCCCGACGGGAAATCGCGCATCTGATCGACGTGGCCATCTGGGTCCAATCCGACGAACAGGAAACCGAGCGCCGTAACCTCGCCCGGGTGGGACAGGCCGGCGGAATGCCCACCGAGCAGAACCATCGCGACTGGATGGCCGAGGAAATACCCTTCCAGGCCGGCCAGCGCTCCTGGGAACACGCCGACCTCATCGTCTGCGGTACACCGCAGATTCCCTTCGACCCGGCTACCGAGCTCGTCGTCGCCCGGCCCTAGCGCCAGTCCTCCCTCGGGATCACCACGTAGCTCGCTTCCCCGCGCCCGAAGGACCAGTCCGTGCGCTCGTTCTCGACCAGGATGACGGCCAGGTCTTCTGGCTGCAACTCGATGCGTTCGGCTAGCAGTTCCGCCAGCCGCCGGTAGAACGCGCTCTTCGCCTCGGTCGTCCGGCCCGCGGATGGCGTCACTGTGCTGGGCGATGACCTGAAACCGGTCTCGCAGCGGCACATCTAGCTGTTCGACCATGGCCCGGTGCACCGAATCGCCGATCAGGCGCAGGTCCTGATCGCGGTCCTGGCCCGGACCCGGGCCGGGTTCCATCGCGCCGTGGCCGGCCTGGCCGCGGCGGGGAACGACGTCGTCGCCGATCACGTGCTCAGCGAGCCGTGGCGCCTGCTGGACTGCCTGGCGGTCATGGCAGGTTACCGGGTCGTGCTGGACTCCGGTCAGGTGCCCACGGCCTTCGACCGGCTCAGGGCACTCCTCCTGTGAAGGGTGCCGCGTACGATCGGGGGATATGACCGAGTCCTGGGATCCTGCCGCTACGGGGATCCTGCGCCTGCCCTCGGGCAGGCTGGTACGAGGCCGGGGCCTGAGGCGCCCGGTGCCGGACGGCCCTAGCCCGTTGCTCGGCGTCTACCTGCTCGGCCGGCGCCCGCCGGACGTTCCCTGGGAATCGCGCTGGATCCGGTGGCCGGATTTCCGGTTGCCGGCCGCCGGGACCGATGTGCTGTCCACGCTGACCGAGGCCTGGGAGCGCGCCGCGGCCGAACGGGTGGAGATCGCCTGCGCGGGTGGTCACGGGCGCACCGGTACCGCGCTGGCCTGCCTGGCTATCCTCGACGGCGTGCCCGGGGCTGAGGCCGTCGCGTTCGTTCGTGAGCACTATGACCCGCACGCGGTCGAGACGCCAGCCCAGCGCCGCTACGTCGCCCGCTGGCCGGAGCAACGATAATCAGCCAGGAGAATATCGCGGATATCCGCAAAACCGTACAATGAGCGCGGTCGTGCGGCCGATTCTGGTCAGCGGATACACTATTCGCCGGCCACTGACCGGCCGATGAATATCTGATTTCCGTTGCCATTCACCCGTAGGAGCCGAACATGTTGCGCCTTGCCGCGGTTATCGCCGCCAGTGCCGCCACGCTGGCCTGCGGCACGCTGCCCGCCTCCGCCGCGTCCGACCGAATTCACGCGTTCGGCATTCCGGGCGTCTCGGGCGTCCGGGCCTGGGGGTCGTACGAGCACGACGGAGCCAAGGTGCGGGTCATGGTGTGCGTCGAGGACACCGCACGCAGCGTCTACGGTGGAGCAGCGGTCGGACTGGCATTCGATTCTGGCTATCGGAGGCACGCCGATGTAAGCGCGGCGACGATCGGCTTCGAGCACACCCAGTGCCGGGTCATGGCCACGCCCTTCCAGAGCCACCTCGTCGTCGAGGCCCTGTCCGGCCTTGAGAACGGCAAAGTCCGCCAGCACGGCAAGCCCATACGGATCTACTAGCCGCTCTTACACCCGCCTTTGTTTACAGTTCCGGGCGCTATGACACCCATAACCGCAGACAAAGCGCGGGTCTCGCAGTTTCCTGGCCGCCAGAGACGTCATGAAACCCGGGTTACAGCGCGTTTAAACGCACTCGAAGCCCAGTTTCATGGCGTCCGGAACGCGTCCGGAACGCGGACGAAACCAGACCGCCGCGCCGCCACGCCGTCGCGGAATGGCCAGCGGCTAGCCGGCTGTGATCTGCTTGCGGCCGCCGCCTCCGACCAGTCCGGTGCGCAGGCTAGGGGCGGGAATGGCCACCGGCGCGGTACGCGCCGGTTTCGGCGCCATGGTGGTGAGACGCAGCGCCAGTGCCGGGCACATGTGCACCGCCTGCTCCGCGTCCTTTTCCAGCCAGCTGGGCACCGGGATGTTGAGGATGACCGGGTAGCCCTGGGCGTCCAGGTGGATGACCTCCGGCACCAGGTGCGCGCAGAGCCCGTGGCCCTGGCAGCGGGTCCAGTCCACCACGAGCCGCTGCTGGGTTTCCTGCTCGGGACCGGTAGGCAGCGGCAGCAGGCCGCGGACAGGCCGCCCGCAGGAGGAGTGGAAGACGTGCGCCGCGAGGTCCTCGGTGAACACGTCGAGGGCCGAGAGGACGAACCTGGTCACTCCGTCGGGATGCGAGCAGGCGCCGCGCCCGGCGACGGCGGCGGCGGAGCGCCGGGCCACGTCGAGCGCCTCGATCCCGCCCGAGCCGTCGATCAGCGCGGCCAGCGCCCGCGCGATGGACGGCAGGCCGAGCTTGCACGGCCCGCACTGCCCGGCCGATTCCCCGGCCAGGTAGCTCGCGATCCGGGACACCTCACCCAGCGGGCAGGTGCCGTCGCCGAGCGGGAGGACGATGCCCGAGCCGAGCGTGCCGCCCACGGCGGCCAGCCCTTCACGGGAAACCGGCACCACGTACGCCGTGCTGGCCGGCAGCCACATGCCGTGGTACCCGCCGACCAGGACGCCGTCACCAGCCGGAGCCTGGCAGATGTCCAGGACCGCGGCCAGCGGGACGCCGGTCGGAACCTCGACGACGGCGGGGTTCGCGGCGGAACCGCCCACGCTGAGCAGGACCGTCCCCGGTTCCTCGGCCGTGCCCACGGCGGCGAACCGCTCCGGGCCGAGCAGGGCGAGCACCGCCAGCTGCGCGAACGTGCCCGCGTTGGACAGGAACGTGGGCAGCTCGGCCACGCCGGACTCGGCGGCGAGCACCTTGCGCCCCGGCGGTATGGGGCGCTTGCCGTTGATGCCGCGGATCAGTGCGCCGGACTCGCCGGAGATGAACCGTTCGGGCATCTGGACCACTCGGGCCAGCTTGCGCAGGCCTGGTTCGGCCGCGATCGCCGCCTCCACCGACCTGTTCGCCAGTTCGTCGCCGGCGACGCCGACCACGATCTCGTCGGCCCCGATGGCCTCGGCCACCAGCGCGGCCCCGCTGAGGATGAGGTACGGCGAGCGGATCATGAGCATCTTGTCCTTGATGCTCCCCGGCTCGCCCTCGGTCGCGTTGACCACCACGATCGGCGGGCAGTCCTTCTCCTCGGCGTTCTCCACCACCGCCCGGAGCTTGCGCGCGAACGGGAACGCCGCGCCGCCCTGGCCGCGCAGGTCGACCTGCTCGGCCATCGCGATCAGTTCCTCGGCGGAGAGCCGGGGCAGCGGGCCGAAGATGTCGCGGTGGGCTTCGAGGTCGAGTCGGGGCATCCGGTCGAGCCCGGCCGTCAGCCGGGCCGCTCCGATCCGCATGATCGCGGGCGCGTCGATGCCCTTGTTCGGGCTCACTCCCACTCGCCACCTCCGGTCGGCCCGGGTCTGTCGCCATACCGCGGGTCAGGGGACTTAGCCCGGTGCGACGGGCGAGCGGCCGGCCTGGGCGGCGAGCCGGTGCGCGGTCCGGCGGCCGGCTCGGCCACTGGCCGGCCGTGCCGGGGACCGGATCGCGTGGATCCCGCGGCCGGCCGCGGCCCGGTGTCGGGACGCGGCATCGGACCGGTATCCGGGCGGGGCATCGGGCCCGTGCCGACGCGGGGCATCGAGCCGGTGTCGGCCCGCGGTGCCCGGCCGCGGCCCGCGCGGGGCGCCGGGCCAGTACCGTGACGCGGCGGCTGACCACCGCCGACCCGCGGCATCGGACCGGTATCCATCCGCGGCATCGGACCGGTGCCGGGACGCGGCATCGGACCGGTATCCATCCGCGGCATCGGACCGGTGCCGGCGCGCGGCATCGGACCGGTGCCGACCCGGGGCATCGGCCCCGTACCCGGCCTCGGCGGAGGCGCAGGCGCAGGCGGCGGACCAGAATCGGCTCGCGGCATGGGACCCGTACCCACGCGGGGTATCGGCCCCGTGCCGGGCGGGGGTCCGAGCTTAGGCTGCGGACCGGAACTACGGTCGGCCGGGCGCGGGGCCGCGGTTATCGCTGCCCGGGGCGGCGCGGGCTCCATCGGCCCGGGCCGAGGCGGACGGCCGCCGGGCGCGCCGCGGTCGGGCCCGCTGCGGTCGGGCCCGCTGCGGTCGGCATAGTCCTCGGGGTACGGAGACACGGGCTGGGCCCGCTGGTCCGACGGCCCGTACGGGTAGGAGGACAACGTGTCCTGAGGGACGTCGCCGTGCCCGCGCGGCGCGCCTTCGAACCGGGGCGGCCCATCGTACCCGGGCTCGTACCGCGGCTGCCTGGCCGGACCGGCCACGGCGGGCCGGGGCTGCTCTCCGGTCGTGTAGGGGCGGCCCCGCATTCCGTTCCGCGGGTCGTCGCCGTAGGGCGGCGCGCCCAGCGGCGTGAAGCCGAGGTCGCCGTAGGCGTCCGGAGCCGGGTTATAGGGGTCAGGGACGGCGCGGTAAGCCTGACCGTAGGCATCCGCAGCCGGAGGCGACCCCACGTAGGCCGGGACGCCGCCGTAATCCGGGGCAGCGTCGTAACCCTGAGCCGGCCCGAGCGCCGGGAACGGTCCGGAGGCCGGTGACTGGCCCGGCATCGGGAGCGCGGTCGCGGTCCACGAACCCGTACTGGCTCCCGCACCCAATCCGGCCGGAAGCACCTGGACGGTCGCGCCGAGCTGACCGCTGCTGAGCTGCGCCTGCGCCATCGCCATGGCCGCGGCGCGCATCGAAGGCGAGGCACCGGACCCGGCCCGGTCGACGCTCGGCGACGTGCTCAGCTTCTCTTTCGACCGCAGCGAGATGGCCAGGAACCTGAACGCCAGGCCGAGAGCGGCCACCGCGATCGCGAACCCGTAGCTCCAGTCGACGTACGGCTTGGCCGCGCGCCCGCCGAGCAGGCCGTGCACGACGCCGAAGACGAACGCCACGTACGAGCTGTAGTGAATAGCCCGCCAGCGCCAGGCCTTACCTTGCGTCGTGAACCGCTTACGGAGGATCCCCGTTATCACGAGCAGAAGGATCAGGTCGGACGCAATCGTGCCGAGGCCGATATAAAAAGTCCGGAACGGCGACAGGAACGGCACGACCGCGTCGATGACGTGCGCGCGCTGGGCCAGGATCTCGGTCGTGATGTGGATGATCAGGAAGGCCAGCGTGCCGAACGCGAAGGCACGGTGGATCGCCTGCGCCATCACCCGGTGGCCCGGTGTCATGACGATCCGGTCGACGGCCAGCAGCGATATCAGCACCGATCCGGTCAGGCCGACCAGCGCGAGCACTCCGGCGTAGTAGAGCATGAAGTGCTGCGTAGCGGCATCGATGACGTGGCCGACCTTGGTGAAGGCCAGTACGGCGACGATGACCACGATGGCGGTGATCGAGACTGCGACGATCTTCCCCATGTGGTCGTCAACCGCTCCCGGTGCCCCCGAGTGCACACCCTGACGACCGCGTGGACGGCCGACGGTCGTTGGCACGCGTAACCTCCTCAGGATCGTGATAGACGAGAGAAGACCAATTGCGACACGCAGAACGCTGGCTGATTGTCTTTAGTACCGGTTGCTCGTGGCCTAGCGACTATATCAGCGCGAATAACGCTTTGGCGGCAAAATGATCTACGGACGATTTCGGGCCGGTGAAGCAAGCGCGGAGCTGGCCCGCATCCGGATCGATGGTGTCTGGGGTCCGCCACGACGGGGACCAGCGACCGCCATGAGCCCTCCGACCGGCGCCCTCACGGGGCCGGGATTCCAGGGCCGGAGCATCCTTGGGCCAGCAGGAATCTTGCGATATCCCAGCACGTTCCTCCTTCGCGCCACCCCGGCTCCGCATCTGTTATACCGCCCGCACCAGCGGCAGATCTGCCAAACCGGCAAGCTCCCTGCTTACGGAACTCTTCCGGCAGCACACCTCTGCGTAGGCAAAAAGGCCTATTTACCGGCCCGGGAAATACGACATCTGGCACCACAAAGACAGGAACGACGCAGAAATCCGGAAGCGCCTCGGCCGGCAATTAGCCCGGCCCCTATCACCGCCCTTGGCGACCGCACCACCCGCCGCGAGCCCCGGTAAGGAACCAGTAATCCTTCCGGCTGCTCTCCGTGGCGCGGTGACTACGCACTCACGGCGGCAGGGTCATATTCGACTAGTACTGGCAGGTGATCGGAGGCGGCCCGGGCCGGTGCCGTATCGATGACCCGGTGGATTCGCAACGCGGGGACCAGGTCAGCGGTCACCCGGACGGCGTCGATGCGCCGCCACACCCCGTGCGCGCCGTACGTATCGGAAGGATGGTGGCCGGTCGTGGGCTGCCAGGCGGCGCCGGTCGCCGCGGCCGCGTCGTGCAGGCCGCCGGCCCAGAGCACGTCCCCGGGCTCGCGGTCGGCCCAGTGCTCGCGCCGTCCCCGTTCGTCATAATTCCATTGACACTGGTAGATCATGTCGGCGAACCACGCCACGCCGACGTAGGGGTCGGTCGGCTCGTACAGCGCCCCGGCCGCGTCCCGGTCCGCGGACTCGCTGTTCCAGTCCGCACCGACCAGCACCGGCGGCTCGTCGCGCGGGCGGGTGACCGCGGCCACCAGGCGTTCGTTCTGGTCCGCGCGCAGCCTGCGGCAGAACGGGCTGGCGTGGAAGGAGCCGTGCCTGACCAGCGTGCCGCCCACGTCCAGGGTGACCAGGGCCAGGCCGTGCCAGAAGTCCCGGCCTCCGTAGCCGCGCAGCGAGCCGGGCACCGGCTGGATCCCGTCCCGCCACATCAGCCCTACGTGGTACCCGTGACCGCCGAACGCGACCGCGGCCTCAGAGCCGCCGTCCAGCCCCAAAACCTCGCAGTGCAGCCCCACGTCACCAGCCAGCTGGCGGAGCCGCGCCGCCGCCGTCCCGGCGTCCGGCGCCAGGATCTCCTGGACGGCGAGCACGTCGGCGTCCAGGTCCCTGATCACCCCGGCGACCAGCTCGTAGTGCCGCCGGTCCTCCTCCGCGTCGGCCGCGAACAGGTCGAGCATGTTGTAGGTACCGAACCGTACCGTTCCCGAAGGCGTCAGCATCAGCCTAAGGGCGCGACCCAAGCTCCGCCGCCACCAGCTCGGCGATCTGCGCCGTGTTCAGCGCCGCGCCCTTGCGCAAGTTGTCGCCGCAGACGAACAGCTCGATGGTCTGCGGGTCGTCGAGCGACTGGCGGACCCGGCCGACCCAGGACGGGTCGGTGCCGACGACGTCGACCGGGGTGGGGAACTCGGACGCGGCCGGGTTGTCGGCCACCACGACCCCCGGCGCCATCCGCAGCGTCCGCCAGGCCTCCTCGCGGCTGACCGGCCGCGCGAAGGTGGCGTGCACCGCCACCGAGTGGGTGGTCACCACGGGCACCCGGACGCAGGTCGCGGAGACCTTCAGCCCGGGCAGGCCGAGGATCTTGCGCGACTCGTTGCGGATCTTCAGCTCCTCGGACGACCAGCCGTCCGCCTTCAGCGAGCCCGCCCACGGCACCACGTTCATGGCCAGCGGCGCCGGGAACGGCCCGAGGTCGCCGACGGCCGCCCGCACGTCGCCGGCCCGCTGCCCGAGCGACCGGGTCCCGGCCACCTTGTCGAGCTGCGCGTAGAGCGTGTCGATGCCGGACTGGCCCGCGCCCGAGGCCGCCTGGTACGAGGCGACCACCATCTCTTCCAGGCCGAACGCCCGGTGCAGCGCGCCCACCGCCACGATCAGCGACAGCGTGGTGCAGTTCGGGTTGGCGATGATGCCCTTCGGCCGACGGCGCACATCCGCGGGATTGACCTCAGGCACCACCAGCGGGACCTCGGGGTCCATCCGGAACGCGCCCGAGTTGTCGACCGCGACCGCGCCGTGCGCCGCCGCCACCGGCGCCCACTGCGCCGAGACCTCATCCGGCACGTCGAACATGGCCACGTCGATGCCGTCGAACGCGTCCTCGGAGAGCGCGACCACCTCGGTCTCGTGCCCCCGCACGGTGAGCCGCCGCCCGGCCGAACGCGCCGAGGCGATCAGCCGGATCTCACCCCACACGTCTTCCCGGGTGGACAGCAGGTCGAGCATCACGGTGCCGACCGCGCCGGTCGCCCCGACGACAGCGAGCGAGGGACGGGAACCGCTCATCGGCCGGTCCCTCCGTAGACGACCGCCTCGACCTGGTCGGAGTCGAGCTCGAAGGCCCGGTGCGCGGCCGTCACGGCCAGGTCGACGTCGTCTTGGTCCACCACGACCGAGATCCGGATCTCCGAAGTGGAGATCATCTCGATGTTCACGCCCGCGTCGGCCAGCGCGCTGAAGAACGTGGCGCTCACCCCGGGGTTGGACCGCATGCCCGCGCCGACCAGGGAGATCTTGCCGATCCGGTCGTCGTAGAGCAGGGATTCGAAGCCCATGGCCTCCTGGATCCCCTGCAGCGTGGTCATCGCGCGCTGGCCGTCGTCCCGGGGCAGCGTAAACGAGATGTCGGTCCGCCCGGTGGCCACCGCGGAGACGTTCTGCACGATCATGTCGATGTTGATGCCGGCCTCGGCGACGGCCTTGAAGATCCGCGCCGCCACGCCGATCCGGTCCGGCACGCCCACGACGGTGATCTTCGCCTCACTCCGGTCGTGTGCCACGCCGGAGATGATGGCCTGCTCCATCTCGGTTGCCTCCGTAATCTCTTTCGCGTGTCCCTGGACCCAGCTGCCTGACCGGTTCGTGAAGGACGAACGCACGTGGATGGGGACCCCGTACCGCCGCGCGTACTCCACGCACCGCGGCATCAGGACCTTCGAGCCGCACGCGGCCATCTCGAGCATTTCCTCGTAGCTGATCCGCGGGATCCGCCGGGCGGTCCGCACGATGCGCGGGTCGGCGGTGAAGACGCCGTCCACGTCGGTGTAGATCTCGCACACGTCGGCGTGCAGCGCGGCGGCCAGCGCGACCGCGGTGGTGTCCGAGGCGCCGCGGCCCATCGTGGTGACGTCCTTGGTCGTCTGCGACACGCCCTGGAAACCGGCCACGATCGGGATCGCGCCGTCGGCCAGCGCGCCGGAGATCCGGCCCGGCTTGATGTCGATGATGCGCGCCCGGCCGTGCACGTCGTCGGTGATCACGCCAGCCTGCGAGCCGGTGAACGAGCGCGCCTCCAGGCCCAGCGTGGCGATGGCCATCGCCAGCAGCGCCATCGAGATCCGCTCCCCGGCGGTCAGCAGCATGTCGAGCTCGCGCGCGGGCGGCAGCGGGCTGACCTGGCCGGCCAGGTCCATCAGCTCGTCGGTCGAGTCGCCCATAGCCGACACGACCACCACCACCTGGTCGCCGCCCTTGCGGGTGGCCACGATCCGCTGCGCGACCCGCTTGATCCCGTCAGCGTCAGCGACCGAAGAGCCGCCGTACTTCTGCACCACGAGTGCCACGGCCCCGCCGCACCTCCCCGTCAGCTCATCGATGGACCCGTTGATTTTATCTACCGAACGAAGACGGTGCCCGCCCCGCTCATCCGCTCGTGCTCTCCTCGGTGACATCCAGGCTGGCGTGCGCGACCACGGCGTGCAGCGCGCGCAGCGCCGCCCCGCCGTGAGTGCCCCAGTGGTTGAAGTAGGAGTACTGCCACCACCACAGTGCCTCGAGCGTCCCCCCGGCCCGGTAGTGCTTCAGCCCGTGGATGAGGTCGGCGACCACGGCCGCGATGTCGTCCGAGATCCGGAACGGCAGGCACGTGGCGTCCTTGTACGGGTCGAACACCTCGGCGTACTCGTCCACCGCGGACAGCCGCTCGGCCAGGGCGGTACGCAGCGTGTCCAGGTCCGGATCCTCGCCCACCTCGGGCTCCCAGTTGCCCGGCAGGATCACGTCGCTGCTGGCGCCGAGCTGCGCCCCGGCCAGCAGGATCTGGGATACCTCGAGCAGCAGCAGCGGGACGGTCTCGTCGCCGCCCCGGTAGGCCAGCGCCTCCACCCCGTCGATGAAGTTGGTCACGTTCACCGCGATCTGGTCCGCCAGCGGCCGCCATCCGCCCCCCTGAACAGGCGGTTCAGACATCAAGCAGTCTCCGTCCCTCGAAGGCGCGGCCCAGCGTCACCTCATCGGCGTACTCCAGGTCGCCCCCGACCGGCAAGCCGCTCGCGGGCCTGGTGACCCGCAAGCCCATCGGCTTGACCAGCCTAGCGAGAAAGGCGGCCGTCGCCTCCCCTTCGAGGTTGGGATCGGTGGCGAGTATCAGTTCTGTCACCGTTCCGTCAGTGAGCCGGGTCATCAGCTCCTTGATCCGCAGCTCGTCCGGGCCGACCCCGTCGATCGGGCTGATCGCCCCGCCGAGCACGTGGTAGCGGCCGCGGAACTCGCGGATCTTCTCCACCGCCGCCACGTCCTTGGGCTCCTCGACCACGCAGATCACGGTGAGGTCGCGCCGCGGGTCCAGGCAGATCCGGCACTCCTCCGCCTCGGCCACGTTGCCGCAGGTCTTGCAGAACCTGACCTTCTCGGTCACCTCGATCAGCGCGTCCGCGAGCCGCCTGACGTCGGCGTGGTCCGCGGCCAGCAGGTAAAAGGCGATCCGCTGGGCACCCTTGGGACCGACCCCGGGCAGCCGCCCGAGCTCGTCGATGAGGTTCTGGACAACCCCTTCGTACACGTCAGTCCCTAGGTGTTCGGCTTGTCCTCGTCGTCCGGGTCCTCGTCTTCGTAGGCCGCGCCACCGCCGAGGCCGAGACTGGACAGGTCAAGCCCGCCGGGCAGGTTGAGGCCGCCCCCGCCGGGCATGCCCGGCATGCCTGGCACGCCGCCGCCCTGCATGGCCGCGGCGAACGGGCCCATCTGCTGCTGCTGCAGGTCCTCGGCCGCCCGGTAGGCGTCCCTGACCGCCGCGAGCACGAGATCGGCGATCGTCCGCGCCGTCTCCTCGGGATCGTCGGTATCCACCGCGCCCGCCGCGATGCTCAGGTCCATCAGCTCGCCCTGGCCGTTGACCGTGGCCTTGACCAGCCCACCGCCGGCCGTGCCGGTCACCTCGGCGTCCGCCAGCGCCTGCTGGGCATTCATCAGTTGTTCCTGCATCTGCTGCGCCGCGGCGAACAGCTGCTGCATATCCATCTGGGGTTCCACATCGCCCTCCTACGCAGAGCCTACGACGAGCCTGGCGCGGTTTAACCGGTCCGCCGCGCTCACTCGTCCAACTCGCCGATCACCTGGCCCCCGAGTTCGCGCTGGATGAGGTCCATACCGGTCAGCTCGCTGCCCTGAACCACCTGGTCGTCCGGTGACGGCTCATCCGGGGCCAGCTCACCGGGCGGCAGGTCGTCATCGTCCGGCTCGTCGGGCAGCCCGGCGAACTCCGGCGGGACGAACTCCGGCGGCGCCGGTGCGGGATCTCGCCGGGGCGCCGCGGGCGCAGCCGCCGGCCTGCCTCCCGACCCGGGGCCTCCAGGAGCGGGGCCGCCGGCCCGCGCTCCCCCGGCCGCCGGGGCGGGCCCAGTCATCCCCCTGACCTGCACATTCATGCCGAAGCGCTCGCTCAGCACCTGCTTGAGGATAGCGTCGTGGCCGCTCACGCTGAAGCCCTTGACGTCCCCTTCCCGGGGGAACCGCAGGGTGAGCACCCCGTCTTCCAGGGAGAGCACGCTGGCGTTGCTGAGCAGCATCCACGCCACCCGGCGCTCCTGCTTGACCGCCTCCAGGATCGAGTCCCAGTTCTGCCGCAGCGCATCCGCCCCGCTCGCCGCCCCGGGCGCCTGCCGGGAAGCAGCCGATTCCGGAGCACGCTGCTCGGCCGGACGCGGCCGTTCGGCCTGCTCGGCCGGACGCGGCCGTTCGCCGTGCTCCGGCTGACGTGGCCGCCCCGCCTGGTCTGGTCTGGTCTGATCTGGTCTGCGCTGATCCGGTTTGCGCTGTTCTGGCTCACGCGTGGAGGGTCCGGGCTGAGCCGGTTCCGGCCGGGATGCCTGGCGCGTGGGGGCCGACGGAACCGGCGGCGGTGCTCCCCGCTCGAGCCGCTCCAGCCGGGCCAGCAGGGACTTCTCGTCGGTGCTGGCGGCCGGCAGCAGCACCTGGGCGCAGGTCAGCTCGAGCAGCAGCCGGGGCGACGTGGCCCCGCGCATCTGGTCCAGGCCGGTGCTGACGATATCGGCGGCCCGGGTCAGCCCGGCCTGGCCGAACCGCTCAGCCTGCCGCGCCATCAGCTCGGCCCGGTCCGGTGCCAGGTCGAGCAGCCCGATCTCGGCCGCGTCGGGCACCGCAGCCAGCACGATCAGGTCGCGGAGCCGGTCCAGCAGGTCGGCCGCGAACCGGCGCGGCTCGTGGCCGCCCTCGATGACCCGGTTGACCACGCGGAACGCCCCCGCGCCGTCGCCGGCCGCGAACGCGTCCGCGATCTCGTCGAGCAGCCCCGCGTCGGTGAAGCCGAGCAACGCCACCGCGCGTTCGTAGCGCAGCCCGGACTCGTCGCTCCCGGCCAGCAACTGGTCCAGGATGGACAGCGAGTCCCGCACCGAGCCGGCCCCGGCCCGCACCACCAGCGGCAGCACGGAGTCCTGCACCGTCACGCCCTCGGACCGCAGGATGTCCTGCATCAGCTCCCGCAAGATAGTCGGCGGGACCAGGCGGAACGGGTAGTGGTGGGTGCGCGACCTGATAGTCGCGATGACCTTCTCCGGCTCGGTCGTGGCGAAGATGAACTTCAGGTGCGACGGGGGCTCCTCGACCAGCTTCAGCAGCGCGTTGAAGCCCTGCTGGGTGACCATGTGCGCCTCGTCGATGATGTAAATCTTGAAGCGCCCGGACACCGGCGTGTAGAACGCCCGCTCGCGCAGGTCCCTGGCATCGTCCACGCCGCCGTGCGACGCCGCGTCGATCTCGATCACGTCGATGCTGCCCGGCCCCGAAGGCGCGAGCGCGACACAGGAGTCGCAGACCCCGCAAGGTTCGGGGGTCGGCCCCTTGACGCAGTTCAAGGAGCGGGCCAGGATCCGCGCGCTGGACGTCTTCCCGCAGCCGCGCGGGCCGCTGAACAGGTACGCGTGGTTGATCCGCCCAGTACGCAGCGCCTGCTGGAGCGGGCCGGTGACGTGCTCCTGGCCCCTGAGCTCAGCGAACGTCGCGGGACGGTACTTGCGGTACAGCGCCAACCCGGACTGGGCCAGGTTCGCCGCCGCCACGGGCTCCGACGCTGTTGCCATGAGCTCATCCCCACCGGTGATCGGGACCGGTAATCGAAGGACCCCCCGCACACCCATCAGAGCCCGCGTACCCTTGCTGCCTTCCGGCCCTGGGGGGGTTGGCGGGAGTAACGCCGTGCGGGGGGTCATCGGCCAGTGTAGTCAGCCTGGCGACCAGATGCTCCGCAACCCGCCCACTAGCGGTTTCGGGTAAGCTGCTCGGCGGAGGATTCGCATAGTGGCCTAGTGCGCACGCTTGGAAAGCGTGTTGGGGAAACCCTCAAGAGTTCGAATCTCTTATCCTCCGCCAGACCTGACCAGGCACGATCCCCAGGCTCCTGCTAGGGATCACTGTCTTTTCTCAGCTTCTGTCGCATCAAGGCGCTCAGCCGGGTTGTCGCGGGATCGGCGGTTCGGGCTTCGATGCGGACGAAGCGGCACCCGGCGGCCCGACGCAATGCCGCACTGGTCACGGAAGCCCCGCCCGTCACATGACCCGCAAACTTATCCGCCTAGCTGCAAGTTAACGTGGCCGATCAGGGTTATGCGGTCGATCAGGGGCCCTGTACGGGCTGTCTCGGAATCGGGGTGGGCTGGCTGGCGTGTCGGCGTGCGGGTTTTGCGGGTTTTTGACAGGGTCGGTGGCATGGCGGAGGGGTACCGTCCGGTGAGGCGTGATCACCCGTTTTTGTTCCCGCCGGATATGCGGGAGTGGCTGGCGGCCGGTCATCCGGTGTGGCTGGTGATCCGGGCGGTGTAGCGGATGGACACGTCGGCGTTCCATGCCCGGCGGAGGACCGGTCATGTGGGGGCGGCGGGGTATGACCCGGACATGCTGGTGTGGGCGTATGCGCAGGCAGGTGCTGATCCTGTGCGCGCGGCTGGGATGGGGAAGCTGGGGGACGGGCGCGCCGGCGGCACGGCGACCGCAGCCCCGGCCGCCGTGCCGCCATCGGCCAGGCACCGTAACCGCACGCCAGCCAGCCCGCCCCGATTCCGCGACAGCCCGCGGGAGTCACTTGATGCGCCATCCCCGGCGCGCAACGGGGTGGATCCGGGTTATGGGGTGGATCTGGTACCCCCCAGGGTCCCGGATCGGACCGGTAACCCGGATCAACCCCGTTAACTTCCAGCTGGGCGGATAAGTCTGCGCCTCATGTGGCGGGTGGTGCTCTCGCGGCTGCTGTGGCCGTCGTGGGGACCGCACCGGTAGCACACCCGGCGCGTCCGACACACCGCGATTCTGCGACAGCCCCTGTAGTGCACCGGAGCCACCGCACAACCCGGATCAACCGCGCTGCCTGGCGCGGACCGCACGGGACGGGCCTCCAGGACAGCACGGGGCGCGTGCGGCACCCCGGCTGGCCCGCCACGGCACGAGCGCGGAACCCAAGATCCCGCAACAACCCGCAGTGCCGCTGGGATCACCCGCACTCCTCAGCTGACTAGGCGGATCCAGCCTGGACCGGTAACGCGCGCCACGTCCCGTTCGGGAAAAAGATCTTGATTTTGATGGTTGCCCAGGCCCTAGGCGAGGACGAGCGAGCGCCGCGCAGCGGCCTCATCGCCTCCCGGCTGGTGAGTCTGGCCTTTATGCGCTTCGTCTGGAAGATCGAGCCGCTGGCCAGCCTGGACGACGACACGGTCGTCACCGCGGTCGCACCTACCATCCAGCGCTACCTCGACGGTGATATCGGCGCCGGGCCCCGCGTGTCCCCTTAGGATCCGTTTTCATGCTGCTCTGGATCAACGGGCCGTTCGGCGTAGGCAAATCACAGACCGCCCGTGAGCTGCACAGCCGCCTGACTGGCAGCCTCATCTGCGATCCCGAACTGCTCGGATACGGCCTGCACAAGATGCTGCCCGCCCGGCTGAGGGACGACTTCCAGGATTTCCCCGCCTGGCGGCAGGGCGTGTACGAGGTGCTTGACCTGGTCCTCAAGTCCGCCGGCGGTCCGGTCATCGCGCCGATGACCGTGATCGAGCCGGCCTACTTCGCCGAGATCATCGGGCGGCTGACCGAGGCTGGCCACCACGTCAGGCACTTCGCTCTCCTGGCGGACGCGCGGATCATCGAGCATCGGCTGCGCGAGCGGGTGATCGCGCATGCGATCCAGCGGCTGCGGGGACAGGACGTGCCGCCGTTCCGCGAGACCTTCGCGATGCAGAAACTCGGCCCGTGCCTCAGCCGTCTCAGCCAGCCAGAGTTCGCGACCCAATTGCGGACCGACAACCTCACCGTGCCGCAGGTGGCTGAGGCCATCGCGGCGTCGGCAGGCCTGGAGCTTGGCCCGCACCGGGGCACGGTGGCCGGCGACCGGCTCCGGCGGGCCAGCCGGGGGCTGCGTCACGCACTGACACATTGAGCAGGCCGATCGTAGGGGCCGGCCGACGACTCAGCCGCCGCGGTCGCTCAGCGGCCCGCCTCGATGACGCCCGGCTCGATGACGCCCGGCTCGATGACGCCCGGCTCGATGACGCCCGGCTCGATGACGCCCGGCTGCGCGAAGACGTCCGGCTGCTTCACCTCGCCTTGCCAGGCGCGGCTGGTGTCGCGTACCGCCAGCGACGCCCCCGCGCGCAGGCGCTGGGTCAGGCTGGCGTCGGCGACGATCTCGTCCTCGTTGGGGGAAATGGCGATGATCAGCATCAGCAGGAACGTGACCACGCTCCCGCCGAGCAGGAGCGGGAACAGCAGGCTGCTGGCCGGCTCGCCGGACATGACCATCCTGGGGCCGCCCGCGTAGACGTGCACGGCGGCCATCGCGGTGTAGTGCATGCCGGTGAGGGCGGCGCCCATGACCACCGATACACCGAGGCTGGACCACACGCCGCGCACGCGCAGTCCGGCCGCCAGCACCGCCGCGCATATGACCATCGCGCTGAGCACCGATATCCCGACCATGCGAAGGTCGTAGCGCATGGTGCCGTGCATGCTCACCGCGGCCATCCCGACGTAGTGCATGGCCGCGATGCCGGTGCCCATGATCATGCCGGCGACCAGCACCAAGCCCAGGCCACCGCGGCCCAGGCCGACGATGAACAGGCCGGTAGCGACGACCGAGATCGCTATCGCCAGGCTGAGCGCGGTCATCGGGACGTTGTAGAGGATCTCCTGGCCCGGGATCGTGTAGCCGAGCATAGCGACGATGTGCGTGACCCAGATGCCAGTGCCCCCGAGGGCCACGGACGCGATCAGCAGCCAGGTGACGCGCGTGCGGCCGGTGCAGACACGGGATCGGGTGAGGCAGCGCAGTCCCAGGAAGGATCCCAGGCAGGCTATTACGTAGCCGAGCCCTGGATTGAGAATGCCGTGCGAGAACTGATTGGCCTGAAGCTGGGTCACCGCGTCCCCCCTACCGAGACGTTCCGGCCGGCACCGGGGCTCGGCCCGGACAGGTGGATACTGACCGTATCAGCTCGATCACTCACAGGTTCCGAAGTGGGCAGGAAAGAGTCCACTGTGACGACCGGAACCGCTTCCCCGACGGCACCCGGGCCGGTCAGTGCGCCGCGCGCCGGCCGAGGAACGAACGTCCCGGCGCCGCGTGCCGCCCTGTCGGCTTGCCGACAATCCGGTGCGGGTTCAGCCGGACCGTCGCGCTCTTGATGGCGGACCCGATGTTTCCCGGAAAGCTGACGGGCTTCCAGGTAAGGCCGATGAGCGGCGAGTACCGCGCCTGAATCCGGGCAGCCTTGATCCCATCGCCGACCATGATGTCCCCTCCCCAGTCCTGGCCTCCGGCCAGGACTCAACCCCCCAAGCGGGCCACTTCACGAACGACGCCCGCCTTACGTGTAGCTGACGCGGCGCGGCTGATGACGGTTTACGCTCTATTCAGTTGATTACGGAAAGTAATGCCAGATTGACACCGCCCCGCCAATAGCCAGAGCGAATATCGATAACCCCAGGCCAGGACCAGAATCAGGCGGCCCAGGAACCGCCGGGCACCGCTCCAGGGGTGACCGTAATGAAACCGTTTCACTACCCAATTACTAGTATCTGCGGCGCGACGAGCACCACACATTCGCCCCGTTTTGCCGGGCAGGTATCTTTTTTATAACGCTCGGTGAAATTACTCTGCGTAGCCGGGCGGAAGGGCGGATCCGGCCGCGGCCCGATTGCCAGCCAATTACCCGCGATTGGCCCTGGGCCGTGCGCCCGGACGCGCCGAGCATGACGGTAGGAAGATGCCGGACTTTCACCCGAAGGGGCCGCTATGCGTCAGTTTCCCGCCAGTCCGATCACCGCGCTCATCGACGAATCACCCGACGTGAACCTGAGCGAGAGCATCGGTCCCGACCTGTCGGTGGCCGACATCCTCGGGCGGCCCGATCTAGCCGACCTGGCCGCCCTGAGCCTCGGCTACGGGTCATCGCCCGGGTGATCACCGTGTCGGGGCGGTTCGACGACGGCTACCGCGTCGACACCGGCGCCTTCCGGGAGCATCTCTCGGCGCGCACCCGGCTGGTCATGGTCGCCTCGCCGCAGAATCCCTCCGGCGTACCGATCACGCCGGATGAGATCGACGAGATCCTCGCGGCCATGGCCCATCGCTGCCCCGAGGCATGGCTGCTGGTCGACGAGACCTTCCGCGAAGCCACGTACGGCGGTACCGCGCCCGCGGCGAGCTTCACGAGCCGGACCGAACGCGTGCTGACTTGCGCCTCGCTATCCAAGGCGTACGGTGCCCCCGGACTGCGCATCGGCTGGCTGGCCGGGCCGGACGCCCGGCTACGGGAACAGCTGAGGCTGGCCAAGTTCAACTCCTCGATCTGCTGCGGGGTGCTCGACGAGTTCCTCGCCGCCCGGCTGCTATCCCGGGCCGACCAGCTGCCTGGCCTACCCACCGCCCGGCGAGCTGGAAAAAGGCCTCGAGATCATCACGGCCGCGCTACGGCCATAAAAGGGGGGCTGATGGTCGGCTAGTGTTTCTTGGCGGCGGGGGTGCGGACGGGCTTGGGGGTGATCGTGTGGGCTTTCTTGCGCTGGTCGGCGGCCTTGCGGGCCGCGGCGGCCCGCGCCACCGCCGCCCGGGCCGCGGCCGCGTCAGCCCTGGCGGCTTGCTGGGCTAGCTGGGGCGTCATCCACTTGAGCATCGGGTCGAGGGCGGCGCGCCACACGCTGCCCTGATGGCCGCCGCTCGGGACGATGTCGAGCGGCACGTTCGCCACCCGGGTCAGCAGCAGCTGCCTGAAGTTCATCGCGGCGCTGACGTCCTGCCGGTCCTTGGCCCCGGCCGCCAGCCAGAAGGCGGGGATCTCCTGGTTGACCGGCGCATGGGTGATGTACCACCGCGGCGAGTTGAGCTGCTCCAGGGCGGGGTGCCCGGCGAACACGTTGACCACGCGCGGCTGGCCGCCCGGTTTGTTGCCGGCCGGCACATGGCTCGGGATCGGGGAGAAGTACCCCGACATCACGCCCGCGGCCCCGTAGGCCGCCGGGTCCTGCAGCGCGATGTTGGCGGCGCAGTACCCGCCCTCCGAGTAACCGGCCACCCCCCAGGCCCGGCCGGGCGGCTGGACGCGGGCGATCCGCGCGATCGCCTCGGGCACGTCCCGGTCGACGAAGGTCATGTCCTGGATGCCGCCCGGGTTGTTGAGGCACTGGAGCTCGTACTGCACGCCGCCGTCGGTGTCCGGCATGACCAGCACGGCGCTGTCCTCGGGGTGGACGGCCAGCTGGCTGAGGAAGGTGGGGATGACGCTCATGACGTCGACCCAGGCCGCCGGGTTGCCCGGCGAGCCGTGCAGCAGCTCGATGACCGGGAACCGGTAGTGCGCGTAGTGCTTCTGGAAGTACTGCGGCGGCAGGTAGACGTAGACATCGCGGGTCAGGTGGCTGTGCGCTCCGGTGACCGACGTCTGGAACAGGTAGCCGACCTGGGCGTCCTCCGCGGTGCTGGTGACCCGGCCGATGTTCTTGTCGAACTGCTTGTTGGTGCCGGCTCCGGCCGTCGCGTACTTGGGGATGCTGCTCGCGCCCTGGCCGGTGAGATCGTTGACCATCCCGCCCCAGGTCTGGTAGTAGTCGTAGAACTTGTTGACGGCCGCGACCCCGAAGACCATGGCGGGCAGGAACGCCAGGCAGCCGGCGAAGATGCGGAACACGAGCTGCCTGGCCAGCGCCACCCAGATCAGCAGCCCCCCGAAGACCATCAGGAGAAGCAGGAAGAAACCGGTCCCCTGTGGTCCAAACACTCGGTTCTCCTCGCCGGCGGCAGGTGGCACAGACGAGCGGACTTACCGAGGGCAGGCCCCGCCTCTGAACAACCATGCGATCACTACAGCGAACGAGCGAGACGTAGCCCTGAGTTCCCCCAGCGCGCGGTACGCGTATACGAAATACACGCATCCGAAATTACTGAGCGGTGGAGGTGGGATTTGAACCCACGGAGGAGTTGCCCCCTCACACGCTTTCGAGGCGTGCGCGCTCGGCCACTACGCGACTCCACCGCAGGCGAGCTTACCCGAATCCGGGGTGCGCGCCACAATCGGAGTAGGGCATGACCTACTCGAGATGCCTTCGAGCCGCGAAGAAGTCACGGAGCAGGGCGCCGCACTCGTCGGCGAGCATCCCGCCGATGACCTCCGGGTGGTGGTTCAGGCGGGCGTCCCGCAGCAGTTCCCACAGCGACCCGGCCGCCCCGGCCTTGGGATCGTCGGCCCCGTAGACCAGCCGGTCTAGCCGGGCCGCGGTCACCGCGCCGGCGCACATCGGGCACGGCTCGAGGGTGACCACGAGCGTCAGCCCGGTCAGCCGCCAGCGGCCCAGGGCCCGGGCCGCCTGCCTGATCGCCACGATCTCCGCGTGCGCGGTCGGATCGTGGTCCGCTTCCCTGCGGTTGCGGCCGCGCGCGACGACCGTCCCCGTCTCGTCCAGGATCACGGCGCCGACCGGGATGTCCTCCGGCATGGCCGCGGCCGCCTCTGTCAGCGCGAGCCGCATGGCCGGCTCGAAGGAGGCGGTGTAACCGGTCACGACGGCTACGAGCCGAGCGCCCTATCGAGGGCGCCGTCCACCGCGTCGCCGAACCTGAGCCGCTCGGCCAGCAGGGCGACGGCGTCCTCCGGGTACAGGTCGAGGTCGGCCGAGACGGCGCCGAGCTCCATCTCGTCAAGACCGAGGTCCGCGAAGATGGACATGTCCCCGGCCGGGAGCACCTGGTCCAGTTCGTCGTCCGCCGGCACCGGGATGTCCAGGGCCTCGAGCACCTGGCGGGCCAGCGGATACTCCACCGCCGCGGTGAGGTCGGAGAGGAACAGCGACTCCTCCTCGCCGACGACCCGGATCGCGACCCAGAAGTCATCGCCCACCCCGGCGAAGCCGATGGTGCCCCCCATGCTCGGCTGCCTGCGCAGCGCATGGAGGAAGTCGTCCAGGTCAGCGGTCACCGAGGTCGGCAGGACGTCCGCCTCCCACAGGTCCTCTTCCCGGTAGACGATGACCGCGAAATCAGTCTCACCCACGTCTGTCACCGTCATCTCACCAGCATGCTCTGCACGGGAGGAATGCTGTCAGATGAGCGGTCTCTTCGGCGGCAAAATCCCCGATCAGGGCCATGCCGACGGGATCCGGGCCGCGAGGCCGGCGGGATGGTCCTGTCTGGTGACACACTGTTCTCATCGATGGGGCATACTGAAGACACAGGGTGGGCATACTCCCCCCGACGGGCAGCTTCACCCCGTTAGCGTTGGCCGGCGCACCGGTACAAGCTAACATTAAGTTCTCTGGCAAGCAGGACAAGTCCCAGCAACCCAGTGGGAGTCGACGTGAATCTTAAATCCATCCTCGGATGGCTTGCTATCGCGTTCGTCGTGTGGTGGGTGATCGAGCAGCCTACGGGCGCCGCCCACGTCGTTCACAACATCGCCACCTTCCTGACCTCGTTGGCTCACGGGCTTTCCAACTTCTTCGCTTCGATCTGAGGTCGGGCGCGAGATGAGGCTGGTCCCGAACACCGATACGGTTCCTGCCTCGGTAAACAGGTACCTCCTACCTCACGAGCGCCAGGTCATCACGGTCCACCAGCACCCAGCCGTTCTTATCAGACCTATTTTCGAAGTTCTCATCGGACTAGCTATTGCCGGATGGCTGACGACGGTTTTCGCCAAGCATAACGGCATAGCCGTCCTCATCATCTGGCTCCTGTGGGGCATTGTTTTCCTACGCTTGGTCGTCAAGGTCATCGAATGGGGCGAAACTTATTTCGTCGTCACCTCGCAGCGATTCCTGCTCGCGACCGGGCTGGTGACCCACAAGGTGAACATGATGCCGCTCAGCAAGGTGACGGACATGAGCTTCCAGCGGTCCGCGATGGGCCGGATCCTCGGTTACGGGGAGTTCATCCTGGAGTCCGCGGGACAGGACCAGGCCCTCAACAAGGTCGACCACCTGCCCTACCCGGAGCAGCTCTACCTCGAGGTCTGCGGCCTGATCTTCAAAGACACCGGCGACGGCGGCGATTAAAGGGTTAGCAGGACGACTCCGACCGCGGCTAGGAGCAGGCCGGTGCGCCGCGCGAAACCGCCACCGGCCACAGCACGCCGGACTGCCCGGCGTTCCGCAGGCACAGGAAGAACAGGCCGAAGCCGACCCCGCCCGCGGCGCCGTACCCCAGCCCGAGCAGGCGGCTGGTGGCCGGGCGTGAACGAGCCTCGTTCGGCCCCCTGGTGTCTTGATCTTCCGGGTCTTCTGGTCTGGCCGACGGCATGCTGACCGCCGCGATGGCGGCCAGGCAGAGCAGGCCGCCGACGGCCATCGAGGCGGTGAGGCGCTCGCCGCCGGCCACCCGGGAGATGATCTGGGTCGAGTCGGGCACGGTGACGCTGACCGTGGCGGGCGAGCGCTATGCCGTGAGCCCGGGCCAGTGCGCCCGGTTCCCAGGCGGCCGCCCGCACCGGTACGACAACGAGGGCGATCAGCCGGCCCGGCTGACCATGGTGGTGGTCATTCCGCCGGTTGAAAGCTAGCTAGAGGACGGCTGGGCGGACCGGCTGCGCCTGGCTGACCAGCCAGTCGCGGGCGGCGTAGGCCGAGCCGCGGGCCCCGGCCATGTCCAGGTCGGGCACCAGCGAGATCTCCGCCACCCGGGCCTGCTCCTCGCGCAGCACGGTGTGCGCGCGCACCTCGGCGAAGAACCAGTCGCGGAAGTGCGGCGCGGCCTCGACCACGCCGCCGCCGAGGAAATACGCGTCGGGGTCGAGGAAGTTCGCGGCCATGGTGAACAGCCGGCCGATGGCCATCGCCTGCTGCCGGAAGATGGCCAGCGCCAGCTCGTCGCCGTCCTCGGCGAACTTGCGAACCAGCTTGGCCGCGGCCGTGATCGGCAGGCCGGCCAGCTCGTGATCCGGGTGCTGGCTGAGCCAGTAGGGCAGCAGGTTGTTCTGGATGCCGGTAAGCGAGGCCACGCTCTCCGCGTCGCCCGACTGGCCGCAGTTGCACGCGGGCATCGGCTGGCCCTCGGCGAGCAGGCCGTCGAGCGGGATCGGCACGTGCCCGAGCTCCCCCGCCATCCCGGCCGCGCCCTTGATGACCTGCCCGGCGTGGATGATCCCGCCGCCGAGGCCGGTGCCGATGATCGCGGCCACCGAGTCGCGCCGCCCGGACTCCGGGCCGAACCGCACGTGGTGCGCGTACAGCGCGGCCGAGTTCCCGTCGTTGTTATAGATCACGGTAAGCCCGAGCCGCTCGGCCAGCGCGCCCCGGATGTCGAAGCCGCGCCAGCCCGCGTGACCGAAGTTGGTCGCCCCCTTGGACGAGATGACGCCGTCCGCGCTGGCCGGGCCCGGCGTGTCCAGGCCCACCGCCCGCACCGCCGACAGCGGCACGCTGGCCAGCCCGAGCACCTGCTCCACGGACAGGACCAGCGCCCGCAGCGCCTTGTCCGGGCCCTCCCGGACCTCGCTGGGCACCTCGGCCATCCGGTCGAGAAGGAACCGGCCGCTGGAGTCGAGGATGGTCCCGTTGTTCGTGGTGCCGCCGTTATCCAGGCCGACGACCACCCAGTCGACTGGCATGCGTCCTCCTCGTCCCGCCGCTCAGGCACGCTTAGTCTAGGTAAATGCACTAGCAAAGAGCAATATCAGCCGATGGCCTGCTCGCGGCGCTGGCGCACCACCTCGAACAGGACGACGCCGGTGGCCACGGCCAGGTTGAGGGACTCGGCGGTGCCGGTCATCGGGATGCTGACCTGGAGGCGGCCGCGGCGCAGGTCGGCGTCGGCCAGGCCCGGGCCCTCGCTGCCCATCATCACCACCAGCGGATCCGGGTACCGCGCCTCCCATACGCTCTGCGTGGCTCTCGCCGACGTGGTGGCGACGGCGAGGTCACGTTCGTCGGCCCAGGCGAAGAACTCGTCGCTGCCCCCCGCGCGGGCTACCGGCACGCTGAAGATCGCCCCCATGCTCGCCTTGATCGCGACCGGGTCGTACGGGTCGGCCGTGGGACCGACGAGGATCACCGCCCGGGCGCCGGCCGCGTCGGCCGTCCTGATGACGGTGCCGAGGTTGCCGGGGCTCGCGATCTCGTGCAAGGCGACGAACGTCGTGCCCGGCGTGGCGGCCAGGTCCGCGAGCGGGGTCAGCCGCTGGCCCACGATCGCGGCCAGCCCGGCCGCGCCGTCGCGGTCGGACAGGCGCTGGAACAGCTCGCCGCTGAGCCGGACCACGCGGACCCCGCGACGTTCGGCGTCCAGGACCATCTCGACGGCGGGCGGGGAGCGGAGCAGGTCCGGCGCGTAGACGAGCGCCTCGATGGGCGCGCCCGCCTCCACCGCCTGCCACACCGGCTGGATGCCCTCGGCCAGCGTCACCCCCTCGCGCTGCCGGAACTTACGGTTCGCGAGCAGCCGCATCCGCTTCACGGTGGGGTTCGCGGCGCTCGTCACCACGTCGGTCATGACAGGGACCAGATCATGACAGGGACCAGCCGCCGACGGGGTAGCCCACGGACCGCAGGTACTCGCGGGCCTGCGCCACGGCGGCGTCGACGCCCGCCAGGTGCAGGCCCACGATGTAGTCGTCCGGATTCCCCCGGCCGTCGGTGTCGTAGCTCAGCACCCAGCCTTTCCGCCAGCCGCGGCCGAGCGGGTACCGCTCGTGCCAGACCAGCATCGGGGTCCGCTTGCCGTCGAACACCACGTCGCCCGGGTCGAGGTCGTCGGAGAACAGGCGGCCGCCGGGGTCGGCCGGGACGATCACCCGGACGGCGGGCAGCTCCTCGTCGCGGAGCTGGCCGATCTCACCAGCCGGATGACCCATACCTAGATTCTCTCCCGACACCGACGGGCTTGGACCGCAGCCAGGAAACCAGAACCGCAGCCCGCTGGCAAGCGGGTAGCCACCGCTGCCGACCCTCGTCATCATCGATTTCACGCACCCGCAGCCGTTCACTCACCCGGCCAGTCGTGCTTTTCCTGGACCGGGGCGTTAGGTGACCCAGAACCTGCTGGCCGGCTGGTAGGTCAGGTACCCCGGTAGCCGTCCGCCGTCAGGCAGGATAGGACGGCCCCGGGCTGTGCAACCCTTAGCGCTTGTACACGAGTGATTCCTGGTGGTCATATCCGAATTGCACGAGAAGTGGCATCCGGCCACCGGGAAAAGCAGCCCGATGGCTCGGGCAGCGTCGGGTCCGGCGCCCCTAGCCGCCGCGAGACGTGGCCATGCAAGTCCTCTGACCAGGGAAATAAGCCCAGCGTGACCTATCGGCGTGCTTGCACCGCCACCGCCACCGCCGCTCGCGCAGCTCGTGGAAGGTCATTTCACCGCAGCCGCCGAACCCTGGCGTCAAGCTCGCGCATGATCTGTTCGATGATATTTTTATTTTTTTAGAAAATTAGCTAGCCCGAATAAGTCGGTTGCTGGAAATTATCCAAGCAAAGGAATGACAAATGGCTGAAGTGTCCCCGAAACCGCACTTCCCGTCCACGCGAGTGTCCCGGCGCGGGCGGCGTGACCGCCGGGCAATGCCATCCGCTTGCCTGGTCCTGGCCATGGCCGCGGCGGCCACGGCGGCCACGGCCACGGCGGTGACGGCGACGGCGAGGGCGAGGGCGGTGCCAGCGACGGTGCCAGCGACGGTGCCAGCGACGGCGACGGCGACGGCGACGGCGACGGCGACGGCGACGGCGACGAGCCCCGCCAGCACGCCGGGCAATCGGCTGTCGGCGCTGGCCCTCGGGCTCAACACCGCGCCCTGGGACGGCGTCTACGCCGCGAACAGGTCAGCGGGCGGCGGCGCGGACGTGATCCAGCCACTGCTGAAGGCCGCGGGCGTCAGTCTGCTCCGCTATGGCGGCGGCGCGTACGCCGACGTCTACGACTGGCAGACCAACACCGATATCCAGAGCTGCATCTGGGGTAACGGCTCCACCGGCGCTCCTGCCCCCTATGACACGACGGCGCCGTTCGCCGGAGCCAGCTGTGACAGCACCACCAAGCCGCTGTCCTTCGACCGGTTCGCGTCCCAGGCCAAGGCGATCGGCGCGCAGACCTTCGTGACCGTGAACTACGGCTCGGGCACTCCCGCCGAGGCCGCCGCCTGGGTCAGCCACGCGGCCGGCAGCGTGGCCCTGTGGGATCTGGGCAACGAGAACTACGGCTGCTGGGAGGTCAACAACTGGCTGGCTCAGCCGCCGGAAAGCTTCTCCGGTTACAAACCCGCCGACAACACGATCGTCAACGGGCACGGGCGGGACCTCACCTGCCCGCAGGCAACCCAGGGAAAGGCTCAGGGGATGCAAACCCTGGCGACCTCCTACGCGGTCAACGCCCGCCCGTTCATGGTCGCGATGAAGAAGGCCGATCCCACGGTCCGGATCGGCGTGCCCTGGGACTTCCCCAGTTCCGTGCTGGGCTCGTCCGCCCCGGACAACACCGAGTGGAACGACACCGTGCTCGGTCAGGACAGCCAGTACATCAGCTTCGTCGACGCCCACTTCTACCCGTTCGTGTTCCACGGGGCGACCGGCGGCGCCAACCCGAGCGACCAGAAAGTGCTGCAGGCCCTGATGTCGATCCCCTCGCTCTACGGGCAGATCAGCACCGAGCTCGCGGCCCGTGATCCGGGAGCCCGGGTGGTGGTGGGGGAGACGGGCGTGTCGAACAACGCCACGACGGTCGCGTGCACGCCCGCCGGGGCACTGTACGCCGCCGGCGACGTCCTATCCTGGCTGGCCGCCGGGGCGCAGAGCGTGGACTGGTGGGACATGAACAAAGAAGGCAGCATCAGCTCGCCGTGCGCCGCGCCGGACTACGGGATGTTCAGCTCGACCTCGCCGCCCGTGCCGCAGACGCCGTACTACGGCTACGTGCTGGCCTCGGTGCTGGTCCAGCCGGGCGCGGTGCTCGCCGCGATGGGCACCTCCGACCCGGCGGACGTGCTGGCCTACCAGTCCCGCCTGCCCAGCGGGCAGGAGGCCGTGGCCTTCCTCAACACCAACACCAGCTCGGCCCAGACGGTGACCTTCAGTCCCGGCACGCCGCTGTCCGGCCAGCTGCGGACCTGGACCTACAGTGCGGGGAACCAGAACCGGGCCAACTCGAACATCGTCCAAGGCACGGCCAGCGCGTCGTCGCTCGCCGGCGGCATCAGCCTGCCGCCCGAGTCGATGGTCATCCTCCAGTCCAGCTGATTTATACCGAACGGGCTTGGTGCCGTGCGCCGGCTGATGGCTGACCGGCCCGGCCCGGGCTCGGGGGGGCCGCGCGGGGCCGGAATCGACCGGGACCGCGCGGCCCTTTTGTGCGTGCCTCGTGCGTGCTCAGTGCGTGCGGACCGGCCGCGGGGCCCGCATGGCTGCGGGCCCCGCCCGGAAGTTGTTAGCTGCTCCCTCCTGGGATGCCGGTACCCGGCGTGATCGGGCCTACGTGCAGGAAAACCGGCCCCTTCTTCACCAGGGCGCCGAAGGAGAAGTCAATATAGGTCGGCGTCTTCTGGTTCGGCGGGTAGATCCTGAGGGCGGTGGCCGCCGCGACCTTGAGGCCGCCGAAGTTGTAGACATCGGTGATCTGCAGCGTGGTGTGCGCGGTCGCGCCATTGGCGAGCGTCACGGTCACCGGGGCGGTGGTATGTTCCCAGCCCGCCGGGCTACCGAGCTGCCCGCTGGCGTTGACCGCCGAGACGCCGGGAAACCCGCGGATCGTGACGGTATGCCCGCTGACGTTGGTGAACTCCAGCGGGTAATACGTGCTGCCGGCCGCGCTCTCACCGGGGCCGATACCGATCCAGACGCGCAGCCCAGCCGTCGTGGCTGGCGGCGGGGAAGTGGCGGCGGGAGCTGCGGATGCCGCGGTGAGCCCGAGGGCTGACAAGCCGATGGCCGCGATGACCGCGGCGATGATTCTTATCCTCATGACAACCATCTTCTTCCTGTAATAATTATACCCCGGCGAGTAATCGCACCCTCATCACGTGAAACTCAGGCCCCTTCCGGCCCGCCACTATTCAGCATCGTTCTGTTTGCTTTTCGTTGGTCGAAGGACACGACGCCGGTCGCTCGTCGTACAGCAGGCGTCCTGTTCGAAGAAGATGCAGTGAATAACATCTCAGGAAAGGCGATGAAGGCTATGGGGATTTATCGGCGGAATGACAACCCGTACCTTGCGGAGGAGAAATGGATGACCAGCGGCCAGCAGGCGATTCCCTGGCATTGACCGCACAGATTGCCGCCTATCAACAGCAGCAGTAACGATGCGATCACCTTCAATTATCGACAGCAAAGAAATCGAGTACCACGGCAGCTACGCGGGCGGAAGCGGTCCTATCGCACTTACTGACGGGAGGCATGCCGATGAACGGACCGAATGACAGCACCGCTCCGAAGCGTCCGCGCGGTGGTGGGCATCTTCCCGGCGATCGGCAAGCCAGTGCGGCGATCCCAGGTGCGCCTGCAGCCACTGGGTAGGATCGACACCGCCGAACATCGCCCGGTCGGCTCGGATGACCTCCCCGTAGTGCACCGGGACCAGGATCAGCAGCAGGTAGTCCGGTGACACCGAGATGCCGCGCCAGATCATCACGCCCGATACCAGCAGCCGCCGCGGTGGTGGTGGTGGTGATGGCGGGGACGATGAGCGAGGCCAGGCAGCGGGGACCGGCGAGGTAGGGGAGCGTGCCGTCGGCGAGTTCGCCCGCTACCCGCAGGGCCTGCGGCTGCAGCGGGTACCGCGCGGGATCGAGGTGCTCCGCCGCCCGCCAGGACCAGGTGACGGTCCCGCTCGCGTCGACGGTCACGATCATCAGGTCGCCCGGTTCGAGCGCGGTCTCGGCGTCGGCCGCGCGGACCAGATCGGTCGCGATCGCCCCGCCGCATGGCCTGGTCGCCAGGTTTCTCTTGAACCGAGCCGCGGCTCCTGCGCCCCTCGGCTCCTGCGCGGCGGGGGATGATCGGTTCATGAGCACGAAAGCTGGATCCTGACATGGCGGCACCGGCCGGGTACCGGGTGTCGGCGCTCGACATCCGCCGGCTGAGCCTGTTCCTCGCCGTGGTCGAGCACGACGGGTTCACTCGCGCCGCGCACGCGGTGCACATTTCCCAGCCCGCCCTGTCCCAGGCGATCGCCGAGCTGGAGGCCGAGCTCGGCGGCCCGCTGTTCCACCGGCTGGGCCGGACGGTGGAGCTGACCGACGCGGGGACGGCGCTGGTCGGCCCGGCCCGGGCGGTGCTGCGCGAGATCGACGCGGCCCGCCAGGTCACCGCCGAGGTCAACCAGCTGAGCCGGGGACGTCTTGACCTGTCCGCGCTGCCCACCCTGTCCACCGACCCGCTGCCCGCGCTGCTCGGCGCCTACCGGCAGGCCTACCCGGCGGTCACGGTGCACATTGCCTCGCCGGGCGATCCCGACGAGCTGGCCGAGCAGGTGCGGACCGGCGTCGCGGAGGTGGGCGTCACCGACGCCAGCCGGGCTGCCGACAACCTGGTGACCGTCCCGTTCCGCAGGCAGCAGCTGGTCGCCGTGTTCCCGCCCGGCTCGGCCGCCCCGGCCGGCCCGCTGCGGCCGGGGAGCCTGGCCGGCGTCCCGCTGATCGTGACCCCTCCGGGCAGCTCCGGGCGCGGCCTGCTCGAGGCCGCCCTCGGCCGGGAAGGGCAGCGTCCCGTCGTCGCGATCGAGACGAGCCAGCGGGAGGCGATCCTCCCGCTGGTGCTGGCCGGCGCCGGCGCGGCGGTGATGCCCGAGGCGATCGCCGAGCTGGCCGCCGCGCGAGGGGCGGTGACGGTCCCGTTCGACCCGCCGATGGTGCGCGACCTGACGATCGTGCGCCGGCCTGGCGCGCCGACGCCGGCGGCCGCCGCGTTCCTCGCGGTAGCCGCCCGTCTCGCCACCCGCCCGGTACGGTGAGCGGGGGCTAGGCGAGCGCAGAGATACTGCGGGCCGCGGTGTAGAGGGCGATCAGGACCATGAGGACGGCGAAGGCGACGGCCAGGCGCTCGGGCCGGACCTTCGAGGCGATCCGGCTCCCGGCGATGGCCCCGGCGACAGCGGCGACGGTGAACGCGATCACCAGGGCGTACCCGATGCTCACGTGGGTGCCGAGCCTGGACAGCAGCGCCGAGGCGGAATTGATGGCGATCACCAGCAGGGACGTACCCACCGCCGTCGGCATGTCGAAGCCGAGCGCGAGCACCAGCGCCGGGACGACCACAAACCCGCCGCCGACGCCGAAGAACCCCGTCACGAGCCCGACGGCCGTCGCCGCGATGACCACGCGGACCGGCGACACGGACGGGGCGGTTTGCGCCCGGGGATCGGCCCGTGGCGGCGAGTGGCGCACCGCGACACTGCCACCGACGCCGCAGTCGCTACGATCATCGCGGTCGTGATGGCCACTGGAGTCACCGGGCGCCGACGGCTCGGGCGCCGGGGCGGCGCCGGGCCGCTTACGGCGCAGCATCGTGACCGCCGCGGCCGCCAGGAGCACGGAGAACGCGACGAGCAGGACGTTGGGGTCGATGTTTGCCGACAGGCGGCTGCCGGCGAAGGCGCCGCCCGCGCCGAGGATGCCGAACACGATCCCTGAGCGCACCTGGACCCGTCCGGCCCGCAGGTGAACGGCCATGCCCGCGAGCGAGGTGATGCCGACGATGATCAGCGACGCGGTCGTCGCGCCGTGCGCGCTCTGGCCGAGCAGGTAGACCAGCGCGGGCACGGTCAGGATCGACCCGCCGCCGCCGAGCGCGCCGAGGGTGAGGCCGATCAGCATTCCGATAGGCAGCGCGAGCAGCACGATTCTCCTGTCGTAAAAACGGCGCCGACGACGGGACCGGTACCGTGAACCTCTGCTCAATTGTGTGCGCCAGGAGCCCGTGACGTCCAATAGTGAATTCTGATCCGGCGATAATCACTTACCTATAGCAGCAGCTCAGAGCCATGAAAATATCAAAACTAGCAAGGTTTTCCGCAGCACGGTAAAGGTGGCAGCTTGACTTATTACCAAGACCCCGGGTAAAGAAAGAGGACGTCCTTTCTTCGCGCCGCACTGCAGGAGGAAACCGGGAATGAATTCCGCGAATCTGTACTTCGCCCAGTACTACCTCGACTGCCTGTCCCAGGCGTCCTACCTCATCGGCGACGAGACCACCGGCCGGGCCGTGGTCGTGGACCCGCGCCGCGACGTGTCCGAGTACCTCGCCGACGCGCGGGCCCGCGGGCTCACCATCGAGGCGGTGATCAACACGCACTTCCACGCCGATTTCGCCGCCGGGCACCTGGAACTGGCCGCCGCGACCGGGGCCTGGATCGGCTACGGCCGGCGCGCCGCCGAGGTGGAGTACCCGATCAGAAGGCTCGCCGACCGCGAGCGGATCAGCCTGGGCGATGTGACCCTCGAGATCCGCGAGACGCCGGGTCACACGCCGGAGTCGGTCAGCATCTTGGTGTACGAGCACGCGGCGGACCCGGTCGCCTACGGGGTGCTGACCGGTGACGCCCTGTTCATCGGCGATGTCGGGCGGCCCGACCTGCTGTCCTCGCTCGGCCACCAGGCCGATGAGCTCGGCCGCATGCTGTACGACAGCGTGCAGCACACGCTGATGGCCCTGCCGGACGAGGTCCGGGTGTTCCCCGCGCACGGGGCGGGCTCGGCGTGCGGCAAGAACCTGTCCACCGAGCGGCAGTCGACGATCGGCGCGCAGCGGCTGACCAACTACGCGTGCGCCCCGATGGGCGAGGATGAGTTCGTGGCGCTCGTCACCGAGGGCCAGCCCCCGGCGCCCGGGTACTTCGTCTTCGACGCCGTGCTCAACCGCAAGCAGCACGACCTCCTCGACATCGGGTCGAGCGCGAGGCCGCTCCAAGCCGCGGAGTTCCTTGACCTCCGCGCCCGCGGCGCGGTCGTCATCGACGCGCGCGACCCGCACGAGTTCGCCGCCGCCCACCTGCGCGGCTCGCTCAACGTGCCGGCCGACGGCCGGTTCGCCGAACGCGCGGGAATGGTCATCGAGCCGGGCAGCGAGATCCTCGTGATCGCGCCGTGGGGCGGGGAGCAGGAGGTCATCACCAGGCTCGGCCGGATCGGGTTCGACACGGTGGCCGGCTATCTGAGCGAGCCCGAGGCCGCGTTCCTCGCCGTCCCCGGCGAGGTGGACCAGGCGAGCCGCCTGACGGTCAGCGACCTGCGCGAGACGCTCAGCCGGGACCGGCCGCCGGTGGTGCTCGACGTGCGCAACGCCGGCGAGCGCGCCGCGGGCGCCATCGACGGATCCCTGCACATCCCCCTCGCCGAGCTGCCCAGGCGCCTGTCCGAAGTGCCGGCCGGCACCCCGGTCGTGGTGTACTGCGCGGCAGGCACCCGCTCATCGATCGCCGCCAGCCTGCTGCGCCGCTCCGGCCACCGCGACGTCTTCGACCTGATCGGCGGCGAGGCAGCCTGGCGCCTGTCCCTCACCCCGGCTCAGGGTAACTAGATGCCTGCTGCGTCCAGCTTCACCCAGCGGCCTCCCTGGGCAGCCCGACCTGAGAGAACGCGCTCCCGGCGGTGTGGATGCCGCCGGGAGCGCCGCCGCCCGGGATCAGTAGCTGAAGTTCCGGCAATCGCCTCAGGTCCGTTTGGGATAATGAATGATCTGGCTGAACGAGCCGTTTCTCCGCCTTAACCGTCCATGACCAGGTCAGGCGGTCGTAAACCCCATCCCGGCCGTATTAACGGGCGAACCGCGCCTTCGGCAGGATGCAGGCCAGCCGCGTTGGCTGGTGCCACGCCGCGTGGCGGGTGACTGCCTGCAGGGCAGGGATGAGCACCGACAGGGTGTAGTCCATCGATACGCCGGACACCATCGCGCCGAAGAACAGCAGCCCCCAGGCGTCGACGAACTCCTGCGGGGTGAAGTTCAGCAGCCCCGCAAAGATGCCCGTCCTGGAAATCAGCCGGGCGACGCCGAAAGCCCCGGCCAATGACAAGACGGTGACGACCACGCCGGCGAAGGCGATCAGGGGAGCGCCGAGGGCCACGACAAGCAGGATGAGGCCCAGTGCGGCGAGCATCCCGAACACGATCGGCGTGCGGCTGGCGGGTGTGATGCGGTGGCGGTTCAGCCGCGGCCGAAGAGCTTACGTAGCCAGCCGCCGCTGGCGGCGGGGTCGCTGGCGTGGCCGGCGCAGCGCTGGGAGGCCGGGACGCCAGCCATCACCTGCTTGACGTGCTGGCCGCAGCCGGCCCAGGTGGTCTTGCCGCATTTCCTGCAGGTGACTGCTCGGCACACGATGGTTCTCCTTAATAGTTTGGATGTGTCATGCGGGGAGCTGGCTGGCGGTCAGGTGAGCGCGGGCAGGGGCCGCCAGGCGGTGTAGCCGGGGCCAGCAGGAAGGGGCTGAAGGTGACGACCGGGTCGTCGACGCGGCTCTCCAGGCATGCCCCTGGCCGTGATGTCAGTCATGCCTGTCTCCCCGGGGAGTCTCGAAGCGGACGTTGCCTAGTGTCAAAATACCCTATGGGGTATTCACGATGGCCAGCTGTAACGCTCGCGGGTATTCCAAAACCGACGCTTCGGATGCGGGGAATGGCGATCGTGCCGGTGCGGGCCCGGCCAGCACCCTGCAGGTGAGCCGCCCGGCGATCAGCGCCCGGTGAAGAAGATCTCCCGCACTTCCCGCGCAGCGAAATAGACCAGTACGTACCCAGCAGCGGGATCGGCCTGCCAACAGCCGGCTGCCGCGTTCAGCACCAGGCCGGCTAGCACGGCAGCCGCCAGGATGCCGTCGACCATGGTCACCCGGCCCTCGGCGCGCAGCACCGGGTTGCCCAGCGCCCGCCCGGTCCGGGCCTTCCCGGCCGCCAGCGCGAACATCACCACCACGGTCACCGCCGTCCACACGATCCCCGCGAGGGAGTGACGGGGACGGTACCCGGCCGCCAGCACGACGGTCGACTGGACGAGCAGGTAGACGGCCAGGCCGGTGAACGCGTACCCGATCAGCCGCAGGCCCCGGCGCTGCCGGTCCTCGCCGGTCCCGGACAGCTCCCAGATCACCACGGTCGACGCGCCGATCTCGATCAGCGAGTCCAGGCCGAACCCGGCCAGCGCCACCGACCGGGCCGCGACCGCCGCGAACGCCAGCACGATGATCCCGGCCACGTTCCATCCCAGCGTCACGTACTCCAGCGTGAATCCCCGGCACAGCAGCCGGGCGAGCACCGGATCATCAGCAACCGTCACGTCAGGATCATCACCGTCCCGGCACCCGCATGCCCAGCCCTGCCGCCCGCTGTTCACGAACAATCCGCCACACGGAAACCGGGGATTATCCCCGGCTACGAGGACGCTGCAGGCAGCCGGTCCGCGCGCGCCGCATGCGCCCGGCATTCTCGTTCGGCGGCGGCCGCCTGAGCCAGCACCGCCCGGGCGAACTGCCGCGCCTCAGCCACCGTGAGGCCTGCCCAGCCGGTGCCTTCGCAGCCCGGGCACTCCCCGAGGCCGACGAAGACCCGCGCGGCGGGATAACGCGCATCGCCGAGCGCGAGCCTGCCGACCGTGAGTTCCCGCCCGCAGCTCGTACGCAGGTACTCGTGCCTTCCATCAGGATCCGCGCCCGCATCTGGACCTGGCCTCATCACGTACCTCCTGGCTTGCGCCCAGCCGCCGCCTATACCCCTATGGGTATAAGCAATATCCGGGCTGCCGCTATTTCTGCCTGGCCCAGGCATGCGGAGGTCGCGAGGTACCCCGCAGGCCAGAGCGCCGGCCGCGGGCAGGGAATGTTCCTCACCAGGCGGAGTTATACCCATGGGGGTATAGTCAGCAGCGAGCTGAAGGAGCGAAGAAAGATGAGTACCGTCGCACTCGCCGAGCTCACACCGCGAGACCCCGCGCGCTGACCGGCGCACGTGGCTTGATACCCCGCTGGGTATAGTGGGAGGGTACAGAGAACGTGCGGCACCCGGATTCACGCTTGGGTGCGCGACCCCTGAGGGAGCCGGCATGGACGTGGACAGCGAGACGATGGCCAGCGTGCTCAGGCGGCTCCGGCGGGCGCAGGGCCAGATCGGCGGCGTCATCAAGATGATCGAGGACGGGCGCGACTGCACAGACGTGGTGACGCAGCTCGCCGCGGCGTCCCGGGCACTCGACCGGGCCGGATTCAAGATCATCGCGACCGGCCTGCAGCAGTGCGCGCTCAGCGGCGACGAGGCGAGCGACGCCGAGCGCGCGCAACTCGAGCGGCTGTTCCTGTCACTCGCCTGAGGCATGGCCGTAAGGGGCAATAGTGGAAACCACAGAACAGGCGGTCTGGGACCAGCGTTACTCCGGCCCGGACCTGGTCTGGGGCGCCGGCCCGAACCGCTTCGTCACCGAGGAAGTGACTGCGCTGCCCGCCGGGCGGGCGGCCGACCTGGGCACGGGCGAGGGGCGGAACGCGATCTGGCTCGCCGAGCGCGGCTGGCAGGTCACCGCGGTGGACTTCTCCGCCGCCGGCCTCGCCCGGGCCGCCCGGCTGGCCGCGGAACGCGGGGTGAGCGTGGACTGGGTGCAGGCCGACCTGCTGGACTACCAGCTCGCGCCCGGCCGCTTCGATCTCGTCCTCATCGCCTACATCCACCTGCCGGCCGCCAGCCTCGCGCGCGTCTTCCGCGCCGCGGCCGCGGCGGTCGCGCCGGGGGGCACGCTGCTGGTGGTCGGCCACGACCGCGACAACATCACCCGCGGGCACGGCGGCCCGCAGGACCCTGACCGGCTGTACACCCCCGCGGAGGTCGCCGCGGAACTTGACGGGCTGGCCGTCCGGCGCGCGGAACAGGTCATGCGGCCGGTGCAGACGCCTGAGGGCGAGCGGACCGCGATCGACACCCTGGTCCGGGCTGAGCGCCCGGCCCGCTCATAAACGCCCGTGCCTCAGCGGGCTCGCAGCCGCGCGGTGTAGATCGAGTAGCCGTCGACCTGGCGGGCCACCACGGTGGCGGTCACGGTAGCGGCGATCATCGGGATCATGATGCCGAACCCGCCGGAGGTGAGTTCCAGCATCAGCGCCAGGCCGGTCAGGGGTGCCTGCATGGCGGCGCTGAGCATCGCCGCCGCCCCCACGATCGCGTAGGCGCCCGCCGGTGACCCTGGCCAGGCCAGGCTCCACGCGATGCCTGCGGCCCCGCCCAGCACGGCCCCGGTGCTGAGCGTGGGCGTAAACAGCCCGCCGGATGCCCCGCTGCCCAGGCACAGCGCGGTGACCAGCGGCTTGAGGGCGGACAGCGGCAGCAGGACCGCAAGCCCGGCCGTGCCGAGGAAGGCGTCGTTCGCCATGTCCTTGCCGTTGCCGAACAGCTGTGGGTAGGCGAAACCGATGAGCCCGAGGATCCCGAACGCTGCCACCGGGGCGAAGACCGCGACCCGGCCGGTGGCGGCGTGGTGGGTCACCCAGCCGATCAGGCGGATGTACCCGGAGGCGATCAGCCCGATCAGCGGCCCCGCGAGCAGCGCCCACACAAGCAGCGGCACGGTGAACCGGTAGGACGGCACGCCCAGGTAGGTGGCGTGGCGCGGGAGGTACAGCCACGCCGTCGCCGTGGCGATCCCCGAGCAGGCCAGCGCCGGCAGGGCCACCGGCAAAGTGATAGTGCCCATCATGATCTCGGCGGTGAACAGGGCACCCCCGAGCGGGACGTTATACACCGCGGCCAGCCCGGCACCGCCGCCACAGGCCATCAGCAGCCTGCGCTGCGCGGGCGACAGCCGGGCCCAGCCCGCCAGCAGGCTCGCCGATGCCCCGCCCATCAGCTTGGGCGCGTTCTCCCGGCCGATGGAGGCGCCCATCCCGATGACGATCTCGGAGATCACTGAGGTGCCCAGCGACCGCCGGAACGACAGCCGCTCCCCCTCCCCCCACACCACGTCGTCGATCTCCGTCCGCTCGCCGGGCGTGCACCGGCGCAGCAGGTACCAGGCCCCCCCGCCGAAGGCGCCGGCCGCCACCAGCACCACGATGCGGCGCACGTCGGAGGACCGCGATACCCCGGCCTCCAGGGAACCGGCGTGATAGCCGAACGCCAGGTGCTGGACGCTGAACAGGATCAGCATCATCAGGTCCCCGAGCAGCCCGGCGGCGACGCCCGTCAGCACCACCATCACCCAGAACACGGGATTCAGCGCAGCGTCGCCGTCGCCCGTCGCGTTGGGCTGCTCCGTGGCGCCGCGGCCGGAAGGCAGCCTGCTCCGGATCAGCGGCGGCGGAACGCGCACCCGCTGGGCCGGATTCGGCGGACCGGCAGTTCCGGAGGCTCCGATGGTCATCAGTTCTCGCGCTCCGTCCATCACCCGCAGGCAGTCTCACCGGAAGGAAGGTAATGCTCGGCGGCCTGCGTACCCGCCAGGATACTTCTGAGACAGAAGGACCAAGCCGGCTGCGCCAGGTGGCCGTCCGCCTAAATTAGGACTGCCTGCCCAAGCCAGCACCCGCAGCCTGCGGCAACGTCATCCCGTTCCGATGAACGGTAAGCCGCGCTGACCGGTGCCGCTGAGCGCGCCACACCGGCGATCACGAGCAGGGACGGGGCCGGGATCCGGAGCCGCCCGGCGAAGGCCGCGACCACCGTGCCCCGCACGACCAGGAACAAGATGGTTTCCACGCCGCGTATGCCGCCGACATCCCTCCGGTTGCCAGAAGGTGCCGGCCAGACTTCCCGGCGCGCCGCTGCCAGGCCATCCGCCGCGACCTCCGCCCGTCCGATCACCGTTTCCCAGGAGGGCGGTATCCTGGGCCGTCAGCCCTAGCTCCGGGCGGCTGGGTGACTGACAGCCAGCGCCGCGCCCACCTGGTCAGCGAACGCGATGGCCAGCAGCCGCTGCTCGCGGGCAGGACGCGCACCGGGCAGCGGGGCCAGCAGGAAACGGCCCTGGAACGCGCCGCCGCTCTCCAGCAGCAGCTCGATGTCCCGGCCGGCCGGGAACCCCGCGGTGTCCGCATCCCACGCCCGGCCTTCCACGATGACCGACCCGTCATGCCGGAGCCGGGCCGGGCGGCCGACACCCGCGACACCGCGTTCGAAGCGGCACGACCGCAGCGACAGCAACTGGGTGAGCTGGACGGTGACCTGCTCGATCAGCGCCGACGGCGACCCTCCGGCCGCCACCGCCTGCGCGACACTGCTGATCCCGGCGATATAGCCGGCGTGCCTGCTGGCGGCCGCCTGCTGGCGGCGCCCCCGGACGGCGATCTCCGTGACCGCCACGCCGATGACCAGCAGCAAGACCGTCGTCTCGACATCGGCACGTCGCGTGATGGCGAACCGCTCGTACGGCTGGGTGAGGAAGAAATCGAACCACGCCGCCGCCGACAGCGCCGCCACGATCCCGGCCAGCCGGTGCCCGTTCGCGGCGACTGCCACCACCATCACCAGCATGGCCAGCGCGGCGTCGGTATCGGGAAAGCCAGCCCGGAACGGCACCAGCACCGCGGCAAGCCCGACCGGGCCAGCCAGCGCGGCGAGCACAGCCAGCCGGTCCCGGCTCAGGAAACCAGGCATCGAGAGCACCTCCGCAGGGTCAGGGTCGTTCACGCCAGAGCTTGACGGCCCCGACAGCCAGCACCGCCAGCGCGGGAACGAAGAACAACCCGGTATGGACGATTCCGCCGACGATGCCGACGGCAAGCACCAGCACGCCCGTCACCGCGGCCAGCCTGCCAACGGCCGCGGGAGCGAACGCCGCCACGGCCGCGACCGGCGCCGGAGCGATGGCCAGCAGCAGCGACCACCACGTCACGGCCAGGGGATCAGCGCCCACCAGCGCCGAGATGGTAATCAGCTGCGCCGCCCCGGCCAGGAACAGCGCAGCGCGACGCCACGGCCAGCTCGGCGGCGCAGGCACAGGCGGCACGCCAGCCGACATGACTGTGCTCGCAGCGGGGGAGACATCGGCGGGAGCATCCGGCACAGTCATCGCGCCTCCTGGGAGCAGCATCGACACAACACGCCGACCAGGCTTCCCGGCTCACCTAAGGATGAGCCTAAACCCCAGTCGGACGGCTGCATAGCAGTCCGGAAGCAGTTCTTCCCTGACCCAGGTGGCTAAGTTTCGAGGTCGAGGTTGCCGGCGATGAGCGCCTCGAAGAGCAGCCGGGCCCGGGAGGGCTCGTCGAATCGGCAGTTCCGTGAACCCAAGCGTGCGCGACGAAGTGCCGCGGCCCAAGCAGCCCGGCGGTATCCCGCGCGAGCCAGCCGAGGTTGGGACGCTCCTGCGTTAAGTAACCACGTATCGCTGCCAGCTCAGGTGAAGCGGATCTGTAAAGTGCGACGCGGGGACCCGGCACGCACGCGATGCCAGCCCGGCGGCTGGCTGAGCGCTCGTCCGGCGGGCGGTTACGTTTCCTGCCCGGGTGAGGCCGCTCCGGCCGTAGGGAGGACGCTGTGCCTGACGACGGGCTGCCGGCGGCCCAGCGGTCCAGGAACGCCGAGCTGGTGCGCACGATCAGCTCGGCGCCGGGCGCGGCGCCGGGTTCTTGCCGTAGCCGGCCCGCGGTGAAGTGCAGGGTCGCGGGCCGGCCATCGACCACGAGCTGGAACTGGCCGCCGGCGAGCGCCCCGATGCCGGCGACGTAGCTGACGTCGAAGTCCTGCTGGGCGGCGCCGACCGCGCCCGGCTCCCGGGCCACCACCCCGGCCCGTTCCAGCCGCCGGAGCCGGTCGGCGAGCACGCTGGTGCTGATACCGGGCAGCCGCTCCAGGAGCTCGGCTTGCTGTCAAGGCCGGGCCGAGGGAACACCTCGGCGGCCTCTCCATCGCCGCCGCCTGGCCACCCCCGCGCCGAACGCGCGGACGATGGCAGACGTGCTGGCGGAGACGCTGGCCGCGTCCGGACCGTACCCGACGCATGTCCGCCCGATGGACTTCACCGGGCGCCCGATGAAAGGCATGGTCTTCGTCGAGGCCGCCGGCCTGCATGGCGACGCCCTGCGCCACTGGGCCGCTTCTGCGGCCGGCAGCTAGGCTGCGGCAGCTCCTGACGTCCTGGACTGCCTGGTACAGTCCGCGGTTAGCATGGGCGCATGCCGGGTGAGCCGAGTACCAGGCGCGGGCGCGCCAGCCGCGAGCGGATCGTGGAGCAGGCCGCCGAACTGTTCGCCGAGCGCGGGATCGCGGCCACCAGCGTGGATGAGGTGCTGGTCGCTGCGGGGGCAGGCAAGGGCCAGTTCTACCACTACTTCCGCGGCCGGGATGAGCTGGCGGCCGCGGCGGTCGGGTTCCGCTGCGCGCAGGTGGTGGCCGGGCTAACTCAGGCCCTCGGCGCCGTGTCGTCGCTGGCCGAGCTGGAGCAGGCACTGGCGGGCTTCACTGCCGGGTTCGAGCAGATGGGCATGCCGGGGTGCCCGATCGGGACGCTGGCCACCGAGGTCGCCGGGCGCAACGAGGGGGCGCGGGTGCAGGCTGCCACCGGGTTCGACGCCTGGGAGCGGCTGCTGGCCGACGCGCTGGAGCGAATGCGCCAGCGCGGGGAGCTGCGCGCGGACGCCCCGCCCGCCATGCTGGCCACCGGGTTGCTGGCCAGCATCGAGGGCGGGATGGTGCTCAGCCAGGCCCGCCAGGACATGACGTCGCTGCGCGTCGCGGTGGAGACGGGACTCGCTCACGTCAGGACGTACGCGAGCTGACTCTGTACTAAATCGTCCACTTTCTGCTAGCCTCGGGACTGTACCAATCCGTCCAGTTCTGGAGGCTGACCTGGTGACCGTCCCGCCCGCTTCGTTCCTGGCTACCCGCCGTGGCAGGCTCCTGCTGCTGCTCCTGTGCGCGGTGCAGTTCCTCGACGTCGTCGACTCTTCGATCATGAACGTGGCCTTGCCGTCGATCCGCCGTGACCTGGGCTTCTCGGCGCAGGGCCTGCAGTGGGTGCTGTCGGGCTACCTAGTCACCTACGGCGGGCTGCTGCTGCTCGGCGGCCGCGCGGCTGACCTGCTGGGACGGCGGCGGCTGCTGGTGGCGGGCACGGCGGTATTCGCTGCCTGCTCGCTGACCGGCGGCCTGGCGGCGGGCGCGGGCATGCTGGTCGGCGCCCGGCTCGGGCAGGGCGCCGGCGCGGCGATGATGGCACCGGCCGGGCTGTCGATCCTGACCACGAGCTTCACCTCCGGCGACGACCGCAGCCGGGCGCTCGGCGTCTGGGGCGCGATCTCCGGCCTGGCCGCGGCGGCCGGGGTGTTCCTCGGCGGTGTGCTGTCCCAGGGACCGGGATGGCGGTGGGTGCTGTTCGTCAACCTGCCGGTCTGCGTGCTGATCCTGGCCGGCGCTTTCCGGCTGGTGCCCGCGGGCCGGCCCGCCGCCCGGCCCGCGGGTTTCGACATCCCCGGCGCGGTCCTGGCCACCGGCGGCATGCTGCTGCTGGTCTACGCCCTGGTCCGGGCACCGGACCAGGGCTGGGGCAGCGCCCGCACGATCGGCGAGCTCGGCACCGCGGCCGTCCTGCTCGCCGCCTTCACCGCGACCGAACTGCGCCGCCGCGACCCGCTGTTCCCGTTCTCCATCTTCCGCGTCAAAGGGCTGGCAGCAGCGGATGCCACCCAGATGATCGCGTTCGCCGCGTTCGTGTCAGTGTTCTACTTCCTCACCCTCTACATGCAGGATGTCGTGGGCTATAGCCCCATCCGCAGCGGCTCGGCCTACCTCCCGGTCACCGCCGGCATCGTGGTCGCGGCCGGGATCTCCTCGAAGCTGTTCGCCCGTACCGGCACCCGCCCGGTAATCGTCGCCGGCGCGCTGATCGCCGCCGCCGGGGTCTGGTACCTGTCCCGCATCCCGGTCCACGGCACCTATCCCGCCAGCCTGCTCCCCGGGCTGGTGATCATGGCGATCGGGATCGGCGCCGTCCTGGTCGCCGTCACCACCGCCGCGAACGCTGGCGTCTCGGCGGACAGGGCCGGGCTCGCCGCCGGCCTGCTGAACGCCTCCCAGCAGCTCGGCACCGCCCTCGGCCTGGCGATCTTCTCCGCCATCGCCACCGCGCGCACAGCCGCGCTGCTCACCGCGCACGCCCCGCCGGACGCCGCGCTCACCGCAGGGTTCCACCGCGCCCTGCTGGCCTGCGCCGTCTTCCTGCTCGCCGCCGCCCTCATCGCGCTGCGCGCCGCCAACAGCCGCGGCGAGCCCGCCACCCAACGCAGCGGCATCCCTCCCATCCCCGGCAGCGAACCGCTAGCCGAAGTCCTCATTGTCAAGGAAAGTAAGGAAATCAGATGAAGTTCCTGCTCCAGGTCCGCTTCAACGGCGCCGACAAAGTGATTGGCGCGCTCCCCGCCGAGGAGCAAAAGCAAGTGACGGGCGAATTCGAGGCGATCCGCCGGTCTCAGGGTGTACTCGACGGCAACCAGCTGCAGGCCGCGGGCACAGCGGCGACGGTCCGCGTACACGACGGCGGGCAGGTACGGGTCACCGAGGGCTCCGCCGTCGAGGCGGGCAGCGAGCTGGACGGCTATTACGTCTACGACGCGCCAGGCCCCGAGGCGGCGATCGCGTTCGCGGCCCGGATCCCGGCCGCCCGGTTCGGCGCGACCGTCGAGGTACGCCCGATGCTGGAACGCTAGCGGCGGCGGGTTCCCGTGGGCTCGCTCCCTGACAAGGACCAAGGCGGTGCCCGCCAGCACGGCCAGGCCGCACAGTACGTAGAGATCGCCCGCCAGTAGCCGGACCGGGCCGGGCGGAAGGCCCGGCCCGGGTAGCGGGATGCGCTCCAACGTCAGGCGGCGAAGTGATCCTCGCTGATGAACCGGGAGAGCTCGCAGTCATCGTCCTTCGAATACGGTAGCCAGTTTCTCGTGCAGGCCCGGGTTGGCCAGGACGAGAACCTCGTCGCCTGGCCGCAGCCGCAGGTCCCCGGCGATGGGAGCGAGCTGGCCGTCTCGCACCACGAAGCTGACCCACGCGTCGCCGGGAAGACCAGTGATCTCACCGACGGTGTGGCCGTCGGCGGCTGCGCCCGCCTTGACGGTGAGGTGGTGGACCCCGCTCGGCTCGTCGCGCAGCCGGACCCCCAGGGCCCAGGGCTGCGGTTCGACGGACCGCATCTGCACGCGCAGCAGCCGGGCGGCCGCCGGTATCAGGCTGCCCTGCACGACAACGGAGAACACGACGACCACGGCGATGATGCCGTAAAGGCGCTCGGCCTCTGGCAGGTGGGCCTCTAGCAGGAAGATGCCGAGCAGGATCGGCACGGCGCCCTTGAGCCCGGCGAACAGGACGAAGTTGCGCTCGTTGCTCTTCAGCCGCGCCGGGATCAGCGACAACCCGGCCAGCGCGGGCCGGATGACGAAGGCGAGCACGGCCCCGAGGATGAGTCCCGGGACCCACACGTCCGTCCGCGCTATCACGGCAAGGTCGACGGTGAGGCCGAGGGCGACGAAGGCGACGATCTCGGCGAGGCTGGCCAGCGCGGTGTGAAATCGCTCGATCTCCCGCTTATAGGGGGCACGCCCGTCACCGAGGGCGATCCCGGCGGCGAAGACCGCCAGGAACCCCGACCCGCGAGCCAAGGTGGCAGCCGCGAAGATCAGCAGCGCGCAGGTCAGCGTGCGCAACGGGTACAACCCCTCGCTGGGCAGCGGGACCCGGCGGGTGAACCACAGCAACCCCAGGCCGCCTGCGACGCCGATCACCGCGCCGACGGTCATCTGGACCACGAACTCGGTGCCGACCTCCGCGAACGCGCCCGCGCTCAGGCCGCCCGCGCCGATCAGGCTGGCCATCAGGGCAATCCCGACCGGGTCGTTCGCGCCGGATTCCCCTTCCAGGATGGTGCCGCTGCGCCCGGAGATCTCCTGCTGGCCAAGGACGGAGAACACCACGGCGGGGTCAGTGGGCGCTATAGCCGTGGCCACGAGCACGGCGAGGTACCAGGGCAGGCCGAACGCCACGTGGGCGAAGGCCGCGGTGGCGGCCGCTGTCAGGAAGGTGCCCGCCACGCCGACAATCGCGATGGGGCCGGCCGCGGACCGGAACCGGGACCACCCGATGTGCATGCCGCCATCGAACAGGATGAACACGAGGGCGACCGTGACCACCCGCTCCACCGCCTGCCGCGGCGGGGCATGCAGGGCAGGGACGACCTTCACCGCGATGGCCGCGCCCACCAGGACGATCGCCGGCGAGGGGATCTTCACCCACTCGGTGAGCCGGTTCGACAGCACCGCGACCAGCCCGACCGCGGCCGCTAGCAGCACTATCAGGGCAAACCGCTGTGTGTCGATCACGGGCGCTCCCAGCTCCGGCATCACCAGGCAAGCTCCCGACCAGGCTTTCCGGGGCACCGCCACCAAGTTTAAGCGACCCCTACGGCGGAGATCGGCGGCGGCCGACCGGAACCTTACGTGTTGGTGACGCGACGTAACCCGGACGTAAAAGGCGGCCGATGGCCGCCGCTGAGATGAGTGGATCGGCGGATCACTGCGGATCCTTCCTCGTCAAGGAGAACGGAATGCGAAATCGCATCTGGCTGGCCGCGGGCGGCAGCGTGCTGGCCGCCTCGATCAGCCTGTTCGGCGCGGCCACCGCGGCCAGCGCCAGCACGGCGAGCACCAGCCCGGTAGTCGGCTACACCTATCTCGACGGCAACACCGCCGGATCCAACACCATCGACGGGTTCGCCCGGCATGCCGACGGCTCGGTCACCCCGCTGCCCGGCTCGCCGTTCGCGGCCGGCGGCGCGGGACTCGGTACTGGCCTGGCATCCCAGGGCGCGATCCAGGCCACCGCCGATGGCCGCTACCTGCTGGCGGTCGACGCCGGCAGCAACCAGGTCTCGGTGCTGCGCATCACCACGGGCGGCGTGCCGGTCCCGGTGGGCCAGCCGGTGTCCTCAGGCGGGATCAAGCCGGTCAGCGTGGCGGTATCGCCCGCCGGCCTGGTCTACGTGGCGAACTCCGGCGCGGGCGGCAGCGGCTACTCAGGCTTCCGGCTGCACGTCGACGGCGGCCTGACCCCGATCCCCGGGTCGACGGTCACCGTGCCGGACAGCGCAGGCCTGGGCGACGTCTTCTTCGACGCCTTCGGCGACCACCTCATCGGAACCCGTACCGGCACCTCGCAGATCGACAGCTTCGTGGTGCTGCCCGGCGGCCATCTGCTCGCGGCCAAGGGATCGCCCTTCACCGGGCAGGGCCTCGGCCAGCTCGGCGCCGAGTTCTCGCCGGCCCGTCCCGCGGAGCTGTTCGTCAGCAACGCGCACAACGGCGCCGGCCTGGGCACGGTGTCCGCATACCGTGACAGCCTGACCGGCCAGCTCACCCCGATCGGGGCCTCGCCGTACGCCGACGGGCAGACGGCGCCCTGCTGGGTGGAGATCAGCCACGACGGCCGGTACCTGTTCACCGTCAACACCGGCTCGGGCAATATCTCCAGCTACGCCATCAACTCCGGCGGCTCCCTCACCCTGATCGGCAGTACGCCCATCTCGGGTGGCGGCGCTGACATCGACGCCCGGCTGTCCCCCGACGGCAGGTACCTGCTGGTCGATGGCAGCGGCAACCACATCCTGTCGGTCTTCGCCGTGAACGGCGGGAACCTGACCGAGGTGGCCAGCTCGCCGACCCAGCTGCCCGCGGGCGGCGCTCCGGCCGGGATCGTCAACATCTAAGCGGAACGAACCGGCGGTTAGCCGCCGGTGTCCTGGTCCGCCCAGCGGGGCGGACCAGGACATCCGCGGTTTGCGGCTCAGGCGGCGTGCGCGCGGAGGTAGCCGATCAAGCCGGTGACGTCCTCGGGCATCAGCCGTCCGATGGCCCCGGTCGAGTAGACGCCGACCGCGACCTGGCCGACCGGGTTGAGGACGAACCCGGTGGACTGCAGGAACAGCGGGTCTTCGTTGACGAAGGCACCAGTCGCCGCGGCCAGCGCGCGGGCATCGGCGCCGTAGCCGACGCCGAACTCCAGGCCGTGCTTGGCGATCAGCTCCGCGGTGGTGGCCTCGTCGTCGACCGACAG
>JBEKJP010000024.1:0-70988 GCA_050011155.1 Streptosporangiaceae bacterium
CGGCCGTCCGGGCCGGGGACCGCTTCGGGGAAGTACACGACGTCCTTATTCGTGAACAGGTTCAGATCGGCGTCCAGCTCCGGCTGGTACTCGAAGTGCACCGGGCCGAGGCGCCGCCAGCTACGCAGGTCCGCGGAGATGGCCAGGGCCGGCCTGGGCCCCAGCGGCCCGAAGGCCACGTAACTCATGACATGGACGCCGAGGCTCGCGATCCAGGTCGTGCGCGGGTCTTCGACCCCGGCGTGGTCGTGAGATCTCTCCCAGCCCGCATCGGGGGCGAGGACGACGCCGTCGCGTCGCACCCCGGCCGGCCGGCCGTCGCGCACCAGGACCTCCGCGATGCCGATCCTGGACACGTTCCCCGCGGCGACCAGGCGGGGTAGCAGCCACAGCCTGCCGTCTGGGCTGCGCCCGCTGGCCGGGTTGAGCACGCCCTCCGCCTCGAACTCGGCCGCCGGGTCGGCGGACATGAGCACGCCCAGCCGGGTCAGCCGGCCGGGCACATTCGTGGTGCCAGCGCGCGTCACGGTCAGCCCTTCACGCCGGAGCCGATATTGGTGGAAACGAAGTACCGCTGGAATCCGATGATCAAGGCGACCGCGGGCGCGGCCAGCACGCACGCCCCGGCCAGGATCGCACCGTACGGATTCGACGCGGTCGCCGCCACGTTGTCGATGTAGTTCGCCATGGCGACCGCGAGCGGCTGCAGACCCTGCTGCTTGGTGATCAGGAACGGCCACAGGAACTCGTTCCACGGCCCGATGAAGGTCAGCAGCATGGCGGTCAGCACCGCGGGGCGGACGAGCGGGAGTGCGATGTGGATCAGGACCTTCAGTTCGTTCGCGCCGTCGATCCGGGCGGCGTCGAACAGCTCGGCCGGCAGTTGCATGAAGTACTGCCGGAAGATGAGCACGGCGGTGGAGTTGATCGCGAACGGCGCGATCATTCCCAGGTAGGAATTGGCGAGTCCGTAGTTGCGCGCGATGAGCACGTACAGCGGGATGATCAGCAACTGGAAGGGGACCGTCAGCACCAACAGCATCAAGGCGAACAACAGGCCGCGGCCGCGAAAACTCAGTCGTGCCAGCGCGTATCCGGCCAGTATGCCGAACACGAGGGTGATCAGCAGGACACCACCGGTGAAGATGCCGGAGTTGATGATGGCCTTGCCGAGGCCTATGGCCGCGTTGATCTCGCCGTAATTGTGCAGCGTCATGTTGCCGGGGTTCGGCAGCACGCCGCTCAGCGAGGTGTTCTGCGTCTTCTGCAACGAGCCGATGATCATGTAATAGAACGGGAAGAGGAACACCAGCGCGCCGAAGAGCAGCACGATCAGGCGCCACCACGAACGCGAGGCACGCGGTTCCAGCGCCGCCGCGACGCGGTCGGATCTGGCGGTAACCTCGGGCGTGGCGCGGTCCGCCGTGGTCATGCCCGTCTCCTTTGCACTAGCTGCTGGAGGCCGGCGATCAGGAGCACCCCGATGACCAGGATGATCCCGAGGGCCGAGGCGAAGTCGGGGTGATTTTGCTCGATGCCGGTCTGGTAGATCTGCAGCACCGGCGAGGCGGACTTGCCGTTCGGGCCGCCGCCATCGGTCAGCAGGTAGGGCTCGGTGAACAGGTTCGCGCCGGTAATGACCGCCAGCAGGGTGACCAGCGTGGTCACCTGCCGGACGCCGGGGACGGTTACCGACAGCAGCCTGTGCCACCAGGACGCCCCGTCCATCGCCGCGGCCTCGTACAGTTCCTTCGGCACGCCCTGCAACGCGGCCAGGTAAAGCAAGATGTAGAAACCGAGCCCTTTCCACGTGACGTAGATCGCGATCGAGGGCATGGCCCAGTTCTGGTTGACCAGCCAGGACGGAACCGGCGCTAGGGGGCCGAACACGGTGTTGGCAATCCCGGTGGGGCTCAGAATGAACAGGAACACGCCGATCATCGCCACGCTGGCCGTCACGTACGGCGCGAGGAAACTGGTACGGAAGAAGGCGCGGAACGGGATCGCGGCGTTGAGCGCGGTGGCCAGCAGCAGCGACACCGCCACTGTGAGCGGCACGTTGATGACCAGGAAGATCAGCACGTTGAGGAACGCCTGGCGCACCGCGGGGTCGCTGAACACCGCTTCGTAGTTGGACAGCCCGACGAACGGCCTGGGCACGTTCACCCCGGGCGCGGTGAAGTAATAGCGGTGCAGCGACATGTACACCGCTAGGCCCAGGGGGTAGGCGAACAGCACCACGATGAACAACAGGTACGGCGCGCCGAAGATCATCCCGATGGGCTGGCGGCCGAGCACGCCGCGGCCGAACCGCCTCGCCGTTGACTCCTTCGCCCCGGCCTCATCCGCCCCGGACCTGCGCGTCCTAGGGGCCGCTACGCTGGTCATGGCTCACCGTTCCCTGTGACAAGCTGGTTGATCTGCGACGCGGCGGCGGTCAGCGCCTTGTCGGGGCTCTCCTGGCCGAAGATGACCGAATCCGACCAGTCATTGCGGAAGTTCTGCCAGATCTCGACCGAGTTCGGGACGATGGGCACCTCGATCACGTGGGCTGCCTCCGCCGCGAACTGCGTGTACGCCGGGTTCGCCTTGAAGTAAGGCGCGTACAGCTGCTGTATCCCCTGGCGCATCGGCATCTGCCCGGTCATGGCCAGCAGCTTGCCGTCCGCTGCGACGCTCGTGGAGTACTTGAGGAAATCCCAGGCGGTCCCGCGGTTCTGGCACGAGGCGTACATGGCGATGTTCTTGGCATCGCTGAAGGTCGGAATCGTGTCCAGGGTGTTGCCCTGCGATGTCGGCAAGGGCACCACCCCCCAGTCGACGACGCCCTGGTAATCGGCGATGGCCCATGGCCCGACGATGGCCATCGCCGCGGTGCCGTCGGCGAACGGGTCACCGTTGTAGCTTTCGTCACCGGCCAGGTTCTGGGCGTACAACTGCCGCCAGAACCCGGCGACTGCCTGGCCGGCGGCAGAGTCGAACGTGGCCTTGTCGTTCTCGACCAGTTCCTTTCCGCCGCTCTCGGCCGCATACAGCGGGTAGAAGTCGTACCAGGCCTCGAAGAACTCACTCGACGGCGACGGGTAGATCGCGTACTTCGCCGCACCAGAAGACACCAGCTTCCTGGCGGTGGCCAGGAACTGGCTATAGGTCCTCAGCGGCGGGTTAGTGGTGCTGATACCGGCCTTGGCGAATTCTTTCTTGTTGTAGAAAATCATGACCGGGTTCGATTTCCACGGCAGTTGGTAGTACTGGCCGTCCGGCGACTTGTACGCGCTGGCGCCGGGGCCGGTGCGCGCCTCGATGTAGGCGGCACCGCCGGGGAAGTCGTTGAGCGGCACCAGGCCGCCCTGCTTCTCGAAGTCCGGCACCGACGCGGGAGAGGTGTTGTAGATCAGGCATGGCTCGGTGCCTGCCGTGATCGCGGCGCCGATTACCTCTTCCGACGACTGGCCAGAAGGGATCTGCTCCCCGGAGACCTGCTGGCCCGGGTGGCTCTTGTTCCAGGAAGCAACCACCTGCTCGCCCCAGGCGACCTCTGCGGCGTTGTTGGAATACCAGATGGTGATCGGGCCGTGGGCGTCGGTCGCGGTGCCAGCCGAGACGCCTCCTCCTCCTCCGCAGGCGGCTACGCCCAAAGTCAACATAAAGGCTACGGCGATCCGGGTCCGCGGCTTTATCATTGGCTCCATCCTTCCCAAGGATCAGAGTCTCCAGCGAACTCAGGGCAGCAATCCACCTGGTCGGCATGCACGAAGGCAGCGGGAGAACCGGGCCGACCGAACGGCCTTACGGGCAGGCACCGGACGACCCGAGAGATCAGGTCGTGAACATGAGTACGGCGGAATGGCGGAGTCCGCGACAGTCAGGTCATGCCTGGCTCGATACGGCCGGGGACAATGGTCACCCAAGAAAAACGGGGCGCGGTAAAGGATAAGTGTCGGCATACCCACCTCGGCTCGACTGGGCGTAACGACTACCGAGGTCTGGAGCAGCCCGAAAAGAATTTCAACCTTGTTGCCCGCTGATAAACGCGCACACTCTCTTACCGGACGCTACGCCCCATCCGCCGCAGGCGCAATAGCAGGTCGCATCGTCCTGAGAGATGAAATGGCCGCCTCGCGTTCTGTTTCGATTTCAGCGACGTCGGGCTGCTCGAAGATGGTGCGGCCTGCTGGACCTGCCAGGAGTACCGGGCCGGCAGGCTCAGCGCCGCATCGGCTGGGTGCGGGCTCCCCGCGCCCGGCTCCCGGTCGGCCATCTGGGCTCCGCGGTGAAGCGTTTTCGCAGGTCAGCGCGCCCGGGCAGGATTCGAACCCGCGACCCGCTGCTTAGAAGTTACCGTCGGAGCGTCGCGGGATGTCGTCTTGCGTCGCTCTATAGGCCATCTAACAGCAGTTTCTGTAGCTGGTTGTCGGAGGACGTCGCGTGGAGGCTGTCTCCGTTGGCTCCCCTTTTGGCTCCCCGAAATTTACTTTCCTTCGCTAATGTTCGAAGAGGCGAAAACAGTGTCGACCTACGGCCTCGCCGTGTGGCCAACGAGCTTGTCCTTCATCTCGTAACGCTGTGTCATAGGGTTGGCGGGAGGATGCGCGCCGAGTCGTCTGATTGGTCACGGCCAGCGCTGTAACCGGCGTGCCAGGCCGCTATGCCAGGCTGATCCGGCCCGCCGCGGCCCCAAGGGGACGGCGGAATCGGTTGTGCGGCGTGGACAGGTCCCGGCTGTCCTACCCGGTTCCAGCGTGCCAAGCTGCTGTCATGGCGGAGGGCATGGAGTCGGTGGCATGGGCGGGCCGGCGGGCTGTGGTGGCGTTCCCTGAGCATGTTGACAGGTCGAACGTCGCTCAGGTCCGTGATGAGCTGCTGGCGGTGTTCGACTGCGGTGCGGCGGTAGTAATCGCGGATATGTCAGCGACGGTGTGGTGTGACGGTGCTGGCGTCGACGCGGTGGCCTGGGCCTGTCAGCGGGCGGAGGTTCGCCGCGCGGAGCTGCGGCTGGTGGCCACCGCGCCGGCTGTCCGGCGGCTGCTGACCGCTGAGGGCCTGGACAGGCTGGTTCCCGTTTATTCCTCGATGGAGGCGGCCGTCGCCGCCGGGGACCCGGGCGAGCCGGGTCCGTTCGGGAATCTCACGCCGTCGGCAGTGGCCGTGCCGTGGCCGGCGTGGCCGCAGGCCGGCCGGGGAAACGGACCGGGGCTTGCGTCGCTGAACGAGGCGCTGCTGCGTCAGCTGGTTGATGCCCTGGCCGACGGGATCGTGCTCGCCGACGACGACGGCCGGATCATGCTGGCAAACCGGCGGGCGGCGGCGATGTTCGGCTACCAGCCCGATGAGCTGCCCGGCCAGCCGGTGGAGTCCTTGATGCCAGCCGGGCTGCGAGACGCGCACCGCTTTGCCCGGGCCGCCTATGTGCTTAAGCCCACGGCCAGGCCGATGGCCGACCGGACCCGGCTGGTCGGGCTCCGCAAGGACGGCACCACTATCCCGATGACGATCACGCTGAGCCCGGTCCCGACCGCCACCGGCCACTTCGTTCTCGCGCTGGTCAGGGACGCCACGAACGACTGGAAACAGGACGACCTGGCCGGCCTGGTCCACGCAGTCCTGGCCGAACAAGCGCATCATGTCGAGGAACTGCTCGACCGGGTCATCGGCAGCTTGTTCCATGTCGGTCTCAGCATCGATACGGCTGCGGTTGAGCCGGCAGAGCAGGCCAGGGAGCGGATGAGCCAAGCGCTCCAACGGCTTGATGACACCATCCACGAGATCCGCGATCATGTCTTCCGGTCCCGGCGTCCGGGCGGCGGGGAAGACTAGTGACGGTGCGCTCCGGCGCAGGCCGACCGGAGGCTGCCGCCGGTGTTCACGGGTCCAAGCCGTGGCCGGTTGTTCCAGGTGTAGCCGGCGGATTGCGGACGGCTGCTGTCCTCAGGCTGTCCGCGGCGTCCGGTCAGCCGCTAGCACGGGCACAGATGCAGCCGGTGACCACTGACGGTACCCGGCTCGATCTCCACGACCTGCGCCGAGGCGGGCAGGTCGCAGGCGGTGTCGAACTTGAGCCCGCGGGGGATCGCCGACCTGCCCTGGATCTGGACCGACCAGCCGGACCGGGTCACCGGATCGATGGAGTCGGCGGCGAACGCGATGATCGTCTCATCCAATGCCCGCTCAGGCAGCCCGTGGTGCCCGAGGCAAACGGCCAGCCTGTGGTCGCTCAGGTAGTATTGGACTGGCAGGATGACCGGAAGCGCGCGGACCGACAACGCCAGCCGGCCCACCGAAGCCATCGCGAGCAGTTCCCAGCACTCCCGTTCGGTGAGCGCGCCCTCGTCCGCAGTCATAGTCGGGGAATCTACGAACCGGGCCAGGCGCCTGATAGGGACCCAGGTCCCACCCGGGAGTGACCAATGGCCTGTCATTGAGCCAGTGCCTATGGTGCCTGGCCCGTGGCCCCCGCCTTATGAGATTTCCCGCGCGGCGCGCATTTCCGCGCTGTCGGATCGGCAGGCGCGGCCACCCGAGGCAGATCCTGACTTCTCCCCACCGACGTTGACGTGATCAATGCCAGCCGGAGGCCTTCCACGTGATCACCGCCTCAGGGCGGACTGCTCCAACTGCCGCACCTGCAGGCAGTAAGGCCTGTTCCGGGCTGGTCCAGGGCCAGGGTCGCGCTTTCCCGGTGTGCGGCTGCGGTTCGGGTTGCGGGTCGGCGATGGCCTCGGCCAGGCCGCCGAGCAGGGAGCGGGCGGTAGCCGTCGCGATACGGCGCAGGACCACCCGGTCGAGCGTGGTACCGGCCCGGCCGAGCGGTGGCCGGTAGGAGCCGGTCAGGCCGAGCCGGACCTGGTCCTCGCCGTCGCGGGCGAGGACCAGGTCGGCGTCGAGCACGGGGAACAGGTCGCCGGCCAGGCCGGCGGCCTCCCAGCGCAGCGTGAGGGTCAGGGTCGCGCCGCGCCGGACGGGGGCCAGGAACTGCACCCGGACCAGCTTGGACAGGCCGGGCCTGTCACCGGCCGGGCCGACCCGCAAGACGGCCGTCTGGCCGTGCTCGTAGGCGGCCACGGACGCGGCGCGGATGCTCCCGTGGTTGACCACGTGGGCGAGCCGGGCGGCGGCGTCGGCGAACCCGGCGGCCACGGTGATCTCTTCGGCCAGGAACATGGCTTAATCGTGCAAGATGACCTGCCTTGACGCGTAAGGACCGAAGGTCCCGCCATGCCCGGACGCTGGTCCTCCGTCCCGGGCCCGGCAGGACTTCTCCAGCCCGGTCCGGCCGCTAGGGCACATGGCCGGCACCGTCCCGGCAGGGCGCGCAGCCTGGAGAGACCCGGGCCCAGATCGGCATGCATTTCATGCCCAGGATCCGGCACCTGATCACGCCGCCGTTCCCTGGCGGCCGCAGGCCGGCGATTCGGTGCTCGAGACGGCGGTGGATCGGCGACGGCATCGGCAGCCTGGCGCAGCAGGATCCGCCCGCCGGCCAAGTCGGACAGTGCCAGTTCAGCGGCGAGCACTACGCACAGGCCGTCGTCATCGCGCCTCTCTGTTGCCTGCTACAGCACCGGTACCTTCACCGCGACCCCGTCTCGGGCCGGCTGCTCACCTGGACCCGGGCCAGTTGCCAGGACCGGGCCAGCCAGCCCGGCCATGAACCGGTGGCGGCCGACAGCCCGTCGTTGTACGCAGCTCGTGACGCCCCTGAAGGACCATCCCCCGGACCACATCGCCAGCCGCGCGGCTGTGTCGTCAAAGTGCGCCTGAGCCGTGACGGTGCCGCAATTAGTGGCAAATTATTCGCCCGGGTGCTAGCAGGGGGTGTCTGGTTCGTCGGGCAGCCGTCGGGCGGTGGGGGAGGCGGTGGCCGCACGGCCGAGCTGGAGCAGTATCTGGGGGCGGCCCAGGAGTGCGAGCTGGCTGCTGATCAGGTTCCGGGTCACGGCGTCTTCTAGCGGCTGGGTATACAGCGAAGCGGATACGCCCTGGCTGGCGGCGTGCAGCAGCAGCCGGTACAGGGCCTGCCCGGCGCGCAGCCAGTCCGCGCGGCGATCGCCGGGGGTCAGGAGCACGGCCGTGGCAGCCGGGGGCGCCCCGCCAGAGGGGAGATGGGTGATGCCGCGGCCGAGGTCGAAGTCGCGCTGGGGTAGCCGCCCGGCTGGGCGGCCGGTGCTGCTGGCGAGCGCGGTGACGGGGATGCCGTCCCGTGCCGTGTCGGCGGCAATCCTGGTCCAGCGGCGGATCTCGGCCCGGGTGCGCGGATCAGCGCCCTGGCGGCGAGCCGCGGCGGCGGCGATCTGCTCCAGCCGGCCGTAGGCCAGGCCGCCGGTGACCAGCGTAAGGGTGGCTCCCTCGGCCAGCGCGTCGTGCTGCAGGCCGGCCAGCAGCCCGTGCGGCAGCGGGCCGGGCGCGAACGGGCCGCGGTGCGTGTGCCGGTGCGGGACTGCGTCCAGCATCTGGTGTTCCAGGCTGTTCACCGGCGTCGCCGCGCCGGTGCTCACCCGGGCCATCAGCCGCAGCCGCGCGGGATCTGGCAGCAGTTCTGTCACCGGCAGATAGCCCAGTGACCGGACGGCCAGGCGCAGCCCGAACAAGGCGGCGCCGCAGCTGATCAGCATTTCCCGGCCGGACGGGTCGGCTCGCAGCTTGCGCCGCGGGTCACTCCACAGCTCGGCCGTGTCAGGACCGACCCGGAACCGCCACGGCTGGGTGTTGTGAACCGACGGGGCCCGGGCGGCCATCGAGATAAGCAGGTGCGCGTGGCCGCCGATAGTCCCGCCCGCCGTATCGCTGCTATCGCTCATCCGGTCAGGGTCACCCGCCACCGGACGATTCATCAGGGTCTTTTGGCCTGTTTTTCGTTGCTGGCTACCTCCATGCCCGGGACGCAGGGAAGGCCCCGCCACCCGAAGACCGGCACCAGGCCACGGGGCCGCAACAAGACCGGAATGTCAGAGGCAGACGTGAATGATTCCGCGTCGAGCACTGCTGTGTAGCGTGGCATTTGTCAGGGGGCGTCCTCGTGGCCGCCACATAAGCGGAGGACGCCATCCGCCCTCTGACCTGGCTGGCGCGCCCGGCAGGATTCGACCCCGCGACCCGCTGCTTAGAAGGTAACGTCGGAGCGTCGTAGGACGTCTCCTGGCGTCGTCCTACGAGCCGTTTGCCAGCAGTTACTGTCGCTTACTGTCGGAGGACGTCGCGCTAGGTCTGCCTCCGTTGGCTCCCCGGTTGGCTCCCTGAAATTTACTTGCTTTCGCTAACGTTCGAATAAACGAAAAACATCGATCGCGTGGTGTCCGTCACTGTCGTTGCGAGCCTGGCTATGCGTCTCGTAACGCTGCGTTATCGGCGCCGCGAGGTGCCGCCTGCCGGGCCGATGTGAGTGAGTGGCCGTTCGCCCTCCGCAGGACAGTTTGCCTCTGCCGGGGAATCTGATTATCAGATAAGATGGGGGATGTGAAAACCATGACCGCGACAGAAGCATCCCGGCACTTCTCGGATCTCCTGGATGCCGTCGAGCGTGGCGAGACGATCACCATCGTCCGCGGCAGCCGTCCGGTCGCGGAGATAGGCCCGGCTCATCGGCGTACCGGAGCCAGCCTCGGTGCCGCACTTGTCGATGTGCCTCCGCCAGATGACGCGTTCAGCCGGGACATAGCATCAGCCATCGCCCTGCTTGACTCGGAGGTAGGCGACCCGTGGGCCGACGCCTGATCCTCGACACGAACATCCTGATCGCTTACGAACGCGGGACCATGGACCGCTCGTCGCTGGATGACGACGAGCTCGCTATCGCCTCGGTGACGGTCGCCGAGTACCGCGTCGGGATCGAACTGGCCGATACGGCTAGCCGGGCAGCCGAGCGGGCCCGGGCACTGGTGGCCATTACGTCTGCCGTTGACGTTCTTGACTACACGCAGGCGACAGCAGCCCATCATGGGCGCCTGCTCGCCCACGTCCGCCGGTCCGGATCCCCGCGCGGTGCACACGACCTGATCATCGCCGCTCACGCAGCGGAGACCGGGCGGATGATCCTCAGCCGTGACTCCAAAGCGCGCTTTGGCGACCTCCCAGGCGTAAGCGCGATCGACGCGTAACACCCCGTACCGGATCCTCGTTTCCCGGTGGGAGATACGGGCCGCCAGGACACCGAAGCACAGCACGCTGCCCCAGTGCCTTCCCTGACAGTCGCAAGGCACCCGAGCCTCGTGGGATGATCTGGCGGTGCGGACCTGGCACGCTATCGCTTTCTCCATCATGGCCCTAATCGCTGCGGCGTGCACATCCTCGACGACGACCACCGGGCCATGGGGCTACTCGGTCCCGCTAAGTCGTATCGTCGCCGACGCGAACACCCAGAACCAGGGCAACCTTTTCTATCGCCTCGCCCCACCTGGCACGAAAGTCTCAATGTCCGAGGCAACCGCAGCGCGTGCCGTCATCAGCGAGTGCAACGAAGGCCGCGGCACGCGAGTGCTTGTTGCTGGACTCGTTACCGGACCTGTGACTTCTGGATCGTCGATTTACTGGGCAATCTTCGTGGACCCGCCAGGCAAGCACATCGCCCCATCGGCTGAGCCGCTGCCTAAGCCCGTGATCCTCAACTGGATCGGGGCGTTCGTATCAGTGAAGACAACGCAGCAGCCGTTTTGCGACTTCGGCCGCGCTGCCGACCTCCCGCCACTTCCTGTATTCGGCTCGTGAGAACGTGAAGGCAAGATCGTTCGCCGGTGCCCGCTAGTATCCACTCAGCGTCAAGGCATCATAAGTCGTTCTCGGCAATCAGCAATATGCACACTAATCTGGCCTTTCGCTGGCGCGCCCGGCAGGATTCAAACCAGCCACACGGTCCGGTTGTCATCGTCGATGGCGTAGCGGACGCGGCCGCCGCTGGTTACCTCGTATTCCCACTGCTCCATGTCACGGCGTTGTGCCGGTGGGTGGCCAGGTCGCCTCGGAGCCGGTGCTGGCGGTCGTGTCCTGCCCCGGACCGCGGGTCGGCGCGGAGGGTCTCCAGGCATCGCCGGGTGTTGGACAGGGCATGGCGGCTAGTTCCTCCCACCCGTCTGCGGCCTCGCTGGTGCCGAACCGGACATCCCATTGATCCTGTTGTGGCGGGACGGTGACCCGGTCCCCGCGGCGCGGGCTCACTCGAGGGCCTGGACCGGGCCGAAGTCACCCTCAGTCGGGACGAGCGCCTGCCGGTACAGGCCCTCGTCGGCTTTGATCCGTGCCGTGGCCCGCCATCCGGCGATCACCTCGTGCGCGGTGCGGTCGATAGCCAGCTCGGCCGCATCAGACAGCGCAGCGATCAGCTCCTCGGCGAAGTCACGGCGCTCGGCTGCTGTCAGGTGACGGACCCACGGGAACACTTCGGCCAGAGCTGCGGCGACGGCCCGCTCGCCGGACTCGCTGCGCGCCAGTGCTGCGAACACCCGGGCAGCGGTCACAAGATTCTCGTCCCGCTCTTCCTCCCTGTCCGCAGCCGTGAGGTAGAAGTCCTGGGTGTCGCGGTGTGTGATCCGCAGTCGGCCCAGCCGCCTGGCCCGCTCCGCCACTGCGCGCGGGTTGCGGGACAGGTCGGAGAACGTCACCGCGTCGGAAGGCTCTGCGCTCATGCCCTCAGTCTATTCAGATCATATTCTGATGTCCATCGGCATCGCGTATCCCTGGAGTAGGGGCCTACGACAACAGGGGCGCCGTTCCCGGCCGGACGGGCTTGCCGGGCCTGTTCAGGTGTCGGCTCCGGATTCCGGCCACGCGCTTCTCCGCCCGCCAACGCGGAAAGTCAAACGGGGGAGCCATCAGAAGCAGACCAGCCCCTTCCTACGGCGGGGTCCGCCAAGGTGTGCCGCGGAGCGCCGCGCCAACCACAATTAGCTCGAAGCACGAGTGGGCACCTCGGAGGCATGATCCGCTGCCCGCCGCATCCGTATGATCAGGGTTGCTGAGGGTATGACCTTTCCGGACATGTAGGTCGACAGGCGGGACCGCGAGGTTCCTATTCTCTCAGCGAAATCCTGCGAGGACAGCCCGGATCTGGCGACGAGGTGCCGCACCTCGGATGCCACCTCCTGACGTTCCGAATCGATGGCCAGCTCCCGGGCGCGGGTCACTACTCCTTCCAGCAGTTCGGTGGTGCCGTAAGGGTGGGACAGGCGGACGGCTTCGAGAACTTGCTGAGCCACCAGGCCCCAGGGATCAGCCCGGATCGCGACGGCGAGCCTGCGCCAGTCCGGAAGGGTGCCCCGTTCCACGGCCGCGAGAATGCCTTCGAAGGGCCACGTCTCCACCGGGTCGTCCGGTGAGGCGTCGATGTTGCGGAACTTCAGGGCGCTGGTCATTGCGTCATCTCCACAGCCAGCGAGCGGCAGACACTGGTTACGTTCCCCCAGTCCGCCCAGCGTGCGTCCAGGCCCTTGTACCGGCCAAGCTGGGTGATGGTGCGAGCATCGGCTGGCTTCGGATCTGCTAGTTGCCGGGCGAGTTGGGTCGCTACGCCCTCCGGCCCCGGACCGCGCTGATCGGTGTAGTAGGCATCAATGTGCCGGAGGACGTCCCCGGCGTGGGCGATCCCGTACTTGTCGGACAGGGCAGCTACGTCAAGGTAATCCCGCACCTGGTTGCGCCGGACGATCAGGTAGCCCTTGATTCGCAGCGTCTCGTCGGGCGTCGGCACCCGGAGTACTTGCCCGGACGGCAATGACACCTCCGCCACCTCCAGGGGCCTGTTCCGGATCAACTGGCGGACCCCGGACTCGATATCGCCCAGTTCTCCGAGAATGATCTTCCCCGGAGTCACCCGGTTGGTCACCCATCCATCCGTCGCTTCGATCGCTTCAAGCACCGCGTCGAACCGATCGCTGAGATCCTGCAGCACGTGGTCATGGTCAAAGGAAGTGCGGTGGCTGGCCCACAGCGCCGCAGCGGAGCCGCCAACCAGCACGGCATCAGGAACGACCTCTTGCAGCCGTGCTGCTGATTCCAGCACGCGGACCAACTCCGACCGCGCCAGCCCAGGGGCGTCAGGCTCGGGATCGACCATCCTTATACCTCCCATGATCACATCAATTGTATCAGATGTGATACGGATTCTCGTCGGAGGCGGCCCGAATCCAGTACTGACCCATGCGCGGCACTGACCCATGCGCGGCGCTCGCCAAATGGCGTTAGATGCGGCGAAGAATCTTGCCTGGCAAACGGAAATCCGCCCGCTCAGTGGCGGAAGGGGGTGTAGCGAGAGAGTCGCGCGCTCCTGGGGAAGAATTAACATTAACGAGGTAAATAGGCCCCATGGGGTTCCGATGCCACCCGCACCAGCGAAACTGGCAAGTTTCCGCCCGGGCGATGCATGAGCTAGACGAGAATCCGTGGCACTGTCGGGTCGATCCGGGCAATGTCGTCGGGGTCGCTGGTGACGATGGCGTGGCGACGCTGCCGGGCGCAGAGCACGACATGTACATCAACTACGTCATGATGGTCGGCCTCCGCGCACATCAGTCCGACGCTCCGCGCCACGCTCAGCGTCATGACCGCGATGTCGATGCCGGAAGACTTGAGCAGCCTGGCCAGCCGGGCCTGGCGAGAACCGCGCCACGCCTGCGCGACGACTTCGGCCGGTACGCAGATAGTTCCCCCGCGCCGCCGAGCCAAGTCCAATCGTGCCTGCATGGCTATGGCCTTGCCGGGGTGGTCGAGCGCAAGAAGCGCGCCAGTGTCGAGTGTGAGCCCGGTTGTCGCAGCCGCGTTCATCCCGCCAGCCTGTCGCCGTCCTCTGGCAGACCAGTAAGCCCTGCAGTGTCAAGCTCGGCCTCGACCTGTCGCTGGACCTCCTCAGGCACCGGAGTCTCTTCCCGCCAGGCGGCCAGAATATCGTCCAGCGTCTCGCGCTCCTGGTAGTCCTCCAACGCTGTGGCCACATAAGAACTGACCTGTCGCTTGCCTCCCGCAGCGCGTTTGATCTTCTCTACCAGTTCGTCGGGGAGACTCACTGTGATGCGTTTCATACAACTATCATACTCAGCGGAACCTCGTCTCTCTCCCGGGACGCCCGCCGCCTGATTGCTGCCTGCAGCCGGTCTGGAAGACCATTGACCGCAAGCTCGCGGCCCAGTGGCCACCCGGCCGCACCGCCGCACCGTCGGACGAGGCGCCAGATCGCCTTTCCGTGCATGGGATTCGCCATCAGTCGCGTCGGCGATCCAGCCCGTGGAGCCTGCAGGTGAGCGCGGTGGCCGGCCATGCCGCGTGCACCTTGAGCCACGAGTCGTCGGCGGGATAACCGGTCGACTGCGGGCCAGCAGGACCGAATCAGGTACCTACCGCAGGATCGCCGCACGCCTGCTGCGTGCTATTGCGCGGTCGTAGGTTGTTCCGAAGAGGGAGTCCCACCACGGGCTGGCTATGCCGAAGCCATGCGAGCCTTCCTCGAAATGATGACGCATGTGGAGTTCATGCAACCAGCGACCAACTCGGTTCGCGGGACGCCTCCGATGGATCAGGTAATGGATCGTGTCCATCAGAACATACCCAAATATCCAGCCCGCGCTGAAGCCGTATGCTGATGGCGCGCCAATTGCCAGCACGAAGATCCCCGCGGTTCCGAGCAAAATGGGCACGGAGAAGATGAGCGGGAACACAAGGCGGAGCGGATCGTCGGGATATGTATGATGGTACCCGTGTCCCATCCAGTAGAGCCTGGCGAGAAATCTTTGCCGAAGTTCCCAGTGAAGGACTAGACGATGAACCCAATATTCAAACAAAGTCCAGCTGAGGTACCCGCCGAAGATAAGGATGGTCGCTGGCCGGACAGAGACACTGCGGTACACCAGAAACACAAGCAGGCCGATGCCTGGCAGGTAAATGCCGAGAAAAACTCTTATGGCCACCCGTGAGACGAAGTCGAGCTTGTACTTCTCGACTACCTGACGCGGGGTGCTTGCCGCAGACTTTTTCCTGGATCGGGACGACGAGTGACACGGGCTGGAGTGTCTATAGCCGGATTCAATATGATACGGACGCGCCATTTTTCGATGCTAGAGGCAGCCGTGTCTTCCGTCAACCGCGCGCCGGCGCGCAGATGTAGAGGTCGTTGGCTCAGTTCGGAATGCGCGCGGAGGACGCCTTCGGGACTGGTGATGCCAGGCGGTCTCCGGTCGAATCCCGGGGCGGTAATAGGCGGCCGGGGTCGTGAGACACAGTTACCGCCGCCACGGATGCATATCTCCTGATTGCCTTTTGGCGTTCGTAGGAAGGGCCCGCGGCGGCGATATCGCTAAGCCGTTGCTTTCGGGATCTCCGACGTCCGCCGGTCTGGTCAGGCATGCAACGGAGCCAGTCATGACGTCGGCTCTGTACGTAGCTGTCAGACTGCTGGCCATGGGAGGAAAGGCTCGGAGTCTGTGGCTGGCCGCGTCGATTGCCGCGATCGCGGCTGGCACGGTGTGGCTGGTGTACGTGGTGTGGCGGTCACCGCGCCGCGATGACCTGGCCACCGTCGGGTCCTATGCGGCCGCCATCGCTGTCATCGCGGCAGGTCTGATCACCCGCACATGGCGGGCTCGGACCAGGCAGCCTGATGACGTGGCCGGGGCACAGGGGATCGATCAGCTGACTGACCTGCTGGCCGGAGCCGTACAAGACCAGTGGGCTCGCGCGGCTGCCGACCGGGGGTTGCTGGAGCCGGAGCCGATCCCGGTGCGGTGGCGGAGACCATCCCTGCCGCTTGCCGGGCCAGTTTCGGCTGCTGTTGGGTCACGGCGGTTCTCGCCCTTGCCGGGGCTACCAGCAGTCGGCTCGCAGCGGCTGCGGTCTGGGCGGGTAGCTGACCTTCATGCCGTGTACGGGGGACTGGGGTCGGGTCGGCTGGTGATCGCTGGTGCCCCAGGGGCGGGCAAGAGCGGCGCGGCCGTGTTGCTCCAGCTTGCCGCCCTCAAGTACCGGGACCAGGTACCTGATGCGGAACGGCCCTTGATACCCGTGCCAGTGATGTTCACCCTGCACGGATGGGACCCGGACAGGCAACAGGTTCAGGACTGGCTTACCGCGCGGCTGCAGCAGACCTACCCACTGCTTGGGGGAAAGATCGGCGCCGGGAAAGCCTCCCGGCTGCTGGCTGCGGGCAAACTCGCGGTGATATTGGATGGGCTGGATGAAATCCCTGAGGCGCTGCGGCCCGTCGCGCTGCGGGCGCTCAGCCAGCAGGCAGCCTTCCGGCTCGTCGTCCTGACCCGCAGCGCCGAGATGGCTGCCGCCGCCTCAGGCTGACGTGCAAGGATCACAATACGCAAATGATCCCGGAGGCTTGTAGCGCTACCCGCCGCATCCGCACCATCAGCGCCGCGCAGGGATGACCTTTCCGGGCATGTAGGTCGATAGGCGAGACTGCGACGTACCTATCCGCTTGGCGAATCTTGCTTGGATGGGCCGGATCTACCGACAAAGCTCCGGGCGTCAGATGGCAGTCCTCTGCGGCGACACTTAAGGAGTTACGCTGCAGCGTGCTGGCAATCGGAACTGATCGCATCATGTCCCTGTGGGCAACAGTAGCGGTTTGCAGACCTTTGATACGTTACCGGAGGCGTCTGATGCCGCCGCAGGAGCGCCGTAGTGGCCTCGAAGGCCCCTAAGGTCGACCGTTTCCGCAGGTCAGCGCGCCCGGCAGGATTCGAACCCGCGACCCGCTGCTTAGAAGCTACCGTCGCAGCATCGCGAGATGTCGCCTGTCGTCGCCCTGCGAGCCATCTAGCAGGACCTATTGTCGCCGCCGGTCGGAGGGCGTCGCGTGGTGTCTGCCTGTGTAGGCTCCCCGATTGGCTCCCCGGAATTAATTGCCTTCGCTGAATATCCGAACTACGAAAACAAGACCGACGACGCAGGCCGCCAGGGGGGCGCAGTAGGTGGTGCCTGGCTTGGCGTGCTCGATGGCGGACGCGCGGCCCCTGGATGATGCCGAGGCGGCGGCGCATCTCGGCGAGCCGGAAGGCTCGCTGATCAACGGGTAACTGCTCCACTCCGGCGGCGATGGCGGCTTGTCGGCGGGATCGGGGTAGAACTCGGCAAGGAACACGTCCCGGTTGCGGTGGCCGAACTCTCGGGACGACCGGGTGCCCTTGCGAAAGTCTTGCAAGGCACCCGCGCGGATTTCAGTGGTGAGGGAACTGGCTAGCTCGATGCACGCCACAGCGTTAACTGGCTGGGAACAGCTGTGCCGCCGAGATCAGATGGATGCCTTCGGCCGCGGACCGTCCGCGGAGTTCGGGGGTGAACTGCTCCCGGCCGAAGATGATCAGGCGCGCTGCCGCGGCATGACCACCGAGGGCCGCCTGGTGGTCGCGCAGTTGGTCAAGCACGTCGACGTCTACGACGCGGCGCCATTCGCAAGATCCGAGCAGTGCGTACCGGTGGCGACTCGTGCCCACGACGTCGATCTCGGTCTGGCCGTCCCGCGACCACCACGAGCCGATCTGGCGCGGTGCGCCCGTGACCTCCTCGTCGGCGTATACAGCAACCCAACGGCGGCAGCACCGCTCGAAGGCCCAGCCCATGGTGTTGTCCATATCGGCGCGGATCTCCGCGCTGACCTCGGCGATCCGGTATCGCTCGAGGCGGCTGCGGTTGCCGGCGACGTATCGGAACCAGAAGCGGAAGAAGGGGTCCTCAATGTGATAGCCAGGCCGCTGCTCGCGCCCGTCAGTGGCGAGAGGGTAGCGGCGCTCGATGTATCCGAGGTCTTCGAGCCGCGCCAGCTTGGGCGCCAGGCTGGCGGATGCCGCCTTGGCCTGCTGGGCGATCTCATTGTGCTGGGTGGCGCCGTTAGCGATAGCCCGCAGGATCGACAGGTAGGTTCCCGGGTCGCGGATGCCCTCGCCTTCGCGCAGCAGGTGGCGTGGCTCGTCGTACAGAGCCGCGTCCTTGGAGAGGATTCGGCTGGTGATGACGTCCTCCAGCGGGCCATCCCCGGCCCATACCTGGTACTGCGGAGTTCCGCCGAGGACCGCCCAGCGGCGCAGCAGGGCCTCTGGCTCCTGGTCGGCGGCGAAACCGGCAGCGTCCCGGTAGTCGAGCGGCTCCAGCCGCGGCCGGGCCGTCGCCCGCCCGAACAGCGGGGCGCCGCGCTCCAGCAGTTGCTCCATGAGCGTCAGCGCGCTTCCGGACAGAACCAAGGTCACCGGCAGTGCCTCGCGGTCCCAGCGGTCCCAGTGCCGCTGGATAACCGAGTCGAGCGCGGGCTGAGCGTGCTTCAGCCATTGGAACTCGTCAAGGATGATCGTCAACGGTGCTGCGCGCGCCTGGTCACCTAGGAAAGACAGCGCAGCATCCCAGGTGCCGAATCGCAGCGCGTCGCTGCCAAGCAGCACCCGTCCTACCTCGGAGGCGAACAGTTCAAGCTGATGACTCTCGTCCTGCTCGTCTCCCTGGAACGAGATGACCCGATCTCCGGCGAAGGCCCGCTCAAGCAAGAAGCTCTTACCGATCCGTCGCCTGCCGATCACGACGATGAGCGCCGGCACCGCCTGTACGGCATCCGTGAGCTGCTGACGCTCCCGGTCGCGATCCACCATCTCTCGCATGTGCAAAGACTACCAACTTATAGGTTGCCAACTTATACATTGGCGATCCGTAAGTTAGCTCTCTGCATCCTGTGGGCGCGGGGAGACTGGACAAGTGAGCTTTCGCTCTCGTCCGGGCCGCCGCTAGGCGTAGGCGGGCTGTGGATGGCATCAGGCTAGCCCGCTCGGAGACGATGATGGTCGGCCACCTGTCCAAGCGTCGTCGGACATCGGCGGGTGAGGTAGCGAGCGCGGCCCGGAGAGACGCCACCCTGCCGTGCGGAGAGTCCCGTGGCCTCGCCGTCCGGCGTTTCAGTTCGATTGTTCCTTCGATCGGGGGCAGAATGGCTCCATGGACGATGCCCGCGGCAGGCGTAACCTTCCCTCGCGCTGGACCGGCGTAGAGGAGACCTTGCCGCCATCGCTCAGCCACTTGGCAGGGCCGCCAGGCGGTGTCGTGGAGTTGCCCCATGACCTGGCCTGGTCGGGGCGGCGGAGCTTCGATCTAGCCAATCCGGTCCAGCGGTACCTGTATCACATGACGGTTCTTACCTCCGGTGTTACGCGCGAGCACTACACGAGCTGGCTCAACGTGGACTTGCTCCGGTCAGAGTGGACGCGCCTCGGGCTCCCGCGGCCGCTGCGCCGCGTATGGGAGGGTCATTTTCCCGAGCTCGCCTCGATCAGGGCTGCAAGTGATTGAAGGAGAGCACGCGCTGCTGGTGGAGGCTGCCCTCCCGGTATGCGCACAGTACGGGTTAGCGCTGGCTGGCGGGTACGCGATCAAGGCCCACGGCCTGGTAACCCGCCCGTCTGACGACGTGGACTTCGCCACAGGACATAGTGCTCCAGTGGAGGAGATCACAGAAGCGCTCGCGGACGCTTACCGTCACTTCGGCTTCGACGTCCATGTGCTCAGGGCGAGCGGCCGGAAAGGGCACCTGGACGTAGGGTTGCCATCAGGGGCGGCTTATCGCGTCGATGTGCTCAAGGAACCGCTGAACCATTCCCCAACGATGATGTCGTTCGTGCCGGTCCTAGCGCTTGCTGACGCTGTGGCACTGAAGGTGGGTGCACTGCACGACCGCGGATTGATCCGGGACGTGATTGACGTACATGGCGCAGCACAGGTCTTTAGTGAGCCTGACTTGGTTGCGATGGGCCGTGCAGCGCTAGACGATGGTGAGTTTCAGCTGGAGAATCTCCGTGATCAGCTTGATCGCGCATTGATGTACCCAGACGAAGAATTTGCCGAGTATGACTGTGACCCTGTCCAGAGCGCTCAGATCAGGGCCTGGGCACAGGCATGGGCAGCGCGTTTGAACATGGAGATCGCGGAGGCCGGGCAATGGCCCGATGGCGAATAGCAGGGGTGATTGCCACCGGTTCGGCGATTCGCTTTCGATCCGAAATGATGGGAGCTGGCGCCACCCTCGGATCGCTGTTACGACGTCTCAGTCGCCTTACCTTAGTCGGTGACTCGATATCCCGTAGCGGCTGCAAGCCGTTGGGTGTATCGGTTGCCTAGAGGCTGAGAACATCAACGCCACGGTCGACCGCGTCGGCGGCCTGCTGGGCGTCGGCGTAGATCTCTCCGTGCATCAAGATCCCCGGCTATCGCCTAGGACCATCGCCTCACTATTAAAACGTGTCCGTGAGGATGGTGGCGGTAACGTCTGCCGTTGATGTCCTTGACTACACGCAGGCGACGGCTGCCCATCATGGGTGCCTGCTCGCCCATGTCCGCCGACCCGGATTCCCTGCGGGTGCTGATCTGATCATCGCCGCGTACGCGGGGGAGACTGGGCGGATGCTCCTAATCGGCGACGCCAAAGCTCGCTTTGGTGACATTCCAAGGTAAGCGCGATCGACCCGTAACACTGATATCGGATGCCAATTACCCAGCGGGGATACGGGCATCCAAGATCTTGAAGTACGGCTCGTTACCCCAGGTACCTCGGTTACCGATGACGTAGAGACGACGTTTGGCGCGGGTGACGGCCACGTTGAGCAGGTTGGGCTCTCGGGTCGCGAACCCGCGTGCGCCGGGCCGGTCTGGATCGCCGCCGAGAATGAGGATGACAACGTCAGCTTCCTTGCCCTGCATGGTGTGCACGGTGCCGACCCACTTCTCCCGAAGCTGTTTGCTTACTTCGGGGAAAATGGACTCGTGCACCTTCATGGCCTGGCTGACGACCATGCGGAACGGGCTGATAACTCGGATCTGCGCGGCGGCCACTCCGGCATCGCGCAACTGGGAGAGGACTGAGCGCAGTTCCTCGCCCTCAGCGGGAATCCAGTGCCCGTCCGAGGTCGCGGACCTGATATCGCGCCAGGCATCCGAGCCAGGGAACCCGGGCCGGGCCGGGGTGCCGAAGACCATCAGGCCGTCGTAGGCGATCTGGTTGCTGATGCCGAACATGAGCCGATCACATCGCCGGTGCACTCGCAGAGGCGTGCCCACCCACACTGGCACGTCGCTAGCGGGGCTGGGTAGCGCCGTGCCGTGCTCGGCGAGCCGGTCGGCGACCTGCTGTACCGATGTGCGGCTCGGCGCCCACTGCTCGCCGACCCCGAATTCGCGCAGTAGCGCCCGCTGGCCTCCCCACGGCAACGTCACCACTGGCTTGAGCTGGAGCGGATCGCCTACGATCACGGCTCGTTTGGCCCTCCACAGGGCACCAACCGCGTGCTGCGGGGGCGCCTGTCCGGCCTCGTCGACGAACAGCCAGCCCAGCGACTCACGGCCCAGACCGCTGAACAGCTTGTCGAGGGAGGCGAATGTGGTGGACACCACCGGGACCACGAGAAAGAAGGTCTGCCAGGCGGCCATCGTCGCTGCGTCGCTGGGGTGCCCCTTGCCGCCAAGGATGTCCATCAGCGCACTGAGGTTCCGGCGGAATGTGCGCGCCTCGGCCAGGATCAGTGCCCTGTGCAGGGCGAGCGCCGCGAGGAACAGTTCGGTTCGCGCCGCGGTGAACTCCGCGTCGGCCCACGGTGCTGACTTCTCCCTGCGCTGGATCAGCTCTGGCTCGGCCGTCTCCGCGTACTCGGGCCCGTTCGGCACATCATCGCCCCACCGCAGGTGGGCATCCTGGATCTGGCGTCGCAATTCCTCGAGTTCGCGCTTCAAACGATCACGTGCGCTGCGTGTGCCTGTTGTGTCGCGTCGGGCCGTGGCGAGGCAGTTCGCCGCGTCTTGAGCGGCACGCGATGCGGCGTCTTGCTCCCGGTCGGCGGCCAGGAATCTGCCGCTCAGCTCGGCGTGTTCTGCCTCCCAGCTCCGACGGGCAGTACGTCCGCGAGTGGAGAGCAACGCGAATGGACCTGGCCTGCCAGCCCGGTGAGCTGCAACGGCCAATCTGGCCATCTGCCAGCGGTCATCTGCCTCACGCCGTCGGCGATCGGCGTCTGGCAGCTCTGTCTCGAACTTCTCCTGAAGCGCCATCGCGGACTCGAGGTCCGCTTCCGCCTGCGCGTGGTCCTGCGATGCGACCGGGAGCCGGGTGATGGAGCGAGCAACCGCGGATCGTTCGGCAGAAAGGTCTTGTACCCGGGAAAGCGCGCGGCGGAAGCTCGCTACGGCGCCCTGCCAGTCCGGGGCGGCCTGCTGCAGCGCGTTCTGCATGCCCGATTCTTTGTTCCACCAGAAGCCCTGCGTGAAGGCAGTGCGGTTCGCCCGGTTGCCAAGCCGGGCGGCGACCATCGCCCAGGCGTCATGGCCGGCAGCCTGGCAGAAGTAGTCCACCGCGGCCGCGGCGTCGTGCCATTGGCCGTCGATGCCCTTCGGCCCGGGAATCTCGGTGCTGATGTTTTCCACGGCGCCGTTGTTCGACGAGGCCACCACGATCTCGAAACCGGTCAGCCTCGGGTTAGGGATGGTGATCGTGTGTGGGTACCTCACCGGCTGCCATTGTTCGCGGGCGGTCGTAAAGGCTTCGCCGGAAGATGGGAGGTCGGCCAGTTCGATCGCGCGGTTCACGATGATGGCGGCAATCACGTCGCGCAGCATGGTTGTCTTGCCGGTACCGGGTGGGCCGTTGACGGCGAACAGGCCGGCGGTGTCGCCGAGCGTCCGCAAGATCTGATTCACTGCGAACTGCTGGCTGAAGGCCAGCGGGCGATTGGTGTCCGTGACCCATCTGCCCGAAGGAATACGATCCGGAGCGCAGCCCGCGCGGACGCTCAGCGGTTCCTTCTGTACGTCGGTGCGGGTCGTCTCCGGGTTCGTGGTCAGGTACCGGCTGAGCGCTACGCCGACGTTTCTGTGGTCTAGTGCGGCGGCGACGAGCGCTAGGTCGTCGACGATGTAGCTATTGAGGAACGTCTGCTGCTCGGATGGTTCGTCGGCGCGGGAGATGCTGATTTCGTAGCTGTTAACGCGGATGTTCTGGGGGTGCAGTTCATTCGTCACGCCGAGTCGCCCGGCGAGCTGGACGGTGAAGCGGCGGAGATCGGAACCGGTGAGCGGGCCCTGGTCTAGGTGGGCCCTAGGCCGCGGCTCCTCATCAGCCCCCGTCTTCGTCTGCTCGTCGGCCTTCGTTCCGGCGGCTGATTTCGCCAGCTTTCCGGCCAGGCTGCCTGCCATGGCGCCGCCTGCCGCGGCGAGCGGGCCGCCGACCGCAGCGAGCGCTGTAGTGACGGCGGTGGTTACTCCAGCCGACACCGCGCCGGGGACCGCGTTACGGATGCTGTCAGCCAGGATTTTCGTGACACCGGTGAGTTTGCGCAGGTCCTCGGCGTAGTCCAGCGCGTCTTCGCGGAAGCCAGTCAATGTCGGCTTGTCTTGGACGATCCGGCCTATCGCCCAAGCGCACGCGGACAGAACGGCGGACTCCTCGACGAGATATCCGTCCGCGTCGACCGTGCAAGCGAACAGGGCCGACTGACCGCGCGTTGGCGCTTCAGGATCGTCTTGGCCGTACTTCTTCACGAGGACGTCGCGGATCTGCCTGAGATCGTAGACGCCGCCGAACACCTCGTGACGCCAGACTGTGCCTGACCTCGCCCTGGGGAGTTTCCCGTCTGGTTCCCATGGCATCGGATCCCCTGGACGGAAGTCAACGACATGCTTCTTGGGATCAGTCTTGGGCAGCCCCTGCGGGCTGAACATCTCCACGGCGTGCCAGAAACGTACGATCTGCGCTGGATAGTCAGGCATATTTAGCATCACCCCAGATTAATATTATGCATGACCCTCGTATTTGATCGCGGCTGCTCCTGATCCTGTGCATATGCTCATATTCATGTAGGGAAGCTAGTCATGAAGGGAGACTGCTAACGTTTTTGATGGTGCGTTACGGCGAATATTCCGCTCGTATGTTCGCCTTGACTGATGATCGTGAGGAGTTGCCGGGTTAGCAAATTGTGCCGTGACGGTTACATTGATCCGGGCCGCCGGGCAGAGAGGGGACAGCGCTCGTGCGCTTACGGTCGTCGCCGAGTGGCCCTACCTCGTCGGCGTACCTCGCAGCGTTGAACTGCCCTGTTAGAGTCATCAGGCGCAGGCAACCCAGCCGAGCTGACCCGTCGTGCCCTCGCCTCATTCCTTCCGTGAAAGCCGCATCGAGCCAGATCCTGTTGTCGGCCACGCTGCGTCTACCCGCATAGACGGCCTGCCAGGTCATGGTGTATCGCAGCACTCAATTAATGATGTGAATGTGCTGCATGGATTCTGATATTGCCGCTCACGTGGATGGTCGCACCAGTTGGCCAGCCTGTACCTGCCAGCTTGCATGCATACGCAGAATTGTCGATTTTATTGTCGTTGGCGCGAGGCTACCTGATGGCAGTATCGACCTAAATTCCTCAAATTGAGGTTCGCTGCGCGACTCTGATCGAAGAGCATGTACCTGCCGTGGCCTGCTGGCGGCAGCAGAACTGCTGCGCAAGCGCTGTAGCCGGGTTACCCCGGCCTCACGGTCGACCGTTTCCGCAGGTCAGCGCGCCCGGCAGGATTCGAACCCGCGACCCGCTGCTTAGAAGGTACATTTTTACGGTCGCTGGACGTCGCCTAGCGTCGTCCTGTAAGCCATCTAGCAGCGTCTATTGTCGCTGGCCGTCGGAGGGCGTCGCACAGCGTCTGCCTCCGTTGGCTCCCCGATTGGCTCCCGCAATTTACTTGCCTTAGCTAATGTTCGGATGAGCGAGAAAATATCAGCTAAGTGGAGTGCCAGCATTCAGTAACCGAACCCGGCGACCTCCCCGCTGATGCACCCCACAGTAGCGATTCGACGATCCGCCGAGAGTAGGTGCTCGACACTCGGTAAAGATGTTGAAGATCCTGATGGAAGACCTTCATCGTCTCGATCTGTTACACTCCGGCATGTGGAGATCACTGATGAGACGATCGGGCTACTGTTCGGGGCGCTGGCCGATCAGTTGCAGGCGCTGGGCAGCCACATTGAGATCGTGGTCATCGGCGGTTCCGCGCTGACCGCACTCGGCCTCGTCAAGCGCGCAACCAGGGACGTGGATCTCCTCGCGATAGCCGATAACGGCGAACTACACCTCGCCGAGCCGCTGCCGCAACCACTCCTGACCGCACGATCGGCTATTGCGGCGGACTTCGGACTGGCCGACGACTGGCTCAACGCAGGGCCGACGAACCTGCTGAAATGGGGACTGCCCGAGGGTTTCATGAGCCGGGTGGTGACCAGGTCCTACGGCACGGCCCTCGTCGTTCATTTCGCCAGCCGCCTCGACCAGATTCACTTCAAGCTCTTTGCCATGGTCGACCAGGGCGGAGGGCGTCACGAGGCCGATCTCCGGGCGCTCAACCCGACTCCAGAAGAACTGGCCGCCGCGGCGCGCTGGTCTATAACACAGGATCCATCGCCCGGATACAGATCGGTCCTAGTGGACGCTCTGCGCGCCTTGGGGGTGGACGATGCTGATCTCGGAGATTAGGGACGAGGTCAGCCAGGGACTGCTCGGCTTCGCCTGGCGTCAGTGGGCACAGGTCGGCGTCTCGGCCACCGTCGAGGGAGCTGACCGGTGGGCGGTCGATCCCGAGGCCCTCATCCTCTTCACCATCGGGATCGCCCGCAGCGATCCGCGGCTGTTTGATGAGATGCTCGACTGGATGGCGTTCAATCACGAACTCCTGTCCACGCAGCGGCTGCGGAACCTGGCCGGGAAGTTTCCCCTGCCTCCCGGCCTGGTCGCTGCCGTTACCGCGTGGACCAGGCAGACGGCGCCCGTGAATCCGCCCGTCAGTGACCAGGCCGTGCCCGCCCAGGACAGGGAGCCGGTCTTCAGCACCGATGTCCTGGCCTTCGTCTCGAAGCAGGATCCGCTCTTCGCCCAGCACGGCTTCATCCGTCCCCCCGCCGTGAGGACCGGCAAGTCGCACGAGCCGGATCCGGCCCTTCCGGTGAACCTGTCTTTCCGGCTTCGTCACCTATTCGGGCCAGGCGGCCGCTCTGAGGCGATGCGAGTGCTGCTCACCTGGCCAGTCGGCCCTCTCGACGCCGCCCGAATCGCCGATGAAGCAGGATTCGCTAAGAGGAACGTCAGCGATGTCCTGACATCCCTCACGGCCTCCGGGGTCATCAAGGCCGCCTGGTCAGGCAACGAACGCCACTTCACCGCATACCGGGAGAGATGGGTACTGCTCCTTGACCTCGCCGGGCCGGGCATGCCGTCCTTCGTGTCATGGGTCCATCTACTGCCCGCAGCACTACAGATCATCATGTGGCTAGACGAAAAAGCGGATACCGCAGAATCCGACTACCTGATCGCCAGCCAGGCCCGCGTCCTCATTAACCGCGTCACCCGCGATCTTGAGGCCGCAGGCATTGACATCCCGAACCAGAGGCCAGCGCACGGCACTGCTTACCTATCCGTATTCACTGAAATCAGCCGCGCTCTCCTAGCCCAGCTGGGAACTACTCACTAGTGAGCAGAATCGAACGATCAGCATGCTGCAGGTGCGCAAGGGCTTCTCTTTCTTAGCGTGACGGTAGAAACACATGGTCGTTAATTAAGCAGATTTCCAGGCCTGTAAGCGCCTTACGACTGCTGGCGCGAGTTCTAACTACAAGAGTCGTCACGAATGGCCTGTTGCCATGCGTGCTCGATGTCACGACCGTGGCGGGATGGGTCCGCTCGATGAGGAATGCGAGCATGAGGCCTTGCTGTCCGCCCGGTAATCGCAGAACGTATCAGGTAGGCCGCCAATCGAGGATCGGGGTGTGAGCTATGGCCGGGCGAAAGCGCCAGAAGCCTGATGGAGTGGCTGGGTTCATCGCCGGTGCCATAGGCGACCGGCAGAAGGCCCAGGCGCAGAACCAGCGGATGGAGGCCAAGGCTCAGCTGGCTTGGGCAAAGGAGCACGCCAAGACGGCGGCGGCGAGTGCGCGGGAGAAAGCCAGGCAGGAACAGCGGGAGGCGCGGGAGCAGGAGATTACCGCCGGGTACGCGGAAGCTGAGGGCGTGACTCGCACGCTGCAAGCAAACCTGACCGAGCTCCGGACACTCCTGACGGGCACCCTGGATGAGGACCCGCACCTGCCGTGGGACCGGTTCAAGGAGCCTTTGCTGCCCACCGAGTTCAAGCCCCCGCAGGAGTTCACAACGGAGCTGCCTGCTCCGCAGGTTTCTGATTTCGTGCCAGAGCCGCTGACTGGTCTTGGTGCGCTGGCACCTGGCCGGAAGCGCGCATATGCGGAGGCTGTGGCGCACGGCGAGGCCGCTTACGACCAGGCCATCGCCGCCCATGCCCAGGCCGAACGGGACCGGAAGGAGCTACTGGCGCGAGCGCAGTCAGATCATGAGCTGTCCGTGCTCCGCGAGCAGGAGCGCGTCCGGCGGCAGCACGCGGTTATCGACCAGATGGCCCGCGACTTCGCCGGCGGCAAGCGCAAGGCGGTGGCGGACTACTTCCGCAGCGTGCTGGCGGTGCAGCGGTACCCGAGCGGCTTCCCGACGGGGGTGAAGGTCGCCTACCTGCCATCCGACCGCGAGCTGAGGATCGACATCGGCCTGCCGCTGATGACGGCGGTCCCCGAGCTCGAATCGGCGGAGTATCTGGTCACGAAGAAGGAGCTCAAGTACAAGAAGCTCACCGCAGCGGCCCGGAACAAGCTCTACCAGCAGGTTGTCGCCCTGATGGCGCTGCGGACCCTGCGGTGCGTCTTCGCCGCGGACCGGGAAGGGCTCGTTCTCGAAGCCGCCTGCAACGGGTACGTCGATACCACTGATACCGCTACGGGCCAGGATGCGCACTGGTGCCTGGTCAGCGTGCAGGTGCCGCGGGCCGAGTTCGAGCGGCTGGACCTGGCTCGCGTCGACCCGATGGAATGCCTGGCATACCTGCACGCCAAGATCTCCAAGACCCCGGAGAAGTACCAGCCGGTCCAGCCCATCATCGAGTACCCGTGGGACGACCTGCACTACGCCGTAGAGCTCGACGCCGCCGCCGGCCTCGACAGCGTGCAGAACCTCCTGGACCTCGACGGGTTCGAGTTTGAGCAGCTCCTGGTCAGGCTTTGCCAGGAGATCCCCGAATTCGACGAGGTCCGCCGCACCCGGTCACGGGCTGACGGGGGCATCGACCTGGTCGCGGTGAACAAGACCCCCTTCGTCGGCGGCCGCGTCGCCATCCAGGCCAAGCGGAACGCCCCCCACCGCAAGGTCGACATCGCCGCCGTCCGGGAGATCATCGGCTCCATCTCCCAGCGCGAATTCACCAAGGGAATCATCATCACCACCTCGGGCTTCACCTCAGCCGCCTGCCAGGAAGCCGAACGACTCGGCGTCGAACTCTACGACGGTGAACACCTGCTGTGGCTGCTCCGCCACCACCTTCACCGCGAGTTCAACATCATCGACCAGTCCCGCCGCCAGGCTCCATTCAGAAAGCCTCCGAGACCAGGCGCTGCTCAGTAGCAGCGAAAGCAAGTAACTGCGCCATATGCCAGAAGCCCGGAGCTGCAATGTTCCCGGCCCAGGGCTGACGAGTGTGCTGCTGAATGGGAGGCAGGGCCACTGCATCCGGGCGACATGCTTACTGGCGCGCCCGGCAGGATTCGAACCCGCGACCCGCTGCTTAGAAGGCAGCTGCTCTGTCCGGCTGAGCTACGGGCGCTCTAGGGTTAGTCTGCACGGCGAAGATCACACGAAGGCCACACGAAGGTCCCAGTGTGTCAGCCCTTGACGCCGTGCCACCTCGGGAAATGACAGGCCGCCCGCCCCGAGGACCCCCAACGTCCCGAGGGTACCTCAACCTGCCGTCAGGCGTAGAGCATCTCCAGCCCCACCAGCAGGATCGCCGGGTCGGCCGCAGCCAGATCGGCCAGTTCGGGGGCAAAGCCCGCTCCGCTGTAGCACGCCAGCTTCGTCCCGCTGGTGTCGTACCCCTTCACCGCGAGTAGGTCCCTGGCTCTGCGGAGCCGTTCGAGCTGCCCGGTGTTCATGACCTTGTCCCACTTGGCCTCGCCGAGCGACAGTACCCGGCGGGGGCGGCCGGGATCGTCCGGTGCGAAAACGGCTACGTCGACCTCGATCTGGCTGCGCCGGAGCGGATCGGCGACGACGCCGGCCGCGACCTCACCCGGTGCCGAGCCGAACACGCCGTCTCCCGCGGACAAAGCCCAATCGCGGCAGATGCCCTCGAAGTGCGGCCCGACCACCTGAGCCAGGAAAGTGGCCTGAGAGTTGCGCCAGGCGCCAGCCGTGTCGCCTCGTTCCAGCCGGGTCCATTCTCGCCGCATGACGGCCTCGTAGAAGACGATCAGCGGTTCGGTGATGCGGTAGAGCGACCTGCCCTTGCGGAACGGATCCGGCTCCCGGGTGATCAGCTGTGAGTCTTCCAGCACGGCGAGCGGGTGCCCGATGTCGGGTGATTTCCGTCCGATGTGGTTGGCGATCCCTCCCCGGGTGGCGTTGCCGGACGCTATCGCTCCGAGGACGGCATGGTAGATGGCGGTGTCGCGGATGTCGGCCTCCTCCGCGAGCAGGTAGCGAGCTTCGCGGAAGAGCGGGAGCTGCGGATTGAGAACCGTCCGCAACACCCAGGCGTCGAAGTCGGCCAGCGAGGCAGGGGAGTCGCCCGCCACGAACTCCCGCCGGTACGCGGGCGTCCCGCCCGCTATCGAATGAACTAGCACCGCCAGGCGAGCATCGCTGATCCCCCAGAACTCCGCCGCGTCCCGGTAACCGAACGGCCGGATGATCATCTCCAGGCTGGCCCGCCCGCGCAGCGGTGCGCTTCCGCCGAGCAGGCTCCCCATCACCGACATCGCGGAACCGGACAGCAGCAGCCGGGCCCTGCTCTGCTGCGCATGCCCACGGGGACCGAGTGTGCGCTGGAGCAGCGATGGCAGCGCCGGGCTGGCCTTCATCAGGTAAGGGAACTCATCGATGATCATGAGACCCTCGCTTACCGTCCCGAACAGGCGCTGCAGCGCCTCATCCCAGTCCGTGAACGCATAACGGCCACCGCCGGACCCGTCTGAACTGGCGTCGCCGAAGCTGGCCAGGGCCCGGCCGAAGCTGACTAGTGAATCCACTTCAGTTGAGTCGGTAGCGGCAAAGTAGAACCCCCCGAACGTGGTCGCGGCCGCGTCGAGCAGATAGGTCTTACCCTGCCGTCGCCGACCACTGACGATGCCCAGCCGTACGTCTGTGCTGTCCGAAGTCGCGAACCGGACAAGGCCATCCCACTCGCGATCACGATCAAAGATATGGTCGGGCTTGTCGACCTCTGCTTTCACGGTAGAACTATACACCTTAGATATATAGACCTTAGGTATGTAGTTCTACATTGAAGGTGGTTGCAGAGGCAGCAGTGGCCGTTAGCACAGATGCCGCTAGGGCCCAGGCCTCAGCCCGCCGCGCCCCGCCGCGCTCGCTGCTCGGCGGAGAGCTCTAGGTCCACCGCCCCGAGGCTCTCCTCGAGCTGCGCCACCGAGGACGCCCCGACCAGCGGGATCACCGGCAGTTCCCCGCCCATCATCTGGGCCAGCACGACCTGGTTGACCGTCGCCCCGGGCCGACAGCCCGTCCATCTCGATCACCGACCCATCCCGATAGAGCACGCTCTAAGTCAAGCCGAGGAACCTCGTCACCGACCGCCGGATCCCCGCCGCGTCGAGCCCCTGAGCCACTGCGTGATCATCGGGCGTGCCATAGCGACGCAGTTCCGTCCGCGACACGCCCAGGCTGAGCAGCCGGTGCGGCCGCGACGCCAGCGCAGAAGACACCGCGAACGCCGACGTCCCCGCCAGGTACGGCTCCACTAGCACCACCGTGCCCGTCGAGGCCTCCAAATCAAGCAGCCCCGAAGCGTCGAACGGCCGTACCGTGGTCGCGTACGCCACCGTCACGTCCAGGTCGGCCACGGCCGAGAGCACCGGCGACAACATCGGCCCCACCGCGACCACCACCCCCCGCCGCCCGGACCGCACCGCTTGCAGCGACGCAGAAACCGGCCGCGCCTCGACGTTGCCCGCAGCGGAAAGCCGCAGGTAGGAAGAGCCGGAACCAAGAGCACAAACCGCGGAACGCAGCAGCGCGGCCACCTCGCCCGGATGCCCGGGCACCAGCACCGACATCGCGGGCACGCTGTCCATCAGCGCCACGTCCTCCGGCGCCTGGTGCGTCCGCCCGGCCGCCGCCGCGTCGTACGACGCCCCGATGCTCACCAGGACAGCCCCAACCCCCTGGTGCCCGAGGTCCAGCTTGACCTGCTCGTAGGCCCGTTCGACCAGGAACGGTGCGTAGGTGTGCACGATCGGCCGCATCCCGGCCAGCGCCAGCCCTCCGGCCGCGCTGACCATCAGCTGCTCCCTGATGCCCACGTTGAGCACCCGGTCCGGGTGCCGGGCCAGGTCCTTGGCGAACATCTCGGCCGAGATCTCCGCCAGCACCACCGCCGCCAGCGGATCCGAATCGAGCAGCGCCGACGTCGTCTCGGCGAACACGGTACGCATATCTGTCATCGCGACTCACCCTTTGCTCTCGACGGAGGCCACGACCAGCTGCGGGCCCCCAGAAGCCGCCGACGTCACCCGGAACGCCGACGACAGCGCATCGTGATCACGCCCAGAGACCCTGGTCGCCGACCACCCGGCCGCCGCGAAGTGCGCCTCGATCCCGCCCGGTCCCCAGCCCCACGACGACGAACGGTTGTCCACCGCGATCACGGTGAGGTTGGGCAGCCGGGCCGCCCCGGCGTACACGATCGCCTCGCTGTTGCTGCCCTCGTCCAGCTCCGCGTCCCCGACCAGCACATAGACCCGCGGACCGGAAAGCCCCCGCGCCAGCAGCCCGTGCGCCACGCCGACCCCGATCGGCAGCCCGTGCCCGAGCGACCCGCTGGCGATCTCCACCCCCGGAACCAACGAACGATCCGGGTGATACCCCAGCGGCGACGACGTCGAGCCGAACCCCGTCAGCCACGCCTCGGGGATGAACTCCTTGGCCGCGAGCACCGCGTAGTAGGCGGCCGGCCCGTGCCCCTTGGACAGCAGGAACCGGTCGCGCCCGGGGTCGTCCAAAGAGCCGGGCGAGACCCGCAGGATCTGGTCGTAAAGGACCCAGAGCACGTCGAGCGTCGACGTCGCGCTCGGGCCGTGTTTCTCGTCCCCGGTCATGAGCGTCATCAGCCCTGGGAGCTCCGTGTAAGTTCGCATAACTCCACACTGCCCGGCTCTGGAAGAAGACGCATCGGCCGCCCGCCCCGTCCCGCCTACGCCGATGGTCCTACGCCACAATGAACCGATGCGCAGACGACGGGCCGGAAGACGGGCCGGAAGACGGGGGAGCTGGCCGCTGGCCGCCGGCCTGGCGGCGGGGGTCGCCCTCGACGCGCTGCTCGGCGACCCGCGCCGCGGTCATCCAGTCGCCGTGTTCGGCCGCGCCGCCGCCGCGCTCGAGGCCCGCGACTACGCCGACAGCCGCCGCCGCGGCGCCGCCCACGCGGCCGCCTGCGTGCTGGCCGTGACCCTCCCGGCCGTGGCGCTGCATCGCCATACCCGCGGGCGGCCGCTGCTCAGGGTGGCGGCGGCCGCGCTCGCGGCCTGGGCCGTCACCGGTGCCCGTTCGCTACGCCATGAGGCCGAACGGGCCCGCTTCCCGCTCTCCCGCCACGATCTCGCCTCGGCTCGCGAGGTGCTCCCGAGCCTCTGCGGCCGTGATCCGTCCCAGCTGGACGAGACGGAGATCGCCCGGGCGGTGATCGAGTCGGTCGCGGAGAATACGTCGGACGCCGTGGTGGCGCCGCTGCTGTGGGGGGCCGTCGCCGGGATACCCGGCCTGGTCGCGTACCGCGCGATCAACACCCTCGACGCGATGGTGGGGCACCATTCGGCCAGGTACGAGAACTTCGGCTGGGCCTCGGCCCGCTTGGACGACGCGGCCAACTGGGTTCCGGCCCGGGTCACCGCCGCGCTGACCGCGGCCTGCGCCCCCCTGGTGACCAGGGTTAACCCCGGAAAAGTCATCGATACGGTGCGCCGCGACGGCGGCCACCATCCCAGCCCCAACGCGGGCCGGTGCGAGGCCGCCTTCGCGGCCGCGCTCGGCGTGCGCCTCGGTGGTACGAACGTCTACGGTGGCGTGGCCGAGACGCGCCCTGGGCTGGGGGGTGGGCGCGTCTCGGATCCTGAGGACATCCGCCACGCGATCGTGCTCTCCAGGGCGGTGACCATATGCGCGACTGCCCTGGCGGTGCTGATTTCGGTCGTTACCGGCGCCTGAACTGCCGATGCAAGTACCCGGTGGTGGTTTGTTAAACATCGCCCTGGCGTGGTACCGAAGGAAGCATGAGCAAGTTCCTGCTGATCGTCTTGTGCTTCTTCTTCCCGTTCCTCGCGGTGCTGATCAAGTACGGGCCGTGCATGAAGGTGGTGTGGGCGATCCTGCTGCAGCTGATCGGCCACTTCCCCGGCGTGATCTACGGCATCTACCAGGTCACCCGCGAGCCGGACCGGCCGGCCTACTAGCCTGCATCTGTGCGAGGGACGCTGCTGGTCGCCGGGACGGCGTCGGACGCGGGTAAGAGCGTGCTGGTAGCCGGCCTGTGCCGGTGGCTGGCTCGCCAGGGCGTGAAGGTGGCGCCGTTCAAAGCCCAGAACATGTCCCTGAACTCGTTCGTCACCTTGGACGGCGCCGAGATCGGCCGCGCCCAGGCCATGCAGGCCGCCGCGGCGGGCATCGAGCCGTCCGCCGACATGAACCCGGTGCTGCTCAAGCCGGGCAGCGACCGGCGTAGCCAGGTCGTCGTGCTCGGCCACCCCGAGACCGAGGCCGACGCGGTCGGCTACCGCGCGCACGCGCCCCGCCTGCGCCAGGTCGCGGTGGACAGCCTGAACCGGCTGCGGGACGCCTACGACGTGGTCATCTGCGAAGGGGCGGGCAGCCCGGCCGAGATCAACCTCCGGGAAACCGACGTGGCCAACATGGGCCTGGCCCGGGCGGCCGGCCTGCCGGTCATCCTGACCGGGGACATCGACCGCGGCGGGGTGTTCGCCGCCATGTACGGCACGCTCGCCCTGCTCGCGCCGGAAGACCAGGCGCTGATCTCCGGCTTCGTGATCAACAAGTTCCGCGGCGCCCCGGAACTGCTGGCCAGCGGCCTGACCATGCTGCGCCAGCTCACCGGCCGCCCCGTCCTCGGCGTCCTGCCCTGGCAAGAAGGCCTCTGGCTCGACGCCGAGGACTCCCTGGATCTCCCCCCAACTACTCATAACTACTCGACTACGGCCGACTACACGCTGAGGGTGGCCGTGGTACGCCTGCCGCGGATCAGCAACTTCACCGACGCGGACGCGCTGGCGGCCGAGCCTGGTGTCCTGGTCCGCTTCGCCACCAGCCCGGCCGACCTGGCCGACGCGGATCTGGTGGTGCTGCCCGGAACCCGGGCCACCGTCTCCGACCTGGCCTGGCTACACGACCGCGGCCTGGCCGCCGCGGTCACCGAACGCGTCCGGGCCGGACGCCCCGTGCTCGGCATCTGCGGCGGCTACCAGATGCTGGCCAGCCAGATCGACGACCCGGTGGAGTCGCGCCGCGGGACGGTCAGCGGGCTCGGCCTGCTGCCGGTCCGGGTCCGGTTCGGCCCGGACAAGATCCTCGGCCGCCCGCGGGGGAGCGCGCTGGGCGCGCCGGTGGCCGGGTACGAGATCCACCACGGCGTCGCCGAGATCACCGATCCGGCCGTCGAGCCGTTCCTGGATGGCTGCCGGCGCGGCGCGCTGTGGGGCACCAGCTGGCACGGCGCCCTGGAGAACGACCAGTTCAGGCGGGCATTCCTGGGCGAGGTGGCAGCGCTGGCCGGCCGCGACTTCCGGCCTGCGCCTGACACCAGCTTCGCTGCCATCCGGGAGGCGCGCCTCGACGTACTCGGCGACCTGGTGGCCGAGCACCTGGACACCGAGGCGCTGACCCGGCTGATTGAGCACGGGCCGATGCCCGGTTTGCCCGCACTTGTCACATCTCTCAATCACTATCGGTAAGGTCTGATTCATGCCCGACAAGGTGCTCTACACCGCACAGGCCACGTCGACGGGGGACGGCCGCAACGGCCACGTCGTTTCGTCGGACCAGCGCCTCGACCTCGACCTCGCCCTGCCCCCGGAGATGGGCGGCAGCGGCAACGGCACCAACCCCGAGCAGCTGTTCGCGGCCGGGTATTCGGCCTGCTTCCACAGCGCGCTGCGGGTCGTGGCCCACCGGGCCGGCGTGAAACCCGGCGAGTCGACCGTGTCCGCCGAGGTCGGCATCGGCCCCGAGGGTGACGCCTTCGGCCTGGCGGTCACGCTGATCATCAGCATTCCCGGGCTCGAGCGGGAACAGGTGCGGGAGCTGGCCGAGGCGGCGCACCAGGTGTGCCCGTACTCCCGGGCAACCCGCGGCAACATCAGCGTGGAGCTGCGCGTTCCCTGAGGCCAGCGGCTGAGTTACGCTCGGCAGCATGGATCTCGCCGCCATCGAAGCCGAACGAGGCCGGCTGCACGCCGCGTATATTTCCGAGGACCGCCCGGCCAGCAGCGCGCGCGGCATCCACCACACCGCGCTGCTCAGCTCCGACGTGGAGCGGACGATCCGCTTCTACCAGGGCATCCTGGAGTTCCCGCTGACCGAGATCATCGAGAACCGCGACTACGAGGGCTCCAACCACTTCTTCTTCGATGTCGGTAACGGCAACCTGCTGGCCTTCTTTGATTTTCCCGGCCTCGACCTGGCCCAGTACGCCGAAGTCCTGGGCGGCCTGCACCACCTGGCTATCTCGGTATCGGCGGAAAAGTGGGCCGCGCTGCGCGGCAACCTCGACGCCGCCGGCGTCGAGTACCTGGAGGAAAGCGGCACCAGCCTCTACTTCCGCGACCCCGACGGCGCCCGCCTCGAACTCCTCGCCGACCCCCTCGGCGAAATGTACGGCCAGCACGTCCTCTAACGGGTCCGCGATCACCTCCGAGGCCCGCGCCCGGGGCGCGCTGTACGGGCTGGCGATCGGGGACGCGCTCGGCATGCCCACCCAGATGCTCTCGCGCGCGCGGATCCGCGACCGCTGGGGCGACCTGCTGACCGGCTTCGAGGCCGCCCCGCCCGGTCATCCCATCGCCGTCGGCATGCCCGCCGGCGCGGTCACCGACGACACCGAGCAAGCCGTTCTGCTCGGAAAGCTGCTGGTCAGCGGACACGGAATCATCGAACCGAACGACCTCGCCGCAGCCCTGGTCCACTGGGAGCGCGACATGGCCGAACGTGGCTCCCTGGACCTCCTCGGCCCCTCCACCAAGCGCGCCGTGGCCGCCGTCCTGGCCGGTACCCCGCCCGAGCAGGCCGGCTCGGCCGGCACCACCAATGGCGCCGCCATGCGGATAGCTCCCGTCGGCATCGCCGTCCCTCCGGACAACCTGCCGACGCTGGTCGACCAGGTGGTGATGGCGAGCCACGTCACCCACAACACGGGAATCGCGCTGGCCGGCGCGGCCGCCGTGGCCGCCGCGGTAAGCGCGAGCGTCTCCGGCGCCGGGGCCGCGCAGGCCACGGCGCTCGCCGTCGAGGCGGCACGCATCGCGGCCGAGCGCGGCCACTGGGCCGCCGGCGCCGACGTCGCGGCCCGCATCGAATGGGCAACCGGCCTGGTCGCGGGACGGCCGGAAACCGAGGCGGCCGAGCTCATCTACGCGCTGGTGGGCACCAGCCTGGCCACCCAGGAGTCGGTTCCCGCCGCGTTCGCCGTGCTGGCCGCGGTCCCGGACGATCCATGGCGCGCCTGCCTGCTGGCCGCCTCGCTCGGCGGCGACTGCGACACGATCGCGGCCATGGCCGGCGCGATCACCGGCGCCTGCCACGGCATCGCCGCCTTCCCGGCCGCCGCCATCGCCGTCATCGACGCCCAGCGGCTAGGCCTCGCCCCGCTCGCCGACGACCTGCTCGCCCTGCGCGCATTCGGCTGGTCCGGGTGAACAGGCCGATCCGCCGTCTCGTCTTCGCCGGCGAGGCCATCGTCGACCTGGTCATGCAGGTGCCCGCGCTGCCCGTACGCGGCGGCGACATGCTCGCGGACTCGGCCGCCATCGAGGTAGGCGGCGGGTTCAACATCATGGCCGCGGCCGTCAGGCAGGGACTGCCCGTCGTCTACGCGGGCGGCCACGGTACCGGGCCATGGGGCGACAAGGTGCGCGCGGCCCTGGCCGCCGAAGGCATCCGGCCGCTCCGCACGCCCGACCCGCACCGCGACACCGGCTTCGACGTGACGCTGGTCGAGGCGGACGGCGAACGGACGTTCGTCACCGCGCTGGGCGCCGAGTCGCTGCGTGAGCCGGACGCCTGGGACCTGGTCCGGCTCAGGGCCGGGGACGCGGTTTACGTCTCGGGCTACGGCCTCGTCCCGGCCGGGCCGGGACCTGTCCTCGGCGCCTGGGCGGCCAGCCTGCCGCCGGATGTCCTGCTGTTCGCCGATCCCGGCCCGCTGGTCGCGGACATTCCCGGGGACGTCCTCGAACCGGTGCTGGCCCGCTGTGACTGGTGGAGCTGCAACCGGCGCGAGGCCGCCCTGCTCACCGGCAGCGATGACCCGGCCGAGGCGGCCCGCCGCCTGGTGCGCCGGTCGGGCCGGGCCGATGTCATGGTCCGGACCGGGCCGGACGGCTGCGTGCTGGCCATGCGGGTGCCCGGACCCGGAAACAGCGTCGGCTACCGCCTGTCGCTGAGTCATGTCGCGGCGCCCGCCGTGACCGCGGTCGACGCCACCGGCGCGGGCGACGCCCACTCCGGGGTGTTCCTGGCCGGCCTGGCCGCCGGGCTGACCACCGGCGAGGCCGCCCGCCGGGCCAACGCGGCCGCCGCGCTGGCCGTCACCCGGTCCGGTCCGGCCACCTCGCCCACCCGGGCCGAACTCGACCGGTTCCTCGCCTTCTAACCGCCTCCGCCGCCCCCCGGAGCGGGCTTGGGCTTGGGCTTGGGCTGGTAGACCACCGTGACCGAGAGGTCGCCCGGCTCCGCCACGATCTGGGTGGTCAGCGCGACCTTGCTGGTCACCGTCACGGTCACCTCCACGAACCCGTCGGTCGCCAGGGAGCCGGACGCCGGCGCGACGCTGACCTTGCCGGCCTTGGCGGTGACCCGTACCGTGTACTGCGCGACGGGCCCGTTGGCCGCCGTGAGCACGAAGAACCCGCTGGCCGGCTGGCCGGCCTTCGATGTGAGTATCAGCTCGTCCGGCGCTACCAGCAGGTAGCCCGGGGCGGGCGAACTGGACGCCGACGGCGACGCGGATGTCGTCGGCGAGGCGGGCGGCGTCCGCTTTCCCGGCGGGGAGGCCGAGCCGGACTTGCCCGCGGGCGCCGACGGTGTGGGGTGGGCCGGGGTGGTGCGGGCCGGGGACGGCGGCGGGCTGGTGCTGGCCGGGCTGGTGCGGGCCGGGCCGGTGCTGGCCGGGCCGGTGCTGGAGGGCGGGGCGGGTATGGCCGCGCCCAGCCCGGTCCCGGCGGCCAGGGGCCGGTGCGCGCCGCCGCCCGCCGTCAGGACGATGGTGATCCCGGCCGACACCACCAGCGCCGTGAGCATGGCCATCGCCAAGACCAGGCCAGGATGCCGGGGCGTGCGCAGCCACCAGCGGTCCTTCATGACCCAACCGTAATTCGGGCCTACCCCGGACTCGGGCAGAACGGCACATCGGATATCAGAACGACATAACTAGCTATCCAGGGGCGGCGCTGGTGGGGCTGGAGCCGGGATTGGATGGGGAAACGCTGGGCGCGGGCGGGCTGTACGTGAACGTGGGCCGGGTCGACGGGGTCGACGCCACGGGAGTGGCGGGATGAGACGGGGACGGGCGCGCCTTGGCCGACGTGGACGAAGGGGCCGGCGCCGCCGGCGCGGTGCTGCCGCTGACAGTGGCTACGGCGCTGATGGTCGGCTGTGCGTCGATCGGCACCCCGCCGGCCGTCCCGGTCCTGCTGGGTACCGCGCCGCTGCTCGCGGCCGCCGCCGACTGGCTCGCTGGCCGAGACCCCGAGGCCGCCGGGGACTGGGGATGCCCGCCGGTGAGCGCGATGGCCGCGACGATCCCGGTGGCCGCGATCGCGATCACGACGCCGGCTACCGCCGCCGTCGTGCCGGACAGCGCCAGTACCCGCCGCCGGGGCGGCTTGATCGGCTCGGGGAAGCCGTTGGGCCGGAACGGCCCCGCCCGCTGCGTCACCTCGCGCCGGTAGGCCAGCGCACCCGGACTAGAACTCGTGCAGAGCTGCAGGACCTCGTCGCGCAGCTCGAGCGGCGGCCCGAACGGCGGGACCATGCCCTGCTCCGTGGCCGGCCACAGCATGCGGTCTATCCGGCCGGCGCAGATGTCGCACTGGTCGATGTGCCGGTCGATCTGCTTGCGGTCCGGCGGGGTCAGCTCGCCGTCCCAGCCGTCGAGCAGCATGTCCAGGTCGGGGCAGGCCTGTCGGCCGGTCCGGGCCACCAGCAGCGCCCCGAGCGCGCGTTCCAGCCTGCCGCGGGCCCGGGCGGCCAGGTCGTGCGCCTGATTACGCGGCACGCCGAGCACCGCCGCCAAGTCGGCGCCGTGCAGGTCGTGCCGCAGATCGAGCTCGATGACCTCGCGTTCGGCCGGGTTCAGGCCGTCCAGCGCGGTGCGGACGAACTCGCGCAGCTCGGCCTGGCCGGCCGCGGTCCCCATGTCAGCGTACGAGCCCGTGTCGGCGTATGAGCCCGTGTCGGCGTATGAGCCCGTGTCGGCGTACGGCTCATCGGGATCCTCGGTCTCCGCTAGGCCGGGCTCCGCCCCGTCCAGCCGCAGCTGGCATTCGTTGCGGGCCACCGCGTAGAGCCAGGGCCGCAGCTTGCGCGGGTCGCCTAGGCTGCCGAGCCGGGAGGCGCCGGTGACGAACGTGTCCTGGACCGTGTCCGAGGCGTCGTCTGGATCACCCAGCATCCAGTGGCAGTAACCGTACAGGGACCCGGCGTATACGTCGTAGGCGTCGGCCAAGCCGGCTAGGTCGCCTGCCGCGATGGCCGCGACGATCTCCCGGTCATCCATGCCCCAAACCGTAGTTGAATCGCCAGCTAAGAGACGCCAATGTCGGCGAATTCGGCCTGATGTCGCCGCGATCTGCCCCGGACTGGCACCCTGCTTGCACCTCAGCTGTACGCCGCGGCCGGCGGCTGGGGCGGCGCGGGCGGCTGGAACGGGATCCAGACCTGCACGCTGGTGCCCGCCCCGGCCGCCGACTTGAGCATCGCGTGGCCGCCGTGCGCGGTCGCGATCGCCTGCACGATGGCCAGCCCGAGACCGCTGCCGTGGGCGTCCTTGCCGTTGTGCCCGCCCCGGTAGAAGCGGTCGAAGGCGCGTACCGCCGCGTCGGCGTCCATGCCCTGGCCCGAGTCGGTCACCTCGAGCAGCGCGCCCTGGCCGGCCTCGGAGAGCCGGACGGAGACCGGCGTGTCCGGCGTGGTGTGCTCGCGGACGTTGCCGAGCAGGTTGGCGAGCACCTGCCTGATCCGCGGCTCGTCGGCCACGACCACCAGGCTCGGCGGTGTCCTGGCGGCGACCGGACGCTTCGGCTCGACCGCCTGGGCGTCGGCGACGGCGTCCGCCACCAGCGCCGACAGGTCGGTCTCGGTCAGGTCCAGCGACGAGTGGCGGTCCAGCCGGGCCAGCTCGAGCAGCTCGGCCACCAGGCTGGACATCCGGTCGGCCTCCTGCTCGATGCGGCGCATGGCGTTCGGCAGCCGGTCCTCGCCCAGCGCGCCCTGCCGGTAAAGCTCGGCGTACCCGCGGATGGTGGTGAGCGGGGTGCGCAGCTCGTGCGAGGCGTCCGCGGCGAACTGCCGCACCTTCTGCTCGGACTCGTAGCGGGCCTGGAACGCCTGCTGGATCCGGTCCAGCATGGTGTTGATCGCGCGGGCCAGCAGTCCCGCTTCCGCGTGGTCACCCGGATCGGGCATCCGGGCGGTCAGGTCGCCCCGGCTGGTGATCATGTCGGCGGTGCTCGCCATCCGGTCGAGCGGCGCCAGGCCCCGGCTGATCAGCCAGCGGCCGCCCACCGCGAGCAGGGCGAGCAGGATCGCGCCGGTGATCAGCTCGGCCGCGACCAGGCCGCGGACCTCGCTGCCGACCGCGCTGTCCGGCCGCGCTACCACCAGGTAGCTGTAGCCCAGCGGCAGCGTCCCGTCGCTGTGCTGCGCCTCGGCCGGGGTGACCACGCGCCAGACCGCGGTCAGGGCCGGCTCGCCCGGCTCGGTGATGGGGAACAGCTCGCTCGCCGGGTACTGGTCTTTGAGCGTTGCCCCGTCCTTGGTGGCGACCAGATTGTCGAGGAAGCCGGTCAGTTCCCGCACGGCGGGCGACGACGTGGAGGACAGCACCTCCACCTGACGGAGCCGCAGGCTGTAGTAGGCCACCGCGTACCCGCCCTGCAGGCTGTCGAGCTCGTTCAGCTTGATCCGGACGGTCAGCGAGAGGTCGGAGTTGAACTGATCCTGCTCCGAGTTGCCAAGCACCACCGTGGTGACCACGCCCATGATGATCAGGAACAGGGCGGTGACCGTGATCAGCCCGGCCAGCAGCCGGGACCGCAGCGACAGCCTGCCACGGCTGGGACCGAGCCGCCGCGTCAGGTTCAGCGCCGCATTCACCTGGCCGCGCGCTCGGTTTCCGGCGGCGGCCGCAGGCTGTAGCCGACGCCGCGCTGGGTGTGGATCAGCGGCGGCCCGAGCGGGTCGAGCTTACGGCGCAGGTAGCTGACGTACGTCTCCACCACCTGGGACTGGCCGGCGAACTCCCAGCCCCAGACGTTCTCCAGCAGCTGCTGCCTGGTCAGCATCCGGCCCTGGTTACGCATCAGGTACGCGAGCAGCCGGAACTCCGTCGGCGAGAGCTCGACCGGAATCCCGTTGCGCCGGACCGCCCAGTGCTCCTCGTCTAGCTCGAGGTCGCCCACGGTCAGCAGGACCGCGTCGTCGCCCGGCCCGTCGCCGCCGGGCGCGCGGGTGGTGCGGCGCAGGACCGCCCGGACCCGGGCCACCAGCGCCTCCACCGAGAACGGCTTGGTCACGTAGTCGTCGCCGCCCAGGGTCAGCCCGCGGATCGTATCCGAGGTGGTGTCCCGCGCGGTCAGGAAGATGACCGGGACGTCGTTACCCTCGGACCGCAGCGTGCGGCAGACCTCGAAGCCGTCCATGTCGGGCAGCATGACGTCCAGGATCATCAGGTCCGGCTCGTATGCCTCGGCCTGGTGCAGCGCGTCCTTGCCGCTGGCGCTGACCGAGACCGCGCAGCCGTGGAATTTGAGCGCCACCTCGACGAGCTCACGGATGTTCGGCTCGTCGTCTACGACGAGCACCTTCGGGATTCTGTCACCGTCTGCCATGGTCTCTCACGTTTCATTGTGCCGCATAGTTCGAGTGCAAGCTCAACGATGTCTGGGTGGATTGTGATCCAGCCGTCCCGGACGACGACGACCCCGCGGGCCTGATGACGATCAGGCGGGCGTCCCTGGTCCCGCTTACCACCGGGCCGCCGGCGAATACCGTCTGGCCGGCCGACAGCGCGCCGGTGGTGGTCTTGGCGCCGTTCTTCCTGACGACGGTGTCGCTCACGATCTTCCAGGTCCAGGTGGTGCCGTCCGGCGACTTGATCACGACGTCGGCGCTGCTCACCGACTGGATGCTGCCCCGTTCGAACGAGAGCGTGCGGAATCCCTTCTTGTTGTGGAAGGTCGCCGTCCCTTCCACGCCACCGAGGCGGCGTAGCCGGCCCAGCGCCCACCGGACGCGGGCCGCGGAAACGCCAGGGGAGCCGGCCGCGTCGGCCAGTACTGTATTGAGCTGAGCGCCCTGGGTGCTGGAGGCCGGGCTGGCCGTGGCGGTGCCGCCAGCCGACACCACCGCCAGGGTGATTCCGCCTCCCACGAGGAAGCCGGCCAAGATGATGCCAGCTCCCCAGCGGAGCCGCCGCTTCGGCGGCCGCGCGGAGCCGGGCTCTGCTGCGTCTGCCGGATACCCGCCGTCGGCATCCGGTCGGTACATATTGTTCATACCGACCAGGATCGGTCCGCGTTCTTGGATATCACCCTAGTCAGCCTGTACTGCGGCTGTGAGTGCCCCCTGAGTTGGCTGTCGGCCCGCATGGCAGTATCGGTGAGGTGCTCACCGTTCTCTTGGTTTCGACCGCCGACACCGAATTGCTCGCGGCCGCGGCCTCCGGGGCCGGCTACCTGACCGCGAACCCCCAGCGCTCCGCCATCGACGACGTGACGAACCTCGCGACGCGAGCCGACCTGGTCCTGCTTCGCCTGCTCGGTGGCCGGAAGGCGTGGCCGGAGGGCGTGGCCGCGCTCGCCGCCAGCGGCCGGCCGCTGGTCGCCCTGGGCGGTGAGGCCAGCCCGGATGCCGAGCTGATGGCGCTGTCCACCGTGCCGGCCGGCGTGGCCGCCGAGGCGCTCGGCTACCTGCGCGAGGGCGGCCCGGAGAACCTGCGCGAGCTGGCCCGCTTCCTGTCTGACACGGTCTTCCTCACCGGCGAGGGCTTCGACCCCCCGCGCCCCATGCCCGGCTACGGCGTGCACCAGCTTCCCGGCGACCTCCCAGGTGACCCGGCACCGGCCGATAGGCCGGTGGTCGCCGTCGTGTTCTACCGCGCCCACGAACTAGCCGGCAACACCGCCTTCGTGGACACCCTCTGCGCGGCTCTGGCCCAGCGCGGCGCGACGCCGCTGCCCGTATTCTGCGGCTCACTCCGTTCGGCCGAAACCGGCCTGGCCGACCTGCTCACGCCGGCCCAGGCCGTGATCACGACCGTGCTCGCGGCCGGCGGCGCCGCCCCGGGAAATGCTCTTGGCGACACGACCAGCGAGGGAGACTGGGACGCGGGCATGCTGGCCGGCCTGGACGTGCCGGTGCTGCAGGGCCTGTGCCTGACCAGCTCACGGGCGCAGTGGGAGGCCTCGAAGGCCGCGCTGGCCCCGATCGACGCCGCCATGCAGGTCGCGATCCCCGAGTTCGACGGCCGCCTGATCACCGTGCCGTTCTCCTTCAAGGAACAGGGCCCCGACGGGATCCCCCGCTACGCCGCCGACCCCGAGCGCGCCGCCCGGCTGGCCGGGATCGCCGTCCGCCAGGCCCGGCTGGCCCGGACCCCGAACGCCGCCAAGCGCGTCGCCGTCATGCTCTCCTCCTATCCCACCAAGCACTCCCGGGTAGGCAACGCGGTCGGCCTGGACACCCCCGCCTCCGCCGTCGCGCTGCTCCAGGCCATGCGCGCGGCCGGCTACGACCTCGGCGACGGCTTCCCTGAAGACGGCGACGAACTCATCCACGCGCTGATCGCGGCGGGCGGCCACGACACCGAGTGGCTGACGGAGGAACAGCTCCGCGCCGCCCCGGCCAGGGTCCCGCTCGCCGCTTACCGCCGTTTCCTTTCCGAGCTGCCGAACGGGCTGGCTTCTTCCATCACCTCACACTGGGGCGCCCCGCCGGGTGAGCTGTACACCGACGAGAGCACGGGCGATATCGTGCTCGCCTGCCTGCGGTTCGGGAACGTGGTGCTGATGATCCAGCCGCCGCGCGGGTTCGGCGAGAACCCGGTGGCCATCTACCACGACCCCGACCTGCCGCCGTCGCATCACTACCTGGCCGCGTACCGCTGGCTAGCGGAGGAGTTCGGCGCCGACGCCGTCGTGCACCTGGGCAAGCACGGCACGCTGGAATGGCTGCCAGGCAAGGGCCTCGGCCTGTCCGCCGAGTGCGCGCCGGATGCGGTGCTCGGCGACATGCCGCTGGTGTACCCGTTCATCGTCAACGACCCGGGGGAGGGCACTCAGGCCAAGCGGCGCGCGCACGCGGTCATCGTGGATCACCTGGTGCCCCCGATGGCGCGCGCCGACACGTACGGCGAAATGGCCAAGCTCGAGCAGCTCCTGGACGAGTACGCCACCGTGGCCGCGCTCGACCCGGACAAGCTGCCCGCCCTGCGGGCCCAGATCTGGTCCCTGATCGAGGCCGCCCACCTGCACCAGGACCTGGGCGTCGAGGCGCAGCCCGGTTCGGCCGAGTTCGACGACTTCGTCCTGCACATCGACGGCTACCTGTGCGAGGTCAAGGACGCCGCGATCCGCGACGGCCTGCACGTCCTCGGCCTCGCCCCAGACGGCGAGGCCCTGGTCAACCTGGTCCTGGTCATCCTGCGCGCCCCCCAGCTGTGGAGCGCCCAATGGGGCGCCCTCCCCGGCCTCCGCACCGCCCTCGGCCACCCCGAAGGCGGCGACAGCGGCCGCGGCGACACCGACCACTACGAGCGCATCGCCCGCGACCTCGTCGAAGCGGTGGCCGCCACCGGCTGGGATGCCGCGAACATCCCCCACCTCACCCCATCGGACGAGGTGGCCCGCACCCTCGAGTTCGCCTGCGCCGAGCTGGTTCCCCGGTTGCGTGCCACCACCGGCGAGATCGACGCGGTCCTGCACGCCCTGAACGGCGGTTACATTCCCGCCGGGCCGTCCGGTTCGCCCACCCGCGGCCTGGTCAACGTGCTGCCGACCGGCCGCAACTTCTACTCGGTCGACCCGAAAGCCATCCCGTCGCGCAACTCCTTCGACACCGGCCTGGCCCTGGCCGATTCGCTGCTGGCCCGGCACCTGGCGGACGAGGGGGAGTACCCGCGCTGCGTCGGGCTCACCGTGTGGGGCACCTCCGCCATGCGCACCCAGGGCGACGACATCGCCGAGGTGCTCGCGCTCATCGGCTGCCGCCCTGTGTGGGACGACGCGTCGCGCCGGGTCACCGGCGTCGACATCGTCCCGCTGGCCGAGCTCGGCCGCCCCAGGATCGACGTCACGCTGCGCATCTCCGGCTTCTTCCGGGACGCGTTCCCGCACGTGATCGCCCTGCTGGACGACGCCATCGCCGCGGTCGCCGCGCTCGACGAGCCCGCCGAGTCCAACTACCTGCGCGCCCACGCCCTGGCCGACCAGGCCGAGCACGGCGACTGGCGGCGCGCGACGACCCGCATCTTCGGGTCCAAGCCGGGCGCCTACGGAGCCGGCCTGCTCCCGTTGATCGACGCGCGGAACTGGCACGACGACGCCGACCTGGCCGAGGTATACGCGGTCTGGGGCGGCTACGCCTACGGCCGCGGCCTCGACGGCGTGCACGCCCGCCCCGACATGGAAGGCGCCTTCCGCCGGATCGCGGTCGCGGCCAAGAACGTCGACAACCGCGAGCACGACATCGCCGACTCCGACGACTACTTCCAGTACCACGGCGGCATGGTCGCCATGGTCCGCTCCCTGACCGGCCGCAATCCCGCCGCCTACATCGGCGATTCGGCTGTCCCCGACGCGCCGAAGACCCGCACCCTGGCTGAGGAGACCCGGCGCGTGTTCCGGTCCCGGGTGGTGAACCCGCGCTGGATCGCGGCCATGCGCCGCCACGGGTACAAGGGCGCGTTCGAGCTCGCCGCGACCGTGGACTACCTGTTCGGCTACGACGCCACCGCCGGCGTGGTCCCGGACTGGATGTACGAGCAACTGGCCGCGTCCTACGTCTTCGACGAGGAGACGCGCGCGTTCATGCAGCAGTCCAATCCCTGGGCCCTGCGCGGCATCACCGAGCGCCTGATGGAGGCCGCCTCCCGCGGCCTGTGGGAGGCTCCAGAACCCAAGACCCTGGACCAGCTCCGCCAGACCTACCTCGACATGGAGGGCGACCTGGAATCCCGCGACTAACTCACGTCGCCCTGGCTAACCCGCTGTACCCAGATCAACGTGGTTGCCTGCGGCTGGCTGGCGTGCCGCGGGGTGCTGTGGTGTCCTGGGGGGCCGGTGGTGCGCTTTCTGCGGGAATAGCGGGGTGAGTTCGGGCTTCGGGGTGATTTTTGTGCATCATGGTCCCCCTTTTTCACCCGGAAGCCCGGATCCACCCGGTTAACTTGCCAGTGCGGGTGCAGGTTCGCGGCTGGTGGTGCTCCCGCGGCTGGCGGGATGGTGTTCACATTCATGCTGCCAGGGCGGCATGAATGTGAATGTCATGCTGTCAGGACAGGCGCGCCGGGCCGGGAAAGGCCGCATCAGGGCACCGGGCGTCCCTCACCTTCATAGTTAAAGGTCTCTAGACACCCATAGCCCTCAAAGACCATCAGTCACATTGGGGACACTTGTGCCCTTGAAGGTCATCAATGGGGTAATACGGGAATATGGATGTCACGGTTCGTGATTCGCGCGAACCGTGCCAGACTGAGAGCTGACTGCTCCCCGAGAAGGCGGTTATGAACGAGGCTTCGCGCATACCAGCTGGTGTCGACACGGGCAGGCCCACCCCCGCCCGGATCTACGACTACATGCTCCAGGGCAACAACTACTTCCAGGTCGATCGCTTGGCCGCCGAGCAGATCCTCAAGGCCGCCCCCGAGATCAGGGACGCGGCCTTCTCCAACCGGGGCTTCCATCAGCGCGCGGCCAAGTTCATCGCCTTGCGGGGTGTGCGGCAGTTCGTCGACATCGGGTCGGGCCTGCCCACCGTCGGTAACACCCACGATGTCGTCCAGAAGATCATCCCTGGGGCGCATGTGGTGTACGTCGACAACGACCCCATGGTGGAATTGCACAGCCGCGCGCTCCTCGACAGCGACGGGACGATCGGCGTGATCTGCGGTGACCTGCGTGAGCCTGATTCCATCCTGGAGAATCCGGAACTGCGTAAGCTGATCGACTTCACCGAGCCGGTAGGCCTGCTGATGACCGGCGTCATGATGTTCGTCTCCGATCCCTCCAACCCGTGGGCGCTGGTGTCGGCCTACCTGGCCGCGGTCACGTCCGGCAGCTACCTGTCGCTGTCGCATCTCACCGACGACTACAAGCCGCCGGCCGCGGCCGAGGGCTTCCGCGCGGTCTTCGACACCGCCACCGAGCACATGTACTTCCGCTCCAAGGCGAAGGTCGAGCGCTTCTTCGCCGGGCTGACCCTGGCCGAGCCGTACCCGGGAGCCGGGCCGAGCGTCACCTTCACCGGATTGTGGGGCGCCGAGGACGTGGAGCTCGCGGACAGCGACGGGTCGCGCTGGCTTTACTGCGGCGTCGCCGAGAAGCCGTGACCGGCCCGTCCACGGGGAAGCCCACCGTCGCCGAGCTCGGCATCGACCTGGCCGCGCAGCTCTGGCACGGCTCCGGGAGCGCTGCGGGCGCCATCGAGGTCGCCTTCGCGCGCGCCGCCAAAGCGGACCCCGCCAAAGCGGACCCCGCGGCAGCGGACCGCCCGGATCCCGCCGGCCGCGCGGAGTGGGTACTGATGCGGGTGACCGACGATCCGGAGCAGCGGGTGCTCGTATTCGACCGGCATGAGTGGGAGTGTTTCCTCGACGGCGCTCGCAAGGGCGAATTCGACGACGCTGCGGCTAGCCAGTAGCCGTGGCCACCCGTAACCCTAGGTTCAGCCTCTAACTCAAGCACTGCCAGCATCTTGATTTGCGAATCACAATTTGGGTACCGTCTAAGGTACGACAGGGCTCCTGTCAAGGAGGGAAAGCCGCTATGAGCGATGACGCCTACGGTGCCACCATCGCCAAGCGCCGCCTCGCCCGCCGCCTCACCGCGGCCCGGCTCAGGACGGGTTATACGGCCAACCACGCCTGCGACATCCTGAATTGGGGCCGCGGGAAGGTCGGCCGGTTCGAGGCCAACCAATGGAAACGTCCTGAGATGAGCGACATCAGGGACCTTATCCGGATATACGGCATCGAAGGCGAGGAAAAGGACGAGATCGAGGAACTGGCCATCCGGGCCAGGTCCCGGCCCTGGTGGCGTGAGTACGCGGAGATCTTCGACAGTGAATTCCCCGGTTACGAGAATGACGCCACCACCATCCGGGTTTTCATGCCGCTGGTGCTCCCCGGGCTCTTGCAGACTTCCGCCTATACCGAGGCGCTGATGCGGGCTGGGCCGCGGCCGCCCGCGTTCCGGCGCCGGGCGCTGGAGTCCCGGCACCGCAGGCAGGAAGTTCTCGACCGCACGGACGGATCCGCTGCCATGTTCAGCGCCGTGATAACCGAAGCGTCCCTGCTTTACCGGTGGGGCATGCGGGAGGATCGCCGGGAGCAGGTCGAGCACCTGGTCGAGTTGAGCAGGCGGCGCAATGTGCAGTTGTACGTCCAGCGGTTCGAGGACGGGCCGCCGATCGGCATCGTGTCGATGGTCAACATTCTCGGCTTCCGTGACGACGAGCCGAGCCTGGTCTTCGTGGAAACCGACTACGCCGTGGAGGAGGTGAGCAAGCCGGACTCAGTACAGGGATATATCGAATCGTTCGAGCGTGCCTGCGATGCCGCCCTCGAACCCGCGGCGACCACGGGCTACCTCGAACGTCTCGCGAAACGAATGGAGTAGGCATGACCGACCTGTCTCAGGCCATCTGGCGGAAGGCCCGCCGTAGCGCGCACAACGGAGGCTGCGTCGAGATCGCGGGCAACCTCGACGGCGTGGCCGCCGTCCGGGACAGCAAGCGACCCGAGGGCGGCGCGCACGTCGTCCGCCGGGACGCCCTCGCCGCGTTCCTGGCGGATGTGAAGGAAGGCCGCTACGACCTGCCCGGCACGTAGAACTACAGGTAGGACTAGCGGAAGCGAAAGGCCCCCCGGTGGATGCAGCCACTGGGGGGCCTTCTCATACCGGCCCTGTCTCCAGGCCTGGCGGGCAAACCTTGGGGGTTTCCCTCGCTACCGCGACTGTACACGGCAAGCCAAATTGATAGCTAGCGAAGAATGGCCTAAACGTATATATGTGACATACGGTCGCAATCTTCCTTAACCGAGAGCGCATAATTACCCTGGACACCACTGGTAACACGAGCCGCTATCGGGAGGCCGCCACGCCCCGTGTGCGCTGAACTGTGATGAAAAGAAATAACGCCATTCATATTGCGAAGTGGGCCAACTGAGTCGTAATCTGTGTTTCACAGATTAAGAGTCAAATCCCCATACAGCTAGCGGGATTTTTGCCGACGGCATCCCTCCTGCCGACGGCCTTAATGTCAGGTGACTGCCGGAGGCGTCAGGTTGAGGCAGCAGGGGATGTACGGTGTGCGCGCGGGCACGTGTCAGGTGTGGCCATTGCCGGCCGATGCGGCATGTGCCAAGGTGGCGCGGCAGGTGTTCAGGGACGCGGCCTCGGAGATCGGCCTCGAGCCGGATCTCCTCGACGACTGCGTGCTGATGGCCAGCGAACTCGCGGCCAACACCCTGCACGCGCGCGCGGTGGCCGGGACCGGCGGAGGGGGGGATCGGCTCGTGTCCGTCGCCCCGGACATGGGAGGCGAGCAGATTTCGTCCGCCGGCCCGGTCCCGTCGGCCTCGCCGGACACGCCCCGGACGGTGACCGGCTATTCCGAGCTCTGGCTCTACCTGCGCGGCCTCGGCGGCCGGCGTGAGCTCGTCTGCAAGGTCTTCGATGGCTACCGCGGCTGGCGGCACGGGCTGCCGCCCGCCGCGTCCCGGGTCCAAGCCCAGGGGATCCAGGCCGTCACCGGCCGCGGCCTGCAGATCGTGCAGGAACTATCCGGCGGCCGGTGGGGACATCACCCCACCCGGGCCCGGCTGGGCGGCCGGGGCGCACGCGGCAAGGCCGTCTGGTTCGCGGTACCCGCGCCGCTGGCGCACGCCCGGCTGGTCGATGTCACCGGGCTGCGCGCCTACACGCTCTCGGCCGACGTCTCGGCCACCCGGGCGAACGAGCGCCTCAGCGCCCGCCAGGCCGCCGGAGAACTGCAGACGATGCTCGGCGAACGAGGGGTCGGCGGCCAGCTGGTGCGGGCCGACCAGCCGGCCGCGGACATGTCGGTGCTCTCCGTCTGCCGGGGCCTGACCGTGTGGTGCCGGTCCGGCGTCGTGTCGCTGACCACGCCGGAAGGGGCCCGGGAGCGATGGAACTACGCCGACCTGATCGAGGCCGCCGAACAGACGGTGCGCCGGTACTCCGAACTCGAACTAGGCCAGGACCTGCTCGCCGCCGAGGCCTGAGCCGCCGGCCCTCGTCAAGGCGTCAGTGCGCCATCGCCTCGGCCACCTTGGCGTAGGTGCCGAGCGTCACCTCCCAGAACTTCCCGACCTCGATGCGCATCGCGACCATCGCGTTGCCGTTACCCACCTCGCCGGGGGCGTCGAAGTCCGCCACGGTCATGCCGGCCGTGAACTGGCCGGCCAGTTCTACCTGCACCCGCGCCGGGGCCAGGCCGAACAGGTGCGGCTCCGCCACCCAGGCCACCGCGCAGACGTCGTGTACCGGCGGCCCGCTAGATTCCCGCACCGAGCGGTATTGCTCCAGCGCGGGCAGCAGCAGCCTGGTGCCGAGCGGCCCGAGCTCACCCATCCGCTGTAGCACCTGCTGGCTGGCCCCGGTCCGCAAGGTCACGTCGAGCCCCAGCATGATGACGGTCCAGCCGGCCCGGAACACCGCCGCGGCGGCCTCCGGGTCGGCCCAGATGTTGTACTCGGCGGCGGGCGTGACGTTACCCCGGCTCGCCGACCCGCCCATGATCACGAACTGGCGCACCCAGTCCGCCAGCCGCGGCTCCCGCTGCACGGCCAGCGCGATGTTGGTCAGCGGCCCGGTCGCGACCAGCGTGATCTCCCCGGGAGCGGCGCGGATGGTTTCGATGAGGTAGTCGATGGCGTGCCCGTCGGCCGGGCTGGCCGCCGCCGGGGGCAGGACGGCCCCGCCGAGCCCGGAGTCGCCGTGTACCCGCCGCGCGTCCAGCGCCGGGCGCAGCAGCGGCCCCGGGCAGCCGGGCGTGACCGGGATCCCGGCCGCGCCGACGAACTCGCACACCGCCAGCGCGTTCGCTGTCGTCTTGGGCAGCCCGACGTTGCCCGCCACCGTGGTGATGCCGACCAGGTCGATGCCGGGATGGCCGTGCGCGAACGCGATCGCGAGCGCGTCGTCGATCCCGGGATCGCAGTCGAGGATGATTCGAGTAGCCATATCGCTTCATTGCTCCCTTATGGTGCCCGCAACGAAGGTACCGAACGGAGTTGGCGCGTGCCCCCGTGACCTGCGCGCGCCGGGACCGGTAGCCTCGTCACCGAGGAGGTCCGCCCATGCATATCCCGCCCATCGGCAGCGTTGAGAGCGCCGACCCGGAGATCGCCCGGCTCATTGAGGACGAGGCACGCAGGCAGTACGACAAAGCCCGGCTCATCCCGTCGGAGAACTACGTCTCGGTGGCCGTGCTCGAGGCGTCAGGAAGCGTCCTGACCAACAAGTACTCCGAGGGCTACCCGGGCCGCCGCTACTACGAGGGTCAGCAGTTCATCGACCCGATCGAGATCATCGCCCGGGACCGGGCCAAGGCGTTGTTCGGCGTGGACCACGCCAACGTGCAGCCCTACTCGGGTTCGCCCGCCAACCTCGCGGTGTACCTGGCGTTCGCCCAGCCCGGCGACACGATCATGGGCATGTCGCTGCCGATGGGCGGCCACCTCACCCACGGCTGGCCGGTCTCGGCGACCGGCAAGTGGTTCCGTCCGGTCCAGTACGGGGTGCGCCACGACACTGGCCGGGTTGACCTGGACGAGGTGCGCGACCTGGCCGTCAAGGAGCAGCCCAAGATCATCTTCTGCGGCGGCACCGCGATCCCGCGGACCATCGATTTCCCGGCCTTCGCCGCCATCGCCGCCGAGGTCGGCGCGATCCTGGTGGCCGACATCGCGCACATCTCCGGGCTGATCGCGGGCGGCGCGCACCCCTCGCCGGCCGGGCACGCCGACGTGATCACCACGACCACGCACAAGACCCTGCGCGGCCCGCGCGGCGCCATGATCATGTCCAAGGCCGAGCACGCTTCCGCCGTGGACAAGGCAGTGTTCCCCGGCCTGCAGGGCGGTCCGCACAATCACACCACCGCGGCGATCGCGGTGGCGCTGCACGAGGCGGCCCAGCCCGGGTTCCGTGACTACGCCCAGCAGATCGTCACCAACGCCAAGGCGCTGGCCGACGCGCTGCTGGCCCGCGGCTACGACCTGGTCTCGGGCGGGACGGACAATCACCTGATCCTGATCGACCTCACCTCCAAGGGCATCGGCGGCAAGCCCGCCGCCAAGGCGCTGGACCGGGCGGGCATCGAGACGAACTACAACACGGTCCCGTTCGACCAGCGCAAGCCGTTCGACCCTTCTGGCCTGCGGATCGGCACGCCCGCGATCACCACCCGCGGCCTGCGCGAGGAGCACATGGCCCCGCTGGCGGCCTGGATGGACGAGGCTGTCATCGCTGCCACCAAGGACGACGAGGCCACCCTGGACCGCGTCGCCGCCGAGGTGCGTGACCTGCTGGCCGCGTTCCCCGCCCCCGGCTGGGACCCCCAGGGCTAGCCCCGGGCCCGGACCTGCCCGCCGACCAGGTCCCGGTAGTACCCGCCGAGGGCAAGCAGCTCATCGTGGGTTCCCTGCTCGACGAGCCTTCCGCCGTCCATGACCACGATCATGTCGGCCCGGGTGATCGTGCTCAATCGGTGAGCGATCACGATGACGGTGCTGTCCAGGCCGGCCAGGCTCCGGTAGACGGCCGCCTCGGTGACGGTGTCCAGGGCGCTGGTGGCCTCGTCCAAGAGGAAGACGGACGGCCGTGCGGCCAGCGCACGGGCCAGCACGAGCCGCTGCCGCTGCCCGCCCGACAGGCTGGCCCCGCCTTCCACCAGGACCGTCTCGTATCCCATCGGCATGGCCTGGATGTCCTCGTCGATGCAGGCCAGCCGGGCGGCGCGGACCACGTCGTCCTGGGTGGCGCCCGGTGCGGCCAGCGCGACGTTGTCCCGGATGCTGGTCCCGAAGACATACGACTCCTGTGTGACGATCCCGAGCTGACGGCGCACTGAGCGGACCTCGAGATCACGCAGATCGGCCTCGTCGTACAGCACGCGCCCCGCCTCCGGCTCGTAGAGGCCGAACAGCAGCCGCGCCAGCGTCGACTTGCCCGACCCCGAACGGCCCACGATCGCGACGAACTGGCCGGGGAGGATCCGGACCGAGACGTCGTTCACCGCCAGCGGGCGCGTGGGGCCGTGCCGGAACGACAGCCCCTCGGCCGTGATACGGCCGCGGAGCGGGCCGGCCGGCTGTACGGTCCGGCCCTGCTGCTCGGCCGGGGTGTCGAGCACGTCGTTGATCCGGGCCATGTAGCTGCCGAGCAACTGGAACTGGAGGCCGGTGGCGACCAGTGCGGCCAGGGGCGCGAGGAAGCCGTCCCCCAGCACGGTGAGGCCGAGCATCGTCCCCAGGCTGAGCCGGTCCTGGAGAACCAGTACCGCCCCCGTGCCGAGCAGCGCCAGCGGCGAGACCAGCCCCAGCGTCGCCGCGGCCGAGTCGACCAGCGCGTTCAGCCGTCCCCGCTCCACCGAGACCGAGATCTCTTTGGCGAACAGGCCGGACCAGCGCGCCACCGCCCGGTCCTCGGCGCCGGTCGCCTTGAGGTCCTCGATGCCGGCCAGCAGCTGGTACGTGTAGCTCTCCGAACGGGCCCCGGCTTCCAGGCTCTCCGCCGTCAGGCGCTGGTTGCGGCGGCGCGCCAGGATGATGACGGCCGCCTGTGCCGCGCCGAGTCCGAGCACGAGCAGGCCGAGCGGCAGGCTGATGACAAGCAGCAAGACCAGGTACATGGCGGCCGTGCCGCCATCGAGGAGCGCGGACAGGGATCCCGTCGTGAGGATCTCCCTGACCGTGGCGTTGCTCTGCAGCCGCATCATCAGGTCCCCCGCCGACCGGCTGAGGAAGAACGCGTAGGGAAGGCGGACCAGGTGACCGACGAACCCCGTCGTGAGCTGGGTATCCAGGTGCGTGCGCAGGTACAGGAGCAGCCGGGCGCGGAGCAGGGAGGTGAGGAAGTAGCAGCCGGCCACCGCCGCCATCGCGACGGCCAGGACGAGCAGCAGGTGCCGGTCGCCGGCCGGCACGATGCGGCTGACCACGGTCGCGGTGAACAGCGGCACGGCCAGCGCCAGGAGCTGCAGCAGGACCGAGAGCACGACCACGCGCCGGGCCAGCACGCGCTGGCCGAGAATGGGCCGCAGGTAGCGGTAGGGGCTGGGCCGGGCCTGCCCGCCCCGGGCGAAGGCGGCCCCGGGCTCGAGGGTGATCGCGACACCGGTATAGGACCGGCGGAACGAGTCGGCCGGCACCAGGCGCCGTCCCGAAGCCGGGTCCACCACCGTGACACCCCTGGGAGTGACCTTCTCGAACACCACGAAGTGATCGAAGTTCCAGTGCAGGACCGATCCGCGGGGCAGGCAGCCGACGTCGCCGACGTCGGCCTTCACGCCCCGCGCGGCCAGGCCGTACCGCTGGGCGGCAGCCACGATGCCAGCCGCCCCGACGCCGTCCCGCCCGGCTCCCGTCGCGTCTCGCAGCACGTCGAGCGGAACGTGCCGTCCGTGATAAGCCAGGGTCATGGCCAGGCACGCGGCGGCGCAGTCCGCCAGTTCCAGCTGCGCCACGTAGGGAACGGCCCTAGCCATCGTCTGCCCCGGATCCCGGCGCCAGGCCGGTCATGAGCGTAGTGATGAGCCGCTCGGAGCCCACCTGAACCGAGGCCGTACCGGCTGGCCGGCCGGGCATCTCCGGCACCACCGTGGCCCGTACGGCCAGCAGCGTCCCCGGCAGCAGCCCGGCTGGGGCCACGTCTGTGCCCAGCAGGGCGCTCGCCGCCTGCCGGCCGGCCAGCTCAGGCCCGGTGGCGCTGACGGCGGCGCGGACCGGGGCGCGGCCCGGCAGCATCAGCATGAGCGGCAGGCCGGGCCGGAGCCCGGGCGCGAAGAACGCGGGCAGCACCGCGACCACCATCCGGCCGCGGACGACGGCCGGGCCGCGGGCGAACTCCCCGACCCGCACCTGTGCGCTTCCGGCCAGGGCCGCCACCATCAGCACCAGCAGCCCCCAGTACGCACACGCGGTCCGGCGTGGGCTCACCTGGGCCAGCGGGCCGGGAGCAGCCGGGTCGTCGTCGCGCAGGTTCTCGGCGCGGGAGCGCAGCGCCTCAGCGCGGAAGAGCGGAGCTGGATCTGTCATCGGCTGCCCCCCGTCATTCGTCTCGCCGCCATGCACCTGACCACGGCCATCCGTTCGTACGGCCGGCATGCCGGGGCCGACGGGCGGAACCATGTGGCTCCGCCCGCCGGCCCCTGACACCTTTAGTAGTACGGAGGCCGCCAGTGATGCCGGCGGTGGTGGTGGTGCCAGTAGCCGCCCCCGCCGCCGTAGCCGCCGCCGCCGTAGCCCCCGCCGCCGTAGCCGCCGCCGCCGCCGTAGCCCCCGCCGCCGTAGCCGCCACCGCCGTAGCCGCCGTAGCCCCCGCCGCCGCTGACTTCCTCTAGCTCGGCGACACTCAGCGCCTGGAGCTGCTCCTGGGCCGGAGCCAGCTTCTTCGCCTTCTGTATCCTCATAGACTTCTCCCTCCTGACCCTTCGTCGTTACGAAGAGTCACGAAGATACTACACTCCGATGTTTTGTGTCGCAGCCCTTTTATCGATTACTTTTCGGCGCCCCCGGCGGCTCCCTCCGACCCAGCACCGGCTGCCCGCCGCGCACCCCTTGGGTCCCCGGCGTCGGCGCCCTGGCCTGGACCAGGTGCGCGGCCACCCCGTTGAGCACCTGCGTGGCCTGGGTGGGTCATCAGCCGGGAGTGGTGGCGGGAACCCGCCGCCGAGCCCGGTCAGCCCGAACTCGAGCTCTGGCGCGTCGAGGCGGCCCCGGGCCAGGGCGCGCCACCGCGGGTATACGAGCTGCGCCGGGACTTCGCCGCCGGCACCTGGACCATCCGCCCCAGCTGAACCGGTGGCTACCGGCTACGGCTTTAGGACCTGAAGGACTGGCCGACTGGGACCTAAGCCACTAGCGGGCGGAAAGGGCGCATGCATACGAAGGTAACGGACTGAAACTACGCCACGAGCTCAGGAAACTTTCCCGGCCTGGCGCACGGCTCGTTCGGATGAAGGAGAATTCCAGTGGTACGGAAGACTGCGATTGTGACAGGTGCGGCCCGCGGTATCGGCGCCGGGACGGCCATCAGGCTGGCCTCCGACGGCATGGCCGTGGCGGTCCTCGACCTCAGCGAAGACGATTGTGCGCGGGTCGTGAAGGAGATCGAGAACGCCGGCGGGCGCGCGCTCGCGGTCGGCGCCGACGTCAGCAAGACCGATCAGGTAAACGCCGCGGTTGAGCGCGTGGCTGCCGAACTGGGCGAGCCGACGGTGCTAGTGAACAACGCCGGGATAACTCGCGACGCCCTGCTGTTCAAGATGACCGACGAGGACTGGGACGCGGTGATCAATGTCAACCTGCGCGGTCCGTTCCTGATGACCAGGGCGGTGCAGAAGTACATGACCGGGCAGAAGTGGGGGCGGATCGTCAACATCTCATCCTCGTCCGGGCTCGGCAACCGCGGCCAGGCCAACTACTCCGCCACGAAGGCCGGCGTGGAGGGCTTCACCAAGACGCTCGCCAAGGAACTTGGCAAGTTCGGGATCACCGCGAACGCGGTCGCGCCGCACTTCATCGCCACCGACATGACCGCGGCCATGGCCGACAAGCTGAAGATGTCGTTCGAGGATCTCGTGGAGACCTACAAGAAGGAGATACCTGTCGGACGGGTCGGCCAGCCGGCCGACGTGGCCCACGCCATCTCGTTCCTGGTCAGCGAAGACGCGGGCTTTGTCTCCGGCCAGGTCATCTACGTGGCGGGCGGCCCCCTGTGCTGAGGTAGGGTCCCTGCCCGCTGAATGAGGCGCCACCTGCGAGCAGCGGCGCGGAAACGGTCGGCCCCGGCCACGTGACCGCGCCGCTCGACGGGCTGACTGCCCTGGCTGGACCGCAAGGGAGCCCGCTCCGTGGCGTAAGTTCCGTGTGCCAGGACTTTCGTCCCTACCAGGCCAGCCCGGATCAGCCTATGTTATTGCTGCGAATTAGTCTGCTAACAGCAAAGGCTCAGCGGAATACAGCTCTCGAATAGAGCTACCGGACAGCCGATATTCAGGAAGGTATCTTACCGTGGACTTCGAGTTGACCGATGAGCAGCAGCTTATCCGCGATGCAGTCAGGGAATTCGCCGAGGCCGAGGTGGCACCGATCGCGGCCGAGCTCGATCGTGATCACCGTTTCCCCAGCGAGCTCCTGCCGAAGCTGGCTGAGATGAACCTCATGGGTATGCCCTACCCCGAGAAGGAGGGTGGCGCGGGTGCGGACTACCTGAGCTACGTAATCGTGGTCGAGGAACTGTCGCGGGCGTGTGCGTCCACCGGAGTCATATTGTCAGCGCATACTTCGCTCGCCACCTGGCCGATCTTCAAGTTCGGCACCGAAGCTCAGAAGGACCGTTATCTGCACGACATGGCATCTGGTCACCGCCTCGGTGCTTTTGCCCTGACCGAACCCGCCGCGGGCACCGATGCCGCCGCGGGCACCGCCACGGCGACGCTGCACGCGGACGGCTACACCCTCAACGGATCGAAGATGTTCATCACCAACGCGCCATACGCCGATGTGTACATCGTCTTCGCGAAGACCGATCCGGAGCGCGGGACGCGCGGGATAAGCGCGTTTGTCGTCGAGAAGGATACCCCCGGGTTCTCCGTCGGCGAGGCCGAGCACAAGCTGGGGATACGCGGATCCAGCACGCCGCCCGTCTACTTCTCCGACTGCCGGGTGCCGAAGGAGGCACTCCTGGGCGGGGAGGGCGACGGCTTCAAGATAGCCATGCAGACGCTCGACGGCGGGCGGATCGGCATCTCCGCGCAGGCACTCGGCATCGCCCAGGCGGCGCTCGACGCGTCGGTCGCCTACGCGAAAGAGCGTGTCCAATTCGGCAAGCCGATCGCGGCCTTGCAGGCCATCCAGTGGATGATAGCCGACATGGCTACTGAGATCGACGCCGCCCGGCTCCTTGTCTACCGCGCCGCGTCGTGCGTGGACAACGGCAAGCCCTATTCCACCGAAGGGGCGATGGCCAAGCTCTTCGCATCGGAGGTCGCCACCAGGGTGGCAGGCAAGGCAATCCAGATCCACGGCGGTTACGGCTATACAGAAAGCTATCCAGTGGAGCGGAATTACCGCGATGCGAAGATAACCGAGATTTACGAGGGGACCTCCGAAGTGCAGCGAATGGTAATAGCGAGGAACGCCTTGCGGTAAAGATCGCCGGTCAGGACCTATCGCAGCCGCTTTCGCCAGGAGGATCGTGATGAGGATTGTGGTCACTTACAAGTGGGCCTGTGACCCGGAGGAGGCCACGGTTCGCGCTGACGGCACGGTGGACTGGAGCCGGGCGAAGCCCGGCATCAGCACCTATGACCCCGTGGCCTTGAAGTTGGCCCGGCAGCTGGCCGACGCGGCCGGCGCCGAGCTGATCGGCCTGACGGCCGGAGGGAAGGGCGTTGGCACGCCCATCGCGACCAAGGCCGCTCTCTCCCGCGGCCTGGATCGAGTGGTGATCATCGAGGATGAGTCCCTGCGCGAGGCCGGCCGATCGGAGCTGGCCGCGGTCCTCGCCGCGGCGGTCCGCCGGATCGGTGACGTGGACCTGATCATCACCGGCGACTCGTCGGTGGACGTGGCGGCCAAAATGGTGCCGACCGTGCTGGCCGGCCAGCTGGGCTGGCCGGCTGTCGCTGAGGTCAGCGCGGTGACCGGCCAGGCTGGTGCGCTGCGGGTAGAGCGCGCGATCCCCGGCGGCGTGCAGGTGCTCGAGATCTCAGGCCCAGCCGTTCTGGCCGCGTCCGCGGATGCGGCCGTGCCGCACATACCCGGCATGAAAGAGCTGCTCGCGTCGGGTAAGAAACCGGTGGACCAGCTGGAGCTCTCGGCCCTCGAGGTGTCACCGCCGAACGCGGTCACGACCGTCACGGGCCGGGCGCGCCCGGCCCGCAAGGCCCGCAAGGGCCAGCTCATCGACACCACCGACCCGGCCGCGGCCGCCGAAGAGCTCGTCACCGCGCTCCGCGCGTCCGGCGCGCTGTGACCACCCGCGGTACGACAGAGAGGAACCGGCAATGAGCGTGAACGCCTGGATCATCGTCGGGGATGAGCCGACGGTCGGCAGCCTCATCACGGTCGCGCGCTCCCTGGGGGGGCCGGTAGGGGCCGTGGTCGCCGGTCCCCGATCGGTGGCCGAGACGGTCGCGGCGGCCGACGTGGACAAAGTGGTGTGGTGCAGCGCGCCGGACGACGTGCCCGCCGAGGCCTGCGCCTCGGCGGTAGCCGACGTCATCGCGGCCGATCCGCCCCGCGTCATTCTCAGCGGCCGCAACCCGGGCGAACGGGTGCTTCTCGGCGCGGCCGCGGCCCGGCTGGGGGCAGCGGTCCTGACCGGGGCGCGGTCGGTGTCGGTCGACGGCGACGACGTCATCGTGGTCAACGCCGTCTTCGGTGACATAGCCGACGAGACCGTCGCCGTCTCCGGCGGGGTGGCCCTGCTGTTCGACGGCGGTCCGGTGCCGCCGGCCAGCGGTGGCGGCGTGCCCATCGAGGAGGTCTCCGCCACCCCGCTGCCGCTGAAGGTGATCGAGACCAAGATGCACGACTTCGACGAGGCGGACCTCAACTCGGCGCACCGGGTGATCGGCGTCGGCCGCGGCCTCAAGGCCCAGGAGGACCTGGCCATGATCGAGGAGATCGCCCAGGCCTTCGAGGCCGAGGTCGCCTGCTCCCGCCCGGTCGCCGAGGGCTTGAACTGGATGAGCAAGGACCGCTACATCGGCAGCTCCGGGGCGCACATCGCCCCCCAGCTCTACCTCGCCATCGGCATTTCCGGCCAGCTCCAGCACATGGTCGGCGTGGCCGGGGCGGAGACTATCGTGGCGATCAACTCCGACCCGAATGCCGCGGTCTTCCAGCAGGCCGATTACGGCCTGGTCGGTGACCTCTACCAGCTCGTGCCGGCGATCATCGCCGCGCTGAAGTGAGGGTGCCAGATGACGCACGCAGCTGAGCCTGACTTCGAGGTCATCGTCATCGGCGCGGGCATTGCGGGCTGCGTCGTGGCCTATCAGCTCGCCCGGCAGGGACGCTCGGTGCTGCTGATCGAGCGAGGCGAGGCGCCCGGGTCGAAGAACCTCTCCGGCGGCGTCCTGTACTCCCGTGGCATCCAGCAGGTCTTTCCCGACTTCCATGACGAGGCGCCGGTCGAGCGCAGGATCACTCGCAACTACATCAGCTTCCTCAACGCCGAGAGCTCGGTCGCCATCGACTACAAGGACGCCAGGCTGGCCGACCCGGTCAACGCCGTCACGGTGCTGCGGGCCAAACTGGACGCCTGGCTGTCCGAGAAGTGCGAGGAGGCCGGCGCCATGCTCATGCCCGGCGTCCGGGTGGACCGCGTGCTCACAGAAGGCAGCCGGGTGGTCGGCGTCCAGGCCGGCGACGACGAACTGCGAGCCCACGTGGTCGTGGCCGCCGACGGCGTGAACTCCTTCATCGCCAAGGAGGCCGGCTTGCGCCAGAAGGAGCCGCTGAACCACCTGGCCGTCGGCGTGAAATCGGTGATATCGCTGCCCCGCGAGACGATAGAGCAGCGGTTCAACCTGACTGGTGACGAGGGCGCGGCCCTCGCCGTGGTCGGCGACTGCACCCAGGGGGTGGGCGGTGGTGGCTTCCTCTACACCAACCTGGAATCGCTGTCCGTCGGCATCGTAGTGCGCCTGGACGACCTCACCGCCAGCAAGAAGGTCGTCACCGACATCTTCGACCACTTCCTGCAGCACCAGTTCATCGCCCCCTACCTCGAAGGCGGCGAGTTGCTCGAGTACGGCTGCCATCTAGTCGCCGAGGGCGGCCTGGACATGGTCGGCGAGATCGTCATGGACGGCATGGTGGTGGTCGGCGACGCCGCTGGCCTCACCCTCAACACCGGCCTGACCGTGCGCGGCATGGACCTGGCGGTCGGATCCGCCGTCGCCGCCGCCGAGGCCATCGGCGATGCGCTGGACCGGAAGGACACCTCCAAGGCGGTCCTGGCCCGGTACCGGGACAAGCTGCTCGCTTCCTACGTCGGCCAGGACATGAAGACCTACGCCAAGGCCCCGCACTTCCTTGAGGTAGAGCGGATGTACAAGCAGTACGGCGAGCTGTTCGCGAACGTCCTGTACGGCACGTTCAACCTCGACACCCAGCCTCGCCGGCACCTGCTCAAGGTGGCCCGCCGGAGCCTGGCCCGGTCTCCGCTGAAGATGAGGCAGCTCGTCCGAGACGGCATCGCAGGAGCGCGCGCACTATGAAACCGCTGTCAGTCCCCGAGCGCCTGACGAAGAACCGCTTCCTCCTCGACGAGGAGCAGGGCCACATCGAGGTCAACCAGGAGATCGCCAAGGCCACCGGCACCGGCAAGCTTCTCGTCGCCTGCTGCCCGGCCCGCGTCTACGCCGAGGAACCCGACGGGACCATTTCCGTGGAGTACGCCGCCTGCCTGGAGTGCGGAACGTGCCTGGCGATCGCGGCCCCAGGCGCCCTGAAATGGCACTACCCTCGCGGCGGGTTCGGCGTCCAGTTCCGCGAAGGATAGGACGCCGGACCCGCCGCGCAGGACGGGCACTCGAAGCCTGGCTTACTCGTGCACGTAGGTGCCAGGAGCCGGGTCGAGCGGCGGGTACTGGCGGTTGCCGAGGGTGGTGCGCGCCTGCCGCTTTTCGCCGGAGCGGGCGCTCAGCCATTCGGTCCACGGCCGCCACCACGAGCCCTTCTCGGTGGGGGTCGTCTTGAGCCACTCGTCGGGATCCGTCGATGTGGGCGGCCCGTACCAGCGGTCATACCGCGTGCTGTCCGCCGGGTAGACAACGGACTGGATGTGGCCGGACTTGATGAGGGTCATCTCCTTGTCGGCGCCGCCGACCAGGTGGGCGGTGTCGTAGCAGGCCCGCCAGGCCGTGATGTGGTCGGTGAAGCCGCCGACGTGATAGCTGTCGCAGGTGATCTTGCTGAAGTCGGTCTTGACACCGAGCAGGGTCGGCCCGTTGCCCTCCCATCCGTCCATGGCCAGCCGGCTTGACTCGCACGCGAACCTAGCCGTCGTCCGGGTGGCGTCGTCGTTCCACGCCAGGACGTCGAACGGGGCGGGCGATTTGCCCATCAGCCACCCGCTGACCAGGTAGTTGTAGACCAGGTCGTTCGGCCGCAGCATGGCGAACAGGCTGCGCAGCGCGGTCCCGGGGACGACCTGCTCGGCCGCGGCGGCCTGGTCGAGGAGCTTGCGCGACTCGGCGGTGTCCAGCATGCCCACGACGTTCGGCTTGTCACCGGTCAGCATGGTCACGACGAAGGTCGCCGACTTGACCGAGTCGTCGCCGAGCGCGGCCAGGTGCGCGAGCATGTACGAGGCCGTGATGCCGCCGGCGCACAGCCCGAGCACGTTCAGCTGGTCGGCGTGCGCGACCTTCTTGGTCACGTCGGCGGCTCGTTCCGCCGCGGCGATGTAGTCGTCAAGTCCCCATTTCCCATCGCCGCGCTGTGAGCTGGGGTTCCGCCAGACGACCATGAACACCTGGATGCCTTGGCTGACGGCGAACTCGACTACCGACCGCCCGGGCGCCAGATCCAGGATGTAGTGCCTGTTGATCTGCGGCGGGAACATCAGCAGCGGGATGTGGCTGACCCGGGGCGTGGTGGGCTTGTACTGCAGCAGCTCGAACAGCTCGTCGCGGTACACCACGGCGCCCGGCGTGGCGGCGAGGTCCGTCCCGACCTTGAACTGCTTCCGGTCGACCATGGCGGGCATCCCGCCGCGGGCCAGGTCGCTCACCATGTTCTGGGCGCCCTTGACGAGCGACAGGCCGCTGGTCGAGATCGCCTCCCGGAGGGCGGCGGGGTTGGTAGCCAGGTAGTTGGTCGGAGACAGCGCGGCCGAGATAACGTCGGCCGCGAAGCGGGCGCGCGCCTTGTTCTGCCAGGAGCCGTCGGCCGACTCGTACATCCGGTTCATCCACATCTCGAACAGCCGGTAGGACTGGCCGAGGATGCGGAAGTAGGGGATCGTCCGCCAGGCCTCGTCGGCGAAGCGCTGGTCCCGCGGCTCGAACGAGACCTCTGACTTGCCGAGCGCGACCTTGGCCAGCTCTTCGGCCAGCCACGGCATTTCCTTCGCCACCGCGACAGGATCTGCGAGCTCGGCGATCGCGTTGACCATGTCCATCGGCAGCAGGCCGGCCGCCGCCTCGGTCGCCTCGGTCATCAGTTCCATGGGGCTGGCGGATCTCTGTTCTTCGCTCATAACCTCTCCCGGTGCACATCCGCGGCAAGGCTGGAGCCATCGCCTGCCGTCGCTGATCTCACCGTGGTAAATCGTTTCCGGCCGCACAAGGCCGGGATGTCCCGGTCTGAAAGGGACTTAGGCCGCCAGTCCCGGGACCTTAGTCCCGTAGCGGGATGTGACGAGGTTGTTAGTGTCGTGATTTCACGCATCAAAGCGGCCGGGAAACCTATCCCGGCATGTGGGATGAGGGAACCATGGATGACGTTTTCGTCCTGTCCGGTGTGCGGACTGCGATCGGCAAGTACGGCGGCGGCCTGGCTTCGGTGCCGCCGTGTGACCTGGCCGCCAAGGTGGTCCGGGAGGCGGTGGGCCGGGCCGGGGTGAGCGCCGGGGATGTGGGTCACGTGATGTTCGGGAACGTGATCCACACCGAGCGCAGGGACATGTACCTGAGCCGGGTGGCGGCGCTGAACGGGGGCCTGGACGCGAGCACGCCCGCGCTGACCCTGAACCGGCTGTGCGGCAGTGGCATGCAGGCGATCATCTCGGCGGCGCAGGCGATCATGCTAGGGGACTGCCAGGTGGCGGTGGCCGGGGGCGCGGAGTCGATGAGCCGGGCGCCGTACTGGCTGCCGGGCATGCGGTGGGGGCAGCGGATGAACGACGGCGTCGCGATCGACGCGATGACCGGGGCGCTGACCGACCCGTTCGAGGACTGCCACATGGGGGTGACCGCGGAGAACGTGGCCACCGAATACGGGGTGTCCAGGGAAGATCAGGACGCGCTGGCGGTGGAGAGCCACCGGCGGGCGGCCGCGGCGCAGGCCGCGGGGTACTTCACCGGGCAGATCCTGCCGGTGGAGATCCCCGGCAAGCGGGGCGCGGTCACCGTGGTGGACGCCGATGAGCATGTCCGGGCGGACGTGACGCTGGAGGGGATGGCCAAGCTGCGGCCGGCGTTCTCCAAGGACGGCACGGTGACCGCGGGCAACGCGTCGGGCATCAACGACGCGGCCGCCGCAGTGGTACTGGCGTCGGGGTCGTTCGTCCGGAGCAGCGGCCTGACGCCGATGGGACGGCTGGTCGGCTACGCCCATGCCGGGGTGGAGCCGCGGATCATGGGCATCGGCCCGGTCCCGGCCACCCGCACGGTCCTGGACCGGACCGGCATCAAGCTGGACGAGATCGACGTGTTCGAGGTGAACGAGGCGTTCGCCGCCCAGGCGCTGGCCGTGTCCCGCGAACTCGGCCTGCCGCCGGAGCGGACCAACCCGAACGGCAGCGGCATCTCGCTGGGCCACCCGGTCGCCGCGACCGGCGCGATCCTGGCCGTCAAGTCGCTGTACGAGCTCCAGCGGACCGGCGGCCGGTACGCGCTGGCCACCATGTGCATCGGCGGCGGCCAGGGCATCGCCGCGATCTTCGAGCGCGCCTGAGGTCAGACCAGGCCTGGCGCCGGTCAGCCGGCGCTGGGCCTGCGCCAGTCGACGGTGGGCCGCAGCGCCTCGGGCCGGACGCGGTGGGCGTACCGCTTGGTGATCTCGAACAGCGACCCGATCAGGGTGTCCGACAGCAGGTGCGGTTCCAGGCCGAGGTCCATCAGCTTGGTGTGCTTGACGTTGTAGTAGTGGTCGGGCGCCTCCACCCGGGGGTTCTCCAGGTGCTCGATGGTGACGTCGGCCGGGTAGGCGCTGGCCACGGTGTCGGCGATTTCCTGCACCGACATCGACTCGGTCATCTGGTTGAACACCCGGAACTCGCCCCGGTTGGCCGGGTTCTCGCAGGCCAGTTCGATGCACCGCATCGTGTCCCTGATGTCGATGATGCCCCGGGTCTGGTGGCCGTTGCCGTACACGGTCAGCGGGTGACCGATGACCGCCTGGATGGCGAACCGGTTCAGCACCGTGCCGAACACCTCGTCGTAGTCGAAGCGGGTGGCCAGCCGTTCGTCCATCTCGGTCTGGGGTGTGGCCTGGCCGTAGACCACGCCCTGGTTCAGGTCGGTGGCCCGCAGGTCCCAGATCCGGCAGGCGAACTCCATGTTGTAGCTGTCGTGCACCTTGGACAGGTGATAGAACGAGCCCGGCCGCTTGGGGAACAGCACCCGGTCGAGACGGCCGTTGTGCTCGAGATCGAGCCAGCCTTCCTCGATGTCGATGTTGGGGGTGCCGTAGACGCCCATCGTGCCCAGCTTGACCAGGTGGATGTCCGGGTTGATCTCCGCGATGGCGTACAGCAGGTTGAGCGTGCCCACCACGTTGTTCTGCTGGGTGTACACCGCGTGCTTGCGGTCGATCATGGAGTACGGCGCGGCCCGCTGCTCGGCGTAGTGCACGACCGCCTCGGGCCTGAAGTCCTCGACGATGTGGTAGGTGAACATCGCGTCGGTCAGGTCGCCGACGTACATGCCGATCTTGAGGCCGGTCAGCTCGTGCCAGGCCGCGATCCGGGTTCGCAGCGGCTCGATCGGCACCAGCGACTCGACCCCGAGCTCGTCGTCGTAGTGCCTGCGGGCGAAGTTGTCGGCCACCGCCACGTCGTGACCGGCCTGCGACAAGTGCAGCGCCGTGGGCCAGCCCAGGTACCCGTCGCCGCCCAGCACCATGATCCTCATGCCCCGGTCCCGCCTCTCTGTTATCCGAATGTGATCGGCCTGACTTTTGGCCGCCGCTGTACGGGGTACCGCGCAGGGACGGTAACGTGCTCAGAGTGTTGTTCGTGGTCGGCTAGCTAACCTAGGACATCAATGGCTCTGGTAACCAATCGGATCAGTGACACGATCACGCGGAAAGCCCGCAGCAAGCTCGGCATCCGCTTCGGCCGGTTCGCGGTCGCGGCCATCGCCGCGTTCGCCACGACCGAGATCGTGTTCACCATCTGCGCGGGCCCGCTGAACCTGAGCTCCACCTGGGCGACCCTGGTCGCGTGGTTCTCCGGCGCCCTGGTCAGCTACATCCTCAGCCGCTGGGCGTGGAAGCGGAAGGGCCGCCCGAGCCTGCTCAAGGAGACCCTGCCGTTCTGGGTCGTCTCCGCGATGGTGGTAGCCATCCTCACCCTGGCGAACAAGTTCGGCTACCACTCCGCGGGCTGGTGGCACCTGCACGGCGCCGAGCGCGTGCTCTACCTGGACGCCGTGTACGGCGTGGCCAACCTGGGCACGTTCGCGCTGCGGTTCCTGTTCTTCCACTACGTCCTCTTCGCCGGGTCGGCCGGCCGGCCGGGACCGGCCGCGGCCGAAGAGGCGCTGGCCTCGACCGACCCGGGACCCGAGGTGTTCGCCCGGACGCCGGAACCCGAAGCCGAAGGCCCCGAAGCCGAAGGCCCCGAGGACCTGGAAGACCCCGAGCGCTTGATCCGCTGACGTTCCCGCCACCAGGTGCCGTAGGCCACCCGCGCGAAGCGTGTCCCGTAGAACAAGTTGTTCACCCCCGGGATGTGCAGCTTGTACAGGGGGTTCTGGCCCTTCTTGCTCTCACCCACCCGCCGCCGGTGGATGGTCGCGGGCACCTCGGCCACCTTATAGCCGTGCGTGATCACGCCGATGAGCAGCTCTGACGCCTGGTACTGGGGCTGGGCGAGCTCGACCGCGCCGGTGACCTCGGCCCGCATGGCCCGCAGCCCGAACGTGGTGTCGCTGATCCGCTGGCCGGTCAGCAAGCTGATCGTGCCGGCGAAGAAGCGGACGCCGGTGCGCCGGATCATGTCCTTGGTTTCCTGGCTGCCGAGCCGCCGGGAGCCCGTGACGAAGTCGGCCTCGCCGGCCACCACCGGCGCCAGCACGGTCACGATCTCGGCCGGGTTGTACTGGCCGTCCGCGTCGGTCGTCACGATGTACGCGGCGCCGCCCTCGCGGGCCAGCCGGTAGCCGAGCCGGAGCGCGGCGCCCTGGCCGCGGTTGACCGGCACGTCGGCGACCAGGGCGCCGGCCGCGGCGGCCTCGGCCGCGGTGCTGTCGGCGCAGCCGTCGGCGACCACGACCACCGCGGTGGCCAGCCCGCACACCTCGGCCGGCAGCGCCCCGATGACCGGGCCGATGGCGCCGGACTCGTTGTAGGCGGCGATCACGATCGCGACCGGCGGGAGGTGAGTGGCGCGCTCGCCGTAGGCGTCGATGAACACCTTGATGGCGGCGTCGTCCACCACTTGGTCCTCTGGGTTGCTGTAGATCACGTGGTCGCTCCTTCCGGCGCGAAGTCAGGCCATACGGTCGCCATGCCGGTCTCCAGGTCGAACGCGGGCCGGTAGCCGAGCGCCTTCGCCGCGGAGATGTCCAGTACCACGGCCGGCATCTCACCGCTGCCGACCGGCACGTTCTCGGCCGGGATCGGCGCGCCGGTGACCTTGCGGGCCGTCGTCACCATCTCGTTCACCGTCACCGACTGCCCCGAGCCGAGGATCAGCGGGCCGTTGTGCTGCCCGCGCCAGGCGGCGAAGATCCCCTGCACCACGTCGTCCACGTGCACCACGTCGCGGAGCATGCTGCCGTCGCCGCGGACCTGGACACCCGAGCCGTCCCTGGCCGCGCGCATCAGCCGGGGGATGAAGCTGTCCTTCTCGTTCATGCCCGGGCCGTAGACGTTGGAGAACCGCAGCGCCGCGCCGGTGATGCCGTAGCAGCTGGCGTAGCTGCCGAGCAGCATCTCGCCCGCGGCCTTGGTCGCGCCGTAAGGGGTGAGGGGACGGAGCACGGTCCGCTCGGTGATCACCTCGCCGGGTGCGCTGCCGCTGCCGACGACCGCGTTGGTCGACGCCAGCAAGAACGTGCCCACCTCGTTCTCCCGGCCCAGCTCGAGCAGCCGGGCGGTGGCGTCGACGTTCAGCCGGTGGGTGCTCACCGGGTCCTGCACCGAGGCCAGCACCGAGGTGACGGCGGCCAGGTGGATGATCACGTCGGTCCCCGGCTCGACGGCCCGCGTGGCCGCGTCCGGGTCGCACAGGTCGCCGACCAGGGTGCGGACCTCAGGGTCAGGGAAGGCGCGCAGGTCAGCGACGGTCACCTCGTGCCCCTCGGCCAGCAAGGCGCGGACCACCCGTCGGCCGATGAAGCCGGCGCCGCCGGTCACCAGGACACGGGAACGATTCGCCATGCGTGCTCCGTTCAGCGTCTTAGGAATATTCCACATACCAAAAGTCGCCAGGCCGGCGGCAGCGGAGGTCCGACGGCGTTGACGGCGCCTGCCTGCTCGCAGGCGGCGGGATCCGCCACCCGGTTCTACCGGTATACGAGCGCTCACGCTACCTGGGCCAGCTGAAAGTTTCCTGCCGAATCGCTGGCAACGTACGCACCGGGGGCGAACCCGGGCCAGTGTACCCGGCGGCTAAGCCGGGCCTGGCCCGCACCGCCCCCCCTCAGCGCGGTGTGCCATGCTGTCTTGAGGTAGCAACGCGGAGGAACGCCGGTGCGAATCCGGGGCTGTCCCGCAACTGTGACCGGGGGGCGACCTGCGAGGTCGCTCGGCCTGACCCCGGAAGCCAGAGACTCCGGCTGCCGCTGAGTTCCGGACTTCGGGCGAGGAAACCCGGGAAGGACTGACGGTATGGCGACGACCGACACCGCGTACCCATTCGCCGGCATCGTCGGGATGGCCGACCTGAAGCTGGCGCTGCTCCTCAACGCGGTGTCGCCGGCCATCGGCGGCGTCCTGGTCCGGGGGGAGAAGGGCACCGCGAAGTCGACCATGGTGCGCGGCCTGGCCGCGCTGCTGCCACCGGTGCGGGTGGTTCCCGGCTGCCCGTACTCCTGCGACCCGGCCGCGCCCGACCCCGGCTGCCCGGCGGGGCCTCATGACGGCGCCCATGATGGCACCGGGTCGCGCGAGCGCCCCGTCACCCTGGCCGAGCTTCCGGTGGGAGCCACCGAGGACCGGCTGGCCGGCTCGCTCGACATCGAGCGCGTGCTGACGGCGGGCACGACCGCCTTCCAGCCCGGCCTGCTGGCCGCGGCGCACCGCGGGGTGCTCTACGTAGATGAGGTCAACCTGCTCCACGACCACCTGGTGGACCTGCTGCTCGACGCGGCCGCGCTGGGTGTCAACTACGTGGAGCGCGAGGGCGTCTCGGTCCGCCACGCCGCGCGGTTCCTGCTGGTCGGCACCATGAACCCGGAGGAGGGCGAGCTGCGCCCGCAGTTGCTCGACCGGTTCGGCCTGACCGTGCAGGCGACGGCCAGCCACGACCCGGCCGAGCGAGTCGAGGTGGTCCGCCGCCGGCTGGCCTTCGAGGCCGACCCGGTGAGTTTCGTCACCCGTTTCTCCGCCGACACCGCCGCCCTGGCCAGCCAGGTCGCCGCGGCGCGCGACCGGCTGCCTCAGGTCAGCCTGCCGGACGCCGCGCTCCGCCAGATCTGCTCGGTGTGCGGCGCGTTCGGCGTGGACGGCATGCGGGCCGACCTGGTCACCGCCCGGACCGCGATCGCGCTGGCCGCCTGGGCTGGCCGCGACGTGGTGACCGAGGAGGACATCGGGACCGCGGCCCGGCTGGCCCTGCCGCACCGCCGCCGCCGCGATCCCTTCGACGCCCCCGGCCTGGACGAGCAGGCCCTCGACGACGCCCTGCGGGAAGCCGCCGCCCAGGATCCCGTCGACCCCAGTGACCCCAGCAATCCCGATGGTCCCGAAAACCCCGAAAACCCCGAGGACCCCGACGACGACCCCGGCGGTCCCCGTGGCCTCCCGGGCGGCGCCGACAGCGCGAACAGTCCGGACGGCACCACCCCGCCGTCCCAGGAGTCCCGCCTGTCCGGGGAGGCGCCATCCGGCGCGCCCGCCTCCCCGAC